>JBDHBX010000006.1:0-115699 GCA_039592335.1 Gemmatimonadota bacterium | reverse complement strand
AGCACGTAATCCCGAAGGCGTTCAGCAAAGGATTTCGTGGCGCCCTCACTCTCACGCAAACGGAACGCCCTTCCGTCTGTGATGACTGCAATCAGCGATTCGGAGAGAGTCTCGAATTTGCCCTTGGTCGGGATACGTTTGAGGCCGTGCTTCGGCTCCAGTACGGTGCGAAACCAGCAGGGGAGGCGGGTGACGTTGGTCAGTCGCGTCTCGAAATCACTCTCCCGGAGGACAGTAAGCACGGCCCGTTGCGTGTCGAGTTCCGTGCTCCCCCGTCCGGTGATCAGCCAGCACTCATCCCAAAGCCGCAGGCTCGGTTTCGACGACGAGCGGGGGGATTCGTTTGCCTAACGGAGGAGGACCTTGTTGAGAAGGACCCAACGAAGGATCCCGAAATCGATACTGACGAAGTGTTCATCGTGTGGTCTGGTGATGATCCCGAAGCCGGAGAGCGGGTGAGGGCAACGCTTAGCGCATACGGAGTGAAACCGAAGAAATGGACTGATGCTGACGATTTGCCGAGAGCAGGAACCACGGAGGTAGAAATCGAGATTCGCGGGATAGTCGATCAGGTGATAGCTCGAGCGATCGCGAAAATGGCTTTCAACTATCTCGCGTGGGTGTCGTTCGGTTTCGATCGACAATTCGCCCTGAGGGACGATTTCGATCCAATCCGGGCCTTCATCCTCCACGGCGAGAATCACTGGCGCGAGTTCGTGTTATTCCCAGCCCCAAACATCTTGGCCACCGACTCGGAGGTGCGAAGGAGTACACAGGGACACCTAATCACCCTCGAGTGGAAGCGTTTTGAAGGAATTGCTTCGCAGGTAAGTGTATTCAACGACCTCACCTATAGAGTTGCCTTGGCCAAGCGGACACGGGGCATTTGGCGAGATATAGGTTCAGGTCATCACTACAACCCGATCACGATGAAGGTCGAGAAGTTGGGCAGAACGCCGCTTTCCGTTCCAGGCACTCTGGTAATCCCGTGAGCTGTGTCCAAAATGTGCCTGAAACATCCGATTTCATTGGCGCCGTAAAGGAAAAGGGGCGATGTCCTTCCGCCCCTAATCCGTTGCGTCAGTGATGGATAGTACCGTTTGACAACTTCTGGCCCACCCAAGGTCGAACACTTAAATCCCTTGGGGGCTCCCAGTCATCTCTGCGTTTGCCACTAAGGAAAGATCGATGTGCCCAAAAATGTGCCCAACATACGAAAACGGCACACGCATACGCTGACGCCGTTCCCACAACTCGCACTGTTTCAACCTCTTACAAAACAGGCCCGGCAGGACTCGAACCTGCAACCCCCGGTTTTGGAGACCGGTGCTCTACCACTTGAGCTACGAGCCTAAGGGTGGCTGAGGGGAATTGAACCCCCAACCTCCGGAGCCACAGTCCGGCGCTCTAACCGATTGAGCTACAGCCACCACGGCCCCGTAACACTCACGGGCAGTTGAACCTAGCGGGGCCCTGAAAGAGGGTCAACCCGCTCCCACCCTGCCCTACTTCTTGCGTTTCGCCTGGTTGGCCACCGCCTGCTGGGCCGCCTTCACCTTCTCCGGATCCCCCAAGTAGTAGCTCCGAATTGGCGTCAGATCGTCGTCGTTGAGCTCGTACACCAGGGGAATCCCGGTGGGGATGTTGAGCCCCACGATCTCCTCGTCCGACACGTTGTCCAGGTACTTCACCAGCGCCCTGAGCGAGTTGCCGTGCGCCGAGACGAGCACTCTCGTTCCCGACTTCACCACCGGCGCGATCGTCTCGTGCCAGTACGGCAGCATCCGCTCCACCGTGTCCTTGAGGCACTCGCTGAGCGGCAGTTCGTCCTCGGTGAGGTCGGCGTAGCGGGGATCGTTCCCCGGGTAGCGCGGGTCGTCCGTCGTGAGCGCGGGCGGCCGTGTGTCGTAGCTGCGGCGCCACAGCTTCACCTGCTCGTCCCCGTGCTGCTCGGCGGTCTCGGCCTTGTTGAGCCCCTGGAGCGCACCGTAGTGTCGCTCGTTGAGCCGCCAGCTGTTGATGACGGGGATCCACATGAGGTCCATCTCCTCCAGCGTGAGCCAGAGGGTCTTCACGGCCCGCTTCAGGACCGATGTGTATGCCACGTCGAAGGTGTAGCCCTCGGCCTTGAGGACCTTTCCTGCCTCGATCGCCTCCCGGACGCCCTTCTCGGTGAGCCCCACGTCGGTCCACCCCGTGAACCGGTTCTCCTTGTTCCAGGTGCTCTCACCGTGCCGCTGGAGAACGAGCTGCTTCATCGCCCCCTTCCTTTCCCACAACTACCCGATCCGCAATCCGCCGCCGGCACCCGCATGGCGGCGGCGGGCCATAACACGTTGCACTAACGTAGCTTACGCGCAGCCACTCGGCAACGGCTCCGCAACCCAAACCCCCTGCAACCTTTTCGGCGCTTCCCTCGTCTAACTGTAGTACAGGAACCCCGAGCGGACCTGTCGTATTTTGAGAAGGCTAGCGCAGCCCCCTACGGGAGACGCGCGATGGCGAACTTCCGTTTCACCCCGAGACACCTGCCGGCGGCCTGTGCCGCGCTGCTGGCGGTGGGGTTCGCTGCGCCCGCCGCTGCCCAAAACTCCACTGCCGCGGCGACTGCCGCGATCGAGCCGCCCGCCGCCGCCATGGCCATGCGTGCCGCTCCGGGGGCACCGCAGCTCGACGGCAAGCTGGATGACGAGGCATGGCAGGCCGCGCCGATGATCTCCGACTTCACCCAACGCGATCCCGACGAGGGGGAGCCCGGCACCGAACGTACCGAGGCGCGAGTCCTCTACACCAACGACGCGCTGTACGTGGCCGTCCGGGCGCACGACTCGCAGGCCGATGAGATCAGCGGACGCCTCACGCGGCGCGACGATTGGTCGCCCTCCGACTGGATCGGCGTGATGATCGACTCGTACTTCGACCGGCGCACGGCGTTCTACTTCATGGTGAATGCCGCCGGCGTGAAGCGCGACATCTACATGTACGACGACAACAACCGGGACGACTCCTGGAACGCGGTGTGGGACGTCGCCACATCGCGCGACCCGGAGGGCTGGACGGCGGAGTTCCGCATTCCCTTCAGCCAGCTCCGTTTCTCCGCCAACCAGGAGCAGTTCGGGTTCAACGTCTACCGCCGCATCAACCGCCTGAACGAGGAGCAGTACTGGCGCATGCCCCCGAAGGACCAGTCGGGCATGGTCTCACAGTTCGGCGACTTGGTGGGACTCCAGGGCGTGAAGCCGCCGCGCCGCGTCGAGGTGCTGCCCTACGTGTCGGCCACCGGCACCCGCGCGCCCGGTGAGGACGGCAATCCCTTCCTGACCGGGAAGGAGCAAAACGCTGCGGCCGGCGCCGACTTCACCATCGGCCTGACCTCCAACTTCACGCTGCAGGGCACCATCAACCCCGACTTCGGACAGGTCGAGGCCGACCCGGCGGTGGTGAACCTCTCGGCGTTCGAGAGCTTCTTCCCCGAGCGGCGCCCCTTCTTCCTCGAGGGGCTGGACATGTTCCGCTTCTCCCTCGGCGGCGGCGCGGAGCAGCTGTTCTACACGCGGCGCATAGGGCGCCGGCCGCAGGGCTCGCCAGAGGACCGCGGCGGCTACGCGGAGAATGTCCGGCAGACGACGATCCTGGGCGCCGCGAAGCTCTCCGGGAAGACCTCCGATGGCTGGACGCTCGGATTCACCGGCGCGCTCACGGCCGAGGAGCAAGCACGCTCCGTAGACAGCCTGGGCACCGAGTTCCGCGATGTTGTGGAGCCCCGCACCTGGTACGGCGTAGCACGTGTGGCACGGGACTTCCGGGACGGCCAGACGCAGATTGGCCTGTTCGGTACCGGCATGCACCGGGGCCTCACGGACAACCTCGACTGGCTGCGGAGCGACGCCTACACGCTCGGCATGAACGTGAACCACCGCTTCTCGCGCGACCGCTACTCGCTCAGCGGGTATGTCGTGGGGAGCCACGTGCGCGGCAGCGCCGAGGCGATCGACGAGACCCAGCTGTCATCGGCCCGCTTCTACCAACGGCCCGATAACGACTACGTGACCTACGATCCGACGCGCACCTCCCTGGGCGGTTTCGCCGGGGACGTCACCTTCCAGAAGCGGTCCGGCGACTGGCGTGGCGCGACCGGGATCTCGACCCGTTCTCCCGGCTTCGAGGTGAACGACGTGGGATTCCAGCGGGACGCCGACTACCACAACCAGTGGATCTGGGTGCAGCGGCGCTGGCAGGAGCCCGGCAAGGTGTTCCGCCGCTTCTTCCTCAACTTCAACCAGTGGTCCGTGTGGAACTACGGCTGGGACCATGTGAACGCCGGCGGCAACGTCAACTTCAATTGGACGTTCTCGAACTACTGGGGCGGGTACGGAGGGATCGGGCGCCAGACCGGTGGACTCTCCAGCACGCCGCTGCGGGGCGGACCCGGCTTCCTGACGCCGGTCGAGACCAATGGTTGGTGGGGATTCTGGACCGACCAGCGGAAGACCTTCAGCGGTGAGATCAGCGGCTGGCTCGGCCGCGAGGACCAGAGCGGGTCCTGGTGGTGGGGGCTCGAGACCGGAGTCTCCTGGCGTCTCGCCAGCAACATGGACTTCATGCTGGCCCCCGAGCTCTCGCGCCGTTTCAACAGCTGGCAGTACCTGCAAACCGACGAGGCGCTCGGCTCGACCCAGTACGTGTTCGGGGAGATCGAGCAGACCACTGTGAGCATGACGTTACGGGCGAATCTCACCTTCACCCCGACGCTCTCGCTGCAGGTCTACGCGGAACCCTTCGTGTCGGCCGGGGCGTACGACCGCTACAAGCAGGTGGACGACCCGCGCGGCGCCAGTTTCGAGGATCAGTTCTTCGTCTATACCGATGACCAGTTGACGACGGACGGAGATCGCAACACGGACGTGGACCTCAACCGCGACGGCAACACCGACATCGTCATCGAGAACCCCAACTTCACGGTGCTGTCATTCCGCTCCAACGTCGTGCTGCGCTGGGAGTACATGCTGGGCTCGACCGTGTTCCTCGTGTGGCAGCACGGGCGCAACGGCTTCGAGGACGACGGCTCCTTCAAGCTCGGCTCGCAGCTCAACGAGCTGTGGCACGCGCCGTCCGCCAACACGCTGCTGATCAAGATCAACTACTGGCTGAGTCTGTAGCTCGGACGCCCCTGGTAATGAGCGGCGGGCTCGGGATCGAGTCCGCCGCTTTTCGTCTCTCCCCGAAGCTTGCAGGCAAACCACGAAACGGGAACACTCTTGTCGCCGTTGCGACGTCTTCCTTCATCCTCCTCTGCAACATTCCGCCCACCTCGACGCGTCTAACAAGCGAAACCCCACGCACCACTCGTCGTAGTGCAAATAGAAACACTTCGGCATCGCTCCGGGAGCGACGACTATGTGGGGAGCTGACATTCGGCGTCACGCACAACGGCTGTTCATCGCACCGCTGGCCACTGCCGGCCTGTCGCTGACGCCCCTGTCCTTCGCCACCGCACAGGACTCCAGCGACGGGGCCACCATGGCGGGCACCGCCACCAGGCCGGCGTTAGCGATGGCGGCCCGTGCGCAGCCGGAGCCCCCCAGCATTGACGGGAAGCTCGACGAAGCGGCGTGGCAGGCCGCCCCGGTGTTCTCCGACTTCATCCAGCTCGATCCCAACGAGGGTGAGCCCGCGACCGAGCGGACCGAAGTGCGCGTCCTCTACACCGACGCGGCGCTCTACGTGGGTGTGCGGGCGTGGGATTCGCAGGCCGACGAGATCGCGGCCCGCCTCACGCGGCGCGACGAGTGGTCGCCTTCCGACTGGATCGTGATCGGCATCGACTCGTACCATGACCGGCGCACCGGGTTCGTGTTTTGGGTGAATCCGGCCGGGGTGAAACGCGACTCCTACCTGTTCGACGACACCAACGACGACGACACGTGGGATGCCGTGTGGGACGTGGGATGCACGGTGGACCCCGAGGGCTGGACCGCCGAGTTCCGCATCCCGTTCAGCCAACTGCGCTTCCCCAAAGCAGATGAGAGTACCTTCGGCTTCCAGGTCATTCGGATCGTCGCCCGCAACAACGAGGAGTCGCACTGGCGCCTCATGCCCAAGGAAGAGTCGGGCGTGGTCTCCCAGTTCGGTGAGCTGAGCGGCATTCGGGGGATCAAGCCGCCGCGCCGGGCAGAGTTCCTGCCGTACGCGGCCGCGACCGGGGAGTGGGCAGAGGCAGAGGAGGGGAACCCGTTCCAGACGGGCCGCGACCGCACGGCGCGATTCGGGCTGGACTTCAACGTGGGCGTGACCTCCAACCTCACGCTCTCGGGCACGATCAACCCCGACTTCGGGCAGGTCGAGGCCGACCCGGCGGTCGTGAACCTCAGCGCGTTCGAGACGTTCTACCCTGAGCAGCGGCCCTTCTTCAACGAGGGGATCGACATCTTTCGCTTCCCCATCCTGCTGGGTGACGGGGACGGCGCCAACGAGCAGCTGTTCTACACGCGGCGCATCGGCCGCCGGCCCCAGGACGAGGCCGACGAGCGTGGCGGCTACGCCGAGAGCGTCGACTGGACCACGATCCTGTTTGCCGGCAAGCTCTCGGGCAAGGCGAACGGCTGGACCATCGGCATCCTGGACGCCCTCACCGCCGAGGAAGAGGCCTCGGTCGTCGACTCGGCGGGAGAGTTCCACCAGGACGTGGTGGAGCCGCGCACCAACTACCTCGTTGCCCGGTTGGCACGCGACTTCCGGGACGGCGAGTCGCAGGTCGGCTTCTTCGGCACGGCAGTGAACCGCAGGCTGCCCGACAACCTGGACTGGCTGCGCAGTGACGCGTACGCCGGCGGGTTCGACTGGAGCCACCGCTGGCGCAACGACACCTACAGCGTCAACGGCTGGATCGTGGGGAGCCACGTGCGCGGCTCGGCGGAGGCGATCGACGAGACCCAACTGTCGTCGGCACGCTACTTCCAGCGGCCGGACAACGACTACGTCACTTACGACCCGAACCGGACGTCCCTGTCGGGCTTCGCGGGACAGTTCACGATCGGCAAGCACGGGGGAGGCAACTGGCGCTTCTCCACCGGGGTGGATACGCGATCGCCCGGTTTCGAGGTGAACGATGCCGGTTTCCAGCGGCAGGCGGACCGCACCATCCAGTACATCTGGGTGCAACGGCGTTGGCTCGATCCCGGCAAGGTGGTCCGACAGGCGTGGCTCAACTTCAACCAGTCGTCGGTATGGGATTGGGGGTGGAACCGCAGCGAGATCGGCGGCAACGTGAACGGGAATGCTCAGTTCGCGAACTACTGGCATGGCTATGCCGGCGTCTGGATGGGCAGCGAGGGCCAGTCCAACACCGCACTGCGTGGTGGGCCGGCATTCAGGACCCCGCACACCCAGAGCGCCTGGGTCGGCTTCTCCACCGACGATCGCAAAGCGCTGCGCGTCGGGCTCAATACCGACGGGTGGCGCCAACCGGAAGCCGAGGTCTGGGGGTACAGCATCGGGGTGCCGCTCATCTGGCAGGCGGCATCGAACATCCGCCTCGTTCTGGCTCCGCGCGTGTCCCGCCAGTCTGACAGCTGGCAGTACCTCGACACTCAGGACGCCCTCGGCGACACGCACTACGTGTTCGGCATGCTGGAGCAGACCACGGTCTCCGCGAGATTCCGCGCCAACATGACCTTCAGGCCCAACCTGTCGCTTCAGATCTACGCCGAGCCGTTCGTCTCCTCCGGGGAGTACGTGGGATACCGCGAGGTTGACGATCCACGCGCCGATGCGTTCGCGGACCGGTTCTACGACTACACCGACGACCAGGTGACCAAACAGGATGGCGAGATCCTGATCGACCTGGACGGAAGCGGCAGCGCCGACATCGTGCTGGAGGACCCGAACTTCACCTATCTCTCGTTCCGGTCCAACGTCGTGTTACGGTGGGAGTACATGCCCGGCTCCACGCTGTTCGTGGTGTGGCAGCATGGACGCAGCGACGTCACCGAGAACGGCCAGTTCCAGCCGGGCCAGGGGCTGAAGGACATGTTCCGGCTTCCGGCCGAGAACACCTTCGTCATCAAGCTGAATTACTGGCTCAGCCTCTAGACGACCCTCGGGGGCGGCCAGCCAGCGGCGGGTCCGGGACCGGGCCCGCCGCTTCATTATCCACCTACCATAGAATCCTCGGCTCGTCCGGGGGCAGGGCAGTATCCGAAACTTGCGGGCCAGCCGATCCGTAGAATCTTCACATCATGCTCGACACCATCGCCCAGCTCATCGAGCAGTCGGGGGCCTGGATGTACCTCCTGGCACCCCTGTTCATGATCGTGGTAGCCATCCTGCCGTTTCCGGCCGAGATCCCCGCCATGTTGAACGGGATGATCTTCGGCCCCCGCATTGGGGTGCTCACCACCTGGGGCGGAGCCCTGGTCGGGGCGATGATCTCCTTCGAGCTGGCGCGACGCTACGGACGCCCTTTGGCCGAGCGCCTCGTCGCGCTGCGTGCCCTGGCCAAGGCCGATCGAGCGGTATGCTCGGCGGGCTGGCCGGCGCTGCTCACGCTGCGCCTCATTCCCACGGTAGCCTTCACGCTCCTCAACTGGGCGGCCGGCCTCACCACGATCGACCGATGGACGTTCTGCTGGACGACCGCCCTGGGGATCACCCCGGGCGCCATCGTGTTCACCATCTCGGGAAGCGGGCTCGGGGCGCTGTACCGGCGCAATCCCGGACTCGGCATCGCCATCGGGGTGCTGGCACTGGCGGTGATCGCGTGGACGGTGCTACGGTACCGCGCCGCGGCGTTGCGCGCCGTGCCTCTGGAGCCCGAGCCGACCGCAGCCGAGGAGTAGCCCCGGGAACCGCGGCCTCGCTGCCGCGGTTCATGACCGGTGAGACCGCCGAGGATGAAGATGCTCACGCTCGACCACCGCACACCGCTGCACGTGCCGACCCTCCACCACTTCGAGGAGGACGGCGTCTCGTACGCCATCGACCCGCGGGCACCCAACTGGATCGCCGTCGACTCGAGGGGGCGCGAGCTGCTGGACGTGATCGACCGGGCCGCCGGAACCGGCACGTTGGGCGGGCTCGTCGCCCAGTACGCCGGGCGCCACGGCCTCGAGGCCGGCAAGGCCTGGGTGCACGTGCACGACTTCCTCGCCGCCCTGAATCGGGCCGGCATGGTCTCGGATCGTCCGTTCGGCACCGAGCCCTACCCAGGCCGCGCAGCGCTCACCGCGCCCGAGGGGCTCAAGGAGTTGTGGATCCAGGTCAACAACGCCTGCAACCTCGAATGCGCCCATTGCCTCGTGTTCTCGGGTCCGGGCAAGGAACCGGGATTGCCCTACGATCGGCTGCGGAACCTGGTGGATCGCGCCGCCGAATTGGGACTGGAGCGGCTCTACCTGACGGGCGGCGAGCCGTTCGTACGACGCGACATCTTCGACCTCGTCCGGCATGCGACCGATCGACACGGGTTGGAGGTCATCGTCCTCACCAACGCCACGGTCTTTCAGGGCCGAGTGAGGGAGGGGCTCGCGACGGTCGATCCCCAGCGAGTGCGCTTCCAGGTCTCGGTGGACGGCGCCCGGCCCAAGACGAACGACCGGATTCGCGGCGCCGGAACATTCACGCAGGCTCTCGACGGCGCGCGCCTGCTGGGCAACCGCGGCTTCGACGTCTCCCTCTCCACCGTGGTGGCCGAGGAGAACCTGGAGGAGCTGCCGCTCCTACCCCAGCTGGTGCAGTCGGTGGGTGCCAGGAGCCAGCACTTGATGTGGGCGCACAAGCGCGGTCGCGCCGCCGTGAGCGGCAACGGGTTCTTCCCCGACATCGAGCCGATTATCGACGCGGTGATGCGTACGGTCGAAGCCTCCGAGGCGCTGGGCGTGAGCCTCGACAATCTGGAAGCCGTGAAGCGACGTGTGAACGGCGTCCCCGGCGTGAAGTACGACCTCGGCAACGGCGGCTGGGACTCCTTGGGTGTGTACGTGGACGGTAAGGTCTATCCCACCGCCGCACTCGTGAACGAGCCACACCTGCTGTGCGGCGACACGCTGCAGCAGGATCTGGACGAGATCCTGGCGAAGTCACCGGCGATCAGGCGACTGCGGGATGCCAGCCTCGCGCAGATGCCGCAGATGGAGCGGGACCCCTTCCGTTTCTTCACCGGCGGCGGCGACTGGGAGCACGCCTTCTGGTCCACCGGCGATCCGCTCGGACAGGACCCCTACTATCCGGTCACCGTGCGGCTGGTGCGGCACGCCATGACGTCGCTGGGGCGGGAGAAGCTCGCGCGTCGCAACCTGCGCTCGGGGTACGACGCGCCGCTGGTGCTGCACGCGATGGGGGAGGGTGCCATCGCCTGCGGTACCGCCGACGGCGCGCTGGCCGAACGCCCCGTGCTCACGCTGCACTCCAACTGCGTCCTCTCCTTCGACGTGGACAAGCCGCGCGCCAAGATGCGCGAGTTCTACGGCAAGGCGGCCGAGCAGCCCCAGGCCGAGTTGTGCTGTCCCACGAAGTACGACGACACGGCGGTCGATCACATCCCCCAGGAGGTGCTGGACCGCTTCTACGGCTGCGGCTCGCCCATGGCGAGTGCCGGCATCCAGTTAGGCGAGACCGTGGTGGACCTGGGGAGCGGCGCCGGGATCGACGTGTTCATCGCGGCGAAGCTGGTGGGTCCCGAGGGGAAGGCCATCGGGGTGGACATGACCGACCGCATGCTCGCGGTGGCGCGGGAGAACCAGCCCAAGGTCACGGCCTCCCTCGGCTACGACGTGGTGGACTTTCGCAAGGGCTTTCTGGAAGAGATTCCCGTGGAGGACCGCGCGGTGGACCTGATAACCTCGAACTGCGTGGTCAACTTGTCACCCGACAAGCCGCGCGTGCTCGAGGAGATGTGGCGCGTGCTGAGAGACCACGGCCGGATCGTGATCTCCGACATCGTGAGCGAGCGGGACGTGCCGCCCCACCTCAAGGTGAACCCGCAGCTGTGGGGTGAGTGTCTCGTGGGCGCGCTCACCCAGGAGGAGTTCCTGGCCCGGCTCGAGCGCGCGGGCTTCTACGGTCTGAGCGTGCTCAAGCGTACCTACTGGAAGGACGTCGAGGGATACCCCTTCTACTCGGTGACCGTGCAGGGCTTCAAGTTCGAGAAGCGCGACGGGTGCGTGTTCGAGGGGCACCGCGCCGTCTACCTCGGCCCCGGCAAGGCGTTCGTGGACGAGGAGGGCCACCTCTTCCCGCGCAACGAGCCCTACGAGGTGTGCACCGACACGGTGGCCAAGCTGAGCCGGGTGCCGTACGAGGGGATGTTCGCGGTGCTGCAGCCGGGCGAGGAGTACGTCAGCTACGCGTGCTGCGGTCCGGAGGGGGAGTGCTGCTGACGGTCGCCGGTCGAGGCTCCCTTTGGCGCCTGCCCGTGGCGCCCAGATAGATCGCGCACAGCGTGAGGGTCGCGCCGAGCAGCTCCACCGCCGTGGTGGGCCTCCGAAATAGAAGCAGGTCCCACACGAACGCGAGCGCGGGCTGCAGCAGTAAGACCAAGCCGGCGCGCGAGGCTTCCAAATTGGGCAGCGCCCGGGAGATCAGCACCCAGCCCGCCACCTGGGGAATCAGACCGTAGGCGATGAGGACACCCCAGGTCCACGCGTCGGGGATACGGAAGCTCTCGCCTTCGAGCTCCACGGCGCCAGCCGCGAACACCGATCCCACCAGGCAGAGCAGCGCCACCGTTACTACGGCGTTGGGGGCGCCCGGCTCCGTCTGCGCCCGCCGCAGAGTCAGGACGTAGCCCGCGTAGAACAGCCCCGTGAGCACCCCCAGCAGCAGCCCTAGGCGGTAGCCCGGCTGCAACACGCTCCAGTCGAACCCGAAGATCAGGATCAGCCCCAGCACGGCGAGCGGTACGGCCGCCTTGAGCCGCACGCCGGGGTGCTCGTGCAGCACGAGCACGCCGTATGCCCCGAGGAAGAACACCTGGAAGTTGCCCAGAATGGTGGCGAGGCCGGGGCCGATCAGCAGGACGCTGCGGTGCCATACCGCCAAGTCCGCGGCGAGGACGACGCCGGCCAGGGCGGTGAACGCCAGGTGGCGCCGCCCGGCCCACCAACGGTCGCGCCGCACCAGAACGATCAACGCCAGCGCCAGCCCGCCAAACAGCAACCGGTAGAAGCCCGATACCGTGGGGCCCACGTGTGCGACGTTCACCAGCACCGGCGAGAAGCTGATGAGCGCCGCTCCTGCCACCAGCTGCAGCAGCGCGGCCGTGGCGGGCGTGAGCTTGCCGCGGAACCTGTGCATGGTTGGGGGTACGATGGTCATCGAGAGTCCACGATTGGGACGGAAGATACACAACAGGAGGGGTGGCAAGATGAAACGACTCTGGTTCGGACTTATTCTCGCCGTGGCAGGGCTGGCGTGCTCCGACGCAACAGGACCCGCCGAGCTGAACGGCATCTACGAGTACCGGGCGACGGACTCCAGCGGCACCGTACTTCTCATAGGGCAGCTCGACCTCACGTTCCACGAGGACTCGACGATCACCGGCAGCTGGATCATCGGCTGGGCTCCCGGCGCAGATCAGACGACGGAGGTGGGACCACAGGTCGGCGAGGGAGCGTTGCTGGGTCTGCTCTCGACGGACGGCACGATCCTGGACCTCAACCCCAACGTCGCAGACAACAACGTGCTCCTGTCGGGCGCGTTTGACCTGGAGACCCTTCCGCCCGGACTCGTCGGGGAATGGACCCACTCGACGCTGATCGGGCCGGTGGCCGCCGGGCTTTTCACAGCCACCAACATGCCGCCACTGATGAACTGACGTAGCCCCGCGTGCGGGAACACGGCGCCGCTCCCTCCGGGGAGCGGCGTTATATTTTCCCCTCCACACACACTCCAGCCACGAATACACGAACGAGAGGTTCCAATATGCGCGAGGATCTGGTGGGAGGGGGACGGGCGCTGCGCGGGGTCGTCGTGCTCGCGTTGCTGGCGGGCTGTGCTACCGGGGAGATGACCATGCAGGATCGCGTCGAGCAGTACGCCACGGTGCAGCTCACCGCCGACCTGAGCGGGTTGAGCGACGCCGAGCGACAGATGATCCCGCTGCTCATCGAGGCCGCCGATCAGATGGACGTCCTGTTCTGGCAGCAGGCCTACGGCAACAAGGACTCACTGCTCGCGAGCACCGACGATCCGGCCACCCGGCAGTACCTGGAGATCAACTACGGTCCGTGGGACCGTCTCGCCGGCGACGAACCGTTTCTGCCCGGCGTGGGAGCCAAGCCGGCGGGCGCCAATCTCTATCCGGCCGACATGACGAGTGGAGACTTCGAAGCCGCAACGGACGCCCCCGCCGGGGTCGCGGAGCAGCTGCGCGGGCTCTACACACTGGTGCGCCGCGCGCCCGACGGATCGCTCACCGCCGTGCCGTACTCGGAGGCGTTCTCCGCCGAGCTCCAGGTGGCATCGGACAAGTTGCGAGAGGCCGCAGCACTCGCACCGCAGCGAAGTCTGCGTCGTTACCTCGAGCTCCGCGCCGAGGCGCTCCTGACCGACGAGTACCAGGCCAGCGACATGGCCTGGATGGACATGAAGGACAACACCATCGAGGTCGTGGTCGGACCCATCGAGACGTACGAGGACCAACTGTTCGGCTACAAAGCGGCCTTCGAGACGTTCGTGCTGGTGAAGGACCTCGAGTGGAGCCGCCGGTTGGCCCGTTTCGCGCAGTACCTGCCCGACCTACAGCGCGGGCTCCCCGTGGCCGACATCTACAAGCGGGAGATGCCCGGCAGTGACGCCGACCTCAACGCCTACGATGTGGTCTACGTATCGGGCGACGCCAACGCCGGCTCCAAGACGATCGCCATCAACCTGCCCAACGACGAAACCGTGCAGCTCGAGAAGGGGACCCGGCGGCTGCAGCTCAAGAACGCGATGCGCGCCAAGTTTGACCGGATCATGCTCCCCATCGCGGGCGTCTTGATCGCCGAGGATCAGCGGCAGCACGTCACGTTCGACGCCTTCTTCGGCAACACCATGTTCCACGAGGTGGCGCACGGCCTCGGCGTCAAGAACACCATCAACGAGCAGGGCACGGTGCGCCAGGCGCTGCGCGACCTCGCCTCATCCATGGAAGAGGGCAAGGCCGACATTCTCGGGCTGTACATGGTGACGAAGTTGCGGGAGCAGAGCACCATCACCGAGGGCGATCTGCGCGACAACTACGTCACGTTCCTGGCCGGGATCTTCCGCTCCATCCGGTTCGGGGCGTCGAGCGCACACGGCAGGGCTAACATGGTTCGCTTCAATTTCTTCCAGGAGACGGGCGCCTTCAGCCGTGACGAGGCCACGGGGACGTACCGTGTGGATTTCGAGCGCATGGGACAGGCGATGACCGCCCTGTCGGAGGTCATCCTCACCCTCCAGGGTGACGGCAACTACAACGGTGCCGCCGAGCTGATCAGGGAGAAGGGCGTCATCGGCCCGCAGCTCCAGGCAGACCTCGACCGGTTGGCCGACGCCGCCATCCCGGTGGACATCATGTTCGAGCAGGGCATGGCGGTGCTGGAGGGCGGTAGCTAGTACACCGGGAGCAGGAACACCGCCTTGTAGTCCACACCGGGCACATCGGCGATGATCTCCAACTCCCAATAGCGCGGCGGGCGCTCGCTCAGGCGGGTGCCCGCCGCTTCGCCTGGCAGGTCGAACTCCAGCGCGAGGCCGCGGCGTCCCTCCCAGCGCCTGCGCACGTCATCGACGGCCTGTGTATCGACGTACGTCTCGTAGCACACCACCTGCTGGCTCCGGTTCTTGCCAGAGCCACGTGTCTCATACGCTTCCTCGACGGCCCGCAGGGTCACCGCCATGGGCTCGAGCAGTTCGCTCCGCCCCGGTCCCAGGAAGCGGAGGTTCACCCGGTCGCCCAGCCGGAAGGGGAAGGCCTCGAAGCTCACGGCACTGGTGCCGTACTTGAGGTAACGAAGTAGCATGTAGAAGGCATAGCCCACCACCACCACCGCGATCACGTCGAACAGCCCCACGATCCCCACCCAAAGCCAGCGCCCCGGCACGTCGTCGAGCACGAACCCCACGTAGTTGAACGGCACCATGAACACCACGAGGAAGGCGGCACCGAAAAACGCCTTCCTGACCCGCCGCGCACTATCGTCCCGCGCTCCGTAGCGGTCCCATAAGTAATC
Organism: Gemmatimonadota bacterium; assembly: GCA_039592335.1. Lineage (GTDB taxonomy): Bacteria > Gemmatimonadota > Gemmatimonadetes > Gemmatimonadales > GWC2-71-9 > WVYX01. Next base: position 100,505 of record JBDHBX010000006.1, on the reverse strand, counting down.
CCACATCCAGGGCTCGTCCGGGTGCGCGCGCTGGCGCTCCGCCACCCGCGCCCGCAGCCGCAGTCCCTTGAGGCCGTGCAGGATGAGCGAGAAACCCACGAACCCGAACACGACGCCGAACCAGAGCAACAGGGGGGTCGGCCCCTCGACCTGCTCCGGCGCGACGCGCCACACCACGAGGGCCCCGACCCCAACCCCGAAGAACGGCAGCCCGAACAGCACCGACGGCCACCCATGGATGGTCGTGGCACTGCGGCCCTGATGGTTCTTCAGCTCGCGGCGGACAGGTGCGGTCACGAGACCTCACGAAGGGTAGGTAACCACGGCAACGATTGACGCGAACAGCCTGCGATGTCAATCCACGCGTCGGGGGCTTGCCCGGGTCGGCAACAGACCATAGGTTGACGCCTTCCCATACAGAGGGCCTCCCATGAACCACGGTTCAGCCTCCGCAGTACTCCTGGCGTGCGTGCTCGTCGCATGCGCCCCGCAGGAGCCACCGGCACCCAACACCATCACCGTCGTCGCAAGCGACTACGGCTACGAAGCGCCCGAGCAGGTCCCGGCCGGCGTCACGACGGTGCGCATGGTGAATAGCGGTGCCGAAACTCACCATGCCGTCATTGCCCGGATCGAGCCAGGCCGGACGGTGGACGAGCTGTTGGAAGAGTACAAGACCGAGAACTACTGGCCGGAGTACGTCGCCTACGTCGGCGGACCTGGCGAGGCCCTGCCAGGCGACACCTCGAGCGTCACTCTGCCACTCGAGGCGGGGCGCTACGTGCTGATCTGCTTCGTCCCCTCCCCCGACGCGGTACCGCACCTCATGAAGGGCATGACGCGAGTGCTGGAAGTCGTGGAGTCCGAGCAGCAGCCCACCCCGGAGCCGACGCCCGACGTGACGGTGCAGATGGCCGACTACGCCTTCGGGTTCTCGGGGCCCATACCGAGCGGGGACGTGACCTTCCGCATCGAGAACGCCGGGCCGCAGGTCCACGACATGATCATCATCCAGACCGAGCCCGGGAAGTCGGTCGAGGAGTTCCTGGAGTGGATGGAGGCCGGAGACGAAGGGCCGCCGCCCGGCCGCATCGTGGGCAGCATTACCGGTATGAACGCGGGCCACCACGTCAGCTACTCGACGTACCTCGAGCCCGGCGAGTACACCGTGCTCTGCTGGGTACCGGACAGGGGTGACCTCCGACCCCACTTCCTGCACGGGATGATGCAAGAGATCACGGTGAGCTGATTCCCCGTCGTTGTTCAGCCAGCAGCGGCCCCGTCGGTGACCTACCGGCGGGGCCGTTGCTCATGCGGCGTCCCCCCTTCTAGCTTTCCCGGCCAGGCCAACCAGACGCACACGGGAGAGACACGATGCAGCGCTCGCTCACCGCCATGCTGATCCTGCTGGGCTCCGTCGCGGCAGTCGGATGCGCCAAGGGCAATGCCCAGACGACGCCCTCGCCCCAGGCACAAGCACAGCCCAGCCAGCAGCGGGACAAGCCCAAGATCAAGCCGTACGCCGAGGTCATCACGGCCAAGGCCAAGTCCGACTCGGGCCTGTTCGTGGTACACCAGGTGGAGGACAAGTGGTACTACGAGATCCCCCTGGGAATGCTCGAGCGCGAGATGCTGCTCGTCTCCCGCCGCGCCCGGACCGCGACAAACATCGGCTACGGCGGTGAGAAGAACAACACGGAGACGGTCCGCTGGCAGCGGCACGACAATCGCGTGCTGCTGCGCATCGTGTCCTACACCAACGTGGCCGATGATTCGCTGCCCATCTTCGAGGCGGTCCGCAACGCCAACTTCGAGCCCATCGTGCGGGCGTTCGACATCGCGACGTTCAAGGTAGACGCCCTGAGCGCCGACACGCTCGCCGCGGTGATCGAGGTGACGCCGCTGTTCACCAGCGACGTGCCGGTGCTGGGGCTCAGCCGCTCGACCCGTGAACGGTTCAAGATCCGCACCCTGGACAAGGACCGCACGTTCGTGACCTGGGCACACAGCTACCCGCAGAACATCGAGGTGCGGGTGGTGATGACGTACGTCGCGACGCAACCGCCGTCCAACGGCGCCACGGGCAGCATCTCCCTGGAGATGAACCATTCCATGATCCTGCTGCCCGAGCGGCCGATGCAGGCCCGCATGTGGGACGAGCGCGTCGGGTTCTTCCGGCTACAGCAGGTGGACTACGGCCGCAGCGACCAGCAAGTGACCACCCGGCGCTACATCACGCGGTGGCGGCTGGAGCCCACAGACACGGCGGCGTTCCTGCGGGGCGAGCTGGTGGAACCGGTGAAGCCCATCGTCTACTACATCGATCCGACGACGCCAGAGAAGTGGCGCCCCTACCTCAAACAGGGCGTGGAGGACTGGAACACGGCGTTCGCCGAGGCCGGGTTCCGCAACGCGATCATCGCGAAGGATCCGCCCTCACCCGAGGAGGACCCGGAGTTCAGCCCGGAAGACATCCGCTACTCGGTGATCCGCTGGTTTCCCTCCCCGGTGCGGAACGCGTACGGCCCGCACGTTCACGACCCGCGCTCGGGCGAGATCCTGGAGAGTGACATCGGCTGGTTCCACAACGTGCTGAATCTGCTGCGCAACTGGTTCTTCGTGCAGACGGCCGCTGCCAACCCCGACGCCCGCAGCGTGGCCTTCGACGACGAAGTGATGGGTGAGCTGATCCGTTTCGTGGCGGCCCACGAGGTGGGGCACACCCTCGGACTGCCGCACAACATGAAGGCCAGCTCCGCCTATCCCGTGGACTCGCTGCGCTCGGCGAGCTTCAGCTGCGCCATGGGAACGGCGCCCTCCATCATGGATTACGCCCGGTTCAACTACGTGGCCCAGCCCGGGGACGAGGGTGTCTGCTGGATGAACGGGATCGGCGTGTACGACAAGCACTCCATTCGCTGGGGCTACCGCCCCATCGTAGAGGCGACCTCGGCCGACGCCGAGCGCGAGACGCTCGACGCCTGGATCCGCGAGCGGTACGACGATCCCATGTACCACTTCGGCAACCGCAGCACCATTGATCCGACCTCACAGACCGAGGCCATTGGCGACGACGCTATGCTCGCCAGCACGTACGGCATCGCCAACCTCAAGCGCATCGTCCCCAACCTGGTGACCTGGACCTACCGGGATCTGGAGGACTACTCCGAGCTGCGCCTGCTGTACGGCCAGGTGCTGGCGCAGTGGAACCGCTACATGGGGCACGTGGCCACCTACATCGGCGGCGTGGTGCAGACCTCCAAACGGTACAGCCAAAACGGCGCGGTGTACGAGTTCGTCCCGGACGCGGACCAGCGCCGGGCCATGCAGTTTCTCTCGGAGCAGGCGTTCACGCCGCCAACCTGGATCATCGACGAGGACATCCTGCGCCGCATCGAGAACGTGGGCACGGTGGAGCGGATGCGCGGCCTCCAGGTGCGCGTCCTCAACCTGGTGCTCGACCCGCGCCGCATGCAGCGTCTCATCGAGGCCGAGGCCCGCGTGGGGAGCAGCGCGTACGGCCTGGGCGAGATGATGGAGGACCTGCGGGGTGCCGTGTGGACGGAGCTACGCAGCGGAGGCTCCATTACCGTGTACCGCCGCAATCTGCAGCGCGGCTACCTGGAGCGGATGGCGTGGCTCATGACGGAGGAGCCGCGCCGGCTACCGAGCTTCTCTGCCGGCTCGGTCAACGGTGTGAACGTGTCGCAGTCCGACATCCGCGCCTACGCGCGCGGTGAATTGGGGATCCTGCAACGCGACATCGGGCAGGCCCTGAACCGCCGCCTCAACGCGGCGACGCGGGTTCACCTGCAGGACGCCCTGGCACGCATCGATCACATCCTCGATCCCGAGGACTAGTTGGAGACGCGACGCCCCTCATCGCCCGGCATGCAGGCGGTGAGGGGGGACGTGCACCTGGCGCCGAGCCGGCGGCCGTAGGCTAGGCCCGCTCCACCTCCACCCGCGCATCGTTGTAGCATGCTCCGCCGCCCACGTCGTTCACGTGGGCGGGACACAGCGCCGTGCTGGTGAAGCCCGAGAGTGACGCCCGGCGCCACGCGCCCTTCGGTATCGAAACCACTCCCGGGCGCACGCGATCGCGCACGCGCGCGAGGCACACGACCTCCCCCAGCTCGTTGTGCACCCGCACGGGATCGCCGTCGCCGATCTTCCGGGGCGCGGCGTCGTCGGGGTGGAGCTCTGCGTAGAGCGCGCGGAGATTGTACTCCCCCATCGTGCTGGAGACGGTCTTCGAGGTCGCGGGGCTGATCAGCGCCAGCGGGTACGTGGCGTCCGGCGGCCGGTAGGCATAGGGACGGCTCCCCAGCTCCCCCGGCGCGAGATGGACCTTGCCGTCCGCCGTTCGAGGGAGGACCGTCTCGAACATGACCGGCGTCGCGCCGGGGAAGTCGAACCGCGCTACGCCTCCTCGCGCGACTCCGCCGTCAGCTTTCCGCCGCCCGAGCGACAGCGCCTCCGCGGTCCGCTGGAGAGCGGTTTGCTCGTCCCAGCCGAACGCCTCGTCCTCGAAGCCCATGGCCTGCCCCAGCAGCGCGAACACCTCGTGGTTGGACTTCGCGTCACCGGGCGGAGGCACCACCGGTTGCACACCACCCACCACGTAGCTGCCGTACGCCATCCGCAGATCGTAGTGCTCCAGGAACGTCGTGGCGGGAAGCACCACGTCCGCGTACGGCACCGTGTCGGTCATGATCTGATCGAATACGACGGTGAAGAGATCCTCGCGCTCCAGTCCGCGCAGCACGGCGTGCTGATCGGGCACGGTGGCCACTGGGTTGCAGTTGTAGACGAAGAGCGCTTCGATGGGCGGGACGAGCGGGCTGGTCAGCACCTCGCCCAGCGGGGTCATGTTGATCTCCCGCGCGGTCCACTCGACCGGGCCGAGCACGGCGTCGCGATCGAACTTCCCAGCCCCGCTGTTGCTCAGCGTGTACCCGCCGCCCCGCTCCCCGAACTTCCCGAGCAGCGCCGGCATGGCGAGGATCGCCGCGACCGCGTGACCACCGTTGCTGTTGCGCTCCAGCCCCCAGCCGCAGCGGATCACGGCTGGAGCGGCATCGGCATACACCCGGGCTAGCCGCTCGATGTCCGCTGCCGGCACACCGGCCTCCGCCGCAGCGCGCTCGAGGGGCCACTTCTCGGCGGCCTCCACCAGCTCCTCGAGCCCGACCACGTGCTGTGCCAGGAATCCGTCGTCGAGGCATTCCTGCTCGCGCCACAGTCGGATCATCGACAGCGCCACCGGGAGGTCGGTGCCCGGCAGCACGGGGAGGTGCAGGTCGGCCTCCCGCACGGTGAGATTCCGGACCGGATCCACCACGGCCACGAAGGCGCCCCGCTGCTTCGCTTCCCTGACGAACGGTATCAGGTGGATGTTCGAGGCCTTGGGATTGGCGCCCCAGATCACGATGCACTTCGCGTGCACGAAGTCCTCGAACGCGACGCCGGGCATCTTGCCATACATGCCCGTAGCCGCCGCCGTGGTAGGACCGGCACAGAGTGTCCGCAGCAGTCGCGACGCGCCGAGCCGCGCAAAGTAGAGGTGGTCGAGCAATCCGTCGCTGAGGTACCCGTTGGAGCCGCCGTAGTGATATGGCAGGATGGCTTCCCCACCCCACTTCTTCTTGATCGCGCGGATACGACCCGTGATCTCGGCGATCGCTTCCTCCCAGTCGATCGGCGCGAACTCTCCGGTGCCCTTCGGCCCCACACGGCGCAGCGGGGTGGTCAATCGCTCCGGGTGATACACACGCTGCGCGAACCGGGCCACCTTGGTGCAGATGAACCCATCGGTCACCGGGTGATCGCCACCGCCCGCAATACGCTCGATCCGCCCGTCGCGCACCCTCACCTCGAGGGCGCAGGTATCGGGGCAGTCCAGGGGGCAGGTGGTGGGGATGACGCTCTCGGCCATGGAGGGAACGTACTGTCGGGACGCGGGAGGGGGGAAGCGGGAAGAAGAGAACGGCATACAGAAACCCCGCCTAGCTCACCGAGCCAGGCGGGGCGGATACGGCTCGTGCTCGCGCCTAGTTCTTGATCCTGACCCGAGTGTTCTGGCGCACGTCGTTGCGGATCTCCATCCGGATGTTTCGTACCTCGCTGCGGATCTCCGCCTTGATGCGCTGGATCTCATCCACGAACTCGACGCACGGCCCCGTGTCGCTGTGGCTCATGTGGTCGCAGGGAAGGTCCTTCATATCGAGGTACAGCCCCGAGTGCTGATCCGTCCCGGCGAACTCCACGCTGCCGAAGCGAACGAGTTCCCCTGGATCGGAGAGACAGTGGATCGCCTCCTTGTACCCCATCGGACCTTCGCGGTCGATGGCGTCGGGGTCCAGGTGGAAGTGGCAGCTGGCCAGCTCGTCGGCGTTGGCCTCATCCGACAGGTCGATCACCAGTGTCAGACTGTCCACCGTCGCGGGCTGCTCGCGCTGCACGATTACCGCCTGGAGCTTCCCGATCTTGTCGCCCTCGACGTACATCGGCAGGAAGGAGAGCTCCATCGTGACCGGATTGGAGCTGTGCTCCAGACTGTCCGCCCAGGCCTCGATCTGGGCCTTGAGCGTGGCCGCGTTGCGCCAGCCCCACAGCGTCCCCAGGCCCAACAGCAGCACGAGGGGCGCGCCTACCGCCACCAAGACTCTGCGAGTCGTAGACATCGTTCCGTCCCCAGCTTCCTTTGCGGTTACGCCTTACCCTACGGGAGGCGCGGCCAGGCGGTTTCAGCCGCCCGCCTCGCAGGCGTGATGCCGCAAGTAGTTGTTTAACAGCTACTTACACACCTAGCTACATGGCCGCAGCCACGCTCGTGTTAAACATATCGGCCATGACCTTCCACTCACCGTCGAGCTTCTGCCACACGACCAGGTACTTCCCGTGATCGACGGTGGCTCCATCGGGCTCGGCCCTGACCTCATAGGTCCCGTAATCCCACGCCATGTCCCCGGCGGCGGCGACCACGATCATGGTCGGCTCGAACGTGAGGTAGGGCATCGCCTCGATCACGCCGGCCCACACCTGCTCGAGGGCTTCGGCGCCCGTCACGGGATCCATGCCGGGAGGCAGGAGGTAGCCGTCCGGCGCGTAGAACGAGGCACACTTCGCCGCGTCCCCGGCGGCCACGGCCGCTACCCATTCGGCATCCAGGTCGCGTATCGCCTGCTCTTCCGCAGCGTAATCCACCATGGGCTGGCATGCCGTGGCCACGAGTGTCAGCACGGTCGTAAGAGAAAGAGCCATTCCTGCTCGCCGCATCGTGCCCTCCAAGGAAGAGTTCCAGGGTTATGGTGCCGCGAGAATGTCCGACCCGGGCCCCCCGATGTCAACGTCTCGCCCCATGCTGGGCGAGCTGGCCCGTAGGTGCGGGACGCCGCCCCCTCACACTTGCGACACCCAGCCGATTGCGCTTCCCTTTCACGGACGATGCCTTCGCCGCTCATCGTGCTGCCACCCCTACCCGGAGGCCCCGCCCGTGACGTTCAGTCAGGAACAGCTCTCCCGCGTGAAGCCGCTGTGGGATACGATGCTGCGTCATCGGTTCCTCACCGAGACCAGAGACGGCACCATCGCCGACGATCGCTTCGCCATCTGGATGCGCCAGGATTACCTGTTCGTCGAGGCGGCCATCCCGTTCATCTCGGCACTCATCCCCCGTTCCCCCCGCGACCACTGGGAACCCCTGGCCGGGGTGATCACGGCGCTGGAGAGGGAGCTAAAGCTGTTCGAGGAGCGCGCCGCGGCGGCGGGCGTGGACCTGCGCGGCGCCCCCCCGTCGTTCACGAATCACGCCTACATCCAGTTCCTGCTGGCGACGGCGTACTGTGCCTCCTATGCCGAGGCCTACACGGTGCTGTACGTGGCAGAAAAGGCGTACCACGACTCGTGGAAGGTGGTGCAAGCCGGTATCGCACAGGACTCGAAGTGGTACCCCTTCGTGGAGAACTGGGCGGGAGACGCGTTCGGCGGGTACGTCGCCTACCTCGAGGGAGAGGTAAACAAGCTCGCCGCGCAGGTGGGCTCCGCTGAGCGGGAGCGCATGGCCGAGTACTTCGAGCTCACCACCAAGTACGAGATCGCCTTCTGGGAGATGGCGGCGACCGGAGAGGGGTGGCCGGGGACGTAGACAGGGAACTCGAGTACACCGTGAAGAGACGCCCATGACCCTAACTCAAGAGCTGTACACCGCCGCCAAACCCACCTGGGACGCCCAGCTGGAGCACCCGTTCGTCAAGGGCCTGGGCGACGGCTCCCTCGAAGAGGAGCGATTCAGGCGGTGGGTGCTGCAGGACTATCTGTACCTCAAGGAGTTCGCGAGGATCTTCGCGTGGGCGGTGGCAAAGGCAGACCGGCTCGACTCCATGAGCTGGTACGCCACGGTCCTCAACCTCACGCTCAACACCGAAATGGCGCTGCACCGCTCCTACGCTGAGCGCTTCGGCATCTCGGGTGAAGAGCTCGAGGCCACGCCGATGTGGCCGACCACGCGTGCCTACACCGATTTCCTGGTACGCACGTCGGCCGACGGCGACATGGCGGATCTCTTGGCTGCGCTCCTCCCCTGTGCGTGGGGTTACGTGTACATCGGGCAGTACCTGGCAAAGGGCAAGGCGCCCGAGGACGAACGCTACGCCGACTGGATCCAGCAGTACGCCTCCGACGAGTTCGCGCAAGCCGCTGAGTGGCTCAGGGCAGAGCTCGACCGGGTCGCGGCGGGCGCCGGCGACGAGAAGCACGCTCGCCTCACCGAGCTCTTCGTGATCTCGAGCCGCTACGAGTGGCAGTTCTGGGAGATGTGCTGGAACGGCGAGGAGTGGGGACCCTAGGTCCTAACCAGCCGCCTCGCGCCCCGCCGGACCGGGACGCATCTTTGCCCTGATGCCTGACGGGGGATCCCCATGTACGGACTCATCTTCGCCGAGCTGAGGAAGTACGCCGAAGACCGATTCGGTGAGGGCACCTGGCCCGAGCTGCTGCATGCGGCCGGTGTCGAACGGCAGGTGTTCCTGAACGTCAACGAGTACTCCGATGAAGAGGCGGTGGCCCTGCTCACGGCGGCGGCTGAGCGGGGGAAGCAGCAGGCCGCAGAGATGCAGGAGGACTTCGGCAGCTTCATCGTGGCGGACCTGGTGCAGGTGTACGGACCGATGATCAAGCCGGAATGGAACACGCTCGATCTGCTCGAGAACACCGAGGACATGATCCACGAGCTGATCCGCCGTAAGAACCCGGAAGCCAAACCGCCCACGCTCGGGTGCAGCCGCGAGAGCGCGAACGAGGTGCTCATCTCCTACAGCTCCCCACGCCGCATGTGCGGCTTCGCCAAGGGACTGGTGCACGGCGTGGCCCAGCACTACGGCCAGCGTGTCAACGTGACCGAGAGCAGCTGCATGGAGCGCGGCGATCCGACGTGCAGCATCCGGGTGAAGTTGGAGGACAGCTCAGCCTAGTTACCCATTCCACTCTCGCGAGGGGTCTCATGCAGCGACGCACCTTCTTCCGTACGAGCATCGCGGCCGGCCTGATGGGCGCGGGGAGCACTACTCTGGCGCCGCGTTTCCTCGATGCGACGCCTCGCTTCGATCCCGAGAAGCCCATCCGCCTGAGCTCCAACGAGAACCCCCTGGGCATCTCACCCATGGCGCGGCAGGCGATCATCGAGGGGATGGTGGACGCGAACCGCTACCCACGGGGGCGCGGCGAGCTGATCCGGGCGCTCGCCACGAAGCACGGGATGCCGGGCGATACCTTCGTCGTGGGCGCCGGCTCCACCGAGGTACTCAAGATGGCGGTGCAGGCCCTGGCGGCCCCAGGGGGCACCCTGGTGCTCGCCGAGCCGACCTACGAGGACGCGCCGTGGTATGCCGGGCCCTTCGACATTCGGCTGGCGAAGGTGCCGCTGCTGCCCGACGGCGCGCACGACGTGGAGCGCATGCGGGATGCGGCCAACGCCGCGACGGGGCCCGTCCTCGTCTACCTGTGCAACCCGAACAACCCGACGGGCACGCTCACGCCGAGCGCGACGATCGACGCCTGGATCGAATCGGCGCCCGAGAACATGTACTTCCTGGTGGACGAGGCGTACTACGACTACGCGCGCGATACCCGCTACTGGTCGGCCCTCAAGTGGGTACCCGACCGCCCCAACGTGATCGTGGCCCGCACCTTCTCCAAGGTGTATGGGATGGCAGGCATCCGGCTCGGCTACGCGATCGCTCACCCCGAGACCGCGCAGCACGTGCGGCGGTTTCGGGTGCGGAACAACGCGAACCACTTCGCCACCGTCGCCGGCCTGGCCAGCCTGCAGGATCCCGACTTCGTGCGGCAGAGTCTCGACGTGAACGAGCGGGGCAAGGCGATCCTGTACGACTGCCTCGAGGAGCTGGGGCTGGCCTACATGCCGAGCCACACCAACTTCGTGATGCACCGCATAAACGGGGAGCTCCAGGCCTACCGCCAGCGCATGCGGGAGCTGGGCATCTGGGTGGGACGGCCGTTCCCCCCGATGCTGGACCACTGCCGGCTCTCGATCGGCACCCCGATGGAGATGGAGGCCTTCGCCGAGGTGCTGCGCTCGTTCCGCAAGGAGGGCTGGGTGTGACAGCCTGTCCGGAACTGAGGACGTTTCGGGTGGGTTGAGGAATACGTAAAGTGTTGCAGGTCAATCACTTGGGGTCTGGCCCGCAACTTGCCTAATTGGTGGGTGGAACAAGTGTGTCCCCGCTGGGGGCGGGTGCCCTCGCGGGGCGGTCACGGCGCCCGCGGCGACCGGCCGCGGAGCCCACGACCCGGGAGGAACGATGCTCACTGCGCTACTGCTCACCACACTGACGCTCGCGCCGACCGAAGCGATCCCGAGCACGCAGGAGCCGCCCGTCAAAGTCTGGCTCAACAAGGGGGGCGACATCAAGCGCGGGACGCGGGTCAAGGTCTACACGCGCGTCGAGACGGACGGGTACCTCCTGATCCTGCACGCTGAGGCGGACGGCAGGATCCGGGTCCTCTTCCCGCTGGACCCCTTCCACGACAACTACGTACGCGGCGCCCAGGACTTCGAGGTGCGGGGACGCGGCGACCGGGAGGCGTTCCAGATCTACACGGCCAGCGGTGTCGGCACCGTCTATGCCGCCTTCTCGCGCGATCCGTTCCAGTTCGGCGAGTTCGTGCGGAACGACCACTGGGACTATCGCCTGTTCGAGACCTGGCGGCTCAACGAGGGGCTCGACGCCGAAGCGGAGCTCACCGCACTGGTCCACCAAATGGCCGGTGATGTCTCGCGCTTTGACTACGACCTGACGCACTACGCCGTCGCAGAGCAGACGGCGAGCTCAGGCGGAGGCGGGACGGTGTATGTGGGTGCCGGTTTCGGCTACGGCTACGGCTATCCCTACTACGGGTACGGCGGCTGGTACGGCGGGCCGTACTTCGGCTTCGGCATCGGGTGGGGATGGGGAAGCATCGGGATCGGCTGGGGCTGGGGTTACCCCTACTACGGGTACGGCTACTACCCGTACTCCTGGTACCGTCCGTACTACTGGCCGCACCACTACGGCTACTACCCGTACTACGGGTGCTGCTACTATCGCGGCCCGTACTATCACGCCGGGGGCTATCCGTACTACGGCGGCGGCTACTACGGTAACTCGTACTACAACTACGGTGTGGGTGCCTACGTACTGCCGCGCTACACGTTCAAGGGGAGCAACCGGGCGGGGTTGGCGAACGGCGGCATCACCACATGGCAGCGCAGCCGCCGCGCCACCACGAGCGGCCAGTTCGCATCCTACAGCCGGTATGTGGGAACGGCTTCGCGGCGCACCGCACCGGCCACGGTGCAGAGCGGTGCCCGGCGCGTGACGGGAACAAGCGCCCAGACGGCGGGCCGGCGTGTCGCCCCGACATCGGGAGCCGCCGGCACCGGCCGGGCCAGCACCACGGGGCGACCGAGCATCGAGCGGCGCAGCGCGCCCACGTCCAATACGACCGACCGGCAGGTGCAGCCCGAAGGCTGGGGCATGACCGACGGACGGCGCACGGTGCGCATGCAGGATCGGTCGCCGGACTCGGACGCCACGCAGAACACAGGCCGACGCGTGCAACAGCCGCCCAACCTGCAGCCGCGCACCCCAGAGGGAGAGCGCGCCACGCGCACCGCGCAGCCGCGGTCCGGCACCGAGGGTGCCAGCGGACGGTCGGTGTCGCAGCGCCGGCAAACGGGCTCGGGCTCGGCGGCCGCGTCGGGAGCCGGCGGAAGGACCGGGACGCGCCAGACACTGCAGCAACGGAACGTGAGCCCGCGGCGTCCCACCGCGCAGCCGCCGACGGAGAGCAAGAACTCACTGCGCAGCACGCTGCGACAGATCACGAGTCCGCAGCGCTCGGCACCACGAGCCGGAGCGGCCCCCAGTAGGGCTACGCCGGGACGACCGACGCTGGAACGGCGGGTGTCACCGACCCCGTCCACGCCGCGACCCAGCCCGACGCAGATCCGCTCGCAGCCGACGCGGCGCCCGTCGCAGCCGCAGGCGCGCCCGTCGAGCAGGCCGTCGAGCCCGCGCCCGCAGGTGCGGTCGAGCCCGCCGCGGCCGCGCGCCGCACCATCGCGGCCCTCGGCGCCGCGGACCCGGCCCCGGCCCCGGCGCCCGTAGCCACACCAGAGGGGAGCTTCGGCTCCCCTCTCTCGTTCCCCCTCCCTCTGGCGGCACCCCCTAGCGGGTCATAGTTTGGTGGGCGCCTGCGACCCCGTAGTGTGCCTGACGCCGACTGCCACCGGAGCGCCGTAAGCTGACATGATCCGCCGGTTCTTCCAGTCTCCCATCGTCCGGACCGTGGGGTACTACTTCCTGCTGGCCGTGGCCCTCGTTCTTCTCGTCAAGCTGCTGCCGCTGCTGCAGAGCGCGTTCTCGATGGAGCGCGCCCGCGAACTGCTAGGGTACAATGTGCCAGGGGCGACAGACATCCCGCCCGAGCTGCAGCCCGAGGCACAGCTCGGGACGGAGGAGGCTGGCGGCTTTCTGGCGCGGCCCTACCCGGCGCTCCGCACCTTCATCGCCATCCTCGGCGCACTGCTGCTCGCGATCCCCATTGCCAAGGTCTACATCACGACCAAGCGCGAGGTACGCTACGACCAGTCGATGGTGCACACGATCATCATGCTCCCGATCGCGGTGACGGGCATCGTGATCATCGTGCAGGACTCCATCGCCCTGGCGTTCAGCCTCGCGGGGATCGTCGCCGCCGTGCGGTTTCGCCACACGCTGCAGGACACCAAGGACGCGGTGTACATCTTCCTGGCGATCTCGGTGGGGCTCGCGGCGGGGATTCAGGCGCTCGCGGTCGCCTTCGTGGTATCCCTCTTGTTTAACATCGTTTCCCTCTACATGTGGCGCTTCAATGTGGGCGACATCTACGCCCAGGAGGCGGTGGCGGCCCCGGCCCCCAAGCTCAAGAAGGGCACCGCGACCGGGGAGGCGCCGGCACTCCCGAGGCGCAAGCGCGGCTCCGTGTTCCTCGACGCCAAGGCGCTGCTCGGCATCCCCGAGACCGAAGAGGTCGAGCAGCCGGTGGCGGCGACGATCAATCCCGAGCTCAGCCTACTGGAGTTCCAGGGCCGGGTGCTGGCGCTGGCGGAGGATCCGGCCGTACCGCTCCTCGCGCGTCTGCGCTTCCTGTCGATCTTTGGTCGCAACATCGACGAGTTCTTCATGATCAAGGTGGGCGGCCTCAAGCAGGCGGTTGCCGAAGGCGTTACCAAGAAGACGATCGACGGGCGTACCCCAAAGGAGCTGCTCAACGCCATCACCACACGGATGCACGCCCTCGTACGGCGGCAGTACCGCTGCTTCGACGAGCTGCGCGCGCGGGGGCTCGAGCCCAGCGGCGTCCGGATTCTGGAGTACGACCAACTCGACCAAGAGGCCCAGGAGTATCTCAAGAGCTACTTCGACGAGCGGGTCTTCCCGCTGCTCACGCCGAAGGCCATCACGACCACGCCGGGACATCCGCTGCCCTACGTGGAGGAGTTTCTCCTTTCCCTCGCGGTGGTCGTGCGCGACCAGCGCACCGGGCGCGACCACTTCGTGGTGCTCGATGTAGCCGATGCCCTACCCCGCTTCGTACAGCTCCCGGAGACGAACGATTTCGTAACCATCGAGGAGCTCATTCGGGCACACATCGACACCCTCTACCCGAACCGGGAGGTGCTCGAGGTCGCTCCCTTCCGGCTCACGCGCAGCGCCGAAGTCACGTTCGGCACCGCCACGGCCGAGACCTTCCTCGAGGTCATCGAGGACGAGGTGAAGCGCCGGCCGCAGGGGGCGGTCGTGCGCATCGAGGTGGAGCGCTCGATGCCCTTCCCGGTGCGCGACCTGCTCCTCAGCCACCTGCGGCGGGAGGAGTCGGGCCAGGGAGTGCCGCTCGACCCCTCGGATATCTACGAGCTGGACGGCCTCATCGATCTGGGAGCCGTGAGCGAGCTGGCCGAGCTGCCGCTCCCCGAGCACGAGTACCCGGTGTTCACACCCACCGTGCCGATGGAGCCCGATCGGTCGGTGTTCGACGTGCTGGACGAGCGCGACGTACTGGTGCACCGCCCCTACGAGTCGTACGAGGAGACGGTCGAGCGCTTCCTCTGCGAGGCGGCCGAGGATCCCGACGTCGTTTCCATCAAGCTCACGCTGTACCGGCCGGGCGGACCGTCGCGGCTCAGCGACGCGCTCAAGAAGGCCGCCGCGGCCGGGATGGACATTTCCGTCTTCGTGGAGGTCAAGGCGCGCTTCGATGAGGAGCTGAACATCTTCTGGGCGAAGCAACTCGAGCGCAGCGGCATCCACACGGTCACCGGGCTCGTCAAGCACAAGACGCACGCGAAGTTCGCCCTCGTGGTGCGCCGCAAGGGCGATGCCCTGAAGCGCTACGTGCACATCGGGACGGGCAACTACAACGCGTCCACGGCGCGGCAGTACACCGACTTCGATCTGCTCACGGCCAACGAGGACCTCTGCACCGATGCGGGCGTCCTGTTCAACGAGCTCACCGGCTCCTCCCGACCGCCCGCGGCCGACTTCCGCAAGCTGATCGTGGCCCCCACCTACATGCTGACCGGGTTCCACGAGTTGATCACACGCGAGACGGAGCATGCGGCGGCGGGCGGTCAGGGTTACATCCGGGCCAAGCTGAACGGCCTGTCCGACAGCGAGGTGATCGAGGCCTTGTACAACGCCTCCAAGGCCGGCGTGAAGATCGATCTCGTGGTCCGCGGAATCTGCTGCGTGCGGCCGGGGGTGCCCGGCCTGTCGGACAACATCCGGGTGGTGAGCGCGGTGGGCCGGTTCCTGGAGCACGGCCGGATCTACGTGTTCGCGAACGCAGGCTCGCCCGAGTTCTACATCGGCTCCGCGGACTGGCGGGGGCGGAATCTGCGCCGGCGGGTCGAGGTGGTGACGCCGGTGCTGGAGCCCGCAATCCAAACGCGGCTGGACGAGATCCTGGAGATCGAGGTGACCGATCCCAAGGCGTGGGAGATGCAGCAGGACGGGACGTACGTGCAGCGCACGGCGGGGGGGGTTGAGGCGCTGAGCGCGCAGGAGGAGTTCCTGGCGCGGTTGGTAGCGGGCTAGCTCATCGCCCCAGGTTGACGTTCAGGTACTCCGGCTCTCCGGTCACTTCCCGCACGACCAGGGACGCGAGCCATGCCGGCGGGGCCACGGTCAGCGCCGGATCGGCCAGCTCCACCTCGGCCAGCACCAACTCCCGGTCGAGGAACTCGTCCACCTCCCACCTGAGATCGCCGTCCGGCAGGTAGTAGCGCCGCTTGCGCAGCCGGCGCCCCTCGGTGAGCGCCCAGAGTCTTTCGAACAACTCCGCTGAGGCCTCCTCCTCCAGCTCGATGCGCGTGAGACCCCGGCCCAGCTTCACCGTGCGAAAGTACCGGTCGCCGTCGTCGCCCGAGACGTGGCGCAGCCGCTCCTGCAGCCGCTCCCCGGGCAACCACCCTTGCTCGACGGTCACCGACGGGGCGTCGCGCACCTTCTTCGGCAGACCAGACAACAGGTACTTCCGCTCCACCTCCACGGGCACGCCGGCCCGGTAGGCCCGGAGCACGTCCAGGACGGCGTCGAGCACGGTGCGGAGGCCGGTGAGCCCGCCGTTGCGCCACTCGGCCGCGAACGTCCGGTAGAGCTCGCGCTGGACCTCCCTCCCCGCGCGGGCGAGTGTCAGCACGCCGGGGGCGGCGTTGCGTCGCTCGGCGGCCTCCACCTTCTTCTTACTCGCCTGTTGCAGCTCGAGCTCGCGCAGCCGGCGCACATGATCAGCGGCCGCAGCCTCGAGAGCAACGGTGAGCTCATGATCCAGCACCTGCCGATCGTGCAGCTCGCCCAGCACATCCTGCAGTCCCTTGAGCCGGGTGACCGCCTCTTCGGCGGCGCCGATCTCCGCCGCGATCAGCTCCGACAGGTAACGCAATCGCTTGGCCGCGATGCGGGCCTGATGCACGGCTGTCTCGTCCTCCGGGGCATGGATCGCGTCCAGCTTGCCTTCCAGCGCCTCGAGGTGCTCCTCGATCAGCTCGCCCAGCGCCGTCGCGAAGGTGGCGCCCTCCGGAGCGTCGGTCCCCCGGCCACTGCGAAGCCACTTGCGCACGCAGCGGTCGACACCGGGGAACTCCGCGTCGATGGCGCGGAAGCTGGCTTCGTACTCCCGATCGCGCCGCTCTTCCAGCCGCTTCAAGAACCAGGTGAATCCGACCCGCTGCTCCCGGTCCAGGCCCTTGCGCTGCCCCCGCACCCAGGCGAGCTGCACCTCCGCATCGCGGGCACCGTTGGTCGCTCGCGCTAGGTCGCGCACGCGCCGCCGCAGCTTCTTCGCCATCAGGTCGTCGAGCTGACTGCGGAAGGCCCGCTCGATACTGCGCAGTCGGCGCAGCGCCACTCGGAAGTCATGCAGCGCCTCCTCGTCCACTGGATCGGCCAGCCGCCCCTGGGCGGCGCCGGCGGCATCCAGCAGCACGCCACCAATGCCGTCCATGGCCGCAGCGACCGGGCGACCGAGCAGGCCGCGGGGGTACTCAGACAGTGCCGCCCCCGAGGAGGCGGAGCTGCTTCGGCGCGAGCGCCCATCGCAACAGGCCCTCGCCCGCCGCCGGTCGGTCGGCAAACTCCAACAGGCACACCGATCCCTTCTTGAGCTGCACGAAGGAATCGTCGGCACCGGTCAGCAGGTGCGACACGAGAGCGGAGCAGTCGGGTTCGTGGCCCACGATGGCAACCGAGTCGCCCGCGCGCCGGCCGCGCAGCCACTGGATCACGGGCCCCGAATCCCCGCCCGCGGCCAGCGCCGGGACCTGCTCGACTGCCACGCCATCATACGCGGCGGCCAGGATCTCGGCTGTCTGTGCGGCGCGCACCAGCGGACTGGTCGCCACGAGATCGAGCACGGGAACGAGCTGCTTGAGGCCGCGCGCTCCCTGTTCCATGCGGCGGCGGCCTTCTTCGGTGAGGGGACGCTCATCGTCGTCCTTGCCCGTCGCCGCAAAGGCGACGCGGTCCTCGGCGATGGCATGCCGCACGATGAGGAGTCGCATGGCTCCTCCTGCAGATTAGGCTGGGGTCGCGGCGCGATCGGGGCCGGATGGCCGGCGCCGCGTGGTGGACGGGATCGGGAGCCGGAACTCTCCGCTCACCAGCGCGGCCTCCCGGGCGAGCCCCTGGAGAGTCACCTGGGACCGCACCTCGGGCTCGTCCTCGGCCCCCGGGCGGCGCCGGTAGCTCCCGTCGGAGCACAGGATCCGGGCTTTGACGTTGTCGGCCAACCCGGTTTCCAGCACCTCGTTCACGATGCGCGCCTTGAGCCCGGGATCGAGCACCGGGAACATGACCTCGATACGGCGGAAGAAGTTGCGCGGCATCCAGTCGGCACTGCCGAGAAACAGATCGGACGAGCCCGCGTTCTCGAAGTAGAACACGCGGGAGTGCTCCAGGAACTTGTCCACGATGCTGATGACCCGGATGTTCTCGGAGACACCTGGCATCCCCGGGCGCAGACAGCAGATACCCCGGATGATGAGATCTATCTTCACCCCCGCCTGGGACGCCTCATACAGCGCGTCGATCACCGAGTGCTCCACCAGCGCGTTCATCTTCACGATGATCCGTGCCGGGAGGCCTTCCGCCGCGTGGCGCCGCTCGCGCTCGATCAACCCGACGATCTGCTCCCGCAGCTCATCCGGCGCGACCAGCAGGCCCTGCCAGTCGTGCCCACGCGAGTAGCCCGTGAGCAGGTTGAATAGCGCGGTGGCGTCGTCGCCCAGTTCCTCGTTCGCCGTGAATAGCCCGAGGTCGGTGTACACCCGCGCTGTGACCTGGTTGTAGTTGCCGGTCGCCAAGTGCAGGTAGCGGCGGATTCCCTCCTGCTCGCGTCGCACCACGAGGGCAGCCTTGCAGTGCGTCTTCAGTCCCACCACGCCGTAGACCACGTGCACTCCCGCTTCCTCGAGCTGGCGGGCCCACAGGATGTTGTTCTGCTCGTCGGCGCGGGCCTTGAGCTCCACCAGCGCGGTCACCTGCTTGCCGTTCTGTGCCGCCCGCCCGAGCGCGGAGATGATGGCGCTGGGCACGCTGGTGCGGTACAGCGTCTGCTTGATCGCGAGCACGTCGGGGTCGTCCGCTGCCTGCTCGATGAACTCCACGACGGAGCCGAACGACTCGTAGGGGTGGTGCACCAGCACGTCCTGCTCGCGGATGACCTCGAACAGGTCGTCGGCGTTGGCGAAGGCTGGTGCGACCCGCGGCACCAGCGGCTCATCCTTGTGCTGGTCGAATCCGCTCACCCGGCTGAGGCGCATCATCCCCGAGAGATCGAGAGGGCCGTTCACGCGGTACACGTCGCACGCCTCGAGCTCGTGCGCGCCGGTCAACACCTCGACCAGCGACTCGTCGGCATCGGCTTCCACCTCGAGACGCACTGGGTCGGAGCGGACCCGCTGACGCAGGCTTTCCTCGATGGTCTCGAGCAGGTCCTCCGCCTGCTCCTCCTGAATCCTCAGGTCGGCGTTGCGCGTGACGCGGAAGATGACGTGATCCAGCACCCGGAAGCCGCCGAACAGGTCACCCAGATGGCGCAGGATGATGTCCTCCAGCAGCACGTACCGCAGTCGCCTGTCGTCGCGGGTGACGATCACCGCGCGGTCGAGCACCGACGGCACCTGCACCACCGCCACGTGCCGCTGGTCGTCGCGCTCCGACTCCACGCGGAGAATGATGTTGAGGCTCTTGTGATGGACGTGCGGGAAGGGGTGCCCCGGATCCACCGCCAGGGGCGTCAGCACGGGATACACGCTCCCCTGGAACAGCGACTCCGTCGCCAACCGCTCGGCGGCCGTGAGGTCGTCGTAGCACACCCTCGCCATGCCAACGTCGGCCAGGGCCGGGATGACGTCCTCGTTGAACAGACGGTACTGCTCACTCACGAAGTCGCGGACCCGAGCCTCGGCAGCCGCGAGCTGCTCCCGGGGCCCGAGGCCGTCCGCGCCATAGTCCTGTGGCTCCACGCCGGCATCCACCTGCTGCTGCAGGCCCGCCATGCGAATCTCGAAGAACTCGTCCAGGTTCGAGCCGAAGATCGCCAGGAACTTGAGCCGTTCGAGCAGAGGATTGGAGCGGTCGCCTGCCTCCTCCAGCACCCGACCGTTGAACTCGAGCCAACTCGTTTCCCGGTTGATGTAGTGCCCGGACGAATGCTGAGGCTTCGGACGCTTCGCCATCTAGGAGCTCCGTGCCGCGCGGGCTCGACTCCGTGACCACTCCAAACTCAACCGCACGTCAAACGCCTTCTCCAACAGCGTGCCCTTGCGCTGTGCGTCGGCAAGGTCCACACCGGGATTGCGCGGCGCCTGGAGGGACATCAGGACGCGGTCGTCCTTCACCTCGCAGCGCACACCGGTCACCGCCTGGCCGTGGGTGCGATCGAGGCCATCCGCCACCCGCAGGATCGCGCTGAGCTGTTCCACCAGGATCTGGTCGGACCGCTCGAGGCGTCGGTAGTCGGCGTGCTTCCTCTTGGGGAACGCCCGCCGGTGGTAGCGCGCCACGTTGGCGATGAGCTCTACTTCTCCCGGCGAGAAGCCGCGCAGGTCGCCGTGCATGATGAGATGGTAGGCGTGCTTGTGGTGCCCGGCGTGATTGATCAGGTAGCCCACGTCGTGCAACAGCGCGGCAGCCTGCAGGATGTCGCGGCCCGCCGAGGGCAACTCGAACGGCTGCTGCACCTCGTCGAAGATCTGCAGTGCGAGGTGGCTCACGTGATTGCAGTGGCGATCGTTGGAGCGGCACTTGCGGGCGAACTCCCGCACCCACGCCATGCGATCCTGCACTGGCGCCGCCGAGGCCGCCCCGGCGGTCCCCAGATCCTCGACCATCGAGACCACGAGTCCGTCGCGAATCCCCCGATCGTTGATGAGGATCTGCTGCGTGCCCAAATGCTTCGCCAGGCGGGCGATGGACGCCGCGCCGGCCACGATGATGTCGGCCCGCTTGGGGTTGAGGCCACACAGCTTCCTCCGGGATCCCAGCGGCGTCTCGCGCAGGCGGTCGAGCAGCCGCTTCAAGTCGGCCCGCGTGATGGCGTAGTTGCGCACCTGGCTGGCCCGACCGTCCCGCTCGCACTGCACCATCTCGCCCAGGTTAGTGAAGGTGCCGCCACTCCCGACCATCACCTCGGTGGCGAATGGGGGCCGCCCGATCTCGGCCTTGATAGACTTGTCGATTGCGCGCCGCAGCTTGCTCCAGTGTTTTGGCTTGAGCGGATCGCTCTTCACGTAGCACTCGGTGAGGCGCACCGCTCCCAGCGGGAGCGAATGCACCTGGTTCACCATGCCGCCGGCGGCCAGAATCACCTCCACGCTGCCGCCCCCGATATCCACCACGGCGAAGGATCGCTCCTCCAACGCGAAGTGGCGCATCACGCTCTTGAAGGCGAGCTGCGCTTCCTCGTCGGGGGAGATTACGTCGATGTTCACTTTGCAGCGGCGCGCGGCCTCGCGCCGGAACTCTCGGCCATTGGCGGCCTCGCGCACGGCACTGGTGGCCACCACCCGCAGCTCCTGCACGCCGAACCCATCGGCGATCGCCCGCATCTTGGCGAGCGCCTCGAGCGACCGCTCCGTCGGCCCGCGGCCAATGCGGCCCGTCTCGTACAGACCGCGCCCCAGCCGCGTCATGTCCCGTTCTTCGTCGAGGACGCGGTAGTTGCCGTCCGGCTCCACCTCAGCCACCACGAAGCGGATGGAGTTCGTTCCGACGTCGATGGCAGCGAGGCGGGGCCGCGGACCATTCCCGGTCGGCTCAGGCATGGGACTTCGCAGGATCAGGCTTCATGCTCGTAATTCATTATAGGACAACCACTTGCCTCGCACTACTGGACACTTGGGCACCCAACCCAAGGGTCGGGTGCCCCAGAAGACACACTAGTCAGGTAATGGTGCCGCCCGCATGACGATTGCGCAACGGCCGCGTACCGGATTGGCGACAGGACCGATCAGCGAACCTGGAAGGTGAGCGTCGCCCAGCGGGAGACGTAGTCCAGCTTGGGCTCCGGCGCAGGGACCATGTTGATGAACTTCACGTACCACTTGCCCGGGGCGTCGATCGTCACCTCGGCGATGCCGTCCTGGTCGGTCCTGGCGCGGCGCTCCCCAATCGTGCCGTCCGTGCCCTCCCCTCCCCACAGCACTGTCTGATCGGCCACGGGATGGCGGTCCACCAGGCACCGTACCCGCAGCACGCTCCCCACGGAAAGCTCATAGGGGTTGGCCAGCGGAACGACCTCGGCGGGATACCCCAGTACCGTGGCAAAGCCTTCAGAGCGCTCGGAGCCCACCTGGAACACGGCCTTCACGTGCTTTGAGTACCGCTCCGTAGCGGGCTTCCCCAACTCACCTCGCTCCGTGCGATACGCCAGGATGTCGGGAATGCCGTCGTGCTCGAGGTACTCGTTGAAGTCCTCCGCCTCGAGCGTGAGCTCTCGCGGCAGGATCGCGGCCCCCACTACGTACGTGCCGGGCTCACCGGCCCGCAGGCGCAGCCAGGTGGAGTCTCCCCGTACCCGCCACGCGGCGGTGTCGAGATGCGTGGTTCCCGACGGCGCGACGAGCGAGATGTCGAACACACGGTCTGCGGTAACCGCATTCTCGCTCTGGCTGAACGTGCCGTTCAGGACGAGGATCTCGATCGCCGTATCGGGCTCGACGAAGTAGCTCTCGAGCTTGAGAAACAGATCGTGGGCCAGCAGGGTCGAGGCGACGAGCGTGCAGAGGCCCAGGGTAATGCCGATGCGTGATCTCACGGTTCCCTCATTCTTGTCGCGGGGATCGTCAATCTGCGCCGTCACGGGCCGCTGTGCCAGGGGTCCCGCGTGCACGCTCCGTCCGCGTTGACAACACCCGGCCGGGCGCGCATTCTCGAGCTGTCCTCACTGAGACTGTTCAGACAATGGTGGGAGGTGGTGAAATGCGGAGACTCATCGCAGTCTCGGCCCTCCTTCTGGTGGTGGTGGCCCTCGCAGTTCCGTCCTATGCACGAGCCCAGAGCGCCAACTGCCTCGACTGTCACACACGGGTGACCCCCAGGGTCGTGACCGATTGGCAGATGAGCAAGCACGGGCAGAACGGGATCACTTGCGGCGTGTGCCACGGCACCGACCACACCACACAGTACGATTTCGACAAGGTGTCGCTCCCCACGCCGAATACGTGCGGGACCTGCCATGCCAATCGGGTGGAGGAGTTCTCGCGCGGCAAGCACGCGGCCGCCTGGGCGGCGATGAACGCCATGCCCACGACGCACGCCCTGCCCATGGCCCTCACCGAGGGCATGAAGGGGTGCGGCGGATGCCATAAGATCGGCCTCAAGAGCGAGGAGGAAATCGCCGCCCTCAAGGAGCAGGGTGCCGGCTACGGGGTGGCGTCGTGCGATGCCTGCCACACGCGACACCTCTTCTCGGTCGAGGAAGCCCAGCAGCCGCAGGCGTGCCAGACCTGTCACATGGGGTTCGATCACCCACAGTGGGAGATGTACTCGGCGTCCAAGCACGGCGTGCGGTTCCTGCTGAAGCAGAACGGCGTGTTGCCCGAGAATGCCGCGGCGCCGACGTGCCAGACCTGCCACATGGTGGCTGGCAACCACGAGGTGCGAACGGCGTGGGGCTTCCTGGCGGTACGCCTCCCCCTGCCGGAAGACGAGCAATGGGCTGCCGACCAGGCGACCATTCTCCAGGCGCTGGGGGTGCTGGACCCTGCGGGTCAGCCCACGGCCCGGCTCGAGTTGGTGCGGGCGGCGGACGTCGCGCGGCTCACCCAGGAGGCGTGGGAGAAGGAACGGCAGGCGATGATCCAGGTGTGCAGCCGCTGCCACTCGGAGAACTTCGCCAGGGCCGAGCTGCAGAAGGGCGACGACATGATTCGGGAGGCCGATCGCCTGCTGGCCGAGGCGATCCACGTGGTGGCCGGCCTGTACGAGGACGGCACGCTCGAGAAGCCCGAGAGCTACAGCTACGCCTTCCCGGATCTGCTGACGTTCCACGACGCCCCGACGCCCATCGAGCAGGAGCTGTTCGTCATGCACCTGGAGCACCGCATGCGGGCGTTCCAGGGCACCTTCCACGCCAACCCGGACTACGCGCTATGGTACGGGTGGAGTGAGATGGTGCGAAGCCTGGCGACGATCAAGCAGATGGCGGAGGACATGCGCCGGCACCGGTAGGTCCGGCGTCCAGCGATTCGCCACATCACTGCCCCGCTGCGTGCCGCTCGGCCGGCGCCGCGCAGCGGGGCCCTGTGTGCGGGACACCGGGGCGCAGTCGCTCCGCTCCGGTCCTGAACGAGGGATCGACCATGCAGACGCGCCCACTTGGGCTCAGCGCACCCAAGGTCTCGGAGATCGGCTTCGGCGGCATGCCGCTCTCGATCCAGGGAAGGCCGTCGGACGAGCGCGAGGCGATTCGCGTCATCCACGCCGTGCTCGACGCGCGGGTCACGCTGATCGACACCGCCGACGTGTACTGCCTGGACCACGACGACATCGGCCACAACGAGCGTCTCGTGGCGAAGGCCGTGGCGACGTGGCCCGGCGCGCGGGAGCATATGGTGATTGCCACCAAGGGCGGCCTGACCCGCCCCGGGGGACGCTGGGAGCAGGATGCCCACCCCGCACAGCTGAAACAAGCGTGCGAGCGCTCACTGAAGGCACTCGGCGTGAACCAGATCGACCTGTACCAGCTGCATGCCCCCGATCCGCGCGTGCCGTTTGACGACAGCGTGGCCGCCCTGGCCGAGCTGCAGCAGGAGGGGAAGATCCGTTGGATCGGCCTGTCGAACGTGTCGGTGGAGGAGATCCAGGAGGCCGAGCAGCTCGTCCACGTCGAGACGGTGCAGAACCGACTGAATCCGTTCTTCCGCGAGGCTCTGGAGACGGGGGTCGCGCGCTACTGCGCGCACCGCGGCATCGGGTTCCTGGCCTACAGTCCGGTGGGCGGCGGACGCCTCAACAAGAAGCTGCCCAACCACCCCACGCTGCACCCCATCGCCGAGCGACACGCCATCTCCCCCCACGCGGTCGTGATCGCCTGGGTGATGGCGCAGGCCGACAGCGTGATCCCCATCCCTGGGGCCCGCACCGTGGAGCACGCCCTCGACTCCCATACCGCGGCCGAGGTTCGGCTCTCGGCCGACGAGTTGGCAGCGATCGACGAAGCGGAGTTCTCACGCGCATGAGTCAACGATGACGAACGCCTGGCCCATCACGCTGGCCGACGTTCGCGCCGCGCGCGAGCGGATCGCGGGGCACCTCGTGCCGACCGCCGCCCGCGAGTACGCCGCTCTCAACGAGGCGGTGGGACACGGCATCCGCGTTCTGGTGAAACACGAGAACCACAACCCCACGAACTCGTTCAAGGCCCGCAACGGCCTCTCCGCCGTCACGGCCCTGTCCGACGCGGAGCGCGGCCGCGGCATCACCGGGGCCACCCGCGGCAACCACGGACAGGGGATCGCCTGGGCCGGCGCGCTACTCGGCGCGCCGGTCACGATCTTCGTGCCGCACGGCAACAACCCGGAGAAGAACGAGGCGATGCGGGGGTACGGGGCGGAGCTCGTCGAGGTGGGACGCGACTACGACGAGGCGCTCGCCGCCGTCGAGGAGGCCGTCCGGGAGCGCGGGCTCACCCTAGTGCACTCCACCAACAACCCGTACGTGCTGGCGGGCGCGGGCACGATCACCCTAGAGCTGCTGGATCAGGACGCGGCGCTCGATGCCATGGTGATCGCGGTGGGCGGCGGCTCGCAGACCGTGGGAGCCCTCGCCGTGCTGCGGGGGCTGCGGCCCGAGGCGAAGGTCTACGCGGTGCAGGCCGAAGGTGCCGCGGCGATCTACCAGTCGTGGAAGGCCGGCCGGCCGGTTGCCACACCGGCAGCCGACACCTTTGCCGACGGAATCGCCACGCGCTCGTCGTACGAGATGACCCTGCCGACGCTGTGCGAGGGACTCGCCGGCTTCGTGACGGTGAGCGACGGGGAGATCGCCGAGGCGATGCGCCTGGTCATGCGCACCACGCACAACCTGGTGGAGCCCGCCGGCGCCGCGGGCCTGGCCGGGCTGCTGAAGCTGCGTGAGGAGCTCGCCGGCAAGCGCGTGGCGGTGATTCTCACGGGTGGGAACGTGGACGAGGCCACACTGCGGCGGGTCGTCGCCCGGGAGATCTAGCCTCGCAGGCTCAGCCCCAGCACTCGGGTCCCGGCGGCTGCAGCACACTTCCCTCGAACTCAAGCCCACCCGGCCGGTCTTCCGCCAACAGCAAGGGCGCATCCAGATCGACGTAGCGCGCGGCCCAACCCAGGAGCGTGGCGGGCGCCACCCCAAGGGACGTCCCCACCATGCAGCCCACCATCACCTCCACGCCCGCCTCCTGCGCCGCCGTCACCAATCGCAGCGCCTCGGTGAGCCCACCCGTCTTGTCGAGCTTCACGTTGACAAGTTCGTACCGATCCGAGACGGCGGCCACGTCCCGACTCGTGTGGCACGACTCGTCGGCGCAGATCGGCACGGGATGCTCGAGCTCGGCCAGCACACTGTCTTCGGACGCGGCAAACGGCTGCTCCACCATCTCCACCCCGAGCGCCGCCAGCTCCGGTGCGACCTCGCGGAACACCTCCGGCGTCCAAGCCTCGTTGGCATCGGCGATGATCCGAGGGTCGGGAGCGGCGCCTCGCACTGCCGTCAAGCGCGCAAGGTCGTCGGCGCCGGTGAGCTTGATCTTGAGGAGAGGACGATGTGCCTGGGCCCGGGCGGCCTCGGCCATCTTGTACGGCTCGTCCAGGCTAATGGTGTAGGCCGTGGTGAGGGGACCGGGTTCCGGCACGTCGGCAAGTTGCCACACGCGCCGTCCCAGCTGCTTCGCCTCCAGGTCCCACAGGGCACAATCCACGGCGTTGCGGGCAGCGCCAGGCAGCAGCGCCTCCAGCAGCTGCTCGCGGGTGAGACCCGCCGCCACCGGATCGGCGACCCCCTGGACCTGGGCCACGACGCCGGCCACCGTCTCCCCGTAGTGCGGGTAGGGGACGCACTCCCCGCGCCCCGTGTGGTCGCCGTCGGTCACCTCGACGACGACCACTTCGGCCTTGGTCCGGGCGCCCCGGGAGATGCGGAACACCCCCCGGATCGGCCAGGACTCAGCATGGACGCTGACGCGTCGCACTACGCCGCGGTCGCGACGTACTCGTCCAGCTCCTTCATCAACGCATCCTTGCGCGACCGATCGAGGAACGTCGCCTCGAAGGAGTTGCGCACCAGTCGCACGACCTCGTCGCGGGTCAGCTCGAGCCCCTGCTGCGCCGCGAGGAAGTTCTCACTCATGTACCCGCCGAAGTAGGCGGGATCGTCGGAGTTCACGGTAGCGCAGAGTCCGGCATCCAGCAGTCGCTTGAGGCTGTGGTCCGCCATGCGGTCGTACACGCAGAGCTTCACGTTCGAGAGCGGGCATACCGTGAGCGGGATCTGCTCGCTGCGCAGCCGCTCCACCAGTTCCTCGTCCTCGACACACCGCACCCCGTGATCGATGCGCTTCGCGTGGAGCAGGTCCAGCGCCTCCCAGATGTACTCGGGGGGACCCTCCTCCCCGGCGTGCGCCACGGTGAGGAGGCCTTCGGCCCGTGCCCGATCGAACGCCGCGGTGAACTTCTGCGGTGGGTGGCCCATCTCGGAAGAGTCGAGCCCCACACCAATGATCCAGTCCTTGAAGGGCAACGCCTGCTCCAGCGTCTCCAGCGCGGCTTCCCCGCTGAGGTGGCG
This sequence comes from Gemmatimonadota bacterium, assembly GCA_039592335.1. Taxonomy (GTDB): domain Bacteria; phylum Gemmatimonadota; class Gemmatimonadetes; order Gemmatimonadales; family GWC2-71-9; genus WVYX01. The sequence continues at coordinate 73,146 of JBDHBX010000006.1, read as the reverse complement.
CAGGAAGCACATGATGAGCTTGTTGGAAATGCCCAGCTGCTGCTCGGCGTCCTCGAGGGCCCGGTGGATCCCGGTGATCACGGTCTCGAAGGATACGCCCCGGTCGGTATGTGTCTGGGGATCGAAGAAGATCTCCACGTGCCGCACGTTCTGCGCATGCACGCGCTGCAGGTACGCCCACGTCATGTCGTAGAAGTCCTGCTCCTTCAACAGGACGTTCGCGCCGGCGTAATAGATGTCCAGGAACGACTGCAGGTCGGTGAATTCGTAGGCCTTCCGGACCTCCTCGACGGAGGCGAAGGGGATGGACACCCCGTTTCGCTCCCCGATCTCGAACATCAGCTCCGGCTCGAGGGTCCCCTCGATGTGGAGGTGCAGCTCGGCCTTGGGCATCCCGTGAATGAACTGCTCCATCGTTGTCCCTCCCTTGGTGCGTTGTGGCCACGCGTGATAATGCAAAGGGGGGAACGGTGCCCACAAGGCACCCCCGATTTGGCACCCTGCTCCGGCCGGGAACTCTCCTCGCCGCGCCCGTGTTCTCTAGGGCAACACACACCGGAATTCGGGGCCGTGGGTCGCATTCCACTACCTCCCAGTACGATCCGCAGCGCACGCCTCCCCTACTGGGCGGTCGCGCTCACGGCCCTTCTCCTCTTCGCCTGCAGCGACGGCACCGGTCCGCAGGGTGGGACCGATGGCCAACTCACCCTGACCGTCCGTGTGCACCCGCTCGAGGACGGTGCAGTCCCGTCCCTCAACACCTCACTCAGCGACAGCGAGGTGCAGACCCTTTTCGACGGCGCCAACCAGATCTGGCAACAGGGTGACGTCGTCTGGCGGATCGAGTCCATCGCACGGGAGGAGGCACAGAACGGGGAGGACTTCGCGCGGGCGGTGCGGGGCGAGATTCCCCTCACGCCGGCGCTGGTCGCGTCACTGCTTCCGACAGATCAGCTGCTCGACGGGGGGTGGGACATGTACTTCGTGCGCGACTTCGGCGGGGTGGTCGGGGGGATCTACATCTCGGGCGGCGGGGTGAGCCCGGCGGTGATCAGCTCCGAGGTCGACCCGACCGGCCTGCGAGACCTCGCCGGCTCGGGCCCGCGCATCCTGGCGCACGAGTTGGGACACTCCCTGAGCCTGTTCCACGTCGCCTGCACCGACGCCGGGAACCTCATGTCACCCGGCTGCCCACTGGGCCAGCGCACGCAACTCACCGCGGGCCAGGTCGACATGGCCCGCCTCCAGGCGAGCACCGGGCACCCGTTGGGCAACTGACCGCGACGCGCGCGGTGCGGTAGGTAGCGCGCCCCAGCTCTCCCCTCTGCTGTTGCCGCTGCGAGAAGCGCTTAGATTGCAGCGCAGGTGACACGCCTCTCCACGCGCCTGCGAAGCCTCCACGACGGCATCCGCCAGACCGAGCAGATCTACATGGTGCTGGTGGCCGTCGTCATCGGGCTGCTGGGCGGGTTCTGCGCTGTCGGCTTCCGGCTACTCATCCAAGCGGTGAACCGGGTGTTCTGGCACGAGGGCCAGTACACGCTGGAGTACCTCTCCTCGCTCCCCTTCTGGTGGAAGATCTCGGCTCCCGCGGTGGGCGGCTTGATCGTAGGCTGGATCATCTACCGCTTTGCCCGCGAGGCCAAGGGACACGGCGTGCCCGAGGTGATGGAGGCGGTGGCGCTCAAGGGCGGCCGCATTCGCCCCCGTGTGGTGATCGCCAAGATGTTCGCCTCGGGGATCTCGATCGGCTCCGGCGGGTCGGTGGGGCGCGAGGGTCCGATCGTGCAGATCGGATCGGCCCTCGGGTCCTCCATCGGGCAGTGGCTCAAGGTGGATCAGCGGCGCCTGCGGACGCTCGTGGGGTGTGGGGCCGCCGCCGGCATTGCCGCCACGTTCAACGCCCCCGTGGCAGGCGCGCTCTTCGCCGTGGAGGTGATCCTGGGGGACTTCGGGGTCAGCCAGTTCTCGCCCATCGTCATCTCGTCGGTCACCGGCACGGTGGTGAGCCAGCACTTCCTCGGCGACTTCCCGGCGTTCCAGGTCCCGGTCTACCGGCTGGTGCACGCCGGCGAGCTGTTCGCCTACGCGGGCCTCGGCATTCTGGCCGGGTTCGTCGCGCTGGCATTCATCCGGAGCCTATACGGCACCGAGGACCTCTTCGACAAGCTCCGCGTCCACCCGGCCGTCAAGGCGATGCTCGGCGGAGCGGTGATCGGGGCGATCGGCATCTGGGCACCACACGTCTTCGGAGTTGGCTACGAGGCAATCAACGAGGCGCTGAACGGCAACCTCGTGTGGCAGTTCATGGTGCTGCTGGTGGTGGTGAAGATCGTGGCGGTCTCGATCACGATCGGCTCGGGTGGGTCGGGAGGGATCTTCGCACCATCCCTGTTCATCGGCGCCATGCTGGGTGGCGCAGCGGGCACCGTGGTACACACGCTTTGGCCCGCCAGCACCGCGGCACCGGGGGCGTACGCCCTGGTGGGCATGGGAGCGGTGGTGGCGGCGGGAACGCATGCGCCCATCACGGCAATCCTCATCATCTTCGAGCTGACCGGGTCGTACACGATCATCCTGCCGCTCATGATCAGCTGCATCATCGCCACGCTGCTGGCCACCCGCATGCAGCGTGGGTCCATCTACACGCTCAAGCTCCTGCGCCGTGGCGTGGACATGCAGAAGGGCCGCGCGATCAACGTGTTGCAGCACGCGTATGTGCGGGAGATCATGCGATCCGAGGTAATGACGGTTGCCCCCAGTGAGGGCCTGGTGGCCCTCGTCGGCAAGTTCATCGACCACCCCGGCTCGACGGTATTCGTCACCGACGAGGAGCGCATGCTGGAAGGGCTGATCACGGCCGACCAGATCCGGCCGATGATGCAGGACCCGGCGGCCCTCGCTGCCTTGATCATCGCCCAGGACGTGATGGCGGAGGGCGACTTCCCCAAGGTGCGCCCCGACGACTCGCTGGCCGACGTGATGCGCCACCTCGAGCTGTACCGCGGCGAGGTACCGGTGCTGGAGAACGGACGGCTGGTCGGGGTGATCTGGCCGGAGGACGTCATCGAGCGCTACAACACCGAGGTGTTCAAGCGGGACATGGCGGGAAGCATGGCGTCGGCCCTGACCCCGGAGGGCACGCAGGGACTCATGCCGGCCGCGAGCGACACGGTGGTGGCCGAGATCGGGGTGCCGGCGCGGTTCATCGGGCGTACGATCCGGGAACTCAACATCCGGCAGGACTACGGGGTCAGCGTGCTGATGGTCAAGCGCACGTCCGACGACGGCGAGGAGCAGCTCGATGCGTCGCCGACGGCAGACTATGTATTCCAGCTGGGCGACGTCATGCTGGTGCTGGGGCGTGACGCGGAGCTCCCGCACCTGCGACGGGGCATTCCCCGACCACGCCCTACGGCTCGATCCAGTTCTCGATGAAGCCGGCCTCACCCCGCTCCTGCTCGTCCACGATCGCCTGGAAGATCGCGCGCAGCTGCTCGTAGGGATACGTCCCGATGATCATGCGGTTGTTGATGATCATGGTCGGTGTGGACCGGATCCCGTGGGCAAACTGCTCGGACGTCTTCTCGTACTCCGCTCCGGTGCTCATGATCTGGTGGACCAGCGCCCGGGTCGCCGCGTCGGTGAGCGCCGCCTCCACCTCATAGCGGCGCGCAAGCTCGGCTCGCCACTCGGGCGTCTTGGCCGCCTGGAAGTTCGCCCACACCTCGTCGTGGATCGCCAGGAACTTGTCGGGATCGTACGCCGCCATATAGGACACGTCGCATGCCCCCGGATGCAGATCCTTGTCCACGACGTCGTTGCACCGGGCGTCGAGCGGGAAGAACTGGAACGCCACGTTCAGCTTCCCGGCGAACTCCTGCTTGAGCCGCACGAGCTGCTCGTGCAGCACGAGACAGTCGGAACAGAGCAGGTCGCCGAACTCGACGACCCGGATCGGCGCATCCTCGAACCGTTCAGTGGAGCGCACGGACCAGAACGGAGAGATGACGCTCGGGTTCGCCACCTCGGGAAGGCTGAAGTACTGCTCCACGATGCGGGCCGCCACGCCACCCGACTGGGCATCCCGCTTGGCCTGGTGGTACAGCGCCATGCCTTCGGCACCGCACAGCGTCACGATCGCGAACGTCACGAGATATTTCACCGAGGGCCGCAGCCAGCGCTGCACCAGCGTGGGCGCCTCCCGGTCGATCCCGTACCGCCAGAACAGCACGAAGCTGCCGAACGAGCAGAGGTAGTACCCGGCGCACAGCAGGCACAGACTCCCCATGACCGCCACGGAGTAGACCAGCAGCACCACGACTCCGACGACATTCAGCAGCGAGATCGTCTTGTTGGTGCGCTCGAACCCCTCCGACGGGAATACGACGCCGAGGCAGACCAACGCACCAGTGACGGCGCCGAAGTACCCGATGGGCACGCCGCCGATCGCCGAGATGGCCGCGAAGGCCGAGCTGTCGCAGTTGAAGAAGGCGCCGATGTCGCAGAACGATCCGGCCCAGATGGTGGCCGGGAAGTTCGCGGCGAAGAAGTGCTCGATGGTGAGCAGCGAGGCCGCGATCATCCCCAGCCCCGCGAGAAAGCTGAACACCCGCGGCGTCAATGACCCGTGCATCATCCCCTCCCGTAGCTCACCAAATCTAATCGGGAACCTGGCGCGTGCAGGCGTCGTAGATTTGATAGAACAGGGGTGGAGGTGGAGTGGCCATGTTCAGAGCACATCGAGGACGTTCGCGCTGGACGGGGCATGTTTGGCCCGTCCTTGGCAGTGCGGCCCTGGTGTGGGTCGCCGCGTGCGGAGGAACAGAGAGCGTCGCGGGCCCCGCGCTCTGCAGCGGGCCGTCGGACCCCGTCGATCCCGCGGACCTGGGCGACGGCAGCGGCTACCCAGCCGAGACCTGGGCGGTGGCGCCCTCACCCGCTTCCCTCGGATGGGACTGCGCTCGACTATCGGAGGCCATGCTCCAGGCCGAGCTGCTGGGCTCCGGCAACGTGCTGATCATCGATCGCGGCGCGATCGTTCTGGACTGGGGTAGCGCCAGGGGCGAGCTGGTGGTGCAGTCGGTCCGCAAGAGCTTCATGAGCGCGCTGTACGGCATCTACCACGACGAGGGCGACATCGACCTGTCGCTCACCATGGAGCAGCTCGGGACCGACGACATCCCGCCGTCGCTCACCGACGCCGAGAAGCAGGCCACGGTCGAGATGCTGCTGCAGGCGCGCTCCGGCGTGTACCACGAGGCGGCGGCCGAGAGTCAGTCCATGAAGGATGCCCGTCCCGAGCGGGGCAGCCACGCGCCGGGCACCTTCTGGTACTACAACAACTGGGACTTCAACGCCCTCGGCACCATCCTCACGCAGCTCACCGGCATGGACACGTTCGAGGCCCTGGAGCAGCGCCTCGCCGTGCCGCTCCAGATGCAGGACTTCACCGCCCCTGACGGCTTCTACCACTACGAGGAAGAGCTGTCGGAGCATCCCGCGTACCATCTCAACATGTCGGCGCGGGACATGGCGCGGTTCGGACTGCTGTTCCTGCGGGGCGGCCGGTGGCGCGACCAGCAGATCGTGCCACAGACCTGGGTCGAGCGGAGCACCACCGCGTATTCCGACGCCGGCACCTGGTTTGACTACGGCTACATGTGGTGGGTCGGCAAGCCTGAGGTGTGGGATGGTCACGAACTCTACGCCGCCCTCGGAGGGTCGGGACACACGATCGCCGTGGTCACCGACCTCGACTTGGTGATCGTGCACCGCGTGGACTACAGCAGGTGGCGTGGGGATTGGATCGGGCTGTACGGCCTCCTGAGGCAGATCATGGCAGCCAGGTAGCCCGAGGGACCCCTACTTGCCGAGCGTGTACGTGAGCGCGGTCGTGAGCTCCGTGTCGTTCTTCTCGGAGCCGGCCGTGGGGGTGTTGTCGTACTCCCACAGCAGCTGAATACGGAAGCCCAGCCCGGCGATCACCTTCGCCGTGAGGCCGGTGAGCGCCAGCACCTGGTAGTCGCTGATGTCGTCGAGCGACGGCGCGTAGACCGCCCGCAGATCGTAGTCGAACGGCCCCAACGCGACGCGGAGGGCGCCGTCCAACGAACCGGTTGGCACGGTGGTCGAGCTGTCCACCGTACCCTGCTGCAGGAAGAACTTCTCGTACCGGACGCCCGCACCCACCGAGCTACGCAGGTCCAGGTTGTCCCGCTGGAAGAACTGGTACCCCACGCCCGCCGTGTAGAACGAGCGCAGATCGATCTCCTTGAACCGGTCGCGCGACTGCCGCGTGTTGCCGAAGACGTACACCCTGGGAATCGGGTAGACGTCGTACCGCAAGCCGACGAGGTACTTCCCTTCCGTCTGGACCAAAGAGTCGCGCTGGCCATCGCCGTCGCTATCCACCCGGTCGTGGTCCTGACTGAGCTGCGCCGTCAGGCTCAACCGGTCCAGCTCCGTGGCGCGGACCATATCCAGGTAGAACGTCCCCGTGCGTGTGTCGGTGTTCCCGTCCTTGAAGCTGAGCCCCAAGCTGGTGGTCACCCGCCAGAACTTGAAGAACGGGCTCAATAGCCTGACGTGGATGGGGCGCAACGCGTCGAGATCGGACGGATCGCCCGCGGCCGCGAGGTCGACGACCGCCACGGTTCGGCTTGTCCCGTCGGCGGCCTGGAGTCTGAGCCCGCCCGGCACCGTTGTCACCGTCGCTGCCAATAGCGTACCGTCGGCGAGCCGGAATCCCACCGGGTCGGGGGCCGTGAACGAAGCCACGTCGGCCGCGGCGATCGCGAGATCCTTCCCCGCGTACGTGAACACCCACTGGCCGTCGGCGATCCTCGTCAACGCGCCCGTGAGTTGGTCGCCGTTCGCCAGGATCAGGGTCTGCTGCGCCGCTGCCCCGGTGGGCAACGCCGCGAGGAGGAGCAGGGCCGCTGCGCCGCCGAGGATTCTGCTTGGCATCATCATTCCCCTGAGAGGTTGCGCAGAATCTAACGGAATCGACCGCTTCCGCAGACCGTTAACTTGGTTAACGGCCTTTGGATGCTGGCGCTCGCCCTATCGCACCCGTACTTTGTCCGATCGCTCTCCTTCCACGGTGTGCCCGTGAGCGAACTCCAAGACCGTCTACAAGCCGCTGTTGCTGACCGCTACCGTATCGAGCGCGAGCTCGGTCGTGGCGGCATGGCCATCGTCTTCCTCGCCGAGGACCTGAAGCATCGGCGCCTCGTCGCCCTCAAGGTGCTCGAGCCCGACCTGGCGCACGCCATCGGCCCGGAGCGCTTTCTCAAAGAGATCGAGATTGCCGCACAGCTGTCCCATCCACACATCCTGTCCCTGCATGACTCGGGTGAGGCGGACGGCTTGCTCTACTACGTCATGCCCTACGTCGAGGGCGAGTCGCTGCGGGGTCGGCTGGACCGGGAGAAGCAGCTCTCGGTGGAAGACGCGACACAGATCCTGGAGGACGTGGCCGACGCCCTGAGCCACGCGCACTCGCTCGGGGTGATCCATCGGGACATCAAGCCCGAGAACATCATGTTCCAGGCCGGCCACGCCGTGGTGGCCGACTTCGGGATCGCCCGAGCGGTGGATGCGGCGGGCGGTGACCGCCTCACCGAAACGGGACTCGCCGTCGGAACGCCCTTCTACATGAGCCCGGAGCAGTCGAGCGGGACGGACGACCTCGACGGGCGCGCCGACCTCTACAGCCTGGGATGTGTCGCGTACGAGATGCTGGGAGGCGAGCCGCCGTTCACGGGACCCACACCGCGCGCGATCTTGGCACGCCACTCGGTGGACCCGGTCCCCAATCTGCGCACGCTGAGGGCGACCGTTTCCGATCCCATGCAGGCGGCGATCGAGAAGGCCCTGGCCAAGGTGCCAGCCGACCGGTTCGCGACCCCGAAGGAGTTTGCGAAGGCCCTAACGAGTGAGACCGCGGTCGCCCCTGTCACGGCTGCACGGTCCCCGGCCTCGGCGACGTGGCGGCGCCGAATCGCCTATGCCGCCCCACTCGGCGCGGCGGCGCTCGTGGTGGCGTGGGCTCTGCTGACACGGGGTGGTTCCTTGGCCGGCGGCACCACCCCTGGCACTATCAGGCCGCTCACCAACTTCATCGGCTGGGAGTGGTCGCCGAGCTGGTCTCCCGACGGCTCCATGATCACGTTCACGCACACCGGTCGCGGCGACATGGACGTGGCCACGCTATCCGTGGGAGGCGGCGATCCGCACAACCTCACCGCCCACAGTCCCGCCGACGAACTCAATCCCCGCTGGTCACCCGACGGTTCCAAGATCGCCTTCATCTCCGACCGGGGCACGGGGAGCAACGTCTACTGGATCGCACCAACCGGGGGGGCGGAACACAAGATCGCAGAGACCCACGTGCCGTTTCTGGAGCGCATGGGGGCGTGGGCCTGGGGGATAGGCGCGAATCCGTGGTCGCCCGACGGCCAGGAACTACTGTTCTCGCGGCTGCACGACAACGGCGACGTGGCGCTGTGGAGGGTGAACCTCGCCACGGGCGAGCAGACGCAGATCACGTTCCCCCCCACGGGCGCGGAGGATCTCGCCGCCTCGTGGTCGTTCGACGGGAAGTGGATCGTGTACTCACGCCATGCGCGGGGAGTCAACGTGCTGTGGCTGCTCCCGGCGGAAGGCGGCGAGGCATCGATGCTGCTCGAAGGCGAGCCCATCAACGGGATGCCAGCCTGGTTCCCCGACAATCGACGCCTCGCGTTCGCGTCGGTGCGGGGCGGGGCAGCCAACATCTGGGAACTCGACGTGGAGACGCGGGACCTGCGCCAGCTGACGTTCGGCGGGGGCATCGACTGGGCGCCCACCGTGGCACGCAACGGCGCCATCGCGTACCTGCAGTTCGGTCACCAGATCGACCTCTACTGGATTCCGCTCGACCAGCCCGGTGCGGAACACGAGCGCCTGACCACGTACACGGGCGACAACTTCGGGGCGCGCGTATCGCCGGACGGCAACGAGGTCGTGTACTACTCCAACCGCTCGGGGAACTACGACCTCTGGCTGGTCGACCGCTCCACGGGCCAGCACCGGCAGTTGACGACCGATCCCGCCAACGACCGGCTGTCGGATTGGTCCGCGGACGGCGAGGAGATCGTGTTCATGTCGGACCGCGACGGCGCGGTGAGGCTGTGGGTGGTGCAAACTGAGACCGGCGTGACGCGCCAACTCACCGACCACGAGCTCCCCTGGTCCAATCACTCCGCCGAGGGACAGGGGGGGCCGCGCTGGTCGCCCGACGGCAGTGTGATCGGCTACCTCGCCCCCGAGGAGGGGAACGCGATCTGGCTCGTCGATCCGGACGGCACGAACCGCCGTGCCTCGCTGGTGCGTGGCGCGCTGAGCTTCGGCTGGTACCGGGACGGGCAGCGCGTGATCTACACCCGCCGGGCTCCCGATGGCTCCGGCCTGGTCGAGCTGCGCGCGGCACACCTGGTGACCGGTGAGGACGTCCTGCTGCGGGCCGGCTCCGTCGCCGAGGTGGCCGTCTCACCCGACGGCAGCGCACTCACCTTCATCGAGGCCGTGAGCCACATGACCATGGAGCTCTACCTGCTGCGTCTCGCCGCGCCCGCAGCGCCGAGCCAGCTCCCGACTGCGCTGGGCGAGCCCGAGCAGATCACGCACGGGGACGGCGTGTGGCACGTGCACAGCGGCGGCTGGGCGCCGAACGGCAGTGCCGTCGTGTACTCCCGCGACAGAGACGAGGGCGACATCTACGTCATCGAGCCGCAGCGCTCGGAGGGCACACCATGACGGTCTGCATCAAGCTATCGAGTCCGTTGCTGCTGAGCGGTCTGCTTCTGACTCCCCCGGTCATACTCCAAGGACAAACCGGAATCGCCGAGGTGAACGGCGTGACGCTTCCTTACGAGATCACGGGAAGCGGCAAGCCGCTGGTGCTGATTCACGGGTGGGCGGTGCACCGCGGGTACTGGGATACGGACGTGGAGCACCTGGCACACCAGTACGCGGTCATTCGCTACGACCGCAGAGGATTCGGCGAGGCCAGCGGCAAGCCAGATCTCACCGCCGATCCGGCCGACCTGAAGGCGTTGCTGGAGGCGCTCGACATTCCACGCGCCCACATCATGGGACATTCGCAGGGAACAGGAGTCGCACTGACCTTCGCGCTCCGCTACTCCGAGATGGTGGATGGGCTGGTTCTCTTCGGTGCGGGGCCTCCGGAGGGGTTCGGACTTCCGCCCGGCGAGGAGGCACCTCCCATCCCCGAGTGGGTTGTGATAGGGAGAACCCACGGAGTCGACTCGCTAAAGGCCCTCATCGGGATGTGGGCAGCGCGAGCATTCGGGGATCGCCCCGACCAGATGGCGGCGCCCGCGGGCGCGCTGCTGGAGCCCTATACAGGCCTCGATCTGATCGATCCCGACCCGCCGTTGAATCTCACGGAGCCAGCCCGCATTGAGGAGCTCCACATGGTCCGTGCGCCCACCCTCGTGATCCACGGGCAATACGAGATGCCGTACTTCCGGGTCGTCGCCGACGTGCTGACCTACGGCATCCCCAACGCGCGGAAGGCTGTTGTCCCGGGAGGCGGGCACGTGGTGAACTGGGCCGAGCCCGAGCGGTTCGCGGCCGAGGTGCTGCGGTTCCTGCGGGAGGTGGACGGGGCTCCGGACCAACACTAGCGCACGTGTATCAGGCCATCTCGGCCAGCGCCCACCGGCGCTGGCCGTTTCCCAACTGATCTTGACCCTCACCTGACGCATGGTGAAACTTGGCATCCCATACGGGAAGCTTGGCAGTGACGGACGTGCACATTCGGCGAGTGGGTGCCGCGCTGCTCGAGGAAGGGGAATGACCATGCTCAAGAAGAAGTCACACAGAGGTGGGCTCGCCCTCCTGTCCTGCCTCATCATCGCTGCCGCCGGATGTGGGCCGTCAGGCGACCAGCAGACCATGGATTGGACGCCACCGGCTCTCGCAGACGAGGACTGGCAGGAGCCCGATGGTCGCGAGATCGTACAGCGCCATATCGACTTCATGCAAAGCCATCAGGTGCTGATGGCCGAGGCACTCGTAAGTTATGAAGCGGTGCAAGAAACAGGGCAGAAGCTGCACTTTGATTTGCTCCAGCGACTGGCAGTACGAAGGCCCGACAAACTCCACTGGGTGACCCTGAATGACGACGGCACCACAGAGTCGGCTTGGTTCTCGGATGGCCAGTTCACGTTGCTCAAGCAACCGGCCAACCTCTGGGGCCAGATCGATGTCCCACCCACTATTCCTGAAATGGTCGACCGGCTCGTAGGCGAGTACGACCTCGATGTGCCGTTTCGGGACCTCCTTGCAGGTGACGCAGCCGAACTTTGGCTTGGGGAGGATGTCACGTCGGTGTGGTGGGTTGGCGAAGCCTGGGTAGAGACCTCATGGACCGATCATGTGGCAGTGCGAAAGCCGGGTGTCGATTTCGAGCTGTGGGTCAGTAAGGGAGACGAGCCGTTCCTCGCCAAGTTCACAATCGTGTTTACCGGAGAAGAAGGACAGCCCACATACGTCGCCCGCTTCCGCAACTCTCGACGAGATGCCGAGCGACGCCGTGACCTTCGTCGCTGACGGGGAGACCTACTACTACGTCAACTTCAATCTGTACGTCGAGTACGAGGAAAACAGTCACACGGGATACGTGAACGGCGAGCCCGAGATCGGCGCCCAACTCGACGCGTTGCCCGAAGCCACTACGACGATCGAAGAGGACGGACGGACCTACTACCAGTTCGACATGGTCTTCTTCGAAGAAGTGGAAGACGAGAACGGCAACCCGTTCTATGAGGTCGTGGACAACCCGGATGGATCAGAAGTAGTGGAACTGGAGGCGGGATAGGGAATCTCTCAGAGGCGGCACGAATGGGTGACGCCGGTGACCGATGGGCAGCCGGGTGGACTTACGAGGACTTCATGGGGCGGTGGAGCCGCCAGCTTGCAGCGAAGTTCGTCTCCTGGTTGCAGGTGCCTGCCGGTGTTCACTGGTTGGACGTGGGCTGCGGCACCGGTGCGCTCACCGATGCGATCTGCAAGATGGCGGATCCAGCCTCCGTCGTAGGGTGCGATCCGTCGGAGCCGTTCGTTCAGTACGCGCGAGAGCGCCATTCGGACGAGCGTTCTTCCTTTCTAATCGCTGGAGCCGGGGCGCTTCCAACCCGCCCAGGCGGCTTCGGAAGTGTCACCTCCTCGCTTGCCCTCAATTTCTTCCCCGAGCCCGAGCTTGCCATCGAAGAGATGCGCCGCAATGCCGGCAGCGGGGGCACGGTCTCTGCCTGTGTGTGGGACTACGCGGGTCGCATGGACTTTCTTCGCCATTTCTGGGATGTGGCCTCGAGCATGGATCCGACCGCCCAGGAGCTCGATGAAGGCACGCGGTTCCCCATCTGTCGTCCCGAAGCCCTCGACAGGCTGTTTCGCGACGCCGGGCTTAGCGGCGTCCGCTGCGACCCGATCGACATCGACACGGAGTTCGCCGATTTCAACGAATATTGGCAGCCCTTCCTCGGCGGCTCGGGCCCCGCGCCCTCGTACGTCGCCTCCCTCGAAGAGGAGGCCCGCACAGCGCTCGCAAGCGAGCTCGACCGAGCCCTCCCCAAGCGAGCCGATGGAACGATCGCTCTCCTCGCGCGCGCCTGGGCTGTGCGTGGATTAGCCAGCTGAGTGAACACGCTGCCTAGGAGCACCGGAGCCTTCTGGACCGGATGTCGCCGGGCAGGCAGATTAGATTCAGTCCAATGTGGGTTAGGCGCGCCACACCCGGCACCTTCCTAGGAGCACCGATGTCGAAGAGCGACGAACGGAAGCTGGCCGCGTTAGTGAAGAAGAACGCTGCCAAGGCCGCCAAGGCCAAGAAGAAGAAGCGGCGCCAGTACGACAAGACGCTGCCCCCGGAGCCCGACGAGGACACTGAGCTACGCGACTTCTTCTCCGAGATGAAGAAGCGCGAATTCTAACGGGCGCCCAGCCCGCCACCGACCTTACACCGCCCGCCGACGCAACACCCGCAGCCGGGTTAACCGACTACGGGTTCTCACCTTACGCCTATGGGCCAGGGAGGAGTTGAACCTCCGACCTCACGCTTATCAGGCGTGCGCTCTAACCACCTGAGCTACTGGCCCCCAGTGGGGGATGTAAATCTAGACGATCACTGGCCCCGCCTCTACCCTCGGCCGCTGCCTCACACGTCGACCCCGTTACTCCCAATCGCCGTGCCGGCGCACGGGCCGTGAGTCATCGGCCTCGTCGAACTCCTCCTCATACTCCTCGTACTCGTCTTCGTCGTACTCTTCGTCTTCGTCGATCTCGTCGTCCTCTTCGAACTCGTCGTAGCCGCTGTCAGGGGCTTCCTCGTCGTCGTCAAGGCGCGCGACGCTCAGCGGCGGGAACGAGGTCTCCCGCGGCAACATGGTCCGATCCTCCTGCGCTCCTCACGGTAGAGATTGGCTAGGGAGATCCGTTCACGGCCCGCGCCCGGCGAGCGGCCTTCTTCCGCTCCATGGCCGCCAAGGCGCGTTTCCGCAGCCGGATCGTCTCCGGTGTCACCTCAATGAGCTCGTCGTCTTCGATAAACTCCAGGGCCAGCTCGAGGGTGATCTCCCTGGGGGGCTCGAGCTGCACGTTCTCGTCGGACGCCGTGGTCCGCATGTTCGTTAGTTTCTTACCCTTCGTCACGTTCACGTCAAGGTCCCCCGCCCTGACGTGCTCGCCCGCGATCATCCCCTCGTAGACCGCCTCGCCGGGCTCCACGAACAGCGTGGACCGCTCCGCCAGGTTCCACAGGGCATAAGCTACGGCCACGCCCTCCCGGTCCGCCACAAGGACCCCGCGGCTGCGCCCGGCGAGCGGCCCCGCCCAGGGGCCGTACTCCAGGAACCGGTGGTGCATGATCCCCTCACCCCGGGTCTCCGTGAGGAACTCGGAGCGGTAGCCGAACAGCCCCCGGGCCGGCATCCGGAACCGCATCCGCACGCGGCTCTTGCCCGGGTTCTTCATGTCGAGCATGTCGCCCCGCCGGGGGCCCAGCGTCTCGATCACGGTGCCGAGCATTTCCTCGGGCACGTCCACCACCAGCTCCTCGTACGGCTCTAGGCGCTCCCCGCTTGGCCCTTGCTTGGGGATCACGCGCGGCCGGCTCACCTGGAACTCGTAGCCCTCACGCCGCATCGTCTCCATCAGGATCGAGAGGTGGAGCTCGCCCCGGCCCGAGACGGTCAGCACTTCGGGCTTATCGGTGTCCTCCACCCGCAGCGCCACGTTGCGCTCCATCTCTCCGTAGAGGCGCTCCCGCAGCTGGCGGCTGGTGACGTACTTCCCCACCCGTCCGGCAAAGGGTGAGTTGTTGACCAAGAAGTCCACCGAGATCGTGGGCTCCTCGACCGCGATGCCCGCCAAACGCTCCGGCCGGGCCGGGTCTGTCACCGTCGCACCGATTTCCACCCCTTCCATGCCGGCAAGCGCCACGATGTCGCCGGCCCGGGCTTCCTCCAGCTCGACGCGACCGAGGCCCTCGAAGCCAAAAAGCCGCACCACCCGGCGCGGCCGGGCCTGGTCCTCCGCCACGATTCCCGGCTCTCCCAACGGCAGCAGCGCCACCTCCTGCCCCACCCGCACTCCGCCCCGCTCGACCAGCCCGATGCCCAGGCGGCCGAGATAGGACGAGTAGTCGAGGGTGGAAATCAGCATCTGGAACGGGCCGGACCCATCCCCCGACGGGGCGGGCACGTGCCCGAGGATGGCCTCGAACAGGGGACGCAGATCCAGATCGTCGGAGCCGGCCTCGCCGGACGCGAGTCGTGCCACCGCCGACAGCTCGGTAGTGGCGTGGCCATCCCGGGCCGAGGCGTAGATGAACGGCGCGTCGAGCTGCTCGTGGGACGCCTCGAGCTCCATGAACAGCTCCAGCACGTCGTCGTGTACTTCCGCCGGGCGCGCATCGGCCCGGTCCACCTTGTTGATCACGACGACCGGGTGGAGGCCCAGGGCCAGGGCCTTGCGGGTGACGAACCGAGTCTGCGGCATGGGGCCCTCGGCCGCATCGACCAGCAGCAGCACGCCGTCCACCATCCGCAGGATGCGCTCGACCTCGCCCCCGAAATCGGCGTGTCCCGGGGTGTCCACGAGGTTGATCTTGACCCCATCCCACCGCAGCGAGGCGTTCTTGGAGAGGATCGTGATGCCCCGCTCCCGCTCCAGCGGGTTGGAGTCCAGCACGCGCTCCTCCACTTGCTGGTTGGCGCGGAACACTCCCGCCTGCCGCAGCATCTGGTCCACGAGCGTCGTCTTGCCGTGATCGACGTGCGCGATAATCGCGATGTTTCGTATGTCCAAGGGAGAGCCTTCGAGTGTCGCCGTGGCGAACTACCGTGTCATCGGGTGGGGCAGTATAGACAGGACCGGTGGGGAAAGCAACGGGTCAGGGCTCTGTGACGTCGCCGGGCTCGCACGGATCCAGCTGGTTGCGCTCGATCTGGATGGTGACGTGATGGATGCCCAGCGCGCCCAGCCGCTCCTGCACTGCCTCCAGCACCCGTTGTCCATCGCCCGGCTCCGGGACCACGGCGTGCCCGCTCATGGCCACGACGCCGCTCGTGAGCGTCCAGACATGCAGGTCGTGCACGTCCTTGACCCCCGGGACCGTGGCGATCTGCCGCTCCACCTCTCCCAGCGCGATGTGCCGCGGCGTGGCCTCCAGCAGCACGTCCACGCTCTCCCGCATGAGGCGCCAGGCCCCCACCAGAATGAGCAGGGCGATGCCGATCGAGATGATGGGATCGGCCAGCATCCAGCCGGTGAGCAAGATGATGGCGCCCGCGGCCAGCGCGCCGACCGAGCCGAGCAGATCGCCCAGCACGTGCAAGTACGCTCCCCGCACGTTGAGCGACTCCTTGTGCCCCGCGTGCAGCAGCCGCGCCCCGATCAGGTTCACGATCAGACCGGCCGCCGCGACGCCGAACAGGATGCGGGCCTCGACCTCCGGCGGATCCGCGAACCGCTCGACGGCATCCCACACGATGAGCCCGGCCACCAGGAAGAGCACCGCGCCGTTGACCAGGGCCGCCAGGATCTCGAACCGCAGGTAGCCGAAGGTCTTGTCGGGCGTCGCGGGGAGCTGCGCGATCCACGCGGCGAACAGCGCCAACGCGAGCGCGGCAGTGTCGGTTAGCATGTGGCCGGCGTCGGCCAGCAACGCCAGCGAGTTGGCCAGCCACCCGGCCACGAATTCCACCACCATGAAGCCGGCGGTGATGGCCAGCACCAGCTTGAGCGTGCGCTTGTGGCCCGACAGCGCCGGCGTGCGGCCTACGCAGTCGAGCGAGCGCTCGGTGGGCGGGTGGGTCTGGTCGACCGGGTTGATCACGAGCGGTTCCGCCTTGGCTTCAGATTGGCGCGTCCGGCTGGACCTCTTACCTTACCCCTAAGCGATCCGAATGGAAGAGATCTCCTTAACATCCCTCCTGCTCCGCGCCGCCGCGGTGGTGGCCCTCGTCGCGGCGAACGCGTTCTTCGTAGCGTCCGAATTCGCCCTCGTCGCCGCGCGCCGGTCCCGCGTCGAGGCACTGATCCAGAGCGGCGACCGGA
Organism: Gemmatimonadota bacterium; assembly: GCA_039592335.1. Taxonomy (GTDB): domain Bacteria; phylum Gemmatimonadota; class Gemmatimonadetes; order Gemmatimonadales; family GWC2-71-9; genus WVYX01. The sequence continues at coordinate 56,517 of JBDHBX010000006.1, read as the reverse complement.
AGGCCCGGGCGGTTCAGGCAGCACAGCAAGACCTGCAGCGTCAGCTCTCGAGCTGCCAGCTGGGCATCACCCTGGCATCGATTCTCCTGGGCTACGTCGCCGAGGATACCGTGGCCGTGCTGTTCCACGATTGGGGCGAGCGGCTGCCGGCGGCGGTGTCGTTCCTGGGCCGCGCGGGTGTGGCATCCATCGTCGCGGTGTCGATCGTGTCGTTTCTGCACGTCGTGGTGGGAGAGCTGGCACCGAAGAACTGGGCCATCACCTTCCCCGAGCCCACCGCTCGGTGGCTGGCGCGACCGCTCATGTTCTTCACGTGGATCACCCTGCCCCTCACCAATCTGCTCAACTGGAGCGCCAACCGGCTGCTGCGCCTCCTAGGCGTCAAAGCCACGGCCGACGAGCTCGAGGCGGTGCATTCGCCGCAGGAGATCGTGACGATCCTGCGGCAGAGCCAGAAATCGGGCCACCTCGACCACGAGGACGTGGAGATGATCGAGGGCGTCTTCGAGTTCACCGAGAAGAACGCGCGCGACGTGATGACCCCCCGCACCGAGGTGGTCGGCCTCCCTGCAGACCTCACCATTGCCGAGGCTGCGGGGCGGGTTCGCCAGGTGGGACGCTCCCGCTATCCGGTGTACGGCGAATCGCTGGACGACCTGGTGGGAATCGTACACGTGAAGCAGATCCTGGCGGCGCTGTCGGAGCGCGAGCGCGACCCGGTCAGCTCGATCGTCCGCGAGCCGATGTTCGTGCCGGGCACGCGTGAGGTGGAGGACGTGCTCGCCGACATGAAGCGCATCAAGGCACAGATGGCGGTGGTGCTCGACGAGTACGGGGGCACCGCCGGTATCGTCACAATGGAGGATCTGCTCGAGGAGATCGTCGGGGAGATCTACGACGAGTACGACGAGGCGGAGCCGCTCCCCCAAGCCGCCGCAGACGGCATCACCCTCCCCGGCGACATGGAGATCCAGGACGTGAACGAGGCCTACGACCTCGAGATCTCCCACGAGGACTACCTGACGATCGGTGGGTACGTCTTCGGGCAGCTGGGCCGGTTGCCGCAGGTGGGTGACCGCGTGACGGTGGGCGACGTGCGGTTCGAGGTACTGGAGATGGAGGGGCTGCGCGTCGACAAGCTGCGCATGGTCAAGGAGGGCGACAAGACAACCTGACGGCTACACCCCACCCCGCCTCAGCACGCCCAACTCCGCCGCCAACCGCACCGCCTCCCGCATCGAGCCCGCTTCGGCGATGCCCTGCCCTGCGATGTCGAACCCGGTCCCGTGATCGGGCGCCGTGCGGATGAACGGAAGCCCCAGCGTCACGTTCACGCCGCCACCGAACCCCGCCACCTTCACCGCCGTCATGCCCACGTCGTGATACGGCGTGAGCACCGCGTCGAACTCCCCGCGCAGGGCGCGCACGAAGACCGTATCGGCGGGAAGCGGCCCGGTCGCATCCAGCTCCCGCGCCGCCGGCGCGAGCACTTCGTCGTCCTCGTCGCCGAACAGCCCCCCCTCGCCACCGTGGGGGTTGAGCGCGCACACCGCCAGGCGCGCATCCTCGATGCCCCACCAGCACTCCAAGGCGGAGCGCGTGATCTGCCCGGCCCTGAGCACCCGCTCGATGGTCACAGCTAAGGGCACCTCGGCGAGTGGAATGTGCGTGGTGACGAGCGCGACCCGCAGGCTCCCCGCGACCAGCATCATCACCACGTCCACTCCGCCCGCCAGCTCGGCGAGCCACTCGGTGTGCCCCGGGTACTCGTACCCGGCCGCGTGCAGGGCACGCTTCTCCGCCGGCGCCGTAACGATGGCATCCACAGCGCCGGAGAGCGCCAGCTCCACGGCCTTCAGGACCGCATCGGCGGTGAGACGCCCGGCACCTTCCACCGTAGCCTTCCCCAGAGTCCCGATGCCAATGCGTCGGTCGGCCGGCAGCTCAGCCACGAGCTCATCCGGGCCAATGACCACATACTCCGCCTCCGCTGGCGGATCGGCCAGCGTCTTGCTGACGACTTCCGGTCCGATGCCCCGCGGATCGCCCAACGTGATCGCGACGCGCGGCGGCATGGCGTCAGAGCCGACTTTCGATGTAGGTGGATTCGCGCAGCGCCTGGATCAGCCGCTGCATGGCGTTCTGCTCGGCCAGGGTGCTGCGCAGGCGGTCGCGCAGGTCCTCGTAGCTGAACGGTCCGGCGGGCCGGTAGTCCTGGAACAGCACGACGGCATACTTGGGTCGGCCGTCACCCCGGTCGAGCACGATGGGACCGAACCACTCGCCGGGCTGTCGCCCCTCGAGCGGGGCCTGGTACTCCGGCGGCAAGCGATCCTGCGGGAAGTCCTCGACCAGCGCCTGTTCCTGCCCGGCCCTGTCGTGGTACAGCGTGGTCAACGAGTCGACGGGCGATCCGTCCCGCAGCGCTTGGAGCACCGAGTCCGCCGTAGCCCGGGCCCGGGCCCGATCGGCCTCGGTGATGGTCGGGGCGATCAGGATGTGGCGCACCATCACCTCGCCCGGCTGGCGCCGATCGACGCGGACGATATGGAACCCGAACACCGAGCGCACCGGCTCCGAGATCACTCCTGGGCGGAGCCGGAACGCCACCGACTCGAACTCCGTCACCAGCATCCCGCGCCGCACCCAGCCGAGGTCCCCGCCGCGCTCCCGCGAGCCGGGGTCGTCCGAGAACTGGCGCGCCGTCAGGTCGAAATCCGCTCCCTCCCGCAGCACGACCTTGAGGGAGTCGGCGAGCCGGAACGCCGCCCACAGCGCCGCCGTGTCAGCCTCTGAGCGGATCACGATCTGCCGGAACGTGAGGGTCGCCGGGCGCTGTTGCTGCTGCGCCTTCGTCTGCTCGTAGAAGGCGCGCAATTCTTCTTCGGTCGGCTGCAGCGGCTCGAGCTCTCCCCGCTCGCGCAGTCGCTGCATGTACTGCCGCCGCAGCAGCTCACGCCGCTGTTGCTCGGTGAGCCACCGGCGGTACTCGTCGAGGGAGCCGAAGTTGGCGGCGCGCAGCTGGCGCTCGAACTCGGTGTCCGAGCCGAACTGGCCACGGATCTCCTCCAGGGCCTGCTCGACCGACTGCTGCACGTCCTGGTCCGTGACCTCCACCATGGTATCGCGCATGGCGGCCTGGACCAGCAGCTCCTGGCTCACGAGGTTGTCGAGCAGCTCGCGCTTCAACTCAAGCAGTTGGGCGGAGTCGGCCGGAACCTCTCCACCCTGCTGGCGGAACACGTTCAGCTCTTCTTCGACGCGCGTCATGGGAATCACGACGTCGCCCACGACCGCCGCGACCCGGTCCACGAGTACGAAGGCGCTGTCCTGCGCCCCGGCCGGGGCGTGCCGCACCAGCAACAGCACCAACGCCAACCATGCGATGCGCGAGGCGCTCACTCTGGACCTCCCGAACCCGTGACCGAGTCGCTTGCCGGCCCCGGCGGGATCACACCCGAGTCCGGCGGCGCCGCCTCCATCCGCAGCAGCTGGGCGCGCTCCAGCGCCTGGTCCAGCCCCCGGTCCCACACATCCCAGCGCTCGTCCGAGCGCAGCGCGCCGGCCAGGAATACGGGCACCATGACGCCGTCACCGCCGCTGCTCACGAGCGCCACGATGTAGGCCTCCACGGCCTCGTCCACCCGCGCACGCCGCTCGTCGGGCGCCTCGACACCGGCCAGCACCGAGTCCAGACCAAGCACCGTGCGCACCGTCTGGACCTCGCCCTGCAGCCGCTCCCGGTACAACGCATACTCCTCGCCGCTCACCTGGACACCGGCCTCTCTTGCCTCGCGGACTAGGAGCTCGTTGCGCGTGAGACCGGTAGCCAGCTCCTGCAGCTGGTCGTCCCCCGCGGCCTCGATGCGTCCCTGCATCTGAGGCGGCAGTGCCGCCAGCCACCGCACGAAGTCGGCTGCCGTGAACCGACCTCCCCGGTAGCTCGCGATGACCGCGTCGGAGTCGATGGCCCGCAGTGGCGCGGCGGCGGCTTCGCGCATCACACTCGGCGCCGAGGGACGCGCTTCGAGATTCCACCTCGACTCCACGTCCTCCACGATCAGCAGGTCCATCTGTTCGACCAGAAGGCGCGGGAGCGCATCACGGAACTCGGCCCACACCTCCTCCAGCCCGGGGCGCCGAATGATGTGGTAGCCGAACTGCGACGCGGTGACCTGGGAGAGCTCGCCCGGCTCCAGCACGAACGCCACGACCTCGAACTCCGGCACGGTGACCCCGCGGGCGATCACGCCGAGACTGCCGCCCTGCTGCTGCGCGCCGGGATCCTCGTTCTCCGCGTTCACGACCTCCCACGGCTCCCCCGCCACGAGCCTGGTCCGCAGCGCCTCCGCGCGCGCGCGCGCCGCTTCCCTCTCGGTGGCAGAAGTCCTGGGGTCCGAGCGCACGAGGATGTGCCAGATCAGGCGGTAGTCACCGGCTGCGTACACGCTGTCGATCGCCGCCGAGTCGGTAGGAATGCGATCGGCGACCAGCTGTTCGTGGTACAGCGCCACGAGCCGCTCGTACACCTCGGGCCACATGGCGTCGAGCACCGTGGCGGAATCCAGCAGTGAGTCGCCGGCTGCGATGCGATCGGCGAACAGCGTGTAGTCCACCCACCGGTGCGCCACGCGCTCAGCCACCTCGCGCCGCAGCGGGATCGACTCGCCGATCACGAACCACCCGGCCATCTGCGTGGTGGAAAGCTCGTGCTCGCCGGCGCGCGCTACCGCTCCATCGCCCCCGCCGGCATCGCAACCGAGCAGAAGCACGGCGGACCAGGCCGCCACCCCCACGCCCACCCTGCCAAACGTGCTCGCCATGCGTTTCACTCCTCACCGACGGCGGCCGAGAGCGCCCGGACCAGTCCCGCTCCCACGGCGATCCCGCCCAACCGGCGAAGCTTCAAGGCCAGTGGCACCGTTTGGCGCACATCGGCCGCGAACTGCACCTCCTCGAGGGCGGCCGTGAGGCGCAGCAGTTTCGGCGCCGCGTCCGTTCTGAACTTGAGTCGCGCGTCGTCCCCCCGCACGAAGATCGTCTGCAGACCCAGACGCGTGCCCAGCGCGCGCAGCTCCGACACAACGAGGAGCCGGTCCGCTTCCGGCGGCAGCCGGCCGAAGCGATCACGCAGCTCCTCTCGCAACGCTGCAATTTCGCCAAGTTCCATGGCCCGCGCCAGCCGGCGATAGAAATCCAGCTTGGCGTCCTCATCCGGTACGTACCCGTCAGGCAGGTGCGCGGGTCCGTCGAGGGTCACCTCGGGGGGCGGACGGTCGCCCGGGTCCGCCTCACCCTTGAGCGCCCGGACCGTTTGCCCCAGCCAGCGCAGGTAGAGATCCACACCGACCGCGTGCGCGTGGCCCGACTGATCGGCACCAAGCAGGTTGCCCGCCCCGCGCAGCTCCATGTCACGCAGGGCGATGCGATAGCCCGACCCCAACTCGGTGTGATGCTCGAGCACCTTGAGGCGTTGCTCCGCCTCCGGATCCACCGCATCGGGAATCACCAGGTAGCAGTACGCCCGGCGGTGCCCGCGCCCCACACGGCCGCGCAGCTGGTACAGCTGCGCCAGGCCGAACTGGTGGGCGTCGTGCACGATCATGGTGTTGGCATTCGGCACATCCAGTCCCGACTCCACGATCATCGTGGACACCAGCACATCGATCTCGCCGGCCGCGAAGCGCCGCATCACCTCGTCGAGCTCCCGCTCGCGCATCTTCCCGTGCGCGATCGCGATGCGTGCCCGCGGCGCGAGACGTGCGACGCGCGCACCGATCACATCGATGGTCTCGATGCGATTGTGCACGAAGAACACCTGACCGCCCCGGTCCAGCTCCCGTGCAATCGCTTCGACCAGCAGGTCGTCGTCCCACGGCTCGATGAATGTCAGTACTGGCGACCGGTCGCGCGGGGGCGTCGCGATCATTGTGAGGTCCCGCAGTCCGGCCAAAGCCAGGTGCAGCGTGCGCGGAATGGGCGTCGCCGTCAGGGTGAGGATGTCCACCTCCAGCCGCAGCGCCTTCAGCCGCTCCTTGTGCCGCACCCCGAAGCGGTGCTCTTCGTCCACCACCAGGAGCCCCAGGCCATGGAACGTGACGTCGGACGACAACAGGCGGTGCGTGCCGATCACGACGTCGACCGCGCCGGTCTCGAGCCCAGCCGTCACCGCACGCTGCTCCGCAGCCGTGCGGAACCGGGAGAGCACCTCGACCCTGACCGGGAAGTCCGCCAACCGCTCGGTGAAGGTGCGGCCATGTTGCTCGGCCAGGATCGTGGTGGGCACCAGTACCGCCACCTGCCTGTCGGCCTGCACCGCCTTGAACGCCGCGCGCACGGCCACCTCGGTCTTGCCGTAACCCACGTCTCCCACGATCAAGCGGTCCATAGGCTGCGGGTCCTCCATGTCCCGCTTGGTCTCCTCGGCGGCGGTGCGTTGGTCGGGCGTGTCCTCGTAGAGGAACGACGACTCGAGCTCCCGTTGCCACCGGGTATCGGCGGGAAAGGCAAAACCCTTCGCGACCGAGCGACGTGCGTGCAGCTCCAGCAGCTCCGCGGCCATGCGGTGGATCGCCGCCTCCGTGTTCGCCCGCTGCCGCTGCCACCGCTTGCCGCCCAGGCGATGCAATCTGGGCGGCACCCGATCGTCGCTGTCGGCGACCGAGCGGTACGGCTCGAGCTGATCGAGGCGGTAGAGGGGCACGTTCAGCCGGTCGCCGCCCTCGTATTCCAGCACCGCCACCTCCATCGTCGCGCTCTCCCCCACGGTGATCGTCTCGATCCCGCGATACAGCCCGATACCGTGCTCGAGGTGCACCACGTAGTCTCCCGGTGTGAGCGAACCGGCGGTGGCCGCGGCGAGCGCCTGACGGTAACGGCGTGCCCGGCGGATGCGACGCGCGCGACGGAAGATCTCGTGGTCGGTGAGCACGGTGAGGTCCGGCAGCGCGAAGCCGCCTCCCAGGGCACCGAGTGCCAACGTCACGGTCGGCGGTAGCGTATCGAGTGAGGCGTCGCCGGTCAGGAGCTCTTCCAGCCGCTCGAGCTGCCCCTCATTGTCGCACAGAATCAGTGTGGGACCGGCGCGTACCACCTGGGCGAGCCGTCCGACCTTGCGCTCGATGGCCGGGGGGTCGCGCAGCGCGAAATCGTGCTCAACCGGCTCCCGCTCGATCTCCAACTTCGCGAACCCTTCCCACCGGATGCGCCAGTCCTCGGGGGAGAGGAACACCGCGTCCCGACCGGGCACGTCCTCGCCCCGGCGGCGCGCCACGTCGATGTGGTGCGCGGCCTCGTCCCATACGCGGCGCACTTCGCCGTAATCGACCGCGGGATCCACCACGAGCAGCGTATCGTCGGGCATCAGATCGAGCAGACACTGCCGTTCGGCGCTCACCGCGTCCTCGTCGGGCGCGCCGTTCGGGAGTGGCGCCACAGGCAGGATCGTCACCGCGTCGGTCTCGCTCTCCGAGCGCTGCGTGTCGAGATCGAACGCGCGAATCGAGCTCAGCTCGTCCCCCCACCACTCGATGCGCGTGGGAGCCGCCATTCCGAACCCGTAGACATCGATGATCCCGCCCCGCACGGCGAACTGCGCCACGTCCTGCACCGACGGCCGCTGCTCGTACCCCAGGCCCTCGAGGCGCCGTACCAGCAGCCCGAGGGGAAGCGCCGCGCCCTTGCGAATCTCCAGCCGGCCACGCGCCACTGCGTGCGGCATGCGGGTGAGCTCGGCGGTCGCGGGCAGTGTGGTGACCAGCACGTGCGCCTCCCCTGCCAACGCGGCCTCGATGGTCTCCACCCGCTCACCAGCGATCTCGAAGTGTGGTTCTTCCTCACCCAGTGCCTCGCGCTGGGGATAGAGCCGGGCCGACTCGCCGAGTAGCGCCTCAAAGTCCGAGAGCCACCGTTCCGCCACGCCCGGTGTCGGCGCCACCACCAGGAAGAGACGCTGCTCCAGCACCTGCGTGAGCGCCGCAACGAGCAGTGCCCCGCTCGAACCGGGGAGGCCGGAGACCCCGGCCCGCCCACCGCGCGCGGGCACCGCCTCCAGAAAGGCACGGAATCGGGGCAGGCCGGCGAACCCGGCGATCAGCGTGTGCAGCATCAGTCGCCCCGCGCCGCAGCGGCCCCGCTCGCCAGTCCCATCTCGACCAGCGCCGCCGCCAACGCCGCCACCAGGAGCATGCCCGTGAGGTCGGCCCGCCGCGCGCCGTGGAACAGCTCGCGCGCCATCGCCCCATCGTCCAGCACTTGCACGGCGGAGCCCAGCGCGGCGCGCACCGCGGAGGGATCGGCGGGATGCAGCCGCGACTCACGCCGGTCGTGGTTCACCTCGAGCGCCCCGATCGTGTCACCCGCCGCGCCGCGCAGGAAGTAGACGCCCGGATCGACCGGGGCGCGCACGCGGGAATCGCCCCCCACATCCACCGTCCCCTGTGGCAGCCACATGGCCACCGTCCCGGGCGGCAGCTCCACCATCGCGCCCGGTGCACCCGAGATCAGCCACGCTTCGGCCGCGGCGATCCGGTTGACCACACGGTCGAGAAACGGGAGAAACGCGGCGCTCACCGGCAGCGCCGTCCATGCGTCGTCCATGCGGCTCGCGACGATGACGACATCGCCGGCCCGCACGAGCCATGCCTCGCCCGCCACGCGCGCGAGCACGCTGCCGGATCCAACCAGGCGGTGGCGGCGATACACCGGCGTCCCGCTCGCCGCACCGAGCGCGCCCTCGAGCGTCCACTCCCCCTCGATCAGCTCTCCGAAGCGCCACGCCACCCCTCGGGCAGCGAGCGCCCGGTTCGCCGCACCAAGCAGCGCGGGGTCGCTCGGGGGGAACAGCACCGTCACGTGATCCCCTGGGCGGTCGGCCAGGAGGACGTCGTCGCCCGAGGCGGCGCGTCCTCCCTCCCGCAGCACCTCCACGGCCTGCTCCACGAAGGGGCCGGCGCCCTCCGCGGCACGCACGGCTGCGGGCTCGGCCACCCTGACCGCGAGCCACCAGCGATCGTCCGCATTCAGTTCGTCCGGATCCAGTGCGACGGCGGCGGTCACCCACCCGCGATCGACGGACTGCGCCCGCAGGGACATGCGGTCCCCCGGCGCCGCCACCGCCCTGGCCGCATCGCGACCACCTAGGAGGAGCCTGACGGCCGCCGGCTCGGTCGCGTCGCCGCCCACGACGGCAACGACCTCCCCACCCGACGACCAGATGGGGGGCTCCGCCCACGCGGAGTCGATACCGCGGTTGCGCGGCTCGGCGGGCGGCGCCCACACCAGCACTCGCTCGGCCACGGGGCGGCCGGCGGTGAGGGCGCTGGCCTGCAGGTCGCTCACCACCACGACCTCCCGTATCGCCTGGGGCGCGTCGCTCACGGCTCGCCCCGCGGCGCGTACCGCCTCCGCGAGGTCGAGACGCACCGGCCAGGACCCCAGGGTGTCCAACAGCGCGCCGGCGTTCGCCGAACCCAGCCTCCGAGGCACACCGTCGGCCAGCACCAGCCATACGCGGTCTTCCGTGCGCACGCGACCGAGCACGAGGCCGGCCCGTTCGCGCAGCACATCGAGCACGGGCCGTCCCTGCACAACGGCCCCCGATGAGAGCGAGTTGTCCACCACCAACGCGAGCGCCGTGGGGGGATGTCCCGTGCCGGCTCCCACGCGCGCGACCGGCCGGGCCGCCGCCAGCACGATGAGCACGATGACGGCCACGCGCAGCAACAGCAGCAGCAGGTTGCGCAGCTTGAGGCGACGGCTGTGCTCCCGCTCCGTCGCGGTGAGATAGCGGACCGCCGGAAAGACCACCGTCGGGGGACGCCGCCGCCCCATGAGGTGCAGCAGCGGAGGAATGGCCGCGGCGCCCAATGCGAGCAGCGCCAGCGGCTGGAGGAACCCGATCACCCGAAGCGAGAGCGGCTGGCGGCGGCACGCCGCAACACGTACCCGAACGGCGTGTCGGTCAGCACGTGATGATAGTCGATGCCGCCGCGGCGGCACGCGGCGCGCCACTCATCGATCGTGCGGCGCACCGTTTCCTCGTACACGGCGCGCAGCTCTCGCGGACGCGCCACCAGGCTGCTACCCGTCTCCGGGTCCTCGAACCGCGCCTCCGGGGGGCCGTCGAGCGAGAGCTCGGCGGGATCCATGATGTGAAACACGACCACCTGATGGCCACGGTGCCGCAGGTACTGCAGGGCGAGCAGGGCGAGGTCGCGATCCAGCAGCAGATCCGACACGAAGATCACGAGGCCACGCCGTCGCAGGAGGTCGGTCACCTGCCGCAGCGCGGGCTCCGCCACCGTGCCCCGGCCGGCGTGGAGCGACGAGACCGCATCCAGCAGGTGCCACCAGTGTCGGTACTTGGCCCGGGCCCGCACCACGGTGCGCACCCGCTCGTCGAACCCGATCAACCCGGTGGCGTCGCGCTGCCGTAGCAGCACGAGGGCGAGCGCCGCAACCAGTCGCTTGGCGTACTCCAACTTCGTGAGCTGCCGCTCTCCACCCGACCAATCCATCGAGCGGCTCACGTCCATGACGATCATCGACCGGAGGTTCGTCTCCTCCTCGTACTGCTTCACGAACAGCCGGTCGGCGCGGGCCAGGATCTTCCAGTCGAGGTAGCGCAGCTCGTCACCCGGCTGATAGGGCCGGTGCTCGGCGAACTCGACGGAGAACCCCCGAAACGGCGACCGGTGCAGGCCGGCGAGAAAACCCTCCACGACGCCGCGAGCCACGAGCTCGATACCACCGAGCTGCGCGACGTCGTACGGGTTCAGGAGATCGAGACGTTGGGTCGTGACCATGCGTAAGTCCCTGATCGTACCCACCCCACCGCAGGCGGTCAAACCGCCGACACCGCGTCCCGGATAGGGGACAGAATCGGTGCGCGCGCCCCGCGAACAAGATCGGTAAGTGATTGTACAACAACGATATACGACCTCCCTGCCGCGTGGCACGCCCCATGCACCCTGGAAGGTTGACACCTGTGGGCTCCCCGACACGACGTGGAGGAGGCAATGGCACGCGCCACCCGGACAACGCTGCTGGCCCTCGTGGTCGCGATCGCCGTCCCGGCCGCGGACGCGCTCGCCCGCGTCGGGGATCGACCCACGTCCGACTACCCGCAGGTCCAACTGTGGATCACGCAGCGCGATATCTTCGCGCGCGGCGACCCCATGCGGGTGTGGTTCGAGGTCGCGACCGACGCGCACGTCACGGTGTTCCGCATCGACACCGACGGACGCATCCGCGTGCTGTTTCCGTTGGAGCCCGGGGCCGACGACTTCGTGCAGGGTGGCGAGCGATACGAGATCCTGCCCCCCGGCCGCGAGCACGCCGCGTTCGTCGTGGATGACTACCCCGGCACGGGGTACCTGTTCGCGCTGGCCAGCAGGGACCCGCTCGACTACAGCGCCTACCTGACCGACGAGGATTGGGACTTCAAAGTCGTGTCGCACAACGAACGGATCCACGGCGATCCGTACGTGGCGCTCACGGACCTGGTGGAGCGGGTCGTGCCCGAGGACTACACGGAGTGGACCTACGACCTCGTGCCGTACCTGGTGGAGCAGCGGGAGGATTCGCCCGCCTCGTGGGACCCGTATCGCGACTGGTGCGGCACGTTCCGGCAGGCGACCTACGACGACTCATTCGGGTGGATGGAGCCGCTGTTCTGGTACCCACCCATCACGGCTGCCCCGGTGTACGTCGCTCCGCGCGCCGCACCGGCCCCAGCGCGGCCACGCGCGACCGGGAACCGGGGGCCACTCGGCACCGTGGGCCGGATCCCGAGTCGCAGCCGCGGCGGCGCACCCAAACTGGCGGCGGCACGGGGCGAGCAACGGGTCGCGCCGGGCGAGCGGCCCGCGCCACGGGCGCGCCCGGCAGCCGTGCGCGGTGGCGGCAGGCCCGAGCGACGGCAGGCACCCGCAACACGTCCGGCGCGGCGGGGTACCGCACCCAGGCACACCGTCGTCGCGACGGGCCCGCGGCCGCGCCGCTAGCTCGTTGCCCGTCCGGGGGCGCACCGTGCTAGGTTTCGTCCCTCAGCACCACAACACCGTTCCAGGAGCAACCCGATGCGCGCAGCATCGTTCGTCGTTCTCGCGGCCCTGACACCCGCCGTGCTCGCGGCCCAATACGATCCATCCGTTTCCAGCGCGGTGGAGTCCATCACGCCCGATGACGTGGCACACCGCATCGGCGTCCTGGCCCACGACTCGATGCGCGGGCGGGAAACCCCGAGTCCGGAGCTGGACCAGGCCGCCGCGTTTGTCGGCGCCGAGTTCCGTCGCTTCGGCCTGACGCCGGGGGGCGACGACGGTTCGTTCATCCAGCGGTACACGGTGCGAACGGTGCGGTCCGACCTGTCGAGCTCCGCGGTACGGGCGGACGGCGAGTCTCCATGGTATGTGGGGACGGACGTGGCGCGCTGGAGTGGGGTGACCGGTCCCACGGGCGTGTCGGGAACGGTGATGGTGGTGTCGGGCCTGCCGGACGGGCCCGACGAGCTAGCGGAGGTGGACTTGGAGGGCGCCGTGGTCATTTGGGTGGTCCCCATGTCCTTCGGTGCGCAACTCGGTCGGGAGCACTTCGATGCGTTCATCGCGCTGCAGCGCCTCGAGCCGGCGGCGCTCATCCTGGTCACGCGCGCCTCGGAGCAGGACTTCCAGCAGCGTATGCGGGAGGGCGCGCGTCGCGGCCGGCGTTTCGGGTCGGACCCCATCACGCCCGTCGTGCAGGTGCAGGATCCCACCATCGGCCGGGCGCTGAGTCGCCACGGCTTCGATCTGCGTGCCGCCCGCCGCGCCACCGACGCCCCACTCGAGGTCACGCCTCTCCCCGGACTGAAGTTCACGGTGACGCTCACCGAAGAGGTGCTGCAGGCAGTCACGGCGCCCAACACCATCGGGATCCTGGAGGGCAGCGACCCCGCGCTCAAGAACGAGTACCTCGTGTTCAGCGCCCACATGGATCACGAGGGCGTGGGACGGCCCATTCGGGGCGACAGCATCTACAACGGGGCGGACGACAACGCCTCGGGCACCGTGGCGATCGTGGAGCTGGCCGAGGCCTTTGCCATGATGGAGCCCCGCCCCCGGCGGTCGATCATCTTCCTCACGGTGAGCGGCGAGGAGAAGGGACTATGGGGCAGCGAGGCCTTCGCCGAGTCCCCGCCCGTGCCGGTGGAGCAGATCGTCGCCAACCTCAACGCCGACATGGTGGGCCGGAACTGGTCAGACACGATCTCGGTGATCGGGAAGGAGCACTCAGACCTGGGTACCACGTTGCACCGTGTGGCCGATGAGCACCCCGAGCTGAACATGACGCCCGTGGACGACCTCTGGCCGCAGGAGAACTTCTACTTCCGCTCGGACCACATCCACTTCGCGCAGCGCGGCGTGCCCATCCTGTTCTTCTTCAACGGCACGCACGAGGACTACCACCGCCCCAGCGACGAGCCGGAGAAGATCGACGCAGAGAAGGAATCCCGCATCGTGAAGCTGATGTTCTATCTGGGGCTGGAGATCGCCAACGCCGACGCACGGCCCGAGTGGGATCCGGAGAGTTACGAGCTGATCGTGCAGCCGAGGTAGCCGGCAGGCCGATTGCGCGGGAGTGCCACCTAGCTAGTACCCGACAGCCGCCCCATCCCGCCGCGGATCCGCTACGCCCACCAGCACTCCATCGTCCCGCACCAGCACCGCGTGCACGCCACCGAAGTAGAGGCTGTACGGCGGCGATACGTCGAGCTGATAGCCGCGCCGCCTCAGCGCGTTGAGCGCCTCCGGGGCGAACCCGACCTCGACCCGCACGGTGGGCGAGCCGAAGAACGGGTAGATGCGCGGCTTCGCCACCGCGGTCCACGGGTCGAGACCGTAATCCAGCGTGTACAGAATGGTGTGCACGATGGCCGGCGGGATTCGCCCTGACGCCGGAGAGCCCACCACAAGCTTCACGCGTCGATCCCGCAGCACGATGGAGGGCGTGGTGCTCGAGCGGGGCGCACGGTAGGGACCGCGCACGTTCGACGCCGGCCCGCCGAAATTCCCCGCGGCCGTATTGTAGAACGCACCTTCCGAAAAGGTGCCGGTGCCGAAGTACAGGCCCATGGTGTAGGTGAGCGACACCGCGTTGCCGTCGGCGTCCACCACCGAGAGGTGCGTGGTCTGCGCGTCATCGTCTTCGCTACCGGACCCGTCCCCGCCCTGAGGGCGGGGGAGCCGCGTCGGCGGGAACGCGCCGACGGTCACGCACGCCTCAGGCTGCGGCGCCTGTTCTTCGTCCCACGGATCCCCGGGCACCAGGGAATCGGGCACCGCGTCCAGCCCCATGAAAGCCCGCCGCTCGGCGGCGTACTCGCGGCTCACCATGCCCACGGCCGGCACGCCGGCATCCCGCGGATCGCCGATCCATCCGTCCCGATCCACACGCGCAATGCGGATGGCATCCACCACCGCCCCGAGCGCTTCAGGGTGGTCCGCCGGGTGCCCCAGTGACGCGAGGTCGAGCGGCTCGAGCAGCGCGAGGGTCTGCAACACCTCCACTCCGGAGAGCGGCGGCGGCGCGGTGAGCACCGTATAGCCTCGATAGGTCGCGCACAGCGGCCGGCGCCAGCGTGGCTCGTAGCGGCGCAGGTCGTCCAGTGTGATGGGGTTGTCACCGGCGGAGAGCGTGGCCACCAGCGCCTCGGCGGTCGGTCCCCGGTAGTAGCCGTCCCGCCCCTGGGCCGCGATCCGCTCGAGCGTCTGCGCCAGCTCCGGCTGCACCAGGAGGTCGCCGGCCTGCAGCGGCTCGCCCTCAGGCAGGAAGATCTCCCGCGCCCTCGGGTCGTAGGACAGCTTGACCCGCGCCTCGTCAATCACGCTTCCGAGTAGCGAATGCACGAGGAAGCCGTCGCGCGCCAACCGGATCGCCGGCGCCAGCACCTGTGCGCGCGGCAGCGTGCCGTAGCGCTCGTGCGCCGCGAGCAGGCCCGCGACCGCGCCCGGAACCGCCACCCAGCGCTCCGGGGCAACCAGGGAATCCCGGATCGCCTCGGCCTCGTCGTACTCGCCCAGCTCATGGTCGGGGTCCGCCCCCGCCGAGGCGTAGAACTCCACGTGCCACGCCTCGCCGGGCTGCTGGAGCCATAGGGTCATGGCGCCGCCGCCCCCGACACCCGCCATCATCGGCTCCACCACGCCCAACGCGAAGGCGGTGGCGGTGGCGGCGTCGATCGCGTTGCCGCCCGCCTGCAGCATGGCGAGTCCCGCCTGCGCGGCCTCGGGGTGGGCAGCAGCCACGACCCCGTGCTGCGCCTCCACGCGCTGCTGCGGTCGAGGGACGGCTTGCGCGGCGAGCGTGGTGAGCGAGCCGGCGAACAAGGGGAGGGGCAGTACAACCAGCGCCACTCGACGTGTGATGCGAGCCGGCATGATCGCCTCGTTGTGAGGTGTAAAGTGATGGCCGGCGGAGAACATAGGCGTTGGTCGGCTCGTTGGCGAGGGAGGACAGGTGAGGCACTGGGCCTCGCTACCCCCGATTCCTCTCTCCGACTGCTCGCTCCCCACCACCGGCTATATTTCTCCGATGCGCCAGGACCACATCCGCAACTTCTGCATCGTCGCGCACATCGACCATGGCAAGTCCACCCTCGCCGACCGCCTCCTCGAGGCGACCGGGACGGTGGAGAAGCGTCAGATGCGCGCGCAGGTGCTGGACACCATGGACCTGGAGCGGGAGCGCGGCATCACCATCAAGCTGAATGCCGTGCGCATGCAGTACACGGCGGAGAGCGGCGAAGCGTTCGAGCTGAACCTCATCGACACGCCGGGCCACGTGGACTTCACCTACGAAGTGTCTCGCTCCCTCAATGCCTGTGAGGGCGCCATCCTGGTGGTGGACGCGAGTCAGGGCATCCAGGCGCAGACGGTGAGCAACCTGCTGCTCGCGCTGGATGCGAACCTCGAGATCATCCCCGTCCTCAACAAGATCGACCTGCCCGCCGCGGAGCCCGAAAAGCGGGCGCACGAATTCGCGGAGCTGATCGGTGCCGACGAGGACGAGATCTTGCGGCTCTCGGCGAAGGAGGGTGCAGGCGTGCACGCGCTCCTGGAGGCGATCGTGCGGCGCGTGCCGTCCCCGTCGGGCCGCCCCGATGCGCCCCTGCGCGCCCTGATCTTCGACTCGTACTACGACCGCTACCGCGGCGCGATCCCCAGCGTGCGCGTGGTGGACGGACGCATCACCCCGAAGATGGAGATCGCGTTCGGCTCGCATCCCGCAGACCGCTATGAAGTCGCCGAGGTGGGATACCTCCACCTCGACCAGCGTCCGACCGAGTCGCTCGATGCCGGTGAGGTGGGATACATGGTGGCCAACGTCCGCGGCGTGCAAGAAACCCGCGTGGGCGATACGGTGCTGGACGCCGACGACCCGGCGACGGAAAATCTCCCAGGGTATCGGGACGTCCACTCCATGGTGTTCGCCGGCCTGTACCCGACCGACGCGAACCAGTACGAGGAGCTGCGCGACGCCCTCGCGAAGCTGCAGCTGAACGACGCCTCGTTGCACTACGAGCCGGAAACGTCGGTGGCGCTGGGTTTCGGGTTCCGCTGCGGGTTCCTCGGCCTGCTCCACATGGACATCGTGCGGGAGCGCCTGGAGCGGGAGTCCGACCTCGACCTGATCACGACCGTGCCGAACGTGGAGTACCACGTGCACTTCACCGACGGCACCACGCAGCTGATCGAGAACCCGTCCAAGATGCCGACCGGCTCCGAAGTCGACCGCATCGAGGAGCCGTACATCAAGTCGCGAATCACGGCCCCCAGCGACTACATCGGCGCCATCATGCAGCTCGGCCAGGAACGGCGGGGCGAGTACGCGGGAATGCAGTACCTCGACCCGACCCGGGTGGAGCTGGACTGGGAGTTCCCGCTCGCCGAGATCATCCTGGACTTCTACGACCGTCTGAAGACGGTCACCCGCGGCTACGGCACGATGGACTACGAGCTCTCGGGGTACCGGCCGAACCAACTCGTCAAGCTGGACATGCTGATCAATGGAAGCTCGGTGGATGCGTTCAGCGTGATCATCCACAAGGACGAGGCGTACGCGTGGGGCCGCAAGGTGGCGAAGAAGCTGAAGGAGCTCATTCCGCGGCAACTGTTCGAGGTGGTGATCCAGGCCTCGATTGGCTCGCGCGTGATCGCGCGGGAAACCGTGCGGCCGGTGCGCAAGGATGTCACCGCCAAGTGCTATGGCGGAGACGTGACCCGCAAGCGCAAACTCCTGGAGAAGCAGAAGGAGGGGAAGAAGCGTATGAAGCAGGTGGGAACCGTCGAGATCCCGCAGGAGGCCTTCTTGGCTGTGCTGCAGGTGGACTAGGGAGCGACGATGCGACTCATCCTGGGTGTTGACGTCGGTGGCACCAACGTTGTCGTGGGAACCGTCGCCGAGGACGGGAGCGCGCTATACGGGCTGCAGAAGGAGCGCACCCGCACGACCGACGGGCCCGAGGCCGTGGTGCAGCAGATCGCGATGATGGTGGAGCGGTCCCTGGAGGCCACCGGCACGGCGCTCGCGCGCGACGATTTGAACGTCGTCGGGGTGGGTATCGGCTCGCCCGGACCGCTCGACACGAAGCGGGGGGTCGTGCTGACGACCCCGAACTTGGGATGGACCAACTTCCCGCTGCGTGACCGCGTGAGCGAGGCGGTGGACCTTCCCGCGACGCTCGACAACGATGCCAACTGCGCGATCTTCGGCGAGTGGTGGCGCGGCGCCGCCCGCGGAGGCAGGGTGGTCGTGGGGCTCACGGTCGGCACCGGCATCGGCGGGGGGATCGTGCTCGACGGGCGCATCTTCCACGGAGCCAGCGACATCGCCGGCGAGTTCGGCCACATGAGCATCGACTCGACGGGCCGGCGCTGCAAGTGCGGCAACTACGGCTGCCTCGAAGCCTACGCATCGGGCTCGGCCATCGCCGACCGGGCGGTGGAGGGCATCGAGGTCGGCGCCGAGACCCGGCTCCCCGAGTACGTGAACGGCGAGCTCGACACGATCACCGCGCAGGTAGTCTACGACGCCGCACACGACGGCGACGAGTACGCCCTCGAGGTCATCGAGGACACGGCGCGCTTCCTCGGCACCGGCGTCGCGAACCTGATCAACATCTTCAACCCGGAGATTGCGGTCATCTGCGGCGGGGTCACGGCAGCCGGGGAGCGGTTGTTCGCACCCCTGCGCAAGGAGGTCGCGCTCCGCGCCTTCAAGCCGGCGGTCGAGATGTGCCGCATCGTGGCCGGTGAGCTCGCCGGAACAGCAGGCGTGTACGGCGCCGTGGCTGCGTTCAAGGTGCAGAGCTGGGGCGAGGCGTGAAGCGTCTCGGCGTGATCGGCACGATGGTGTGGGACACCATCTACGGTCGCGGCGAAGAAGGACTGCCGGTCGAGGAATGGGGCGGGATCTCCTATGCGCTGGCCGGACTGGAAGCCGCTCTCCCCCCGGAATGGGAGATCGTTCCACTGATCAAGGTGGGGAGCGATCTCGCTCCCAGGGCGAACGAGTTCCTCACCGCCCTCACCAAACGCTCCTCCGCCGCCCGGTTCATCGAGGTCCCGGAGCCCAACAACCGGGTCACCCTGCACTACTCCTCCGACGAGCGGCGTACCGAGCAGCTGAGCGGCGGTGTACCACCCTGGGAGTGGAGTGAGCTGGGCTCCATGGTGCGCGACCTCGACGCCATCTATCTCAACTTCATCTCCGGCTTCGAGCTCACGCTGGAAACGGCGCAGCACCTGCGGCACGGCTTCCCCGGCCCCATCTACGCCGACCTCCACAGCCTGCTACTGGGAGTCAGCGCCGACGGCACGCGGGTACCGCAACCCCTGCCCCACGTGGCGCAGTGGTTTGCGTGTTTCGACGTGCTACAACTCAACGAGCAGGAGTTGGCGCTGATCGGCGAGGAGCCCCTGGCCGTGGCCGCCACCGCCTTCGCGCACGGGGTGCGGCTCCTGGTCGTCACCCTGGGACCCGAGGGGACGGTTTACTTTGCCGTTCCGCCCTTCGAGTTTCCAACGGCGCGGGCGGCGCCGGCGGCCGGGGGGCAGCCGATCCAGACAGCCCGCGTGGCGTCGCTCCCGGTGGCCGAGGAGCTGGATCCCACGGGGTGCGGCGACGTGTTTGGCGGCACGATGGTGGCGCAACTCGTTAAGGGGCTCGATATGGAGGCCGCTATCGCAATCGCCAATACCGCCGCCGCCCGAAACGTGGGCTATCGGGGCGCCACGAACCTTCACTACCACCTGCGCGGAGAGATCGTCCCGCAATGACGCGTGTGGTCGAAGTACCGGCCCAGCTCGACGACGGATCGTTCGACCAGCTCGCCAAGGCGGTCGGCGATCCGGCCGACCGCCGGCTGCTGTTCGACGCCCACGCGACCCAGTGGGCCTCGCCGTACGGGCTGGTCGGCCTGCTCGCGGCAGGCCAGGTGGCCACCGAGCGGGGGCCGGAGCGCCCACTCCTCACCATTCCGGGCGACCGCGACGTGGCCCACTACTGGGGACGGGCAGGGTTCTTCGAGCAGGCCGCCGACTGGTTCGAGATCCACGGCAAGGTGCCGCGCGTCCGACCGGCGCACTCTTCCGACGTGCTGCTGGAGATCACGCCTGTCCGTGGGACCGACGATGTGCACGCCGTGGTCGAGACGATCCAGGAGCGGTCCGCGGCCATCCTGTCGGGCGAGCTGGGCCTCGAGGCAACCGCCACGATGGGCTTCGCTATGGCGCTTTCGGAGGCGTGTCAGAATATTGTTGAGCACGCCGGCACCTCCGGCTGGGTCGCCGTGCAGGCCTACCACTGGCGGCGGCGGCTCGGTCGCCGGGTGGTGGTGATCGCGGTGGCGGATGCGGGCGTCGGCTTTCGGCACTCGCTGGAGCCCACGCAGGCGAGCCGGTACGGCGATCGCTGGAGCGACGCGACAGCGCTGGAAGCAGCGCTGTTCCAGGGGGCCAGCCGGTTCCGGGATCCGGGAAGGGGGCAGGGATTGGGCGGGATCGCGCGGTACGTGAACCGATGGTCCGGCAAGCTCAGCGTGCGGAGTGGCTCGGCGCGCATCACCATCGTACCGAAATGGGATGACGACAATCCACTGACCGATGGGCTACCCGCGTTCCCCGGCAGCCAGGTGCTCATGATCATACCAGCGCAACAGCCCGAGTGACGGGGATGCGAATCGACCTCAAGACCATTCTGCAGCGCACCGTCTCGAACCTCTACGGTGACTTGGTGACCCGCCCCACGGGCAAGGCCGTGCGCGGCGGCATCGAGCAAGTCCTGGAGGCGCTCGACGGCGAGCAGATCGCCGTGATCGACTTCGGCACCGTGGGGTGCCTCGACATCTCGTGCGCCGACGAGGTGGTCGGCCAGCTGCTGCTGCAGCACGGCCAGGCCCGCTACTTCTTCCTGCACGGCGTCACGGGCTCCCACTGCGAGGCCATCGAGCAGGTGCTCGAGCGGCACCGGCTCGCGGTGGTCGCGCGGGACCGTGAGGGGCGCGTGCGGGTACTCGGCCCCATGGACGAGACCGCCCGGCTCGCGTTCACGCTCCTTTCGGACGGTGGCCCGGCCGACGCCGAGGAACTCGCGTCGCGCCTGTCCCTGCCGCCGGAGGCCGTGCGACAGGCGCTCGAGGCACTGCGAGGACAGCGGCTGGTGCAGCAGCGTTCCTCCGGCGGATACATGGCGCTGAGCGCATGACGTCCAAGGGAGATACCGGCCCCTCGACGCGGGCAATCCACGGCGCAGCGCACCCCAAGGCCGACCGGTCCCCGGTCACGACCCCCCTCTACCAGAGCAGCACCTTCGTGCACCCCATCGGCTCGAGCGAGGAGGTGCTCTACACCCGGTATGGCAACAACCCCAACCAGACGGTGCTGGGCGAGAAGCTGGCCGCCCTCGAGGGGGCCGAGCGCGCCATCTTCCTGGCGAGCGGGATGGGCGCGACGGCTCTCGCGCACCTCGCCATGTTGCGCCCGGGCGACCACCTGCTGGCGAGCGCCTGGATCTACGGGGGGACCCGTAAGCTGTTCAGCGAGGAGTTCGGAAAGCTTGGCATCGACGTGACACTGGTGGAGCCCGACAACCAGCGGAAGTGGCGCCAGCACGTACGCAAGACGACGCGCGCCATTTTCGTCGAGACCCCCACCAACCCCATCATGCGCGTGCTCGACCTCGAGCCGCTGGCCCTGGTCTGTCGCGAGCTGGGCATCGCGCTCATCGTGGACTCGACGTTCGCCTCCCCGATCAACTTCCGCCCGCTCGAGCACGGGGCGGACCTCGTGATCCACTCGGCGACGAAGTACCTGAACGGGCACGACGACGTGATCGGCGGTGTGGTGGCCGGAAGCGAGCCGGTGATTGAGGAGGTCCGCCAACTGATGGCGGTCTGGGGCCAGTCGCCCGACCCGCACGCCACCTGGCTGGTAGAACGCGGCGTCAAGACGCTCGCCGTCCGCATCGGCCGCCACAACACGAACGGGATGGTCTTCGCCGAGTGGGCGGAGCAGCACCCGGCCGTGGCGCAGGTGCACTACCCCGGGCTCGCCTCCCACCAGGACCACGAGGTGGCGGAGCGCCTCCTGGACGGCTTCGGCGGCATGGTGGGCCTCACCCTCGCGGGCGGCGCGGCCGCCGCCGATGTCGTGCTGCGGAAGCTGCGGCTCGCGACGCACGCCCCCAGCCTGGGCGGCGTCGAGACGCTCGTCAGCGAGCCGCGCTTCACGTCACATGCCATCCTCACGGCGGAGCAACGCGCCGAACAGGGGATTCCCGACGGGTTCATTCGTGTGAGCCTTGGCATCGAGGACATCGAGGACATTATCGCGGATTTCGAGGACGCCTTCAGCACGCTGTAGCCGTGATTCGATTCAACAAGGTCTTCAAGGCGTTCCCCAAAGGGTCCCTCGCCCTGAAGGACGTGTCGTTCCACCTCGCGAAGGGCGAGTTCCTCTTCCTCACGGGACATTCGGGCGCCGGCAAGTCCACCATCCTGCGCCTCGTCTACGCCGATGACCTGCCCACGTCGGGGATGGTTCGCGTGTCCGGTTTCTCGACGTCCTCCCTCAAGCGGCGGGACATCCCGCGCTTGCGGCGGCGACTGGGGATCGTGTTCCAGGACTTCCGGCTGCTCGAGGACCGCACGGCAGAGGAGAACGTGGCCTTCGCGCTGGAGGTGACCGGCACTCGCAAGGGAGTGATCGCTCCCAAGGTGATGCGCGTGCTCACCCAGGTCGGACTCTCGGCCAAGGCGCAGGCGTACCCGCAAGAACTCTCGGGCGGGGAGCAGCAGCGGGTCGCAATCGCCCGGGCGCTGGTGAACGACCCCCTCGTCCTGCTTGCCGACGAGCCCACGGGCAACCTCGACGAGCGCGCCACCCGCGGTGTGTTCCAGCTGCTGCGCGACATCAACGCTACCGGCACCGCAGTCGTGCTCGCCACCCACGACCTCGACCTCGTACGGGCGGCCCCCTATCGCACGATCGAGCTCCAGGACGGAGCCGTCGTGTACGACTCCGTGGACGACGAGGCCACGGAGGCGGAGGAGAGCGCCCGCTCATGAGACTCACCGTACGGGAGGCGCTGCTCTCGTTCCGGCGGGCGCCTGTGCTCTCCGCGCTCGCGATCACCACCATCGCGTTCGCGCTCTTCGTGCTGGGGCTCTTCGGCCTCGTGGTGATCAACCTTCGCTCGACGCTGTCCCAAATCGAGGAACGGGTGGAGATCGTCGTGTACCTGACGCGGGGCACGCCCGTGGAGGTGGTGACGGTCGCCATCGGTGACATCCAGGCCTTCCCGGAGGTAGGCTCGGTCAACTACGTCACCGAAGACCAGGCCCTCGAGCGGGCGCGCCAGGAGCTGGTCGAGTTCCAGGGCGTGTTCGACGATCTCGCGCAGAATCCGCTGCCGGCCTCGCTCGAGATCCGCATGCGCGAGGGGTACCGCGACAGCGAGAGCGCCCGGCAAGTCGCCGAGCGGTTGCGCGGCTTCCGATTCGCGGAGGACGTGCGCTTCGGCCGGGACTGGGTCGAGAAACTGGACCGCCTGCGGGGCATCGCCGGGATCGTAGGGCTGGTGATCGGCCTCGGATTCGCCGCCGCGGCCGTGATGATCATCGGCACGACGATCCGCATGACGGTGCTCGCTCGCACACGCGAGATCCACATCATGCGCCTGGTCGGAGCGACCGATGGCTTCATCCGGCGCCCGTTCCTGCTCGACGGCGCAGCGAAGGGCGCCCTGGGCGGTGCGTTTGCCATCGCGCTCAACTACGGCGCGTATCTCGCCGTCAGTCGCGGGCTGTTCGACGCAGCATTCTTCTCCATCGAGCAGACCGCCCTGTTCCTGCTCTTCGGCACCGTGCTCGGGCTTGCGGCGAGCGCCTTCAGCGTGAGCCGCCATCTGCCCCAGGTATGAGGCCGGCTCGCCCCCTCATCGCCACGAGTCTCATCCTGGTCGTCGCCGTCCACACTGCGGCGGCCCAGCAGCCCAACATCAACCAACAGATCCGCGATAACCGGGACCGGCTCGAGGGCATCAAGCAGGAGCGGGAGCAACTGGAGAGCGAGCTGGTGCGACTGCGCACGCGCGTGCACTCCATCACCGGCGAGTTGCAGAACATCGAGCAGCAGAAGGGCGTCACCTCGCGCATCGTGAACGAGCTCGACCGGCAGATTGCGGGCATGAACGCGCAGCTCGACACGGTGACGCTGGACGTGATGCTCTCGCAGGATGCGTTGGCGGAGCGGCGGGCCGTGCTCGACACGCGGCTCGTCGAGATCTACAAGCGCGGCACGCTCTGGATCTTCGAGGTGCTGTTGGCGGCCGAGAGCTTCGGGGATCTGATGAGCCGCTACAAGTACCTCTACCTCGTATCCCGCCAGGACCGGGCCTTGGTGGGTCAGGTGGAGGAGCTACGGGATCGCGTGTCGCAGCAGCGCGAACACCTCATCAGCCTCCACACGGAGCTGTCGGCCCGGCGTGGCGACCGCGGCGATGAGCTGCAGCGTTTCGTCTCGCTGGAGCGGCGGCGCCAGCGTGCGCTGCGGGATACGGAGGCGTCCCAGCAGGCGACGACGACCCGGCTGGACTCGTTGGCCCGCCACGAGGAGCAGGTCACCCAGCTGATCGCCGAGCTCGAGGCGGCGCGGCGGCGGGCGCTGGCGCGCGGAGGACGGCCGGTCGAAGGCACCATCGGCGAGGACGACCTGGGAGCCCTCGATTGGCCGGTGGACGGCGACGTGGTCTACGAGTTCGGGGTTGCCGAGGGCCCCGACAACACGCGGATTCGATACCAGGGCATCGGCATCGCGGCGCCCGTCGGCACACCGGTCCGCGCCGTCGCCGCCGGCACCGTCGAGATCGCCGGCCTCATGGGGACCTACGGCCCGACCGTGCTGCTCGCACATGGCGGCGGGTTCTACACTCTCTACCTGCGGCTCTCGGGCTTCGACGTAAGGCCCGGCGACTGGGTGGAGGGCGGCCAGGTCATCGGCCAGTCGGGCGGCGCCGGCTCGGAGCACGGCCCCCATCTCGGCTTCCAGATTCGGCAGGCCGCTGGCCCGGAGAGCACCCAGCCGATCGCGCTGGACCCCGAAAACTGGCTCCGAAGGAGGCGACCCCAGTAGAGCCGCGGCACCCTCTCTTGCGTGCCGAGCGTTGCCGTCGTATCATACAAACGTATGAATGACACTTCAGGCACTCGACTGGCCCTCATCGCCGCCGGCCGCGAGTTGTTTGCGACCCACGGCTACCGGGGCGCCTCCATCCGGGCCATCACCACGAAGGCTGGCGCCAACCTGGGGTCCGTGACCTACCACTTCGGATCCAAGCAGAACCTGTACGGTGCCGTGCTCGGGTCGGTCATCGAGCCGTTTCGGGATCACCTGGCCGAGGTGGCGCAGCGCCCCGGCACCCCACCCGAGCGGATCGAGCACGTAGTCCAGGCCTTCTTCAGGTATCTGCAAGAGCACCCGGCGCTGCCCGCCCTCATGGTGCAGCACCTCGCCTCGTCCACCCCCTTTCCTGAGGGCGCCCGACGGGTGCTGGAGGGCAACTTGCAGCTGCTAGCCGGGATCATCGCCTTGGGCCAGCTGGACGGGTCGATCAGGCAGGGTGATCCCCGACTCATGGCCCTCAGCATCGTGGCCCAACCGATCTGGCTCACCCTGGTGCGCCGCCTCCTGCGCGAAGCCATCGGCTTCGACCAGCAGGACCCCCGCATGCGGGCCGCCCTCGTGGACAGTGTGCTCGACTTCGTACGGGCGGCGCTGGCCCCACCTCTCGAACAAGCGTGACAACGGCAGGATGATGATGAGACAACGAGCAGTTGTGCTGGCGGCGTGGCTGCTGACTGCCGCCTCGAATGGCCACGCCCAACACCCTGCCCAGCCCGGGGCCTTGACCCTGGACGACGCGGTGCGCACCGCGCTCGGCTACCACCCCGCCGTGCTCGCCGCTCGCGCGGGCGAAGCGGAGGCCGCTGCGCTCGCAGGGGTGCAGACCGCCCATTGGTGGCCGCAGCTCGGGGTCGAGGGAAGCCTGTTCCGCTACCAGAAGCAGATGCTGGTGTTCCCGATCCACGAGCTCAGCCAGGAAGCGTTCCAGTTCGACCGCACGCTGCTGCAGGGCTCGCTCAACCTGGGCTGGACCCTGTTCGAAGGCGGCGCCCGCACGGCCCGCATCAGCGGCGCCCACGCGCAGGAGGAGGTGGCCATCGCACGCCGCGAAGGCAGCGAGATGACGCTCATTGCCGACGTGACGCGAGCGTACCTCGACGTGCTCTCGGCGCACGGCACGCTGCAGGCACAGTTGCAGAGCCTGCAGGCGCTCGAAGCCGAGCGGGAGCGGGTGCAACGCCTCATGGCAGAGGGGCGTGCCGCACGGGTGGAGCTGCTGCGGGTCGACGCCGCCATGGCGCAGGCCGAGGCCGAGCGGGTCGCAACGGCGACGGAGCTGGACACCGCCGAGCGCCGCCTCGCCCGCCTGCTCGGCGTGGCGCCCGAAGGCACGCGCGCGGCCCGGCTCTCCCCGGTGCGCCTCGCCGCCACCTCGCCGGTGCCCGACCGGCAGCTGCTGCTCGAGCAGTTCGGGATCGGCAGCCCGCAGCTCGCCGAGGCGCGCAGCATGACGGACGCGGCGGACGCGGGCCGCAAGCAGGCCGTGGCGAACTGGTGGCCGCGGCTCGACGTCGCGGGGTCCTACCTGCTGTTCACCAGCCCCGCGTTCGACGTGCAGGGTGAATGGCTGGTCGGCGTGCGGCTCTCCTATCCGCTGTTCACCGGCGGCGCCCGATCCCGCGCCGTCTCGACCGCGTCCGCCCGCGCCCAATACGCCCGAGAGCAATACCGACTCGCGCGCCTGCGCGGCGAGGAGACCGTGGATCGCACGCTCGGCGCGGTGTTGGAGTGGCGCGCGCAGGTCGACGCGGTCGGTACCGCCGTCGAGCACCTCGCCGAGGTCGCGCGCATCGAGCAGCTCGCCCTGCAGGAAGGCGCCGGGACACAGACCGATTACCTGAGAGCCGAAGCCGAGCTGCGCCAGGCTAGCGCCTCGTTGGTGCGCGCGCGGCACGCGGAAATCGCGGCTCAGGTCGAGCTCGCCAGCGTCACCGGCGTGCTCTCCCCACAGTGGATCAGCGACATGCTGGAGATCACCCCATGAAGAAGCAACAGCGCATCGGCATCGCCGCCGTCGTGATCGTCATTCTGGTCGTGACGAGCGTCCTGATCTGGAGGTCCTCGGGCGACGACGACACCGTTGCCGCCTCCGGGACGGTCGAGACCACCGAAGCCGATCTGGGATTCCAGGTGCCCGGCCGCATCGACAGTATCGCGGCGCAGGAGGGCGACCAGGTCTCGGAGCGCGCGGAGCTGGCCTGGCTCGACCGCACCGAGCTGCTCGCCCGCAAGCGTCAGGCGGAGGCCCAGCTGGCCACGGCACGGGCCCGCCTGCTCGAGCTGGAGCGGGGCTTCCGCTCCCAGGAGGTCGCCCAGGGTCGCGCGGCGCTGCGGGCCGCGGACCAGCGGCTGGCAGATGCGCGTCGCGAGTTCGACCGCACGCAGCGATTGTTCGCGGGCGGGGCCGTGAGCGAGCAACAGCTCGACAACGCCCGCACGGCGCTCACGCTCGCGCGGACGGACCACGAGAGCGCGACGGAGCAGCTGGGGATCCTGGAACAAGGCCCCCGGCGGGAGCAGGTCGCCGCCCAGCGTGCCGTCGTGGAGCAGGCGCGGGCCACCGTCGGCCAGAGCGACGCCACCCTGGAGAACGCGGTGGTGCGCGCGCCGTTCGACGGCATCGTCACCGTGCGCCACCGAGAGCCCGGTGAGACGGTCGGTGCCGGCGCCCCCGTGCTCACGCTGCGAGACCCCGACGATCGCTGGATCCGGATCTATGTGCGGGAGGAGCAGGTGGGGCGACTGGCCCTCGGCCTGGCCGCCGCGATCACGGCCGACGCGTATCCCGAGCGGACGTACACGGGTGAGGTGGTGTTCATCGCCAGTGAGGCGGAGTTCACTCCCCGCAACGTGCAGACTACCGAAGAGCGCGTGAAGCTGGTCTATAGGGTCAAGGTCCGGGTCACCGGGGATCCCTCGTACGACCTCAAGCCCGGTCTCCCCGCCGACGTCCGTCTCGATACCGCACAGCGCTGAGCCCACCGTGGACCCTGCCGTCTCCCTGCGGGGGCTGACGCGCCACTTCGGCGACGTCCGGGCCGTGGACGAGCTGAGCTTCGACGCCGCACGCGGCGAGCTGTTCGGCATCGTCGGGCCGGACGGCGCGGGCAAGACCACGACCCTGCGCGCGCTGGCCGGCGTGCTCCCTCCCTCCGGCGGCGATGCCCTCCTCGACGGCATCAGCGTGGTGCGCGACCCCGAGGGCGTGAAACACCACATCGCGTATATGTCGCAGCGCTTCGGGCTCTACACCGACCTCACCGTACGGGAGAACCTGGACTTCTACGCCGACCTCTTCCTCGTCCCGCGGGACGAGCGTGCGGCGCGGCGCGAGCGCCTGTATCGCTTCTCGGGGCTCGGCTCGTTCGAGTCGCGCCTGGCCGGCCAGCTCTCGGGAGGCATGAAGCAGAAGTTGGGGCTCTGCTGCGCCCTCATCCACGAGCCCGCAATCATGCTGCTCGATGAGCCGACCTTCGGGGTCGATCCCATCTCCCGCCGCGACCTTTGGCTCATCGTGCACGAGATGGTGGCACGCGGGGTGACCGTGCTCGTCGCGACCGCCTATCTCGACGAGGCGGAGCGCTGCGACCGCGTGGCCATGCTGCACGAGGGTCGCCTCATCGCCCTCGACACCCCGCGGGCACTGCAGAACCGGCTCGCCGGACGCGTGCAGATGGTGCTAACCGACGCGCCGCGCACGGCGCGGGATCTGCTGCGCCGGCAGCCAGCGGTGCGGCACGCGACCCTGTTCGGCGACCGCGTGCACGTCACGCTGGACGATCCCGCGCGCGACTGGCCCGTGGCGCGCGCCGCCCTGGAAGGCGGTGGCGTGACCATTCGCGGTGAGGGACTGACCGACCCCACCCTGGAGGATGTCTTCATCCACCTAGTGGGCGGGGCAGCTTCGACCGATGCGTGATGCGGTCCAGGTCCGGGAGCTCACCCGTCGCTTCGGGGAGTTCGTCGCGGTCGACGACGTGAGCTTCGACGTGCAGCCCGGCGAGATCTTCGGGTTCCTGGGACCCAACGGCGCCGGGAAGACCACCACCATCAAGATGCTGACCGGCCTGCTCCGCCCCACGTCGGGATCCGCGCTCGTCGCCGGGTACGACGTCACCCGCGAGGTGGCGCAGGTCAAGCGGCGCATCGGGTACATGTCGCAGCTCTTCTCGCTCTATGCCGATCTCACGGTGGAGGAGAACATCCAGCTGTTCGCCGGGCTGTACGGCGTCACGGGCGAGCGGCTCGCCGCGCGCCGCGACTGGGTGTTGCGGATGGCGGGCCTGGAGACCCACCGGCATCGGCCCACGGGCGCGCTGGCCCTGGGGTGGAAGCAGCGCCTGGCGCTCGGCTGCGCCGTGTTGCACGAGCCGCCCATCCTGTTCCTCGACGAGCCGACCTCGGGGGTGGATCCCGTGTCGCGCCGCAACTTCTGGGATCTCATCTACGGCCTGGCCGAAGGCGGGACGACCGTGTTCGTGAGCACGCACTACATGGAGGAGGCGGAGTACTGCTACCGCCTGGCGCTCATGAACCGGGGCGGCATCATCGCGCTCGATCGCCCGGGCACGCTCAAGCGCACGCTGCACCAGCCACTGCTCCAGCTCCACACCGACGACCCGCCCCGCGCCGTCGAGGCACTGACGCAGGTGCCGGGGGTGATCAGCGCGGCCATGTTCGGACGCGCGGTCCATGTCATGGTGGAGGACGAGCAGGCCGCGCAGTCGGCGCTGCCCGGAGCGCTCGCTGCCGCGGGGCGCACCTGTGAGAAGCTGGAGCCGGTCGAGCCCTCGCTGGAGGACGTCTTTGTGGCCCTCGTCCAGCGCGAGGGCGGAGCGGTCGCCGAGTGAGCTTCACGCGCCTCTGGGCAGTCACCCGCAAGGAGATGATCCAGCTCAAGCGCGACGCGCGGAGCCTCTACCTGGCCTTCATCCTACCACTCGTGCTGCTGCTCTTGTTCGGATACGCCATCTCCTTCGACATCCGCAACATCGAGATGGGCGTCCTGGACGAGAGCCGCACGCCGGAGAGTCGCCTCCTGGTGGATGCGTTCGAGGCCTCGGGGTACTTCACGATCGTGCGACACCTCGATCGCTACGGCGACGCCGCCACGGAGCTCGGGGCAGGACGGGCCCAGCTCGTGCTCGTCATTCCACCCTCCTTCGCCCGCGACCTGGCGGCCGGGCGGGCAGCCCCGGTCCAGCTGCTGCTGGACGGCAGCGACGCCAACACGGCCACCATCGCGCGCAACTACGCCGACGCCATCGTCGCAGGGTACTCGGCGGACGTGGCACTCGGCGGGCGGCGACTCGTGCTGCCGGCCCAGCCGGAAAGCCGCGTCTGGTACAACGAGACCCTGGAGAGCCGCAACATGATCGTGCCCGGACTGGTGGCCGTGATCATGTCCATCATCGCGAGCATGCTCACCGCGCTCACGATCGCGCGGGAGTGGGAGCGCGGCACCATGGAGCAGCTCGCCGCCACACCGGTGCACCGGCTGGAGGTGGTGCTCGGCAAGCTGCTGCCCTACGTCGCCATCGGGCTGCTCGACGTCGCGCTGGCGTCCATTGGAGGCATCCTGATCTTCGACGTTCCCTTCAAGGGCAACGTCCTGCTTTTCGCTGTCATGACGTTCCTCTTCCTGGTAGGGGCGCTCGGGCTCGGCATCTTCATCTCGGCGGCGCTCAAATCCCAGCTGCTCGCCACGCAGGTGGCCATGATGGCCACTTTCCTGCCGGCGCTGCTGCTCTCCGGGTTCATCTTCAGCATCTCCACCATGCCGATCGTGTTGCGGGGCATCAGCTACGCCGTTCCGGCCCGCTACTACGTGACGGTGACGAAGGGGATCTTCCTCAAGGGCGTGGGAGCCACGGTGTTGTGGGGCGACGCCGCTGCCATGGTCATGTTCGCCGTGGTCGGCCTGGCCCTGGCCATCCGTATGTTCCGCAAGGAGCTGGCATGAGTCGGGTGTCGCCGCTGCGCCTGCGCGAGATGGTGAAGAAGGAGCTACGCCAGCTGCTGCGGGACCCGCGCACGCGGGCGGTGATCTTCGTGGCGCCGGTGATCCAGCTGCTGATGTTCGGCTATGCAGTGAACACCGACATCGGCAACACGGCGACCTTCGTGGTGGATTACGACCAGTCCCAGGAGTCGCGCGAGCTCATCGAGGGATTCCGTTCCACCGGATACTTCGAGATCGTGGGTCGGTCGCAGCGCGCACAGGACGTGACACGGGCGCTCGACGCCGGCGATGCCATCGTAGGACTCGAGATTCCGCGCGGATTCGCCCGGCAGCTCTCATCCGGCGGGACGGCCAGGGTGCAGGTGATCGTGGATGGGACCGAGTCGAACACTGCGACGGTGGCGTTGGGGTACGCCGGACAGATCGTGCAACAGTTCGGCCTGGCTCGGGCGGATGCGACCGGAGCGCGACCGCCGGGCGTGGATCTTCGGGTGCGCGCCTGGTACAACCCCACGCTCGAGAGCCGCGTGTACAACGTCCCGGCCGTGATCGGCGTGCTCCTGATGTTGATGTGCCTGCTGCTCACCGCGCTGGCGGTGGTGCGCGAGCGCGAGCTGGGCACGCTCGATCAGTTGATGGTCAGCCCGCTCACGCCGGAAGAGCTCATGCTCAGCAAGACGCTCCCCGTGGCGGTCGTGGGATTGGTGGATCTGGTGCTGATCTCGGTGGTGGCGGTGCTGTGGTTCGACGTGCCGATTCGGGGCTTCCCGCCCACCCTCCTGTTGGCCGCCCTGCTCTACATCCTGGCCGGGCTGGCCGTGGGGCTACTGATCTCGACCATCTCGCGGACGCAGCAGGAAGCGTTCATGACGATGTTCCTCTTCTTCCAGCCGGCCATCATCCTCTCGGGGTTCTTCTACCCGATCACCAGCATGCCCGAGGTCTTCCAGTGGATCACCCTGCTGAACCCGGTGCGCCACTTCCTCGAGATCGTGCGGGCCATCTTCCTCAAGGGCGAGGGGCTCGCCAGCCTGTGGCCACAGTTCCTCGCCCTCGCGGTGATGGCCGTGGCCGTCCTGCGCTTCGCGGTGGTGCGCTTCCCGAAGACGATGGCGCAGTAGCTCAGCGCTGCACGTCGGGCCGCGCGCGCTCCACCGGGATGGGGCTGACCGGTGCGCCCTCGCTGAGCCGCTCGAGGCCGCCGACCACCACCTGCTCGCCGAGAGCCACCCCGTCGAGGATCTCCACGAAGCCGGGGACGCGCACCCCGAGCTGGACCTGACGGCGCGTCGCCGTGCTCTCCTCCGTGATGACCCAAACGTAATCGGCGCCCGACAGCGGCAGGATGGCATCCTCCGGCACAATCACGGCATTGGGGCGCTGCTCGGTCGCCAGCCGTACCTCGATGAACATCCCAGGCTTGAGCACGCGCCGCCGGTTGGAGACCCGCGCCTTCACGGTGATCGTGCGCGCCGGCAGCTCGACGATCGGGTCGATGAAGTCCACGTCGCCGACGAGTATCTCCTCCGGCACGGCCGCAACCTGGAAGGTGACTTCCTGACCCACGGCGAGCCGCTCGGCATGGCGCTCCGGCACCCGGAACACCGCGCGCTGCGGATCCACGGTCTGCAGTGTGGTGAGCCGGGTCGAGCTCGTGACATAGTCGCCCAGGCTCACGTAGCGCTGACCCACCACGCCCGCGAACGCTGCGCGCACCACGGTGCGCTCCAGGCGAACCTGCTGCAACTCGAGCCGCGCCTCGGCGCTGCGCGAGTTGGCCTCGGCCACTTCCAGATCTGCCTCGGACGACGCGTTCTGCTCGATCAGGTCTTGGATGCGGGCGAGTGCCTGGACGGCGAGGTCCCGCTCGGCCTCGAGCCGTGCTACCTCCGCTCTGAGCTCTGCGTCGTCCACCTTGAAGAGCGGCGTGCCGCGCGTCACCTCTCTGCCCTCGCGCGCGAGGATCTCGGTAAGCCGTCCCGTCACCTCCGGCCGCACTTCGATCGACTGCACGGCCTCGATTTCGCCCGTCGCGTAGATGGCGTCCACGACCGTATCAGTGATCGCGGCCGTGACCTCGACCGGCGTGGGGGGCCGGCCGCCGCCTGCTCCTGCGCTGCCGGCCTGCCCCTCACTGCAGGCGGCCACCGACGCCGTGGCGAGCGTGGCCGCCAGGATGTGTCTTGCGTTCACGATTCTCACTTTCCGTAGATCCTCCGTCCGAGCAGGGCCTCCAGCCCCGCCAGCGCCAGACGCTCCGCCTGGCGCGCCTGCACCAGACCGGCCTCGGCCTCCACCATGGAGACCTGTGACGACAGCAAGTCCAGAATCGTCGTCGCGCCGGCCCGGTAGCGTTGCTCCTGCACCCGCAGATTCTCGCGCGCCACCACCACGGCTTCCTGCGCCAGCCGCGCGCTCGCCCTCGCAGTGGTGAACACCTCATACGCCTCGATCACGTCGCGCCGCACGGCGCGCTCGGTATCGTCGCGCAGTACGCGCGCCACCTCCCGCCGGGACTTGGCCAACGACAGTTGAATCTCGCGCTGGGCGTTGTTCCAGATGGGGAAGCTCACCTGCACGCCGTACAGCCAGCGTCGTGTCTCGTCGGGCAGGACGATCTCGTCGCCGAACGCCTGCCAGGTGGCAAACAGATCCACCCGCGGCAGGTACCCACCCCACGTCGACTTGTAGGCGTTCTCGGCTGCCCGGGCGTCGGCCTGTGCGCCCATGAACCGGGGGCCCTCGTCCAGCGCCTCCATCACGGCCTGCTGCTCGGTAATCGGAAGGGGGCCCTCGGGCAACCTGGCGAGTGGTGCGGCATCCACCGGCACGGTCACGCCGATGCGACGCCCCAGTTGGATGCGGGCGACGCGCAGCAGCGCGCGCTGCTGCAGCAGGTCGACCTGTGCCCGGGTGAGCTCCAGCAAGAGCTGCAGCGAGTCGGTTTGCACCGCCGCTCCACTCACCACCCGCGCTCGCGCGACGGCAAGCTGCTCATCCGCGCGTCGCACCCGCTCCTGGGCCACCCGCGTGAGCTCCCGCTGCGCCAGCACGTCGTAGTAGTCGGACTCGGTGAGCAGCGCCGTTTGGAACTTGGCTTCGATCTCGTTCGCTTCGGCCCCAGCCACCCCGGCACCCGTCGCGCCGACATCGAAGACCTTCGAGAGACCACTGAACACGTTGAGGCGAAAATCCGCCTGGGCTTGGGTGATCTTGTTCGTCAGGCCACCGGTCCCGATGTTGAAGAAGTCGACGTTCGAGTAGGTCCGGCTCAGCTGCAGTGTGGTCGCCGGAACGATGAACACGGTGTACGCCGCCCGTTGCTGCCACTTGGCGTCCACGATGCCCCGCATGGCGGCGATGTAGTTCGGATCCACGCCGGCGGCACGCTCGAGCGCCTCCTCGAGCGTCACTGTCATCACGCTGTCCGGCACCCCCTGGACGGTGGCGCCGCCCGTAGCGACGAGGAGTGCTGCGGCGAGAGCGAGTATCATCGCGCCTCCGCCGGCTCGAGTGCCGGCGCGCCCCGCCGGAACCGGAACCGGATCCCGTCCAGCAGCACGTAGACCACCGGCACCAGGAAGACGGTGAGCAGCGTCGAGAACAACAGCCCGCCGACGATGGCGTAGCCCAACGGCCGCCGGCTGGCCGCCCCGGCCCCGAGACTCAGGGCGATCGGCATCGTGGCCATGATCGTCGCCATCGAGGTCATCACGATGGGGCGCAGCCGGATGCGACCCGCCTCGAGCATGGCCTCCAGCGCGGTCATGCCCTTCGCCTTCAGCTGATTGGCATACTCCACCAGCAGAATGGAGTTCTTCGTCACCAAGCCGATGAGCAGGATCATGCCGATCTGGCTGAACAGGTTGAGCGTCGATCCCGCCAACAGCAGAGTGATCAGGGCGCCCGTCACCGCGAGCGGCACGGAGAGCAACACCGTGAAGGGGTGCACCATGGACTCGAATTGCGCCGCCAGCACCATGTAAACCACGACGAGCGCCAGCAGGAACGCGAAATAGAGCGCCGTCCCGCTCTCCTCGAGCTCGCGGGTCTCACCGGCCAGCGCGACGCTGCTCCCCCGGGGCAGCACTTCCGCAGCCGCCACGTTGAGCGAGTCGAGCGCCTCCCCCAGCGTGAAGCCCGGCGCCAGGTTTCCCGACAGGGTGTAGGAGCGCACCCGGCCGAAGTGGTTCAGCTGTCGCGGCCCCACACCCTCCTCCACGATCGCCACGGCATCCAACTGGATCAGTGCGCCATTACGTCCCCGCACGTACAGGCCGGTCATGTCGCTCGGAGTGGCCCGCTCGCTCGGCTGGAGCTGCGCGATCACGTCGTACAGCTTGTTGGCCCGCGTGAACGTGCTGATACGCTGCCCGCCCAGCATGGTTTGCAGGGTGGTGGAAACATCGCGGATCGATACGCCCAGGTCCTCCGCGCGGTCGCGGTCGTAGCGCACCACCAGCTCCGGCTTGTTCACACGGAGATCGGTATCCACGTTGATCAGCCCGGTGATCTGCCGTGCCCGCGGTACGAAGCGCGCCATGCCCACCGCAAGGGAATCGAAGTCGGGGTGCCGCACGACGAACTGCACCGGGCTGCCGAACCCGAAGGCTGGTGGCTGATTGGCGAAGGCGAAGACGCCGGGCAGGCCGAACAGTTGCGGTTGCACCTCACCGATGACTTCCTGCACCGAGCGATCGCGCTCCTCCCACTCCGCCAGCCGCACGAACCCGATCCCGCTGTTCACGCGGCCGCCCCAACCCACGACGGAGAAGTACGCGTCAATGCCCTCGGTGCGGCCCAGGATCTCCTCGATGCGGCGCTGGTAGCTGTCGGTGTAGCCCAGCGACGCCCCTTCCGGGGCCACCGTAATCGTGACGAAGAAGCCACGGTCCTCGGGCGGAACGAACTCGCGCTTGAGCGCGCGGAATACGCCGAAGGCGACGACCACCGAGGCCGCCGCCCCGCCGATCACCAGCCAGCGATGCCGCATGGCCCATGTCAGGGCACGCTGGTAGCGGTCGGCAACGGCGAGAAACGTGTGCTCGAACGCCTGGAAGATCCGTCCGTGCGTCTTGGGAACCTTCAGGACCTTGGCGCACAGCATCGGCGAGAGGGTGAGCGCCACCCAGCTCGAGATCACCACCGCCACCGCCAGGGTGATGCCGAACTCGTTGAACAGGCGTCCCGTCGTCCCCTGCAGGAACGCCAGTGGCGAGAACACCGCCACCAGCGCCACCGTCGTGGCGATCACGGCGAAGGCGATCTCGCTGGTGCCCTTCCTGGCGGCATCGACCGGAGTCTCACCCAGCTCCTCCTGGTGCCGGTACGCGTTCTCCATCACGATGATCGCGTCGTCCACCACGATGCCGATGGCGAGAATGAGCGCCAGCAGCGTGAAGTTGTTGATCGTGAAGCCGAGAAAGTACATCATGCCGAACGCCGCCACGATGGACACCGGGATCGCGAGCCCCGGAATGACGGTCGCCCGCGGGTTGCGCAGGAAGATGAAGATGATGATGACGACCAGGATGCCTGCGAGGATGAGCGTCTCCTCCGCCTCCTGAATGGAGCGCCGTACGAAGCGCGCGCCGTCGAACCCCACGTTGATCTCGACGCCGGGCGGGAGCGCCTCCTGGATGTTCGGCAGCTCCGCCTGGATGGCGTCCGATACCTCTATCAGGTTGGCCTTCGATTGCCGTACCACACCGATGGCCACCGCCGAGATGCCCTTGTAGCGCAACACCGACCGGTCGTTCTCGGGTCCCAGCTCCACCCGCGCCAGGTCCTTGAGCTTGACGAGTTGCCCATTCTGGTTCGCCACCGTGAGGTCACCGAACTCGTCGGGGGTCTTGAGCTCGCCCATCGAGCGGACCGTAAACTCGCGGCGGTCCGATTCGATGCGTCCCGCGGGAATCTCCACGTTGCGGCTCCGCACGGCCTCCTGGACGTCCTGCACGGTGAGGTCGTGGGCGGCGAGGGCCATCGGCGAGAGCCAGATGCGCATCGAGTAACGCCGCTCGCCGAAGATCATGGCGCGCCCGACCCCGGGCAGCGACTGCAGTCGGGTCTTCACTTCCCGATCGGCGACGTCCGACAGTTGCAGCAGGTCATAGTTGTCACCCGAGAGCGCCAGCCAGAAGAACGGCTGGGCGTCGGCATCCTGCTTGGTGACCACCGGCTCCTCGATGTCCTGCGGGAGTCGCCCACGCACGCGGGAGACCTTGTCGCGCACATCTTGCGCGGCCGTCTCGAGATCGCGGTCCAGCGTGAACTCCAGCGTGATGTTGGAGAACTGCTCCACGCTCGAGCTAGTCAGCGTGCGGAGACCGGGAATCGTGCTGAGTTCCTCCTCCAGGATGTCCGTCACCGTGGACTCGATGACGCGCGGATTGGCGCCCCGGAGGAAGGTCGAGACCGACACGATCGGGGAGTCGACATCCGGGTACTCGCGCACCGGAAGTCGGAGGAAGCCAATGGCCCCGAAGAGAACCAGGGCGGCGCTCACCATGCTGGTGAGCACGGGCCGACGAATGGCCGTGTCAGAGAGCTTCACGGGAGACTGCCTCCAGCGGGATCAGCGGGAAACTCGCAATTCTAACCGGGTGGGCGGCGTTGGTCACCCCCGCCCCTGAGGGCCCGGCAATGTAGTAAGACGGCGCGGTCGCCCCAGGGGTTCCCGAGAGGAGGGCTCGGGAATCGGTCGCGGCGCTCCCAGGGGCATCCGTGGTGCCGGCCGTGTGATCCGCGCAGACAATCGCTATCTTGTTATGCGAACCTGCGAACCTGCGCACGGGCCCATGAGCGACACCCAGCTCTACACGATCCGCGAAATCGCCCGGGAGCTAGACCTCCCCGAGTCCACGGTGCGGTACTACCGCGACGCGTTCTCCGAGCACATCGCCACGGTGGGCACCGGCCGGCGGCGTCGCTACCCGGGTGAGGCCATTGCGGTGCTGCGATCCATTGCCGGCGGGTACGCCAAGGGTCAGAGGCGTGATGAGATCGAGGCGGAGCTGTTCGGCGGTCCGCCACCCATGCGGGCGCGGCCCAAGCCGCGCGCCGCGCCGCAAGAGACCGACGAGCTCCTCGCCACCATCCTGGACGGCGAGCGGGAGCGCCGCGAGGCGATGTGGCAGATTGCCCGAGAGATCGTGCGGCTGGGAGAGGCCGTCGAGCGCCAACAGGTGGTTCTGGGCGAGATCACCGAGCAGCTGACGGCCCAGGCCAATCGCACCCTCCCCCCGGGCACGCCCCAGGACGAGGAAGCGGCACCTGCCGACGCGGAGGTAGCGGTGGGCACGGCGGAGACGACCGCGGAGCTCGATACGGGCGCGGTGCCGCCACCGTCTGGCTCCATGAACCAGCTCGAGCAGGAACTCCAGGCGCTGCAGCAGGAGCTCGCCACCGAGCGGGAGCTGGTGGAGCGGCTGCGCAAGTCGAAGCTGGACATCGAGCGGCGGGCGGCCGAGGCGGAGGACCGGCTCGACGAGCGGCGTGGAACCGGGGAGGGAAGGCCACGCTCGGTGTTCTCCCGGCTGCTCTCCCGCGAGAAGGAGGGGGACGCCTAATCGGCGCCGCCCCCGGGTCGAGTGGGTCGGGACCGGGATGACGGAATCCGTCGCATGGTGCGCCGCCAGCTGGCGGCCCGCGACATCGGCGACCGCCGCGTGCTCGCGGCCATGGCGTCGGTTCCCCGCTCCGCCTTCGTCCCCCCCCACCTGCGTGACCAGGCCCACGCCGACACCCCACTGCCCGTAGGATACGATCAGACCATCTCCCAGCCCTATATCGTGGCGCTCATGACGCAGGAAGCCCGCGTCGATCGCCACTCCCAGGTGCTGGATGTCGGCACGGGCACCGGCTATCAGGCCGCCATCCTGGCCAAGCTGGCGCGGCACGTGTGGACCATCGAGCGAATCGAGCCGCTGTCCCGTGAGGCGCAGGAGCGGCTGCGGCGGCTGGGTTACGACAACGTCTCGGTGGTCGTGGGCGACGGAGCACTGGGGTACCCCGCCGGCGCTCCCTACGACGCCATCGTGGTGGCGGCCGCCTCGCCGCACCCGCCGGCTCCGCTGCTGGAGCAGCTCGCCGTGGGCGGCCGCCTGGTCATTCCCCTCGGCGACCGGTCCTTACAGGACCTCACCATCGTGGAGCGCACGCCTGCCGGGTTTCGGGAGCGCACCGCCGGCGCCTGCCGGTTCGTTCCGCTGGTGTCTTCCGAGGCCTTCGGAGAGAGCTTCTGACGCAGCGGCATCTACTCGGTGCACACATCTCCACTGCGGGCGGTGTCTCGACCGCACCAGCCCGCGGCACGGACATCGGGGCCACCGCCATCCAGGTCTTCACCAAGACTCCCAACCAGTGGCGGGAGCCGGTGATCGACGATGCCGAGGTCACCCGCTTTCGCGCTGAGCTGGAGCGCTCCGCGATTCGCACCGTGGTGTCCCACGACTCGTATCTCATCAATCTCGCCTCACCCGACCGCGCGCTGCGCGCACGGTCGATCGCCTGCTTCAAGGGCGAGCTGGATCGGTGTCGGCGGCTGGGCATCCCGCTCGTAGTCACCCACCCCGGCAACTACATGGACGACCGCGAGTCGGGTCTCGAGCGCAACGTCCGAGCCTACGAGGAGTCCTTGGCGGACGTGTCGGGGCCGATGGTGCTCATCGAGACCACCGCCGGAGCGGGGACGGCACTGGGGAGCACGTTCGAGGAGCTGGCCGCCCTACGGCGCGGCGTGCCGCGCCAGTACCGTCGCCGCATCGGGTTCTGCGCCGACACCTGTCATCTCTTCGCGGCGGGGTACGACCTGGTGGAGGATTGGGACGGGGTGTGGGACCTCTGGCAGAAGGTGATAGGCCTGGAGCATCTCCGTTGCCTCCACCTGAACGACTCCAAGATGCCGTTTGGCTCACGCCGGGATCGCCATGCCTGGATCGGCGAAGGCGAGATGGGCCCGGAGCCGTTCCGCCGCGTGATGCGGGACCCGCGGTTTCCCGAGGTCATCAAGATCCTCGAGACCCCGAAGGGGGACGACCCGGTGAGACACGACCGACGCATGCTGCGGCGGCTCAGGGCATACGGCCGGCGGTCGCAACGAGGGTAGCGGCGTTACCCCTTATGGCCTCTCCCACTTGTCTCCGTTGAAGAACTCCGTGAACTGCTCCATCTGCCCCTGATCCGTTTGGTCGATGGTGAGGGGCGTGATCGTGATGTACCCCTCCTCGAACGCA
This sequence comes from Gemmatimonadota bacterium, assembly GCA_039592335.1. GTDB lineage: Bacteria > Gemmatimonadota > Gemmatimonadetes > Gemmatimonadales > GWC2-71-9 > WVYX01. The sequence continues at coordinate 16,597 of JBDHBX010000006.1, read as the reverse complement.
TGCAGGTCGGTTCCCTCCACGTCGTCCATCGCCGGCGCCCAGGTGCTCCAGAAGTAGTCTTGCCCGCGCGGCGAGATTCGGCCGTCGAAGCCGTCCGTTCCTCCTTGCAAGCTCTGGCGGACGACCCGCACGCCCTTGATCGGCTTGGAGCTGTTCGCCGGAACGTTGACGTTGAGGTACAGCGCCGGCGTCATGAGGTCGTCGGCGCGCAGCGTCTCGACCAGCTGCCGCACGAATCCGGCCGCCAGCGCGTAATCCTGGGTCGAGCCGACCCCCACCGAGACGGCGATGGCCGGGAGACCGAAGAACTTGGCGTGCCGGGCACCGGCCACGGTGCCAGAGAGGAAGGTCGTGGCGCCGACGTTCTCGCCCGTGTTGATCCCCGAGATCACCAGGTCGGGGAGCGAGTCCATCAGGCTGGATAGCGCCAGGGCCACCACGGTTGCCGGGCGGGCGTCGATGGCATACCAGTTGATGCCGTACTGGTTGCCGAACAGATCCACTCGAATCGGGTCCAGGAACGACACCCCGTGGCCCGTGCCGCTCTGCTGCCGCCGCGGCGCCGCCACCACGACGTTGGCGATGGGCACGAGCGAATCCACCAGGATGCGCAGGCCGGGAGCGACGTACCCGTCGTCATTGACCACGAGAATGGTGAAGTCGGAGCCCGAAGCGGCATTCTGGGCCGCGGCCGGTCGCCAGGGAAGCAGAAGAGCCAGGACCAAGACAACGAGCGGACGTTGCGACATATTACTGCCCCATCGGGTAAGGGTCGCTCCGGCGTGGGCCCATCCCAACGCACGGAGAGCACAAATCAAACCGCAATCGCCACACGAGGCAATCCGACCGTGATAGCCTACCAGCGCTGGTGGCAACCTTTCCTCCTTATACCCCTGTTGGCGCTCGGAGTGCACGACGAGGCGGTCGCCCAGCACACGCCGCCGCGCGTCGTTCTCTTCATCGGCGACGGCGTCGGTACGGCGTACTGGACCGCGGCGCTGTTCGCGGCCGGCGAACTGGCCGTGCAACGGTTCCCCGTCGTGGGCCTGGTGGACACGCGCAGCGCGCGCGACAAGGTCACCGACAGCGCCGCGAGCGCCACCAGCTACGCGGCGGGGGTCATCACGTACAACGGCGCCATCGGCGTGGACGCCGACTCGGTTCCGGTCCCCACCGTGCTGGAGGTCGCGGCGGAGCGCGGCATGGCCACTGGACTCGTGGCCACCTCGCGCATCACGCACGCCACGCCGGCATCCTTCGCCGCCCACGTACCAAGCCGCGGCATGGAGTGGGAGATCGCCCGGCAGATCGCGGAGCACGGGGTCACGGTCGTGCTGGGCGGCGGGCTCGCCGCGTTTCATCTCGCCGCGCGGCCCGACTCCCTCGACCTGCTCGCGCAGATCCGGCGCGAGTATACGTACGTCGAGACCCCCGAGGAGCTCGCGGAGCTGGAGCTCGGCGCCGTGACGAATCTCTTCGGGCTGTTCACGCCAAGCCACATGCCACACGCGGCCGAGCGCTCACCCACGCTCCCGCAGATGACCGGGGCGGCGATTGCGGTGCTCGACCACGACCCCGACGGCTTCTTCCTCATGGTCGAGGCTTCACAACCCGACTGGCGGGGCCATGGTAACGAGTCGCTGCAGGCGGTGAATGCGGAGATGCTGGACTTCGACGCCGCCATCGGCGCGGCGCTCGCGTATCGTGCGAAACACCCGGAGACCCTGATCGTGGTGACGGGAGACCACGAGACCGGCGGCCTGGCCCTGCAGTACGACTCCACCCGCGCCCTGGTACCGGCCTACACCACCGGCTCCCACACCGCGACCATGGTCCCCCTGTTCGCGGTCGGACCGGGCGCGGAGCGGTTCGCCGGCATCATGTCCAACGCCCAGGTCGGGAGGCGGCTGCTGGAGTTGGTCCGACCCGGATCCCCGGGGGGAACCTAATCCCTGCTCGGGTGCTATATTCTGCCGCGATGCCGAGTTACCTCAGCCCCGAGCGGGCGCGGCTCCTACGCTTGATCACCCTGGCGGTCTATGGACTGGCCCTGGGGTGGGCGTCCGTCGCACACGCTGAGGGAGAGGTGCTCCGGTCCAGCCCGGTGCTCGAGTCGGAGCACTCGGAGCAGTGCCCGACGCTGCATGACGACGCCGTCTGCGGGATGAGCTTCCACGTGGAGCTCGCGACGTCCGTTCCCGACGGCCCCTTCCCCGAGGCCGGCGGCGCGGGGTGGGATCCCGAGACGCGGCCCGCGCCGGGCGCACCTACTCCCCCCAGCCTCGCACGAGGACCTCCCAGCCGGTAGCGCGCAGCGCCGGTGCGTCGACTGACGCCGGAGCGCAGCCCGATCCTTCCTCCATACCGGCAAGCAGGAGGAGCCGTACATGCGAGCACTGCTCGCGCTACTGACCGTACTGATCACCGGAGCGACCGCCGCAACGGCGCTCGCCCAGGAGCCACAACAGCCGGACTCGCTGCGGCGCGAGATCGAGATACTCAAGACGCGTCTCGACTCGCTGCAGCGTGTGCTGGAGGCGCTCGTCCGGCAGGGCCGCGACACGGCGGCGGTCACGGACGAGCTGGCCGCGCTCCGGGCTGCGGCTGAGGCGGTCGGCGACGAGGCGGCCGCCGGGCAGGACACCACGCAGCAACAGGCGAGCCGCACGCGTGCGCTCCAGGCACTGAACCCGGAGATCAGCGTCACCGGTGATGTGGTGGGGGCACTCCTCCTTCCCGACGGCGCAGATTCCCGAGCCACGGCAATCCCGCGCGAGTTCGAGTTCGCCTTCCAGGCGGCACTTGACCCCTACTCCTACACCAGAGTATTCGTGAGCTACGAAGAGCCGCTCGAGATCGCGGGCTTCCCGGAGGGGGAGAGCGAGGAGGAGCACGGGGGATTCGCGCTCGAGGAGGGCTATCTCTACTGGGTCGGCTTGCCGGGCCGCACCGGCCTCAAGGTCGGGAAGTTCCGCCAGGAGATCGGGCTGTACAACCGATGGCACACCCACGCGTTGATGGAGGTGGACCGGCCGCTCCCCACCGTGGCGTTCCTGGGAGACGACGGCCTGATCCAGACGGGCTTCTCGCTCACGTCTCCCACGCTCGCGCTCGGACCCAGCGCCACCACGGCCTTCTTCGAGCTCACCGCAGGCACCAACGAGGCACTATTCAATGGTGGCAACCAACCGAGCTACTTGGGACGACTGCAGAGCTTCTGGGACCTGAGCCCCAGCACCTATATCCAGATCGGCGCCACCGGGGTGTACGGCCGAAACAGTGACGAATCCCTGACGTCGCGTCTGCTCGGGCTCGATTTTGCCTTCCGCTGGTCGCCGCCCGCGCGGTCGCTCTACCAGGACTTCCAGTTGAAGGGTGAGTGGTACTGGGTCGAGCAGGAGATCGACGTCCCGGGCGCCGGCACGACGCTCGGACGAGGTGGCTGGGCGCAGGCCAACTACCGATTCGGTCGTCGCTGGATCGCCGGGTTCCGGGGGGACTATCTCGAGGGACGCGGCAGCGACCCGGACGTGTACCAGCTCGTCCCGAGCCTCTCATGGTGGCAGAGCGAGTGGGTGCGCCTCCGGCTGCAGTACAACTACCTCAAGGCCGCGAACGCCGGCGGCAATCACACCGTCCTGTTGCAGTTCGTGTGGGCGGTCGGTCCGCACCGGCACGAGAGTTATTGATGGTAAGGGGGAGCGAGAGCATGAAGCAGGTCAGGCGGGGAACGACGGCACTCGCAGTGGTGGTGTTGGCGGCCGCACCGGCGAGGGCCCAGGACAAGCTCGAAGTCGTCGCCACGCTGCCGACCTATGCGGCCATTGCCCGCGAGGTCACCGGTGACCTGGCAGAGGTCTCAGCCATTGCCCGCGGCGACCAGGATCCCCACTTCGTCAACCCACGGCCCAGCTTCGCGGCGATGGTGCAGAGCGCGGACCTGTTCGTGATGACGGGACTGGACCTCGAACTGTGGGTCCCGGCGATTCTCGACCGCGCGAACAACCCCCGCGTCGTCGAAGGCGCGTCCGGCAACGTGGTGGCGTACGCGGGTGTCCAACTCCTCGAGGTTCCCGAAAGTGTCTCCAGGGCGGGTGGTGACGTCCACGTCTTCGGCAACCCCCACATTCACACGGACCCGGTGAACGCCGTCATCGTCGCGGGCAACATCGCAGAGGGACTCGGTCGGATCGACCCCGGTAACGCGATGACGTATGATGCGAATGTCTCGTCGTTTCGGGACCGGATTATGCGCCGTCTCTTCGGTGAGGAGCTCGTGGAGATGCTCGGGGCGGAGGCGCTGTTCGACCTGGCCCGGCACCGTCGCTTCTGGGAGTTCGCCGAAGAGCAGTCATTCCAGGGAAAGCCGCTCACGGAGTACCTCGGCGGTTGGCTGGGAGAGGGATCGGCGTTCCGCGACCGCCGCATGGTATGCTACCACAAGAACTGGGCGTACTTCAGCGCGCGCTTCCGGATCGAGTGCGCCATGTACGTGGAGCCGAAGCCCGGGATCCCGGCAACGCCCGGCCACGTCGGCCGGGTCATCGAGTTCATCGAGCGCGAGAACATCCCCGTGCTGTTCGCCGCCAACTACTTCAGCGAGCGACAGGTGGAGCGCGTGGCGTCGCGCACCGGAGCCGTGCCGCTCGTCGTGCCGGAGCACGTCGGCGGCGAAGAGGGGGTGGACGACTATTTTGCCCTCGTCGACATCTGGGTGACACACCTGGCCCAGGCGTTCATCGCCTCGATGGGAGCGCACCCCGAGTGATCGCCGAGCCACGCGCAGTGTCGCAGGTGCGCCGGCGATGAGCTACATACCTGACCGACGGGGTAACGCATGGATCTGATGCTGCCGGCCCTGGTGGCCGCCCTCATCCTGATGGGACTCCACGCCTACCTGGGGATCCACATCATTGCGCGCGGCGTGATCTTCGTGGACCTGGCGTTGGCACAGGTGGCCGCGATGGGATGGGCGGCGGCAGGCCTGGGGCTCGGCCACCAACTCGGCGCCACGCTGGGTATCTCGGAGGCCGCGGCGAGCTATCTCGTCGGCCTCACCACCACGCTCATCGCCGCCGCCCTGTTCAGCCTGAGCCGCATGGAACACATGCACGTCCCCCAGGAGGCAATCATCGGGATCGTGTACGTCGTCGCGTCGGCCGGCACGATCCTGCTCGCCTCACAGGCTCCTCGCGGCTCGGAGCACGTGGAGCATCTTCTCACCGGCAGCCTCTTGTGGGTGACGTGGCCCGAGATCTGGCGGATGGCTGCCATCTACACGGTGCTCGGCGTCGTCCACTGGTTCCTGCGGGAGCGGTTCCTGGTGATTTCACTGCGCCCTCAGGAAGCGAAAGCCCGGGGGTGGCCGGTCCGGTGGTGGGATTTCGTGTTCTACGCGATCTTCGGCGTGGTCGTCACGATCTCCGTGGCCATCGCCGGGGTGCTCGTGGTGTTCAGCTTCCTGGTCATCCCCGCCGTCATCGCGTTCCTGTTCACCTCCGCCACTTCGCGCCTGCTCCTCCTGGCCTGGACGTCGGGAACCGCGGCTACGGTCTTGGGACTCTACCTCTCGTACGCGAGTGATCTTCCAACCGGGCCGGTGGTCGTGTGCGCCTTCGCGCTGGCGCTCCTCGTCGCGTTCGCGCTGCGCAAGGTGCTGCACAGGCCGGTGGAGCGGGCGCGGCACCCCGGTGAGACATGGGACCAGGTGATTCCGCCTCCGCCGCCGGAGCGGGAAGGAGACGCATAGCGAGCACAGGGTAACGCACCCCGATTCACCGTGTTACTTTATTGGCCCGACTGTGCCCGGGGTTGGCGGTGACCCGCTCCCAGGGCTGAACCGCCGTAGACGTGCATGCCAGGCGCGTCACGGCGGTTGGTGTTCCGCCGCGCGTGCGGCCCGATCCAGAGAGTCCGATGGCAACACAAGCCTCCCGCGTCGCAGGTCTCCAACCGAGCGGTGAACTGCACTGGAACCTCCCGCCCGCCGGCCTCTACGAGACCGCAATCCGGCGCAACGAAGGCACCATCGTCGCCGGTGGTCCGTTCATCGCGGTCACTACGCCACACACCGGCCGCTCGCCCGGCGACAAGTTCGTGCTGCGCGAACCCGGCTCCGAAGCCGACATCTGGTGGGGCAACGTCAACCAGCCCATGGAGCAGCCCGATTTCGAGCGGCTGCTCGGCGACGTGCGGCAGTACCTGAACGGAGAGGAGCACCTGTTCGTGCGGGACGTGTTCGCCGGCGCGGATCCCGCCTACCAGATCCCCGTACGGTTCATCACGACCAACGCCTGGCACGCGATGTTCGTGTACAACATGTTCCTGCGCCCCGACGCCGGAACGCTCGACGACTTCGAGCCCCAGTTCACCGTGCTGCACGCGCCCGAGATGCAGGCCGACCCCGAACGCCACGGCACGCGGAGCGGCACCTTCGTCGTGATCAATTTCGAGCAACGGCTGGTGCTCATCGGGGGGACCCGCTACGCCGGCGAGCTCAAGAAGTCGATGTTCACCATCCTCAACTATCTCTACCCCAAACAGGGCATTCTCTCGATGCACTGCTCGGCCAACGTGGGCGACCGAGGCGACGTGGCGGTGTTCTTCGGGCTGTCGGGAACGGGGAAGACGACGCTCTCCACCGACTCCGCCCGGCACCTCATCGGCGATGACGAGCATGGCTGGAGCAGCGACGGGGTGTTCAACTTCGAGGGCGGATGCTACGCCAAGGTGATCAGGCTCTCGGCCGAGGGCGAGCCCTACATCCACGCCACGACGGAGATGTTCGGCACCATTCTGGAAAACGTGGTGTGGGACCCCAAGACGCGCTCCGTCAATCTCGACGACGACTCCATCACGGAGAACACGCGGGCGTCGTACCCCATCTACTTCATCCCGAATCACGTGTCCGAGGGGCGCGCCGGACATCCCGATAACATCCTGTTCCTCACCGCCGACGCGTTCGGCGTCCTGCCGCCGGTGGCCAGGCTCACGGCCGAGCAGGCCATGTACCACTTCCTCTCAGGGTACACGGCCAAGGTCGCCGGGACGGAGCGCGGCGTCACGGAGCCCCAGGCCACGTTCAGTGCCTGCTTCGGCGCCCCGTTCCTGCCCCTACACCCCAGTGTCTACGCCAGCATGCTCGGCGAGCGCATCGCCACGCATGACGTGCGCTGCTGGCTGGTGAACACCGGGTGGACCGGTGGGCCCCACGGCGAGGGCCACCGCATCAACCTGCCCTACACGCGCGCCATGGTGAACGCCGTGCTGGGTGGCTCGCTCCTGGACGTCCCGACACGCACCGACCCGGTGTTCGGGTTGGAGGTGCCCATGGCGCTGCGGGGCGTGCCCGCGCGGCTGCTCGATCCCCGTAGCACGTGGTCAGACTCCCAGGGGTACGACGAGCAGGCCGGGCGGCTCGCAGCCATGTTCCGCGACAACTTCGCAACCTACGCCGACCAAGTGTCGGCGGAAGTCCGGGCCGCCGGGCCCCGCCTCTAGGCGGTCCGACGATGGCGGTGGCGGGGAATTTCGAGGTCATCCGGGACCCGCTGTGGAACAACATCCGGGTCGATCAGGATGCGCTACGGGTCGTGGACAGCGCACCCTTCCAGCGCCTGCGTTACATCCGCCAGCTGGGCCACGCCTACCTGGTCTACCCGGGAGCGACCCACACGCGGTTCGAACATGCCCTGGGAACGTACCACCTCGCCCGGCGCGCGCTGACACTCCTCGGGGAGCGCGGTGAGCTCGAGGGCATTCCCGAGGATGAGCTCACGCTCGTGCGCCTGGCCGCCCTGCTGCACGACATCGGGCACTACCCATTCTCCCACACGCTGGAAGAGGCCGGACTCCCCTCCCACGAGACGATCGCGCATCAGCAGTTCCGCCATCCCGAGTTGAGCGCCGCGCTCGCCGGGTTTGGCGTGGCGTCGGTGGAGCAGCGCATCGAGCACCTCATCCGGGGAACGAGCGACACGGCGTTACAGGGCCTCGTCTCGGGCTCGCTCGATCTGGACAAGATCGAGTACCTCACCCGTGACGCCCGCATGTGCGGTGTTCCCTATGGCACGGTCGACGCGGACCGCCTCATTCACTCGTTCACCGTCGTCACGGGGCCCGACGGCGCGCGCAGGATCGGCGTGCACGAGAAGGGTGTGAGCGCACTCGAGTCGTTGCTCTTCGCCAAGTACCAGATGTACCGCAACGTGTACTGGCATCACGCGGTGCGCAGCGCCACAGTCATGTTCAAGCGGCTCGTACGCTTCGCGATCGCGCGGGGCGACCTCGACGCGGCGTGGATCCCCGGCACCACCGATGAAGCGCTGATGGAAGCGGTGCGCGCGGTGCGGGACCGGGACCTCACGGAGCGCCTGCGGGGGCGACAGCTCTATAAGCGAGCGCTCGATCTGCGCGCCGCCGAGGTCCCGCCGGGGTGCGGAGAGTGGATCGCACGAGAACCAGATCTCGCAGAGCGCGTGGAGGACCGCGTCGCGATCGAGCTGGGACTCGAGCCGGGGGAGCTGCTCCTGGACTACCCCGACAAGCCCGCCATGCTCGCCGTCGATCTCCCGCTGCTCCTGCGGGATGGGAGCGTGACCAGCCTGGACGATGAGGAGGCGACCGGCCTCCTCACCATCGAGCGCGTGGCCGACGAGTTGCACCGGAGCGCACGCCGCCTACGCGTGTTCGTGGCTCGGCCGGTGACACTCGATCGGCGCTCGGTGCTCACGTTGGTGCAGCGTAGCGCGGACGAGGTTGGAGCAGGATTGGAGAGCGGGGCGGCGTTGCTGGGTTCGTCCGGCTAGGAGCCAGACTCCTCGCGAGCCTGTCCGCCGGCGTCGGCCAGACGCCGGGCCAGCGCACGGAAGTAGGTCGCCTCCTCCGGACGACCCGCTTCCTCCATCTGCAGGGCACACGCCTCCAGCGCATAGAGGATCGGGCCGAGGTGCTCGGCGGCCAGGGCTCCGACTGTCTCGGGGTTTGGTCCTTCGGTCACGCCCTGGCGGCTTGGGCGGCAGGCTGCTGGTCGCCGACCTCTTCGACGCTGTCGATGCGCACGATGATCACCGTGATGTTGTCGAGCCCGCCCCGCCGATTCCCTTCGGCGATGAGGGCGTCCACCAACTCAGCAGGAGACTTGCCCGAGCGCATCAGCGCGTAGAGGTCGTCGTCCTCCAGCATTCCGGTCAGCCCGTCGGAGGCGAGCAGGTAGAGGTCATCCCCGCGCAGCGCCCCGACGTAGATGTCCGGAGCGACGTGACTGTTGGCCCCGACGCACCTGGTAATGACGTTGCTGTAGGGGTGGGTGCGAGCCTGTTCGGGGGTGAGGTACCCCGCGTCCACCTGCTCCTGGACGTAGGAGTGGTCCTTGGTGATCTGCAGCAGATCGTCATCGCGCAGAACGTACGCGCGACTGTCACCGACCTGCCCGATGAGGTATCGTGGCCCATTGATCACCATCGCCGTGGCCGTAGTCCCCATCCCGCGTTTGTCCTGCTCCACGAGCGTGCGCTGGAAGATCTGCCCGTTGGCATCGACGATGGACTTCTTGATGATATCTGCCGCCTCGGGATCGGGCCGGCCGGCCACACCCTCCAAGGCCTGCGCCACGATCCGTACCGCCATTTCGCTCGCCACCTCGCCGGCGGCGTGTCCCCCCATGCCGTCGGCCACGACGAACACCCCATGATCCGGGATCATCAGGTAGCTGTCCTCGTTGCCCGAGCGCACGACACCGACGTCGGTGCGCCCCGCACACGTGAATCGGACGGTGTGTGGCACGTTACCGAGCGCCCGCCAACGCGATGGCGACCACGACGAGCGCAACCACGATCAGCGCGAAGAGCCACCACGGCAGTCCACCCTCGGACTCCTTCGCCTGAGGAATCTCCGGCTTGCGGACGGCCTCGATCCCGGGTGTCGGCTTCGTGGGTAGGTCCGGCACCACGGCCGGCTGTGGCACGGGCGGCACGTCCGGGGTCGCGGCTTGGGGCCCCGACACGCCCCGCACCTCCTGCGCGGCACTGATCACCTTGGTCGTGCTCCCTTTGGCCGCGTCGATCGTGTCGTCAGTTGGCTCGAAGATCGTTTGCACGTCGCCGAACCGGATCAGCGCGCCCGGCGCGAGCGGCACCTCCCCCGCCACCGGCTCCCCGTCCACCCTAGTGCCGTTGGTGGAGTCCAGATCCACCAGCACCCAGATCCCCTCGCGGCGCTGCAGCTTGGCGTGTGTGGTGGAGATGCTCTCCTCGGGAATGCAGATGTCGTTGTAGTCCGCCCTTCCGACGTTCACCACCGGGACCTTGATCGAGAACCGCTGGCCTTTCAGCGCGCCACTGCGGACCATGAGGCTGGCCAGCGCCTCCCCGACCGGAGGTTTCGGCGTTGCCGGCGGCTTCGGCACCGCACCCACGGGCGGACCGGACGGCTTGGTCACGCCCGGCGCCGAGATGCGCACCCCAGGCACTCCATGCAGGGTGTTGCTCAGGCGGTGCTCCGCCCCAGGTGGCGCCATGGCCGGGCTGCCCGGCGGCACGCCGGGCAGCTCCCCTTGGGGCTCCTCCGGCACGAGGTCCGCGTAGAACCGGAACTCGTACTCGCCGCACCTGATCACGTCGCCGCGGGCGAGCAGCTGCTGCCCATCGATCCGCTGGCCGTTGACCAGCGTGCCGTTGGTGCTGCTGTCGATTACCAGGTACCCCTTGGGCGTCGGCATGACCTCGGCGTGACGGCGCGACACGTTCTTGCTCGTCACGACGACCTCGCAGCTGGCGTCTCGCCCCACGGCGATGGACTTGCCCGCCACGACGTACTCGCGACCGTCGTCCAGGGACACGAGGCGGCCGCCGGTCCCCGCGGTGGCCTTGCGTCCGGCGCGCGCGCCGGCATCGTCGATGGACTCCGGACTCACAGCCTGCAGGTATTGCGTGCTCCCACTACGCCGCTCGTCGACGAACAGCAACTCCTGCCCGGCGATCTCGACTTTGTCTCCGTGGAGCAGCGGATGGGGCTGGGGACCCAGGCGCACGCCGTTGACGAGGACGGTGGTGTCCTCGGCGGCAAGGCGAATCGCCACTTGGCCGTCGGCGAGCCCCTGCACGATGGCGTGCGGAGACCGCACCCCTTCTCCCGTCAGGGAAACCAGCGCCGATGCATCATTGCCGATCGTCGATTCGCCCACGGGAATCGCGTGGCGCTCACCGCCGATCTGTAGATATGACATCCAGCTTGACCTCGAGCAGCTGAGGTGATCTCAAAAAACTAGTCCGGGCCTAGAGGCGGTGCAACTCGGAGCCCGCGACCCGGAGGCTCACCCACGTCACAGCCCCATTGGCATGCCCTCGTCCAAATCCCCCGGCTTCTTCTCCGCCTTCTTGAGCCAGCGCCAGAAGACGAACGACCCGACGGCGACCGTGAGATAGCCGACCAGGACCCTCCACAGCAGGACGTACACGGGCGTCAACTCGCGCGGAACGTAGATCGACATGACCGCCGCCGAAAGCACCTCCGCGATCCCCGAGCCTCCGGGCGTTGGGGCGAAGTAGAGGAGGAACACGATCAACGTTTGCAGTACGACCACGTCCACGCCGTGGGCGGGAATGTCGAGCGCGCGCAGCACGAAGAACCCGGCCAGCAGCTTGTTCGACATCGCAACACCGGTGAAGAGCACGGCGCCCAGCAGCGACAACCATCCACGCCCCTTGAAGAAGGCGACCATCGCTTCGTGGGCCCGATCGATACCCGCGTCCAGCGCCTCGACCCGGTGCGCCAGCCTCTCGCTGCCGCGCCACTCCAGCCACCGCACGATGCGACGCGCCAGCTTGCGGGCCACACCCGGGAAGATCACCAGGAAGAGAATGACCGCACCGACCGTGATGAAGCCGCCGAGGCTCAGCCAGTAGAGCTCCCGCAGCGACAGCACCCCGAGCACGCCGTGATCCTCCAGGGATTCCCCGGCGCCGAAGTAGATCGTGAGCGGGCCCGCAACGCCGAAGAACAGGATGGTCGCCACGAAGCTCATGAACGTGACCACCATGGCGACGGGGAGCGGGGTACCGAAGCGTTTCAGCGTATAGATTCCCACGGGCCCGCCCCCGGCTTGCGACGGCGTAAGCAGCGTTCCCCAGGCATTCATACCGGCGGACATGATACACCCCCGGAGCGTGGTCTCGGGGTGCACGTGCTTCGCCAACACGTAGAGCCGGAGGCCCCCCCCCACCCAGTCCATCGACGCCACGACCAAGCCCAACATCATCCATTGCCACTTGAGCGACAGCATCGCGTCGACGAACAGTTCCAGGTTGTTACCGTAGAACAGCAGCCCGCCGAAGACGATCACGGAGATGACCGCGAACACTTCCAGTCCGCGGCGCAGCAGGCGGGGTACGAGGGGGGCAGCCATGGGGCGCGGTCAACGTACCGCTCGGGCGCCGCTCCCGTCAACGCCCGTGGCCCGCTATGCTTCACTCCATGCCCCACGACCGGATCGTCGTCCAGGGCGCCCGCCTGCACAATCTCAAGGGCATCTCCCTGGAGATTCCGCGACGCACCCTCACGGTGATCACCGGGCCTTCCGGATCCGGCAAGAGCACCCTCGCCTTCGACACGCTCTATGCCGAGGGGCAGCGGCGCTACATCGAGTCACTCTCCACGTACGCCAAGCAGTTCCTCGAACGGATGCCCAAGCCGGCGGTCGATCGGATCGACGGTGTCTCGCCCGCGGTCAGCATCGAGCAGAAGAACCCCACGACCTCCAGTCGCTCCACGGTGGGCACGGCCACCGAGATCCACGACTATCTGCGTCTCCTGTGGGCCCGGATCGGCCGGCCACACTGCCACGAGTGCGGGGCGCCCGTCACGATGGACTCGCCGACGACCGCGGCCGACCGCGTTCTCGAGACGTTTCCCAACGAGACGGTGCTCATCTGCTTTCCCTTGCCGCCGGTGGCGCGAATCGCGCATGCCGGCGTGGTCGAGAACCTCCAGGCGATGGGGTTCGTGCGGGTCCTGGTGAAGGGCGTCGTGCATCGGCTGGACGAGCTGCCCAAGCGCGTGCGGCTGGATCGGGACGGGGTGGGCGTCGTGGTCGACCGGATCCGCGTAGCCAACGGAGCCCGAGGACGCCTTGCCGACTCCCTCGCCCTGGCGTTCGCCGAGGGAGAAGGCCTGGCTGAGGTGCGCAGCGAGGAGAAGATCACGCGGTTTTCCCAGCACCCACGATGCACCGCGTGCCACACGGCGACGCTCCAGCTGTCTCCCAGTCTCTTTTCCTTTAATAACCCGCGCGGTGCGTGCCCCACCTGCAACGGATTCGGAGCGGTGCTGGAGTACGACGAGGCCTTCATCGTGCCCGACCCCGACCGGACCCTGGAAGGGGGCGCGCTCGATCCGTGGACCAAGCCACGCTACACGCGGCGGCGGCGCTTGCTGCGGGACACTGCCCAACAGCGGGACATCCCGCTGGACGTGCCGTGGCGTCTTCTCACCAAGGCCCAGCGGCGCTTCCTGCTGGAGAACACGAAGGGCCGCTTCAAGGGAATTCTCCCCTTCCTGCGCGCCCTGGAGCGCAAGCGATACAAGCAGTACATCCGCGTGTTCCTGCGTCAGTATCAGAAGGCGAACCCCTGCCCCGGCTGCGGTGGCTCCCGCCTCAGGCCCGAGGCGCTTGCGGTGCGCGTGGGTGATGGCTCGATCGGTGATGTCAGCCGCCTGACGGCCGACGCTCTCGCCCGGTGGATGGAGCAGCTCGAGCTGACGCCCTTCGAGCGGGGAGTCGCGGCCACGATCCTCCGCGAGCTCACCGATCGCGTCACCTTCCTGTGCGACGTGGGGCTCGGGTACCTCACGCTCGACCGCCAGACCCGTACGCTCTCCGGCGGAGAGGCGCAACGGATCGCGCTGGCCAACGCCCTCGGCTCCCGTCTGGTGGACACCCTCTACGTGCTGGACGAGCCGTCCATCGGGCTGCACGCCCGAGACATCGACCGTCTGCTCGCCTTGCTCAAGCGGCTGCGCTCGGCGGGCAACACCGTCGTGATCGTCGAGCACGACCCGGCGACGATCCGGGCGGCCGACCACATGGTGGAGCTGGGTCCGGGGAGCGGTGAGCATGGGGGGGAAGTCGTGTACGCCGGGTCGGTGGAGGGCGCCGAGGCGGCGGGCACCCTGACGGGGCAGTATCTCACGGGAGAGAAGCGGATCGCCATCCCTTCCTCGCGTCGTCGCGTGGGACCCCAGTGGTTGACCGTCAGCGGCGCACGGCTCCACAACCTGCACGGGGTCGAAGTCGCGATCCCCCTGGGAACGCTCACCGTCGTCACGGGCGTGTCGGGCTCGGGGAAGTCGACGCTGGTACACGACGTGCTGTACCGGCATCTGGCCATCAGGCTCAAGGGATCGCACGGGGCCAAGGAGCACCTGGGCGAGCCGGTGGGCGAGGTGAAGGACCTCACCGGCTGGGAGAGCCTGGAGGATGTGGTGCTGGTGGATCAATCCCCCATCGGCCGCACACCGCGCTCCAACCCGATCACCTACGTGCGGGCGTTCGACGAGATCCGGTCTCACTTCGCGGCGCAGCCCTTGGCGCGGGCACGCGGGTACACGCCCACCACCTTCAGCTTCAATGCCGCCGACGGGGGTCGCTGCCACACGTGTGACGGAGCGGGTCACGTCCTGGTGGAGATGGTGTTCCTCGCCGACATCTACGTGCCGTGCGATGCCTGCGGCGGGACGCGATTCGAGCCCGAGGTGCTGGACGTGAAGATCAAGGGCCTGTCGATCCACGACGTCCTCAACCTGACTGTGGAGCAGGCGATGAACCGCTTTCGTCACCAGGAGCGCCTGGGACGCGCGCTGTGGCATCTGCAGCAGGTGGGGCTGGGCTACCTGCGCCTGGGTCAGCCCGCCACGACGCTCTCGGGGGGAGAGGCCCAGCGCCTCAAGATCGCGCGCCAGCTCGCGACGGCCGGCCGGAAGAAGACACGGCGGCTCTACATCCTCGACGAGCCCACCACGGGGTTGCACGTGGACGACATCCGCACGCTCATGAAGGTGCTCGACCGCCTGGCGGATCAGGGTCACACCGTCATCGTAATCGAGCACCACCTGGACGTCATCAAGCGGGCCGACTGGGTGGTGGATTTGGGGCCCGAGGGTGGCGAGCACGGCGGGGAGATCGTCGCGGCCGGTCCCCCCGAGGAGGTCTCGCAGGCCGATTCCCACACCGCGCGCTTCCTGCGCGCGGCCCTGGCCGCCGAGAACCCCTCCGAGTCGGCCGGATCGACCTCGGCGAGTTGACCCTAAGTCAAGGAATCACAACATTGTTGCCCATGCGAACCCTACTGGCGTTCCTATTCGTGGCAGCGGTGCTCGCCGCCCCCATGCTGGCGCAGGAAGGCGCAGTCATCACCCAGGTCGGGGGTGGATACACCCTCGCGCCGGGCGACCTCGTGCGGGTCAATGTGTGGGGCCGCGAGGAGTACTCCGGCCAGTTTCAGGTGGACGAGGAGGGGCAGCTCCACTATCCGGTTGTTGGGGTGATTCAGACGCAGGGGCTCACGGTGCGGGAGTTGCGGGACACGCTGCGCACGGGGCTGGAGCGGTTGTTCACGAATCCCTTCGTGACGGTGACACCGCTCTTCCGGGTGGCCGTGCTGGGGCACGTTCGCAGCCCCGGCCTCTACACGGTGGACCCCACGCTGAGCGTGCTCGACGTAGTCGCCCTCGCCGGCGGCCCCGCCAGTGCCGCCAACATGGACAAGCTCACCGTCTACCGGGGTGGCGCGGCCACCGTGATGAGCCAGGAGGACGCGGTCATGCACGGGCAGACGCTCCAGAACATGGGGGTCCGGTCGGGGGACGAGATCATGGTCCCGCGCAAGTGGTTCGCCCGCGAGGACTGGTACATCGTGCTCCAGCTCATGACCTTGGCCCTCACCACGGCGACGTTCATCGTCACGGTATCCAATTAGTCGGTTGCGCGGGGCGCCGGGGTCCCGTTAGAATCCCGGACGCCACACGGTCCGGAGTAGCTCAGTTGGTAGAGCAGACGGCTGTTAACCGTCGGGTCGGGGGTTCGAGTCCCTCCTCCGGAGTTTGTCAGTTTCTGGTACCGCGGCGGTGCACACGATGCTCCTCTGCAGGACGTGTCACAGCGGCAGTGGCTGTACCAACGCCAAGTGGTGCGAGCAGAAGTTCACCTTCGGCCCTGTTTCATATGGGCTGTGTGACGTCTGCCATAACAGGGATTTCACGGGGGCGAACGCTGATCAACGTCAGGAGTGCGTGACGTGTACGTCTGGCGATTACTCCGAGCCACCGGACACGACTGAGTATGACACGACTGAGTATTGAGCCCATGCGGCGGCATGAAGGACTGTTGTCCTCCGTCTCACGAGACCGCGACCGCTCCAATTGCTCGCGATTGCGGTCCGCGTCAGCGTCGCGTCGTGGCTGCGGTGAGCAGCGGCAGAGAGCACCCCTGACGCGTGCCGGCGACGGGCGCGCCGCGTCGCAAACCCACACGCCCACACCGTGTCTTTACGTACGCGCAGTATCCGCAGACGCAGGATTCCGTTGCCCGGCCATCGCGGTCGGT
>JBDHBX010000005.1:0-122623 GCA_039592335.1 Gemmatimonadota bacterium | reverse complement strand
AGCTCGCGCAGGTGCTGGAAGTCGGCGTAGCGCACACCGAAGGCCGGAATCAGCACCACGTCCTCGGACTGCACCCCGGAAAAATCGAACTGCCCATCCTCGTCGGGTCGGATGATCGTGACCCCCATGCCCGCGAGCTTCTCGTTCACGTGGGGGTTGTGGATGATCTCCCCCACCAGGTGAATCCGCTTGTCGGGAAACTTGGTGCGGCTCTCGTAGGCGTACTCCACGGCGCGGTCGACGCCGTAGCAGAAACCGAACTCCTTGGCGAGGCGAAACGTGAGCTCATCGACCTCGAGCGAGTGCCCGCCCTCGCGAATCCGGTCCACCAGCCGGCTGTGGTAGTCCTTCGCGAGGTCACCCTCGATTTCCCGCTTGAGGCCGAAGCCCTTTCTGAAGTACGTCTGCTCCATTGAGTCGCCTAATCTAACGAGTCGGCCGCCGTAGAGTCGGCGAGGGTGTCCGCCGCCTCTTCGCTCTCATCGAGCGACCCGCACTCCTGCGGCGACCAGGGTCGCACCCGCACGTCGCTGAAGACACCCGCGTAGAGCACCGTGTCCCTGGTTTCGATGTTCACCAGATGCAACTGCAGACGGCCGCTCACACGGCGCCCCAGCTCGGTGAGCTCGACCGTGCCGTCGAACGCCTGGAACGAGTCGCCCATCCGCGAGCGGAGGAGCTGCACGCCGACGCGCACTGCCGGCGCTTCAGGCACCGTGCTGTCCACCGTCACCACCGGATACGTGGCGACGTCATCGTCACCCGGCGCCAGGTAGAGCAAGAGGATGGCCCCCACACTCTCCCCGGACGCCACCAACTGCAGGGTCCGGGCTTCCTCGCAGGTGCCCGCGCGGGCCCGCCAGCCGCCGGCGATCTCGTCGGCCCCGGCGCTGTGCGCAACGAGGTGGCCACGCACGGGCTCCGGGTAGTCAGGCATGACCAGGGGCGCGTCCGCATCAGTCTCGAGAGAATCAGCACGCACGACCTCGTCGGCGGGCTCGCCGCCGCACGCACCCACCAGGGTCGCGCACCCGAGCACCCACAGGACAGCCACCGGTTTCCGCCGCATACGGCTGCAACCTAGGGGTTGAGAATGGGAGGCGGTAGTGGAGCGGTGTGTGCCAGGCGTGCTGCGGGCAATCAGCGCGGTGCGCGGAACACGATGTCGAACCGGGCCCCCACGTCCGGGTTCAGACCCCACGACAGATTGAACCGCAGCGTCTCTCCCAGGAAGGCGACGCCGGCGCCCACGCCCACCAGAGGATCGCCGGCGAAGGTGTCGCCCACGTCGGCGTACAGCACGGGGGTCCAGAGGGAGGAGCTCTTGTTCAGTGAGACGTCGAGCTGTGCGGCGTAGAACTCCGTGCCACGCTTCGTACCGTACGTGTGGCCGCGCACGGTCTGCTGCCCTCCCACGCGGAACAGGAACTGCTCGATGGCATCCCCACCCGTGACCCCCCCGCGCAGTGTGACCCGCACGGCGCGGTCGATCACACGAAACGGCACGAACAGCGCACCCCAGAACCGTCCCGCCACGAGCGAGTCGCCCGCCAGCACATCGGCTCCGTCGCGCAGCGTAGTCGGGCCGATCTTCGTACGGTGGGTGAGCGCACCGCGGGCGAACCAGCCTTCGGCGGCCGGAGGGTTCTCCTGGAAGCTGAAATCGCCGAACAGGTTCGGGAGCGCCAGACTGGTCTCGGTCTGCATGGTCTCGTGGTACTCGGCATACGCGCCGATCTCGAGGTCCCGCAGAGTGCCGTGGTTGATGGTGTACGAGATGCCCCCACCCGAGGCCAGGAAGTAGTCGGCGGCGTCGTGGCCGGTGAAGAACGCGTTCAGTGAGTTGCCGATAGTCAGCCCCTGCGTCCACGGCTCCACCTCGTGCACCGTGCGGTAGGCGCTGATGTCCAGCAGGCCGTCCGGGCCGTCGCGGCGCCATGCCGCCAGCGCGGTGGGCCGCAGGTCGGCGATTCCAAAGCGCGCTTCGGCGAACAGTGTCGTGAACTTGGGTCCGGGACGGAAGCGCACGCCGAGGCCGAGCGAGAGACCCTGCGCACGGTTGTACCGCACGATGTCGGCGAAGCGCTGCCACGCGAAAGCGAGCTTGCGCTTCCCGGTCCACTCCGGCGGCAATTCGTACTCCAGTTCCGACATGCGCGCGAACGACTCCCGAATCTGCTTCTCCTCCAGCGGATCGAGATCGACGCGGAACTTGGTCTCCCACTCGTGCCGCGCCAGGGAATCAGCGGGCGGCACGTCGACCTCCCACCGTCCGTCACTCCACACGCCGCCGCTGACGTAGCCCGCCTCCTGGAGCTCACGGTGGCCGAACCCGGTGGTGTCGCTCGGGTCGCTGCGGCGGCGTCTGCGCACGGAAAGGCGGCGTAGCCCTCCGGGCGGGATCGAATCGCTGACGTCCACCCGGAATTCGATCGCGGGTGACTGATTGACGCGGTAATCGCTGAAGGTGGTGATGGCCCGCGCCGGGATCGAGAGGTTGAGGATCCAGGGGATCTCCGCGGTGATCGCGAGCAGCTGCCGGTGCGGCATCCAATAGAGGTTGTCGATCAGGGCGTACTCGATGTCGGCCTCGACGCTGAGATACCGGTCGGCCTCCTTGCTGTCTCTGAGTGCCCTCGCGCTGTCCTCCTGCGTCGCATCGCGGTTGGGTCGCTCCCACAGATATTGACCGAGGAACACCACCGTGAGGCGCACTACGTCGGCGGTCTCCTGATCGAGCCACATGTCGCCGTAGACCAGTGCTGGGCCAAACGTCCTGGGACGCACCTCCATCTTCACGGCGCGAACCGTGCGGCCCGGGAGGATGAGCGCCACGGAGTCGGTGAGCGCGAATTGGTAGTAACCGGTGGCGCCGTCGGCGAGTGGATGCAACGCGGCGTGGTCGGGCACGCCCATGAGGCGGATGCTGTCGCCCAGTGCGCGCGGGATGAACCAAGGCCGGTCCATGACGAGCTCCTGCCGCAGCTCCGCCTCGATCGCGCGCGCCGTTTCCTCGTCGAACTGGGCTGCCTCGTCGGCCCCAAAGTCCTCACCGAGACCCTGCAGCATTCCGATCAGAGGAGCCCGGGCGCGCGCGCCGAGCACCTTTACCATGAGGTCGTTGGGCGCCTTCCAGGTCACCTCCGCTACCGACTCGTGTGCCAGCAGCGTGGTGAGACGTGCAAACCGCCCGCGCCCGGCGGTGGCATCGAGGCGTGTCCGCACCGTGGCCTGATAGTCGCGCACGAGAGCGTCCTGCCGGATATGCCGCACCCGGGCGCGCGCGTACATCTCGGCCGCCGCCGCGTCGCGGAAGGTCGCTGTATCCTGAGGGAGAGTGAGTGCGAGGAGAGCGGCTACGAGGGCTTGGACCATCTGCCGCGACTGTCGCGCTCGAGACCGTACGTCCGGAGGCGGCGCCAGAGCGTGGTACGCGAGATGCCGAGCTGGCGGGCACTCTCGGTGAGCTTCCACCCGGTGGCTTCCAGCGTATGGATGATCGCGTGTCGCTCACGCTCGGCGAGCGTGCTCTTCCCCGCATCGTCCTGGGGTGGCAGGTAGACCGCCTCACCCAGCTTCGCGCCACCGATCCACAGTGGGGCGATCCGTGCACCGATGCGCGCGAGCTGCGGGAGCAGGGTCCCCGGATCGTCGCCGTTGACCTCCTTCAGCACGGAGCGCGCGGCGCGGTTGGCGTAGGCAACCTCGCCAGTGGCATCGAGGATCAGCACGCCCTCAGACAGCGATTCGAGGACCGCCCGGGCGAGCGGAGAGAATGCGGCGGGTAGGCGCTCAACCATGGTTCCGTTCCTTGTTCGCTCTACGCTTGCAGCGGGGGCGAGGTTTCAGAACGCGTCACCGGGTTCGCCTTTGCGGTGCGCGGTTCGGCACTGACCGCTGGGACAGTAACGGCGTAATCCGGGCTAGCTCTCGCGCTCGCAAGACAGATTTCTTAGATTTGGCTGTCCGGACAGTCGGGGTGTCTCATGCCTACGAAGCGCACCAACTCCGAGAAGTCGAAAGGGTCGATAGTGGCTGCCGCCGATGCCCTCATTCGGCGCAAGGGGGCTGCCAACATCACGGTGGATCAGGTCGCCAAGGAGGCAGGATGCGCGAAGGGTCTGCTCCATTATCACTTCAAGACGAAGCGCGGCGTGATCGAGGCCGTCGCGCAGCACTTGGCCGCGAGCCGCACCAAGGAGTGGGTTGCCGCCTTTCGAGCCCCCACCCCCAAGGGGGCACTCGACCAGAGTTGGGCGTTACTGACCAAAGAGTCAGAGGACGGGACCATAAGGGCCTGGACTTCGATGTTCGGTTCCGGAGGTGTCCTTCCTGAACAGACGGTCAGAAAGTCCGTGGAGGAGTTCGCGGTGGCCCTGGGCGGCGCGGCTGATGAGCTGCTGCGGGACCTGGATCTGGCACCCTCGATCCTGCCGTCAGAGAACGGCTGGTTGCTGGGCGCGGTGGTTCACGGAATGGGTCTCGAACTCCTGAGCGGCGCGGACCAGGGGGAGCTGGAGGGAGCCTACGCCGCCGCCTGGCTCGGGATCCTCTCGCTCGCCGATCCGAGCTAGCGGTAGCGCCGCCGGCCGCGCCGATCGCGCGAGCGACGCTCCAGCGCGCGTAACCCCTCGCGTAGCTCCTCGAGCGCGGATGCGCGCACCACCTCCCGCTTGCCGCGATAGACGCTGAACCTCAGGGGGCGATCCACACGCGGAAGGTCCCGCTTCCGCAGCCGGCGCGCCTGCTTCTCCCTCAAGCGAAGCCGGGCGACGCCCTCTCCACCCTCCAGGTCGTACAGCAGTGGAACGCGGTCTCCGAATACCTGGGCCGAGGAGGGAAGCGCGTCGAGATCGGACCGGGTCTGCTTCGGCACCAGCGCGACCACATCCAGCTCCACGGACGCCCTCAGGAACGCTTCCCAACTCGTCACCTCGTCGAGCTGCGCCCTAACCCGCTTCATTACCTCTGGCGGCTGAGCGACGTCGAGCGTGCCGCCCGAGCGACGCCAGTACTCGTCGAGACGGGAAGCCGCTCTCGCGACGCCGCGCTGATCGTGGTGGGGAGTGACACCATCCAGCAGGGCGAGCGTGAGCGCGTCTCGCGCGCTCTCTGCCAGCTCGGCCGGGAACCGGCCCTTGAGTGGGGTGCGCTCCCGGTCCAGCACGAACCCGAAGTACTCGGTGCCGCGGGTCACCACGAGACCGCTGCGGCGGCCCTCTCGGAACTCCACCACCGGCTCGCGCCATTCGGCGTAGCGCTTGATCAGGTTGAACGGCACGTTGGTGCCCTCGATGGCACCCCGCGGGACGCCGAACCGGTCGGCGAAAAAGCGGATCGCGCCGGCGATGGCACCGCTCGGCGTGCACACCGAGGAATCCGACAAGCGAGCCCGTTCCCCGTCGGCCGTCTCCCCATCGATCGTGAGATCGAAGGGCATGAGCCGCGCGACGAGCTCCTGGAACGCACGCAGCACCTTTCGGTCAGCGTAGGGAAGCTCTCGCGGCAGCGGCATCTCGAGCGTGCGGTACACAGAAGCCATGCCCAGCGCCACGTCCTCGATGGCCTTCACCGGCACGCCGCGGTCCTCCGCCCACTCACTCACCTCCTCCACCAGGATATGCCGCGGGAGACCGTACACCTCTCCGAGGTGGCCGTATTGGTTCACGGCCTCAGCGTAGAGGTTGTAGGCCGTGAGATGATCACTGCCGTACACGACAATCCCGGACAGATCGGGATCGTCTCGGGTCATGCGGTGCAGGGAGTCGATGTTGGCGGCGACCGCCACGTACGGAATCAGATCGTCGTCGGCGTGCACCAGCAGCTCGCCCCAGGGGCGGTCCACCGGCATTGCCTCGACGTCCTTTCCGTACGCGGTGAGGCGACCATCGCTCACAATGCCACGGCTGCCGAGGCGTTCCACCGCCTGCCCGTACGCCTCCCGATCGAGCGGCACCGGCAACTCGAGGTCACGCAGGTCCACCCCCAGCGCGGCGGCAGTGAGCGCCACACGCTCGCTGTCGCCCGCAAGCTGGAACTCGGGTGGTCCGGGCTGCAGTCCAACGAAGTCGATATCCCGATCGCTGAGGATGTACACCTCCCCGTTGGGTACGCGGCCGTGAACGCGGCCCGCCATCTGCAGGATCTCGTTGGGACCCAGGTAGAGCCGCGTGAGCACGTTGCGACCACGTTCCACCACGTTGCTGAAGCGCGAGTCGAGAATCACCACGGTGTCCAGGCCGCGGATGTTGAGTGCCGACTGACCCGCCGCCGTCATCGCCAGCAGGAACGGCTTGTCGGCCTCGCCGTCCAGGAACGGCCGGATCACCCGGATCGGCTCACCTCCGTGGTAGAAGGCGGCGTTCAGTCGGGGCCACCGCTTCCCCAACTCCGTGGCCGCCTTCTCCACCTCGGCACGCGTGGGCAAGAAGACCGCTACGCCGCGTCGCTGCTTCATGTTGCGTCGGATGAAACGATCGTCGAAAAACTCGACCGGATTCTGCCGGCGAATCTGGACCTGCGCCGAGAGGGCGGGGTCGAATGCGCTCGTCTCCAGCACTTCCGCCGACTCGAGGTAGCGCGAGTAGAACTGGGGATCCACCGTGGCGGAGAGCCAGATGAAGCGGCAACCGACGCGCTTCCCCAGCGCGAGGCAGAGCTCCAGCTCCGCCGACGTCTGGTGGATTTCGTCCACCACCAGCGTGTCGTGCGGATCGATCAGCTCGTCCTGGAACCAGCGTCGTGCGATGCCCGTCGTGATGATCACGACGTTCCAGGTGGGCGTTTCCGGTGTGGCCTCGCGCTCGCGGTTGACCACTCCGACCTTGAGCGGTGACCCCAGCGTTTCCTCTGCGACGGGGCGGATCGCGAGCGTCTTCCCGGTCCCGGTGCCTGCCACGATCCCGAATCCCACGCCGCGTCCCGCAAGCTCACGGATCTCCCGCCCGTGCTCGCGCTCCAACACGGTCTCGATATCCAGTCGGCAGGCCAGCTCGATGGTCTCGCAGGCCGCTCTGGTGGGAGCAATGACAACGATACGACCGGTAGGAGGCTCCGCCTGAAGGAACGCTTCCCGGTCGGGTGGGAGGAAATGGTCGCGGACGTGCCGCTCAGTCACCCAACGAGATGCCCTGTGCGCGGGCCGTTGTCACGGAATCGGACTCGAGTGGTACCTGGTTTGGCTCTCCGGTCACCGCCTGCAGGGGCACGAGCACCACGTCCGGTGGATCCGATGACACCATGTAACCCCACTTGGCATCGGCCACTGCCTGCACCGCGGCGGCTCCGAAGCGCTGACCCAGCACCCGATCGAACGTCGTGGGCGATCCGCCACGCAGCAGGTGGCCCAGCGAGAGTGCGCGCGTTTCCTTGCCGGTCTCTGTCGCGATTTGCGCTGCCACGAGCTCGGCCACCCCACCCAACCTCTCTGCACCACCCACCTGCGCAGCCACCTTCACCGTGACGTCGCCGTCCTTGGGCTTCGCTCCCTCGGACACCACCACGATACTGAAGTGCCGGCCCTCGGCCTCCCGCTCCCGAATCTTGCGGTAGACCCTCTCCATGTCGTACGGGATCTCGGGAATCAGGATCACGTCGGCCCCACCCGCCAGCCC
Organism: Gemmatimonadota bacterium; assembly: GCA_039592335.1. Classification (GTDB taxonomy): domain Bacteria; phylum Gemmatimonadota; class Gemmatimonadetes; order Gemmatimonadales; family GWC2-71-9; genus WVYX01. The sequence continues at coordinate 115,010 of JBDHBX010000005.1, read as the reverse complement.
AGAGTGGAGCGCGATCCAACCGCAGTGCCGCCCCATCACCTCCACCACCATCACGCGCTGATGCGACTCGGCCGTAGCGTGCAGCTTGTCGATGGCATCCGTGGCGGTCTGGATCGCCGTATCGTAGCCGAATGTCATGACCGTGCCGCTCACGTCGCGGTCGATCGTCTTCGGCACGCCCACGATGGGCAGCCCCTTCTGACAGAGCTGATACGCAATGTGCAGGCTGCCGTCACCGCCCACCACGATCATCGCATCCAGTGCCAGCTGCTTGAACGACTCGATGACCTCGTCGGAGCGGTCGACCTCGACCCACTCTCCGTCGGTCTGCAGCACGGGGAAGCTGAACGGATTGCCCCGGTTGGTGGTGCCGAGGATGGTCCCACCCAGCCGCACGATGCCCTTCACGCTCTCCCGGTCCATCGGGATCACACGCGCCGAGCCCAGCAGGCCCGCATAACCCCGTTCGACGCCGAACACCTCCCATCCCCTGCGCAGCCCGGAGAGCGCGATGGCCCGGATGACCGCGTTCAGTCCGGGAGCGTCACCGCCCCCGGTAGAGATCGCAACGCGCACCGGCCGCTACCTCAGGCGCTCAACCGGTCCCGAATGATCTCCAAGACTTCGCCCGGCTCCGCATGGCGGCCGAGCTCTTGCTTGGAGAAGATCAGGTCGCCGTCGAGCACGACCTCGTAGACCCCACCCGACGACTCGATGAGCTCTACCTCGGCGTCGGAGTAGGCCTTGTGAATCGCGGCCGCCAGACCGGCGGCCCGTGGCTTGTAGCCTCAAACACCACAGTATTCGATCGATACTTGCACGCACCCCTCCATCGCTGGTCAATCCATCGTCACCCAGCCGAAAGTTAGGCCTGGACCTGTCCCACCGCCAACGCGATGGGGGCGTTGCCGCTTGCAGTTTCCCGACCGGTTTACGACATTCCCGCCGCTTACCCTTTGTTCGACCACAACCCGGTGCCTGCCGTGCCAACAGTGGATACCCGACGGGTCGCACGGGGGCTGCGCCTGGCAATCGCAGCTGCCGGCATCGCGTTCTTCCTCGCGGCGCTGGTCACGATCGTCGCCCGACCCGAGCTGCAGCAGGGATCGTTCGCACTCCAGCTGATCATCATTGCGACGGCCACGGCCCTGAGCCGCCGCTTCGGAATCGCCCTCCCCGGCAAGGGGTTCACGTCGTTCGTCATGGGCATCGTGATTCTGTCCCTGCTCCTGCGGGGATGGCAGTTCGCGGTGCTCGTAGCTGCCGTCGGCGTCCCCATCGGAGATGTGCTGGTTCGGCGACTGCGGATCCGCGACAGCCTGGTCACGCTGGGTCACGTGGTCGTAGCGACGGGTCTGGTCGGATTGCTATACGACGCACTCGGCGGCCGGGTGGGGGCTGCATCGCTAGAAACCGGCAACCTGCTCCCGGCCGCCGCGGCGGTCCTCCTCCTGCCAATTCTGGCCAACCTGAGCTTTTACCTGGAGCTCGCCCTGGCGGGCGTCCTCCCCAAGGTGGACGTGCAGCTCACCCTGCGGTGGGAGGGCGTGGTCTCGGCGACCGGCGCCGCCTTCGCCCTAGGGTGGGTGAGCCTCCTCACCGCCGATCTCGCGCCGAACGCCACTGCGTTCCTCGCGGCCGCGCTCATTGCCATGGCCTGGCTCATATGGTGGCTCATCCAGACGGCCGTTCGGGCTGATGAGCTGGCTCTGGTGCAGGGGCTCGCGAGAGCGGTCGCGGCCAAGGTGAACATCGAGCGGAACTTCGAGCAGATCCAGCAGCTCACCGGCCAACTCGTGCCGTGGGAGCACATGGGGTTCGCGCGACACGACGAAACGACACATGAGATGGTGCTCCTGGTGGATACGGCGACTTCGGAGCAGCTGCGGTTCGATACGGAGAGCGGTCTCATCGGCGAGGCCGTGAGCACGGAGCAGCCAATCGTGGCCAACGTGCTCACGCGGTCCGACATAGTACTGCCCGAGGGAGAGTCACCGGGCTCCGAGATCATCGTTCCCCTGTTCCACGGAGCCGATCTGGTAGGTCTGTGGAGCGTGCGCCACTCCGAGCCCACCATGTACCGCCCAGCGGACGGCGCGCTACTCGACCTGCTCTCCCCCCAGCTCGCGCTCTCCCTCTCGGTGAGCGCCCTCATGGAGCCCGTTGCCGAGTCATCACAGCGCACTTCGGCCTACGTCACCCAGCTCGCCGGGGCGAGCGACCGGATCCAGCAGGCGGCCGATGCCATGGCCCAGAGCGCGTCGCGAGCCGAGGCGCAGGCGCAGCAGGCTGCCCAGCGCGTGGAGTTGGTCGCCAAGTCCCTGAGCCAGCTCGAAGAGAGCATCGGGGCGACCTTGCGAGCCGCCGCCGAAACGCAGGACGCCAACCGTGCCACCGCCGAGTCGGCCCTGGGGGTACGCGACGCTAGCGGGCGCGCAGTGGACCAGCTCGGCTCTCTCATCGCCACCATTGCCGAGGGGGCGGCCGAGGTGAGTCGGCTCAAGGTAGCGGCGGCCGACGTCGAAGAGTTCTCTGAGGCGATCGCCCTGATCGCGAACCAGACCAACCTCCTCGCCCTCAACGCGACCATTGAAGCGGCCCGCACCGGCGTGCACGGCAAGGGCTTTGCCGTCGTGGCCGACGAGGTGCGCAAGCTGGCCGAGCAGAGCGCCCAGGCAGCACTGCACATGGGGCGCGGCGCCCAAGAAACGCGGCGGGTGATCGACCGCGCGGCCCGTGTCCTGGAGGAGATGAACAAGCAGCTCCAAAGCGTGACCCAGTCGTCGGAGGCCTGGACGGCCGAGTTGGACCAGATCGTCTCCACGGCCGAAGTGGCGCAGCGCACCGGGGAGCGAATGGTCGAGGGACCACGGCGCAACCGGGAGCTAGCGGAGGAGGCGAAGGTTGCGCTGGGCGGCGCCCGTGAGGCAGCGGGGGGCTCCGCCGAGGAAGCAGCAGCCGTGGCGGCTGCCAGCAGGGAACAGCTGCTGGCCCTGGCCGAGCTCGCCCGGGGCGCCGCCGAGCTGAGCAACATGGCAGAGCAGCTGGGTCGGGGGAGCCGCGCCGTGGAGGGCCATCACACGGAAAACGAGTGATTTACGGCACAGAGGCAGGGGGTAGGAGGGGGTATAGATTGGTCTCTATGCGGATCAAAACGACCCTGGTGGCGGCCCTGGTGGCCGCCTCCTTGAGCGCCCCGGCATGGGCCCAATCGGGCGAGAAGGGGCAGGTTGAGCTCGGCATCTACGGGCTCGTGACCAACTACGACAACGACGCCATCGCGCTGGAGACCAAGTTCGGCGCCGGCGGGCTGCTCGGCTACTACATCACTCGCACGTTCTCGCTCGAGGCGTTCGCGGATCACACGACCAGCACGACGAGCGCCACCGGCCAGGACGTGAAGGTCACGAATCTCGGCGGCACGTTCTTCGGGCACACGCGGGGGACGCTGCTGGGGAGCCTGTACGTGGGCGCGGGGTACACGCGGGTGCTCTACGGCGGGGCGGTGGACACGGCGGACAATCAGTTTCACGTGATCCTGGGTGACCGCCTCTCACTCGGGGGGCGCGCGGCGATCCGCATCGAGGGTCGACTCGACTGGCTACCCAAGTCCTCGCTCTCCGCCACCGAACAGAGCGCGCTCAACTTCGGCGCCGCCGCCGTGATCTCCATCTTCGCCTTCGGCGGCGCGGCGCGCGACGCAGACCACGACGGCGTGGACAACGCCTCCGATCAGTGCCCCGACACACCGCGCGGCGCACAGGTCGACGACGTGGGTTGCCCCCAGGACTTCGACGGCGACGGCGTGTACGCAGGCATCGACCAGTGCCCCGACACGCCTTCGGGCGCGTTCGTGGATGAGGCGGGTTGCCCCACCGACACCGATAACGACACGGTCTTCGACGGCATCGACGTCTGCCCCAACACCCCTGCCGGCGCCACGGTGGACGAGAATGGCTGCCCCCTGGACGCCGATCAGGACGGCGTGTTCGACGGACTCGACCAGTGTCCGGACACGCCGCTGGGCGCCACGGTCGACGCCGACGGCTGCCCGCTGGACGGCGACGGTGACGGCGTGTATGACGGCCTGGACCAGTGCCCCGACACGCCCGCCGGCGTGACGGTGGACGAGACCGGCTGCCCCGCCGACCTGGACGGCGACGGCGTGGTCAACGCGCTCGACCAGTGCCCGGACACACCGCCGGGGACCGAGGTCGACGAGCGCGGCTGCCCGCCCGAGGTCGTCATGCATGACAGCGACGGCGACGGCGTGCTGGACGACCAGGACCGCTGCCCGGGCACATCGGTGGGTGTGCCGGTCGACGCCGTGGGTTGCGCGATCCTCTTCGTGGTCGCCGAGGGCGTGGCCCGACCGCTGGTGCTCACGGGCGTGCACTTCGAGGTGAACCGCTCCGCGCTCACGCCGGACTCGCGGCCGATCCTCGACGAGGTAGCAGCTTCGCTGCTTGCGCACCCGGACGTGCGGATCGAGGTGGGCGGACACACCGACATCACGGGCAGCCGGTCGTACAACCAGCGCCTGTCCTTGCAGCGCGCCCAGTCCGTGAAGGCATACCTCGCACGCCAGGGTGTGGACCCGTCCCGCATGGAGACGCGTGGCTACGGCCCCGACGTGCCCATCGCGGACAACGGTACCGAGGAAGGCCGCGCGCAAAACCGGCGCGTCGAGCTGAAGTTGCTATCCGGCGGTCCGTAGCGGCAGTATTGGGGAGGCGAAGGTTGAGTCTCGAGCTGTAAGGGAAAGGGCGGTAAGAGACACCCGAGGACAACAGGGCGGTCGAGGGGCGGTAGGGAGCATTCCCTACCGCCCCTCACCGCCCTCTGCCGCCTCGTAAACGGGGGTTCAAATGGGCCGAGTGGTCATCGCGTCACTCATCGCTGCGCTCGCGCATCTCGCGCCAGCGGCTCCGCTTGCGGCACAGGCCATCCCCGCACCCGAGTCAGTGCTGGGTTTCGTTCCGGGGACGGACCGCAAGCTCGTCGAGTGGCCAGTGTTGGTGGAGTACTACCAGCAGCTCGCGGCGGCGAGCGACCGAGTGGAGTTCCGCGAGCTGGGGAAGACAACGCTCGGCGCCCCGTTCGTGGCGCTGGTCATCTCCAGTGCCGACAACATGGCACGTCTCGACGAGATCCGCGCCATGAACCGGAAGCTTGCCGATCCGCGGCTGCGCGCCTCCGAGGCGGAGCGCGAGCAGCTCATCCGCGACGGCAGGGCCATCGTCCTCATCACCTCCAGCATCCACTCCACTGAGGTGGGAGGACACTTCGCGCCCGCCATCATCGCGCACCGCCTGGCGACGGAAGACTCCCCCGAGATGCGCCGCGTGCTCAACGAGACCGTACTGCTCCTGGTGCCGTCGCTGAACCCCGACGGCGTGAGCATCGTCGCCCGGTGGTACAACGAGACGCTCGGCACCGAGGGCGAGGGCAGCAGGCCACCGGAGCTGTACCACCCATACGTAGGTCACGACAACAACCGCGACTGGTACGCGTTCACCCAAGTCGAGACGCAACTCACGGTGGACAGTCTGCACAACGTCTGGCACCCCCAGATCGTACACGACATCCACCAGACGAGCTCCCACGGCGCGCGCTATTTCGTTCCGCCCTTCATCGACCCGTTCGAGCCCAACGTCGACCCGCTGATCGTCGAGGGCTACACCGCCCTCGGCACCTCGATCGCCTGGGACCTGCTCGGGCAGGGGAAGAAGGGGGTCGTCGTGAACGCCCGCTACGACGCCTGGACGCCGGCACGTGCCTACCAGCACTACCACGCTGGCGTGCGCATTCTCTCGGAGACCGCCAGCGCCATGCTGGCGACGCCGATGGAGATCCCCTTCGAGGATCTCGCTACCCGCGGTCGCGGCTTTGACCCGAAGACGCCGAGTTGGAACTTCCCCGCGCCGTGGCCCGGCGGCCACTGGAACCTGGGGAACATCGTGGACTACATGACCTCCGGCGCCTTTGCGCTACTGAGGAATGCCGCGGTGAACCGCGAGGTCTGGCTCGGCAACTTCGCACGCATCGGCGAGCGGGCGGTTCACGGATGGGAGGGATGGCCCTACGCGTACGTCATCCCGCGCGCCGACCAGGACGAAACGCGCCTCAACACGCTGCTCGGCATCCTGCAGCGCGGTGCGGTCGAGATCCGTACGGCTCGCTCCGCCTTCACCGCGAACGGCGAGGACCATCCCGCGGGCTCCTACGTGGTCGTGCTGCGCCAGCCCTACGCGGCATTCGCCAAGACGATGCTCGAGGAGCAGGTCTATCCCGACCTGCGGCTCTACGAGGGCGGCCCACCGAAACCCCCATACGACGTGACCGCGCACACGCTCCCGCTGCTGATGCACGTGCAGGTGGCGCTGCTGCAGGACAGCGTGGCCATCTCCCTGTCCGACCCGGTCACCGTACCGCCGGCCCGGTACACATACCCCGGTGTCACCGGCGCACGGGTGGGACTCTACAGGAGCTACGCCGCGTCCATGGATGAAGGGTGGACCCGGTGGATCTTCGACACGTGGGGCATTCCCTACACATCCCTCGTCGACTCGGTGGTGCGGGCGGGCAATCTCCACGAGCGGTTCGATGTAATCGTCATACCTGCCATGCGGGACTCGACGATCATCAACGGCCTCCCACCCTCCCAGTACGCGGAGCCCTATGCCGGCGGCATCAGCGTTGCCGGGATCGTCGCGCTCAATCAGTTCGTGGAGGAGGGCGGCACGCTCCTCGCGTTCAACGAGGCGTCAACCTTTGCCATTGCGGCGTTCGACCTCCCGGTGCAGAACCTGCTCGAGGACAAGAGCTCGGAGGAGTTCTATGCGCCGGGAAGCCTGTTCCGCCTCGAACTCGACACGACGCATCCCCTGACACGCGGCACCGCTGAACAGGTGGCGGCGTGGTTCGAGCGCAGCCCCGCCTTTGAGGTCGAGCGCACGCGCCGCGCCAAAGTGATCGGGCGCTGGGCTGCCGAGCCGGACCGCGTGCTGATGTCGGGATGGGTACTGAATCCCGAGCAGGTCGCGGGGAAGGCCGCCATCGTGGAGGTCTCAGTGGGGAAGGGACGGGTCGTCCTCTACGGGTTCCGCCCGCAGTACCGCGGTCAGACGCTCGCGACGTACCCGCTGATCTTCAACGCGTTCACGGAGGAGGCACGGTGAGCCGGGGGTGCGTCGCCGCCTCACTCGCCCTGGTCGGCGCGCTTGCGCTGAGCCAGCCCGTCGCAGCGCAGGAGAACGCGACAGCGGGCCTCGTACCGCCGCACCTGCAGCAACCCGTGCCCGATTACCTGCGGGATCTCGTGGCGGCGGAGTTCGCGACGATCCGCGTGCCGCTGTCGCCCATTGTGGTACCCGAGCTCGAGACGCTCGTGCACACGGAGCCGTCGCCCAGCTACCTCGCCTGGGTCGGCGTGCCGCAACCGGAGCCGATCACCCTGCCGGCACCACCGCCGGGACGCCCGCCTGCCGTGGTGCGCGGGGTCTATCTCAACGCCTGGGTATTCGGATCGAAGCGGTTCTACAACCTCGTGGCGCTTGCCGACACGACGGAGGTGAACGCGTTCGTAATGGACGTCAAGGACGCCACTGGGTTTGTCAGCTACCGCTCGGGGGTCCCCACCGCCATCGCGATCGGCGCCAACGACCTGGTGCGGGTGCGCGATGCCAGGCAGCGGCTGGCTCTGCTCGAGTCCAAGGGCATTCACGCCATCGCGCGTATCGTGGTGGCACGGGACCCCCTGTTGGCACGCGAGAAGCCACAGTGGGCCGTGCACCACGAGAACGGTGGGCTGTGGCGCGACGGCCTTCGCAAACCGTGGGTGGATGCCTATCACGACTCGGTATGGATCTACGCTGCCGAGCTCGCGGCCGAAGCGGTGCTGATGGGCTTCAAGGAGATCCAGTTCGACTACGTGCGCTTCCCCGACGAGCCCCGGGAACGCATGGCGACGGCGGTGTTCCGCGCCCGGCACGGGGGTGAGAGCATGCGGGCTGCGGTGCGCCGGCACGTGGCGCTACTGAAGGAAGAGGTCGAGCGGCTCGGTGTGCCCTTCACACTCGACGTGTTCGGTCTCACGACCAGCGCCAACGGCAGCATGGGCATCGGACAGAACTGGGATGATCTCTCCCAGCTGGCCGACGTGCTGCTCCCCATGGTCTACCCGAGCCACTACCCGCGGGGCTCTTACGGCATCCCTTACCCCAATGCGGAACCCTACAGGGTGGTGCGCCGCGCGCTCGAGGATGGGTTGCGGCGCTCGCAGCGGCTGCGCGATCCCGCGACAATACGCCCGTACCTCCAGGCCTTCACCTTGAGGCGACCGCGTTACCGGGCCGCCGAGGTGCGCGCGCAGATACAGGCCGTGGAGGACGTCGGACTCACCGATTGGGTACTGTGGAATGCCAGCGGGAGATATCCCGCCGCTGCACTGAGATCCAATCGGGCTAGTGATGCGGTGGTGGGGCCCGTCACGAGCCCAAACGACGGGTCGCAGTAACCTGGCCTAGGTACCAGGCTCCCACCCGACGATCCGGCCGGCGACTGCGCTGGCCGCCGTCGTATACGGACTCGCCAAGTAGAGGTGCCCCGGTCCGGAGCGGCCGGGGAAGTTGCGGTTGATCGCGCTCACCGTGACCGTCTCGCGGTCGTAGGACACGCCGGGCCCGGCGTTGATGCAGGCACCGCAGGACGGCTCGACGAACTCGGCACCCACCTCGCGAAAGATCACCAGGTAGCCGCTCTCCTCGCAGTAGCGCTTCACCTCCTGTGAGCCACACTGGATGAAGCACTTCACTTCGGGGTGCACCCGCTCACCGCGCTGCAATGCTTCGCCGAACACGCGGGCGTACATGTCCATGTCGGACTTCTTCCCCGCCGTGCAGGACCCCGCGTACGCGATGTCCACCTTCACCGGCCCGCCTAGCTCCTGGAGGAACAGGCCGTTACCGGGATCACCGGGCAGTGCCACCATGGGCTCCAGCTCGCTGGCTTCGATCTCGATGACCGTCTCGTACTCAGCCCCATCATCGGAGTAGAGTCCCTCGAGGAGTGGCCGCACCTGCTCCGGATCGAGCCCGCGCTCCCTGGAGAGGAACTCGACCGCCTTCTCGTCGGGCCGCACGATTCCGGTGAAGGCTCCGACTTCCGCCGCCATGTTGGTCATGGTGGCGCGCTCGTCGATTGAGAGCGCTTCTACCGCCTCGCCTGCGTACTCCACGAGCTTCCCAATCGCATTCCCGTTCTTGACGTAGGGGTGCCGCAGGATCTGCAGCATGAAGTCCTTGGCCGTCACGTTGTCGGGCTTGGGTCCGCTCACGCGCATGAGAACCGACGGCGGGACCTTGATGCGCACGTCCTGCGTGAGCCAGGAGTTGAAGATCGCGGTGGTCCCGACCCCAAAGGCCACCGCGCCGATCGCGCCGGCGTGCGGTGTATGTGAGTCGGTCCCGATGATCAGGTGCCCCGGTAGGGCGTGCTGCTCCAGGATCTTCGAGTGGCAGATGGCCTCCGACCCGACCACGGCCATGTGCGGCCCCACGCGGGGCAGCTCACCGTACAGACGCACGCCCTGTTGCTCGGCGAACGCCTCCTGCTTCGCCTTGAGCTCCAGCGCAATGTCGAGCAGGCCCTCCGCCTTGCGCTCGTCCGTCATCGCGATCTCGAGGAAGGTCAGGTGGTCACGGAAGAAAAACACCGACTCGGGATCCACGATGCTCTCGTTCTCTCCCACATAATCCCGCCAAAAGATGGCCGCCATCGGCGTCACATACTCGTGGCTGAACCGGATATCGGTGCGCGCGAAGCCCTCGTCACCCGCTCGCACGTACGGCGCGCCGACCTTGTTGCGAGAGAGGTCGGTCACCCAATGCCGTGCGATGATCTTCTCGGCGAGGGTCATGGGCCGCTCACTGGTCGCGACCGCCGGCACCTGCACGTGGCCCTGAATCCGCGCGACGTTGTAGTCGAACAGGCCACCGTGCTCGATGATCCCGCGTGTGATCGCTCCCTCAGCCTCCGTGAAAACGCTGAGCGGAATCTCCTCCCCTCGACGCACGCGCTCAATGAGCGAGAAGTCGGTGCTGGTGAGAACGCCGAGGTTCTGGCAGTTCTCCCGATAGATGCGCTCGATGTTCTCGGCGATGACCAGCCGAATCCCGGCCATCATCTCGGCGTAGGGAGACTGCTCGCGCGAGGAGCCCTTGCCGCGACGCCTACCGCTCACGGCGCACACGAACCCGCCGCCGCGCACGCTCCCTCGTGTAACGGGGAGGTCGTCGCCCGCCTTCAACCCGAGGTAGGGAAAGTCACCCAGCGTCTCATCGTAGTAGTAGCAGATGTAGGCGGGCGTGATCTCGTCGGTGGAGATGTCGTTGCGGAGCGGGAGGTCGCTGGGCCACTCGAGGTCCTTCCCGGCGAGCTGGCGGCGGAGCAGCGCAGCATCGTCCACGAGAAAGAGGACCCGCCCGTCAAACCGCACGTGGTCGGGCCGTCGCTGCACCGGTCTCGACTTGATGCTCTCGATCACAAGGGCCGAAAGTTGACCGGTCCGTTTCGGTGAGGCAAGCGGGCGTGTAGAATTGGGCGATGGCCAGGTCTTCTTTCCTGCTCGTGGCAACCGGCATCACACTGGGTGCGTCCCCGCTCTTTGGCCAATGGGTGGAGCCCACCTTCTATCGAGTCACCGGCGTATTCGAGGAGTCACGCCTCGTCGAGAGCTCGGGCGTGGCGGTGAGTCGGAGCCACCCGGGCATTCTGTGGACACACAACGACGGAGGCGACCAGCCAAACCTCTACGTCACGAACCTCTCAGGTGAGGATCTGGGTCACTACCGCGTCTTGGGCGTGGACGCACGGGATTGGGAGGACATCGCGCTCGGTCCGTGTCCCGATGCCGACACGACGTGCATCTACATCGCGGACACCGGTGACAACCTCGAGCGACGCCGGGATGTCGCGATCTACATCATGGAGGAGCCCGGCGTGCTGCCCAAGCCGGGGAAGCGTGCCGAGGAAGGCCTGCGGGCCGCGCGGCTCGAGGTGCGGTACCCCGACAGACCGCACGATGTGGAGGCGCTGGCGGTGGCACCGGAGGGTGACATCTTCCTCATCACCAAGGGACGGACGGGTCGAGTCACGCTGTTCCGTGTACCCACCGGTGCCGCACGGGACACTTCTGTGACGGCCGTGGAAGAGGGCTTCCTCGACATCGTGCCGCAGAGCACACTCGGCCGGCTCGTCACGGGGGCCGCCATCTCCCCGACCGGCCGCCGACTGGCCGTGCGCACGTACACCGAGATCAACCTCTACCGGCGTGGCGCCGACGGCATTGCGCGGGACGCGAGGCCGTGTTGGCTCGGCCTGCGAGAGCGGCAGGGCGAGGCAATTGACTTCTGGGACGAGGATCTTCTGGTGCTCACCAGTGAGGCGGGACTCAACCGGCGGGGCTCGGTCGCTATCGTGCGCTGCCCCGGTGCCGAGCACGAGGGAGGAGAATGAGCACGGCGCGCGCCGCGCTGATCCTGAGCGTGTTGGCCTGTGGGCTCGCCTCGGCTCGGGCAGCTGCGCAGCAACCGGCACAGGTGGCCACCACCGCCCTGGGGCGTGCGCTCGCCGCACCGACGGCCGAGATGGCACGGGCACACTTGCGGTTTCTTTCCGACGACCTGCTCGAAGGGCGCGCTCCGGGCACGCCCGGTGGGGATCTCGCGGCCCGCTACATCGCATCCCAGTTCGAGCTCTTGGGACTCGCGCCGGGCGCGGCCGACGGGAGCTACTTCCAACCCGTCGACCTGGTGGGCATGACCCCGGAACCTTCACTCGTGCTCGGCGCCGGCGCCCACACCAGCAGCATCGATTTCCTCACCGAGTTCGTCGCGTGGCCCGCGCGGCCCGAGGAATCCATGACCGTGGACGGGGACGTGGTGTTCGTGGGCTACGGGATCGAAGCACCCGAGTGGAATTGGGACGACTACAAGAGCACGTCCATGACCGGGAAGATCCTGTTGATGCTGGTCAACGACCCGGGTTTCACAGATTCCTCTCGCTTCAACGGGAGGGCGCTGACCTACTACGGACGCTGGACCTACAAGCTGGAGCAAGCCGCCCGCCTCGGTGCCATCGGCGCCATCCTCATCCACACCGACGAGAGCGCTACCTATCCATGGAGCGTCATCCGCAACTCGTGGTCGGGAGAGCAGATTCAGCTCGATCGCCCGGTGCAGGAATCGTTGCGGTTCGGCGCATGGATGACGGAGGAGGCGGCGCGGGAAATGCTGGCGGCAGGGGGTCGAGACTACGACCTGCTGGTGCGCAGGGCGCAGCGGCCGGAGTTCCGACCTATTCCGCTCGATGCGCACGCCGTCGTGCACATCCGGAGCGAGATCCGCCGCATGCGGTCCGTCAACGTGGTCGCGCGCGCCCCGGGTGGAGATGCGGAGCGAGCCCGGGAGGCAGTCGTGATCACCGCGCACTACGACCACCTCGGTGTGGGAATTCCGGTGGACGGCGACTCCATCTACAATGGCGCGCTGGACAACGCTTCCGGCGTGGCGGCGCTGCTCGCCGTGGGAGCCGGATTGGCGGTGAGCGGCCCGTCGCCCCGCCGCGCCATCGTACTGGTGGCCACCACCGCTGAGGAGTCGGGCCTGCTCGGGGCGCAGGCATACACGCGGGCACCGCCGGTGCCGCTCGAGCACACCGCCGCAGCCATCAACATCGACCGCGCGAACCTGTGGGGCGTCGCGAACGATGCGGTCGCGTTGGGCGCCGAGCGTTCCGAGATCCTGACCTACGTGGATCGGGCGTGGGTCTCGGAGGGTGTCGAGCGCGCACCCGATCCGAGCCCCCACGCCGGACACTTCTATCGGTCCGATCACCTGGCCTTTGCCCGCGCCGGGATTCCGGTGGTGTCACTCCGCGCTGGATCGAGCTTCGCCAACCGGCCGCCGGACTGGGGGGTCGAGCGGGAGGGGGAGTACGTCGCGCGGCACTACCACCAGCCCAGCGACGAATTCCGCGACGATTTCGAATACGCGGGCCTGCTGCAGCAGGTTCGCCTGCTACTCCGGCTGGCCTGGGAGCTGGCAGCCACCAGCGACTACCCGGCGTGGGGCCGGGACTCAGAGTTCCGGCCCGCGGGCGAGCAGTTGCGGCTGAAGCGACTACGGGAGGCTACACCCTAGCATTTTCGCCCTTTGTTGGCACTGGCCGAAACGGGGCAGAGTAGGTATGTTCCCGCCCGATTTCCCGGTCAATCCCGGCTCCTCAAGGAGACGATCCCCTGGATCTGCCGACCACACACCGGGTTCCGGTCAGCTGGATCAGAGAGAACGCCTGCGCTCCGATCCGCTGGCGGACGCTTACAGAGATTCTCCCGCGAGGCGCCGCGACCCCCGCCGATCACCTCTCTCTGCGGGCGGAAGTGCTTCAGTATAAAGGTGTTACGCAGACGGTTCGCAAGCAGAAGGGGAACGGCGTGTGGGGAGGGAACATCCTGGGACTCGCAGCGTCGAAGGCACAGGGTCTCAAAGATGTCGGGACAGTGGCGCAATACCGTCACTTGGTGGAGTTGGGCTACCCGGAGGGTGAGCGCCCCTACCGGCTGGTGGAGCGAGTATTTCACCGGCTCATCTCGCGGGATGAGGACCCGGCCCTCCTGTTCGAGTACCAAAAGGCCGCGAAGAACAGCCCCGCCCTGGGGGTGTGGGCCCGGGATCTGATGCGCGAGGCGGCCACGGCCGCACTGGCTCACGCAGGCAGGATCGACGATCCGCGAGTCCGGGGGGCGGCCCACAAGATCGCATCCCGCGTTTCCCAGTTCCTGCGCAGTGAGTACGCCGAGAAGCCGATCAAGCGGTCGGCCTCACGCAACATCCTGCAGCCAGAGGCGAGTCCACCCACCCTGTTCTCGGTGGCGATCGTCGCCTACATGTCCAACATTCAGCGGGAGCGTGCCGGCTTCGTGGATCGGCTCGGCGCCTACCTAGTGCGGCCCGCCTCCAAGCGCAGCTACGTCATTCAGATCGGCCGCAAAGTCATACAGCCCACGTTCCAGGTGCTGGGCGACCCGCTCAAGGCCGAGAGCTCGGGCAACCCCAAGGACCTGCCGTTCGCCCTGCACTGGATCGAGCTGCTCACGCGCCTCGGCCTGCTCCAGGCCTCGACGACGGCGCAGCGGATCCTTGGCCGCCTGATCAATGACTGCGATGAGCAGGGCGTGTGGAACCCGAAGAATCTCCGGGCCTTGCCGAAGAGCGGCTCCAAGGTGGCGGATTTCGCTTTCCCGCTCGAAGTCGACACCAGGACGCCCGAGCGCCGCAAGGCAGACGTGACGTTCCGGCTCGTGCTGATCGCCAAGCTCGCGGGGTGGCAGCTGGAGTACGTGTAGCGCGCTACCGATCAACCGCATTGCCACAATTGGGACCGAGAGAGCCTCTCGCTCCGGTAGGCTCCGTGGCCGCCGGATGCGACCGCCCCTCCCCAGAATCCCCAGAAGCGGCCGATTCTCCGCACTGCCGCTTGCGCCGCGACACCGAACATCCCATAGTAGTAGCTCTAGCTACTACCCATGCCTGATCTCGACTTTACGCCCTTCGGATTCACTCCCACCGAGAGCCTCGTCTATGAGGCTCTGCTGGAGCGGGGCCCCTCCTCCGGATACCAGCTATCCAAGGCCCTAAGCATAGCGAGGGCAAACACTTACCAAGCGTTGCACGGGCTTGTCGCCAAGGGGGCTGCCAGGGCGGGGCAGGAGACTCCGAAGGTTTTCCGTGCGGTGGCGCCCGATGCCTTGATCGCCCTGGTCGCTCGAGGCCAGGCCCGCCAGCTCGACCGCCTGGAGCGGCAGCTGCGTGAGCGCGGCGGGGCGGGTGAGCCCGCAACCGTTCCATTCCGGGGTGAGCGCGAGCTCCAGGAGCTGGTCCTGCGGACCGCGGCGCGCGCGGTGGGCCCGGTTTACTTCATGGCGCCCGGACGGCACATCGCCCAGCTCCTGCCGGTCTGGCGGAAGCGCGCCGCCGACGGGGCGGAAACGGAGCTTTGGGCAGTCGGGGAGGCACCGGAGCGGTTCCCGCTACCGATCGCAGGACCCGTCGACCCCGATTCCGTGCGGGACCACTTCGGCAGCGCAGCCACCATCCTGTCCTCTCCTGGCTCCGCGATCCTGGCCACCGAGCAGAACGGCTCGCTCTCCGGGCTCTGGTCCTCCGATCCGATTCTCGTGGGGGCCGCCAGCGCCTCGCTTGCCGCTTTGACCGCTTGACCAGCAGCCGGGGTGTCTTGACAAGTGACACCGCGACACCGAGTATATGGCCTGCCTCAACCAATCGGTTGACGTCGTGGCCCGTGAGACTACTAACCGCAACTCTCCCAAGCTGTTAATAGAGGCAGCGATCCCAGAGTTCGCCCAGTTCGGGTATGCGGGCGCGCGGACGGAGCGCATTGCGGACCGGGCCGGCGTTAACAAGCAGCTCCTCTTCTATTACTTCGGCACGAAGGCCGGCCTCTACCGGGCCGTCATCGACGAGGCTGTGGCACAGCTTGACCGGGCGGCCAGGAATGTGAGAAGAGCTCCCGAGCATGCGGCCGGGCGTCTCCGGCACGAGCTCAAGGCAGCATTCGTCACTCTGGCCGAGTCCCCGGACCTGGCCAGGCTGCTGGTCCGAGGTACCTTCGACCGGCACGAGGACACGGCCGCCGACCTCCCGGCCCGCAGCCTCGCCGGCCGGCTAGCCCAGGCAGTCTCCGATGGCCAGGGCTTGGGACACTACCGCGACGACGCCGATCCGCACACGGTGGCCCGGCAGGCCGTCGTCTTGTTGCTTGGCTACTTCGCGCTCGAGGGGTCCTTGACGCAGAACGGCCCCGCGGAGGGCTGCAGGGCCGCGTGGCTCAACGAGGTGTCGAGTCTGCTGGCTCGCTCGCTCAGCTGGTAACGCCTACCGGCTCCTCCTCCGTCTCCAGCTTCTTCCCGCCCACAGTCCCCAACGCCACCTTCAGCACGTCCCCCAAGACTTCCGCAGGATAGACGGTGATTCGCTTGCGCTCTTCCTCGCTCAGGTCCTGCAGGTCCGCCTCGTTCTCCTTGGGCAGAATGATGTTCGCGATTCCCGCGCGGCAGGCCCCCAGTACCTTTTCCTTCACCCCACCGATCGGCAATACGCGACCCGAAAGCGTAATCTCTCCGGTCATCGCCACGTCACTCCGCACCGGCACACCGGACAGCGCGCTCACCAGCGCCGTCGCCATGGTGACACCGGCCGACGGACCGTCCTTTGGAATGGCTCCGGCCGGAACATGGATGTGGAAATCCTTGCCTGCCAGGTCCCCGGCAATGCCAAGCTGCTCGGCATGCGACTTGGCATAGGTCAGCGCGGCCTGTGCCGATTCCTTCATGACGTCGCCGAGCTGGCCGGTGAGTACCAGGTTGTTCCGCCCGTTCATCACGGAAACCTCGACGAACATGATATCGCCGCCCACAGGCGTGTAGAACATCCCCGTGGCGACCCCGACCTTGTCTTCCTCGGCGGCTCGCTCGGGGAACACCGTGGGCCGCCCGAGGAGATCCTCCACGTCCGCTTCGGTCGGCTCCAGGTGATCCACGTCGCCCGCGGCGATCTTGCGCGCGACCTTGCGGGCCATCCGGCCGATTTCGCGTTCCAGCTGCCGCACGCCGGCCTCGCGCGTGTAGCCCGAGACCATCTTGCGGATGACATCCTCCTTCATCACGAACTCGCGCGGCGCCAGTCCTGCTTCAGCGAGCTGCCGCGGTACCAGAAACTGCTTCGCGATCTGGAGCTTCTCGTTCTCGGTGTAGCCGGTGAACTCGACCTCTTCCATGCGGTCGAGTAGCGGCCCCGGGATCAGCTGGCGGAAATTGGCCGTCGCGATGAACAGCACTTCCGAGAGATCGAACGGCACGCCGAGATAGTGATCGGTGAACGAATCGTTCTGCGCCGGATCGAGCACCTCGAGCAGCGCCGACGCCGGATCGCCCTGGAACGACACACCGAGCTTGTCCACCTCGTCCAGCAGGAATACCGGGTTCTTGGTACCGGCCCGCTTCATTCCCTCGATGATGCGGCCGGCCATGGCACCCACGTACGTGCGCCGGTGCCCCCGGATGTCCGCCTCGTCCCGTGCGCCCCCGAGGGAGATGCGCACGTACTGCCGTCCGATGGAGCGAGCGATGGACTTGGCAATGGACGTCTTGCCGACGCCCGGCGGGCCGATGAACAACAGGATCGATCCCCTCGAACGACGATCGTCCACATTCCCCACAAACTCACCGGTGGTGCCCTCGTCGCGTTGCTGTAGCAGCTGCCGCACCGCGAGGAACTCGAGGACGCGGTCCTTTACGTCCTGCAGGCCGTAGTGGTCCTCGTCGAGGATCTTCGCCGCTTCCTTGAGATCGAGATGGTCTTCGCTACGCTTGTTCCACGGCAGCTCGGCGACCGTTTCGAGGAACGTGCGGATGACCTGCGCCTCCATCGAATCCTTCGCAGTGCGGGCGAGTCGCCGCAGCTCCCGGTCTACTTCCTTGCGCACCTCCTTGGGCAGCTCAAGTTGCAGCAGCCGCTCGCGCAGCTCGTCCACCTCCTGCGACTCGTCCTCGCCCAGCTCCTTCTGGATCGCCTTCATCTGCTCGCGCAGGAACATCTCGCGTTGCCGCTCGCCGATCTCCTCCTGGACCTTGGACTTGATCTCTTCCTGGGCATCCGCGAGCTCGAGCTGCCGCTGCACGTGAATCAACACGCGGCGTAGCCGTTCCTCGACGCCGCGTGTCTCGAGCAACGCCTGACGCTCAGCCGGGGATATGTCGATGTAACCGGCGACGAGATCGGCGAAGCTCCCGGGGTCTTCCACGCCGTCGAGCACCTGCTTCACGACCTCTTCCGGCAATCCCGTCTTCACACCGAGCTCGGCGGCGCGTTCCCGCACCTCCTTGTGCAGGGCGACGAACGCCGCGTCCTCGTGGTCGAGCGGGGGGAGATCCGGCGCCTCCTGCACCACGGCCTCGATGTAGCCCGCGTCCTCCGAGTACTGCAGCACCGTGGCTCGGTACTCTCCCTGCAGGAGTAGTTGGATGCCCCCCAGCCCGCGCTGAACCTGGCCGATGCGGGTCACGGTGCCGGTGGTGTAGAGCACCTCCGGGCGGGCGTTGTCCACGTTATCGCGCTGCGCAACGGAGAAGATGAGCTGCTCTTCTTCCTTCAGCGCGGATTCGATGGCCCGCAGCGTGCCGGGGCGACCGGCACCGATCGGTGCGGTGACGCCCGGGAACATCACGGTCTCCCGCAGTGGCAGCACGGGCAGGCGCAAGCGTGTGGACATTATCTCGGACATATCATCCTCCCCTCCCGCCGAGGGGGTCGCCTCGTGGAATCAGTCAGCTACCGTCGAGTGAGGCACAGACTGTGCCGCTCAAACCGCCACAATACACCGCTTTCTCGGGTGCAACACATCCTCTGCGGCACGTGTTCCTGCCGAAAGGGGCGGGCACGCGGACCCGCCTGCCAATCTGGCCGGTGGTCCCCGTTCGTGGCGATCTCCTAATCAGGGGGCCCGGGGCGCGACGTTGAGTAGGGCTCTGAGCTCAGACTCGGTGAGCTGCTCCAGCAACCCGGCACGCGCAGAGGTCTCCCGCGCCGGCTCGGACCCGTCCGACTGGCATTCGAAGCGAATGATGTCGGCCGGCTCCGGGAATGTACGCTTGTCCTTCTTGCCCGGGATCATGCCCGAGGTCCGGCCCACGCGTTCCACGGACCATCGCCGTCCGGCATCGTCGGTTACCCAACGCATTTGGGTCTCAAAGTGGCGTACGTTCAGGTTGCCAAGGGGGTTGCGGCCCTTTAATCTACCCCGGGTCCGGACCATATGCTACATGGAAGACAAGAACTTGGGTGCCGTCGCATCCCGCCTGGCCGATGCCTTGGCTGGCTCCTACGAGATCGAGGGGGAGATCGGTCGGGGCGGGATGGGCATTGTCTACAGCGCCCGCGACGTCAAGCTCAAGCGCCGCGTAGCGATCAAGGTCCTCCCGCCTGAGCTAGCCTTTCGCGAGGAGATCCGCAAGCGGTTTCTGCGGGAGGCCCAGACGGCCGCGCGCCTGTCCCATCCGCACATCGTGCCCATCCATGCCGTCGGCGAGGCCGAGGGCCTGGTCTACTTCGTGATGGGGTACGTGGACGGTGAGTCCCTGGCGGCGCGCCTCAGGCGCCGGGAGCGGCTCCCCGCCGAGGAAGCCCGCCGGGTCATGAAGGAGACGGCCGACGCCCTCGGACTGGCGCACGCGATGAGCGTGATCCACCGCGACATCAAACCCGACAACATCCTGCTCGAAGGCACGCGCCGGCGGGTGATGGTCACCGACTTCGGGATCGCCAAAGCCCTGACCGACGCCGGCGGCGGGACCCTGACCGGCACCGGCGTGGCGATCGGGACGCCGGCCTACATGAGCCCGGAGCAGGCCGGCGGAGAGAAGGAGATCGACGCCCGCAGCGACGTCTACTCGCTCGGCGTGGTGGCGTACGAGATGCTCACCGGCGAAGTGCCGTTCAAGGCCCCGACCGTGGCGGGCATGCTGCTCAAGCAGGTGACCGAGGTCCCGGCAGACATCCGCAGCGTGCGCTCGGACTGCCCCGAGGAGCTCACCACCACCGTCATGCGATG
The DNA here is from genome assembly GCA_039592335.1 of Gemmatimonadota bacterium. GTDB lineage: Bacteria > Gemmatimonadota > Gemmatimonadetes > Gemmatimonadales > GWC2-71-9 > WVYX01. The sequence goes on along the minus strand of JBDHBX010000005.1, from coordinate 95,321 downwards.
CCTCGACAAGGACCCCGAGAACCGGTGGCCCACCGCCGACGCACTGCGGCGGGCCCTGGAGAGCCGGCAGTCGGCGCCGTACCGACCCCGCTCCCCGTTGAGCCGCCGGCCCAGTCGATCGGGCACGGGCCGCCCGCCGGCGCGCCCACAGGGAGCCGAGGGTCGTGCACGGCCCCCGGCCCGCCAGAAGGACGCGGACTGGTGGGACTGGTTCAGCGAGGGCCGCGCCCCTGCCCGCAGGCCGGGCGCGCGACCCGAGCGCCGGCGCGAGGCCAAGAGGCAGACGCCCGAGAAGAGGGACCAGCAGGGCGAGCCGGGTATCGTCCGGAAATTCCGGGCGAACTTCGCCTCGTACGTCTCGGTGTGCGGCGGCCTGTTGCTGCTGAACGTCGTGACGGGGATCGACTCCCCGTGGTTCCTCTTCCCGGCCATCGGCTGGGGCATCGGCCTCGGCTCACAGTACGGCAAGCTGTGGTCGGCCGGGTACAGCATGCGGGACGTGCTCAACCGTCCACCGGCTTCCGACGCCCTGCCCGTCCCGGGCGGCGTCGCGAAGGGGAAGGCCGCGCTGCCCGCCGGCTTGGTCGAGCCCACGTCGGGCGAGTTCGGCACCATGGTGAGCCAGATCGAGCAGATGCGCAAAGACCACGCGGCCATCGTGCGCTTGGTGGAGAGGTTGCCGGAATCCGATCGGCAGATGCTGCCAGAGGTCGTACCCACGGTGAATGCGCTCATGGAGCGCGCCGTAGAGCTCGCGCGCACGCTGCAGGCAATGGATCGGGATGTCGACGACGAGGCGGTGGCGCGTCTCGACTCGCGCATCCAGGAGTTCGAGGGCGCACCGGCCGATACCGAGAGCGAGCGGCGGCTCGACCTGTTGAAGCGCCAGCGTGCGGCGCTCGAGGAATTGGTGAAGCGGCGTGCCAAGGTGGAGTCGCAGTTCGAGTCATGCGTATTGGCCGTGCAGAACGTACGGTTCGACCTGCTGCGGCTGCGCTCGGCGGACATGGATCAGGTGCTCAGCGACCTCACGTCGGCCACGCAGCAGGCCAGGGCACTCAGGATCGACGTCGAGGCAGCGATCGATGCCGCGGGGGAGATCAGGGAAGCCCTGGGGAAAGGCGCCCCCCGCTAGAACGCGTGTAGCTCCCGAATCGCCGCGGTCAGATCCGCGACCTGCGGCAGGATCACATCCTCCAGCTCCGGCGAGTACGCCACGAATGTGTCGGTTGACGCCACACGCCGTATCGGAGCATCCAGCCACGGGAAGAGCTCCTCGCCGATGCGCGCCGCGATTTCCGCCCCGTAACCCCACGAGACCGAGTCCTCGTACGCCACGATCACCCGATTGGTCTTCTTCACCGACTCGGTAATCGTCGTCCAGTCCACCGGGCTCAGCGAGCGCAGGTCGATCACCTCGGCATCGATACCTTCGCTCTCCGCCAGCTCCTTTGCGGCCACGAACGAGCGCTGCACCAACGCACCGTAGGTGATCACCGTGAGGTCCGCACCCTCCCGCACCACCTTCGCCTTCCCGAACGGAATCATGAACTCGGGGCCGGGATACGCGGACCTGTTGTAGGTCTGCCGGTAGAGGTGCTTGTGCTCCAGGAAGAGCACCGGGTCATCGCACCGGATCGCGGTCCGCAGCAGACCGTTGGCGTCGAGCGCCGTCGCCGGGCAGATCACCCGCAGACCGGGAATGTGCGTGAACAGCGAGGCACCCGTCTGCGAGTGGTAGACCGCTCCGCCCTTGAGGTATCCGCCGTACGCCGCCCGCACCACGGCGGGGCACGCGAAGGCGTTGTTGCTGCGCCAGCGCAGCACGGCGAGCTCATTGCGCATCTGGTGATACGCGGGCCAGATGTAGTCGAAGAACTGGATCTCCACCACGGGCTTGATGCCGCGGGTGGCGAGTCCCACGGCTCGCCCGAGGATGTTCGCCTCGGCGAGCGGCGAGTTGTACACCCGATGGCCGCCGAATTTCTTCTGCAGCCCCCAAGTCACTTTGAAGACGCCACCCTTGCCCTTGAGGTCTTCGATGTGCTCGTCGCGGGAGAGGTCGGCGATGTCCTCACCGAACATCACGATCCGCGGCTCCCGCGTCATCTCGTCCTCGAGGCACTTGTTCAAGAGGTCCACCATCGTGGTGGGGTCTCCCTCGAACCGTGGATCGTCCTCGCTATCGAACGTATCGCTCGTAGGGTCCACGTCCGGCGAGTACACGTACAGCTCGGCCGTCTCGGCCGCCGGCTGGGGAGCCGCCAGCGCGACTTCGGTGGCGAGGTCCACGTCCTCGGCCACCTTCGCCTTGATCGCCTCGATCTCCTCCCCGGTAGCAAGCCCCTCCGCGATGAGCCTCGCGGGGAACGACTCCACCGGATCCCGTTTCGCCTCTTCCGCGCGCTCCCAATCCGGCTTGTAGTGCAATTCGTCGTCGGAGAGCGAGTGGGAGTACGGCCGGATCACGTCGGCGTGGATCAGGGCCGGTCCCTTGCGAGCCCGGCAATGGGCGATAGCCGTGGACAAGACGTCGTATGACAGGAGTGGGTCGCACCCGTCCATGTCGTCCACATAGAGGTTTGGGAAGCAGGCCATGATGCTCGAAATCGAACCTCCGGCTGTCTGCACCTCTACCGGCACCGAGATCGCGTAGCCGTTATCCTCGACGAGAAACAGCACGGGGAGCTGGAGGTTGCTCGCCGTGTTCATGGCCTCCCAGAACTCCCCTTCACTGGTGGTGCCGTCGCCGGACGAACAGAAGACGACCTCGTCGCTCTTGGCGACCTCTTCCCGGTCGGCGATCTGCTCGATCTGGTCGTAGCGCAGCCACGCCTCGGCACACCCCAGAGCATTCAGGTACTGCGTGCCAGTGGGGCTCGAGGAGCTTACGATGTTGAGGTCCTTGTGTCCCCAGTGCGACGGCATCTGGCGGCCACCCGAGTTGGGGTCGTCGGCCGCGGCGACCGCCGAGAGCAGCATCTCCGTCGGCGTCATCCCGAGCGCCAGGCAGAGCGCGCGGTCGCGGTAGTAGGGGTAGAACCAGTCGTGGCCGGGCTTGAGCAGCATCCCGGCCGCCACCAACACGGCTTCGTGGCCGGCGCCGGAGATCTGGAAGAAGATCTTGTTCTGCCGCTTGAGCTGGATCTCCTTGTCGTCCAGGCTCCGAGACAGCAGCATCAGCCGGTACATCTCCAGCAGCTCCGGCTTTTCGAGCCGCATTGCCGGCTTCCGCTTTGCCTTCGTCTTGGACTTACTGCGCTGGTGGGTGCGGGAGGTCATAGGCTGGCAAAGGTAACGGGCTACTTCAGCTTCGTGAGCTTCTTCAGGACCTGCAGCTTCTCCAGGGTGGACTTGGACGCCGACGCATCGCCAGACGAGACGACTGCGTCGCGCAAGTCCAGCAGCACTTCGAGGATCAGCTGCTCACGCTGGTACGACGCATCGAGGTCCGCCATGCGGGCCTGGTCTCCCGCCGCCTCAGCGCGCCCGTACGCCTCGCGGTAGATGGCCTCAAGATTGTCGAGAATCCGGCCTCGGGAGCGCGGGGTCATGGTCTCAATGATGCTCTCAGTAGCCCATGATCACCAGCCCGCTGGGCACCTTGGGCATGAAGTAGGTGGACTTCTGCGGCATCACGCCGCCGGCATCGGCAACGGCAAGGACCTGCTCGAGGTCCGAGGGATTGAGCAGGACACCAGCAGCGGCGCTTCCCTGCTGCACCTCGTCAATCACATGATGGGCGTCGGCGCTGTAGCCGAGCCGGGACCCATCACCCGCCAGCACCCGGAGCCGCTTCACCACGATCTCGTCCACCCGCGCGATGTCCAATGAGGCAACGGCCGGCTCGTTGGCGAAGGGGAGGTCGCCGAGGTTCGCCCCGCCCTTGAGCAGGTACGCCAAAGCACGGCCACCCGGTAGGACCACCACGCATGCCGTGCCGCGCGCCTTGAGGATCGCGAGCTCCTCGGCGTAGTTGACCCGGCTGGAGAGCTCCCGCATCTGGAAGCGCTCGCGAAGGTCGTTGGTGAGCGCATCGGCATCCACCCCCGTCCCGTACACCAACCGGTGAGTGGGCCGCACCACGAGTCCCGGGTCACCAGCCGGCACGACGAGCGCCGGCAGTCGATCCGCCGCCGGGTGCTCGCTCCGGTAGGCCACCGCGGTCTCGTAGCGGTGGTGCCCGTCGGCGACATACAGCGGCCCGGCTCCCGCCATGTCGGCAAGCGCGGCCGCGCGCTTGCCGATCACGCGCCACACGGTGACCTCTACTCCCTGCAGCTCCGCTCGAGCCAGCGGCCTTTTCTGGCTCGCTTCCTCCAGCAGCGCCAGCAACGCACCGTCAGCGTCGCGCGTCACCATAAAGAGCGCCTCGAACATCGCCTCAGTGGCCCTGAGAAGAGCGATGCGATCCTCCTTCGGGCCCGCGTGCGTCCGCTCGTGCGGCCTGACCCGGCCGGCGGCGAACGGCTCAACCGCCACACCGGCGATCACACCAGTGCGGATCAGCCGTTCCCCCTCGGGCGTGCTGAACTCCTGGCGCAGCACCGTGACCGAGTCCTTTTCCGCTGCCAGCAGCACTCCCGCGGCGCGCCACTCGGCCAACAGGCGGGCTGCGCCGTCGTATCGGTCCGTGTCGCCCGCCGGGAGGATGAGGTGCACCACGTTGTGCGCCTCCCGGCTCGCGAGCTGCTCCCGCTCATCCGGGTCGATCACGTCGTAGGGCGGGGCAATGAGATCCCCGAGGCGTCCCTGCTCGGCGTATCGCTCACCCGCAAAGGGGATGACCAGCGGTGCCATCGGTTGCTCAGCCAACGTGCCGGCCCTCCGTAGCTCGTGTCATGTCTCCCAGGGGCGCGCTGCCCGCATCGCCTCGTCCAGCAACCAGCGATATGACTCCAACCGGCTCGAGGCAATCTCGTCCCGCTCCGCCGCTTCCGCTATGGCACATCCAGGCTCCTGCAAGTGGCGGCAGTTGTCGAAGCGACATTGGCCCTCGAAACCAGCGAATTCCGGGAACGCGGCGGCAACCTCCTGCGGCTCCAGGCCCCAGAGTCCGATGTCCCGCAGCCCTGGCGTGTCTACCACGAACCCGTCTACCCCGAAGGGATGCATCTCGGCGGCCACGGTCGTGTGGCGACCGGCGCCGGACTTCGCGCTCACCTCGCCGGTTCTGAGCGTGAGTCCAGGCTGCAACACGTTCAACAGGCTCGACTTGCCGACCCCTGTGGGACCCGTGAACAGCGACACGTGCCCCTCGAGGTATTCCCGCAGCTCGTCCAGCCCGCGCTCGTCGGGCACGCTCGTGTAGATCACCGTGTATCCGGCCCGCCGGTACGGCTCGCCGAAGTCGCTGCAGCGCTCCACCAGATCGCACTTGTTCACCACCAGCACCACCGGGAGATCGCTGGCCCGCGCGACGGCAGTGAACCGGTCCACGAGACGCGGCTCCCAGTCGGGCCGCTGGGCCGAGCCGACGACCACTACCTGATCGAGGTTCGCGGCCACATGGCGCTCGCCGTGCCTCTTCCCCGGCGTGCGCCGCTTCAGAAGAGAGCGGCGCGGGCGCACCTCCTCGATCGTGACGGAGCCGTTGGCGTGTCGGTGGATCGTCACCACGTCGCCAACCAGAACGCGAGGGCTTCCCTGCTTCAAGCGGCCACGCAGGGACGCTTCGAGATCGTGGCCGTCGCTGTACACACCGTAGCGGCCACCGGTCTTGGTGAGGACCACGCCTCGCTGCTCCGCTACCAGTTGGGACGCTCCTCGCTCTCGGCGACGGCCCGATCGAGTTGCTCCTTGAGCTCGTGCAGGGTGAGGCGACGCACGCCGGCCTCAGCCTCCTCGGCCGTGCTTCCGTGCACGAGGTACGGAGTCTCGACGTGACCAACCGGCCGTTCGCCACCGTCCGACCAGCGCACGAACAGCAGCGCCGCACCAAAGCGGCCGTCGCCACCGGGTGTCTCGTCCACGAAGATCGCCGCGGAGTACGCGCGCCCGTCGGCGCCCTCGAAGGCGGGCGGCCGACCATGGATTTCGAGATAACCGCCCAGGGTCGAATCGTCGGTCACCGCCGACCCAAGGTCTCCTTGACGAGGCTCGCCGCCATGAACGCCACGTTCGCCGGGCGCTCCGCGAGGCGGCGCATCAGGTAGGGGTACCAAGCGGTACCGAACGGAATGTACACGCGCACGTTGTAGCCCCTGGCGTGCAACTCCTCCTGCAAGTCACGACGCACGCCGTAGAGCATCTGGAACTCGAAGCGCTCCGGTGAAATCTTGCGCGCTTCCACGAAGGCGAGGGCCTTGTCCACCAGTTCACCGTCGTGGGACGCGATGCCTGGATAGTTCCCCTTCTCCAGCAGGACCTCCATGAGCCGTACGAACGACTGGCTCACCTCCTTCCGCTCCTGGAACGCCACGGATGCCGGCTCGGCGTAGGCGCCCTTGCAGAGGCGCACGCGCGCGCCCAGCCGCACGAGCTCGTCCACGTCTTTGTCCGATCGCCGCAGGTAGCTCTGGATCACGACTCCAGTGAGTCCGTCGAACTCGGGGTAGAGCTGATCGTAGAACAGGCGCAGCGTCCGCTCGGTGTACTCGGAACTCTCCATGTCGACCCGCACGAAGATGTCGTGCTCCCGCGCGCGATTGAGGATCGCCTGCATGTTCTCGACACAGAGATCGGGTCCGATGTCCAGGCCCAGCTGCGTGAGCTTCACCGACACATTCCCGTCGATGCCCGATCGCGCGATGCCGTCGATGATTCCGAGGATGTCGTCGCGGGCCGCCTGCGCTTCCTCGGCGCTGGAAACGCTCTCGCCCAGCAGGTCGAGACTCACCATGATGCCCTTCGCGTTCACGGCCTTGCTCGCCTCGATGGCGCTCTCGAGTGTCTCGCCCGCCACGAATCGGGACGCGACGCGGCGCGCCAGCCGGTTCTTCCTGACGAAGCTGAAGATCTGTTGTTGCTCGCTGAGCCAGAGGAACGACTGTCGTAACATCAGGTCTTGGGATAGAAGAGCAGGTTCTCGCTCGCCATGCTCTTGAGTCTGGGGCAGGGGGCGAATCGCTCACCGTACTTCTCGGCCAGTTCCTCCAGCGTGTCGACCGCCTTGTCGGCGCCCACCTCGTCGAGGTACCGCAGGGGGCCACCGCGGAAAGGCGGGAACCCGATGCCGAAGATCGCCCCGATGTCGCCGTCGCGGGCCGAGCGGACCACACCTTCATCCAGGGCACGGGCCGCCTCGTTCAGCATTGTGTAGACGAGCCGGGGACTCACGTCATCACGCGGCACGCGGGAGCTCGGCGCCGCCCCAATGATCTCGTAGGCGGTCTCGTCCACCTCCCGCCTCTTGCCACCCTCGTACCGGTAGAACCCCCGGCCGTTCTTGCGGCCGAGGCGCCCGTCCTCGGTCATCCGCTGCACACCCTCCGTCGGCTGCATTCGGTCGCCGAACGCCTGGTGCAGCACGGCCGACCCCTTCTGCGCGACGTCGAGCCCGATCTCGTCGAGCAAGGTCACCGGCCCGACGGGGAAGCCGAACTTCGTCATGGCCTTTTCCACGGTCTCGACGGTGACCCCCTCCTGCAGCAGCTGCCCCACCTCGATTAGGTAGGGACTCAGGATGCGGTTCACCCAGAACCCGGGACGATCCTGGACCACGATCACCGTCTTGCCCATCTCGCGCCCGAACGCTACCGCCGACACCGTGACCCACGGGGCGGTCTGGTCGGTGACGATGACCTCGAGCAACGGCATCTTCTCGACCGGGGAGAAGTAGTGCATCCCGAGGGCGCGCTCGGGCCGCTCCAGCACCTCGGCGATGCGCGCGATGGGAATCGTGCTCGTGTTCGAGGCGATGATGCAATCGTCCCGCACCTGCTGCTCGACTGCCGTCATCACCTCGCGTTTCACATCCAGGTCCTCGAACACGGCCTCGATCACGAGGTCGGCGAGCCCGAATCCCCGCCATTCGGTCCCGCCGGAGAGCAGACGCTCCAGGCGCCGGTATTCGTGCTTCGTGACACGCCGCCGCTTGAGGCGAGCCTTGAGGATCTTGCGCGCGCCCTTGAGCCCCTGTCCCACCCGCTTCAGGTCGGTATCGCGGAAGCGCACATCGACTCCCGCCTGCGTGACCGCAGCCGCGCCGATCCCGGAGCCCATGAACCCGGCCCCAACGATACCGAGGTTCGTCACGGCCTTCGGCTCGGGGGCCGCGCCGTCCACTCCGGGGTCCTTCTTGAGCGCCGTCGTGGCGAAAAAGATCCGCACCAGGTTGCGCGAGACCTCGTGCACCGCGAGCTCGGCGAAGAACGCCGCTTCCATATCCAGTCCAGCCTGCAGCCCATGCCGCAGACCGTGGCGCACCGCCTGGAGCGCGGCTTCCGGTGCCGGGTAGTGGCCCCCCGTCTTCTTGAGGAGCTGGTTCTTGGCCGTGGTGAACACGACCCGCCGTCCGAGCGGGTTCCTGTCGAGTGCCAGGGATGCCGCGTCGCGCTTGCCGCGCTTCGGCTTCCACCCGCCGGCCAGCCTTCCCGCCGCTTCCAGCGCCACCTGCTCGAGGATGGCGGGGTGCACCAGCTCGTCAATGATTCCCGTGCGATACGCACGCTTTGCGGGTAGCTGTTTACCGGCCAGGATGATGTCGAGCGCCGCGCGCACACCGATGAGGCGTGGCAGACGCTGGCAGCCGCCGGCGGCGGGGATGATCCCGAGTTGGACCTCGGGGAGCCCGAGCTTCGTCTTGGGATGGTCGGTGGCAATCCGATACGTGCAGGCGAGCACGGCTTCCAGACCACCGCCCAGGCACGCACCGTGGATGGCGGCAACCACCGGCTTGCCGAGCCGCTCGATCCGGTTCACCAGCGCCTGGCCCTGGCGCACCAGGTCGTAGGCCTCCTCGCGCGTCTCGAGCGCAACGAACTCGTCGATGTCGGCACCGGCAATGAACGAGTCTGATTTGCCGGAGATCAGCACCACCGCGCGAATCCCACTGTCCGTGGCGAGCTGCCCCAAAACCTCTTCCAGCTCGTCGCGCACGTCCCGCGTGATCTTGTTGATCGCCTCACCCGGGAGGTTGAGCTCGAGCCGCGCGATCCCGTCGCGAACCTGCGTGGTGCAGGCGCTCATCTCAGGACCGCTCCAGGATCATGGCGAACCCCATCCCCCCCTGCGCGCACACCGAGATGAGACCGAACTGCACGTCCCGCCGTTTCATCTCGTACGCTAGGGTCGTGGTGATTCGCGCTCCGGTCGCGCCGAAGGGATGCCCAATGGCGATCGAGCCCCCCATCACGTTGAGCGTATCCCAGTTCACCTCACCGATGGGCTCGGATCGGCCCAGCCGCTCTTCGGCCCACTGCCTGGACTCGAAGGCCTGGATGTTCGACAACACCTGTGAGGCAAAGGCCTCGTGCATCTCGACCAGCCCCAGCTCCGAAAACGGTAGCTCCGCCCGATCGAGCGCCTCGGGCACGGCGAAGGCAGGACCCATCAGGAGCTGATCGCCGGGATCGAGAGCGGCCACGGCGTAGGACCGAACGAAGGCGAGCGGCTCGTATCCCAGACTGCGGACCGCATCCTCACTCATCAGCACCACGGCCGCAGACCCGTCGGTGAGGGGCGATGCATTCGCCGCGGTCACCGTCCCGTACTTCTTGTCGAACACCGGCTTGAGTTGCGCCATCTGCTCGAGATTGGTGTCGGGACGGATGCCGTTGTCTCGCTCCACCGGCTTCCCTGAATCCGGCACGAAGATCGGTGCGATCTCGGCGGCCAGCCTTCCATCCTCCGTCCCCTTGTGGGCCAACTGATGGCTCCGCAGTGCGAACTCGTCCTGGGCCTCCCGGGTGATGCCGTTGATCTTGGCCATCTTCTCCGCCGACTGCCCCATGGTCTCGCCGGTCGACGGCTCCGCGATGGCTGGGGTTACGGGAACCAGGTCCTTCGGGCGGAAAGAGGAGAGGAGCTTCAGGCGATCGGCCGGCGTCTTGGCCTTGGAGAGGTTGACCAGCAGGTCCGAGAAGCGCTTCGAGTGCAGAATCGGAATGTCCGAAAGGCTCTCCGCTCCCCCGGCGATCACCACATCAGCATGACCCAGGGCGATCTGGTCATGACCGATCGCGATGGCTGTGTTGGCCGAAGCGCACGCGCGGTTGACTGAGGCTGCGGGAATGCTGGCGGGAAACTGCGGCAGCAGGCTGACCTCGCGCGCGATGTTCGGGGTGAGCGCGCTCGGAACAACCTGCCCGAAGTAGATCTCGTCGACATCCTTGCCGCTGAGATTGGCCCGATGCACCAAGTCGACGACGGCGTGCTTCCCCAGGTCCACCGCCGTGATGTCCTTGAGCTCGGTTCCCGACTTGCAGAAGGGCGAGCGGCACCCGGCTACCACCGCAACCCGACGTCCGTTTCCAGCCTGGTGCATGGGCATAGATGACGAGGTCAACGAAAGCTACCCGGTGGGCATCCCCCGAACCAGCGGCGCCCTTGTGGGCGACGGCCCCCAACGACCACTATTCCCTCGGACGTTGGGCCAGGATGCTCGCGACCGCTCTGGTGCGCCCGTCGAGAATCTCCAGTACCTCACGTGCCAGTACGATTTCAAACGGCCTGACAAGGGACCAGAGTTCCCCGGACTTGAGGAGGTGCTCATCCGAGGTCGGACCCCACCCCAGCTCCCGCTGCTGCTCGAGGAAGGTCTCGGACATGAGGTAGCCACCGGGCTTGACCGCCTCGAGGAACTGCGGCATGCGTGCTCGGTCGAGGAAGTTGAAGATCATCACGACATCGAACTGGCCGTCGGGGAGCGGGTCCTTGGTGAGGTCGGCCTGCAGCCACTGGATGGAGACGCCGACACCGGCCGCGGCCCGCTCGGCCGCCTTGAGCCGCTCGGGGTCAATGTCGACCGCCACGACCTCGGCGCCCTGCTCGGCCGCCGCTATCGCGTGAGTACCGCTGCCGCACGCCAGGTCCAGGACCCTCGCGCCGCTCTTGATCACGCCGGCATGCCACTGGAACCACGTGTTGGGCACTTCCCGACCGCTCGCTGCTGACACGCTAATGGACGCTCCCTTTACGTTCGAGACCAGAGCGGGCTACCTCGATGCCATGGCTGCCGGGCCCGTGGACCTGCTGATCATCGGCGGCGGGGTGACGGGCGCCGGCATTGCCCGCGACGCTGCCATGCGGGGAATCCGAACCGCGATCGTCGACAAAGGCGACTTCGGCTGCGGAACCAGCTCCCGCTCCTCGCGACTCGTCCACGGCGGACTTCGGTATCTCGAGCACGGCCACCTGCGGCTCGTGTTCGAAGCGAGCCGCGAGCGCCGGATCCTCCAAAAGATAGCACCTCACCTCGTGTGGCCGCGGTCCTTCCTGTTTCCGGTGCACCGGGGGGGGCGCGTTCCGCGTTGGAAGGTCGAGGCTGGACTCTGGCTGTACGATTTACTGGCGCTGTTCAGGAATGTGCGCCGCCACGAGATGCTGGGCAAGCGGGGCATGCTGCGCGCCGAGCCGGGCCTCCGCTCCAAGGGCTTGAAGGGCGGTGCGCGCTACTACGACGCCCAGTGCGACGACGCGCGTCTGGCGCTCGCCAACGTGCGCGACGCCGCCAAGCACGGTGCGTTGGTGGCCAATTACGCCCAGGTCGATCAACTCGAGACCGCCGATGGGAGGGCAGGGGGGGCACGAGTGACCGATCTGGTCACCGGCGAGCAGCATGCGATCCGCGCTTTAGCCGTCGTGAATGCCACGGGGCCCTGGTCCGACGAGCTGCGGGCGTCGGAGGGTGAAAAGGGAGTGCTCCACTGCACCAAAGGCGCGCACATTGTGGTGTCCAGGCGGCGCATGGGCAACCAGGAGGCCCTCATCTTCACCTCGCCTGTCGACGGCCGCGTGATGTTCATGGTTCCGTGGGGAACCATCACGTACATCGGCACCACCGAAACGGAGTGCGAGCACCGGCCTGACGAGGTACGCGCCGACGGCAACGATGTGATCTACCTGCTGCGATCGGTCAACGCCTACTTCCCCGAGGCGCGGCTCACATTCGACGATGTGCTGGCCACATGGGCCGGAGTGCGCCCTCTCCTGCGGAAGGCCGAGTCGGAGGATCCGAGGGCCGTCTCACGGGAACATGCCATTTTAGAGAGCGCCACCGGCCTCATCTCGATCGTGGGCGGGAAGCTCACGACCTACCGCAAGATGGCCGGGCAAGTCGTCGACCTCGTATGCAAGCGGTTGCACGAGCTCGATGGGCGACGCGTGCCGGAACGGGCACTCACCGACAAGCACCCGCTGCCGGGCGGCGAGATGCGGGACCTGGACCTGCTGATCGACTCCACGGAGGCCGACGGGCTGCCTCGCGCCGTGGCCACGCACCTGGTTCATACGTACGGCAGCGAGACCGCTGCCGTGGCGCGCCTCGCCGCGTCCGAGCCGGCCATGGCCGAGCCTGTAGTTTCGGGGCACGCGACCGTCTGGGCGGAGCTGGTCTACGCGATGCGGCGGGAGATGGCCATCACCCTCGGTGACCTGCTGATCCGGCGCACGCACCTGTTCTACGTCGCTCCGGATCAGACGCTGGAGCGCGCCCCTGCCGTTGCGCAGCTGGCGATGCGTGAGATGGGGTGGGACAGTGCGCGCAGGAACGCGGAGCTGGAGGCCTACAAGTACGAGGTCGCCAGGAGCGTCGCCTTCCGCGAGGATGTCTGGGGCCAGGAAGCCTAGCTGTCGGTGGCCTTCACGGTCGGGAGCTCCGACGCCTCGACACGCTCATCCCGGAACTGCCGTGCCGCCCGATACGCCTGCTTCAGGCGCTCCATGAGCTCAGCCCGCCGATCGTACAGGCGCTTGTGCGGCCGCGCCTTCTTCTTGGCCAGCGCATAGGAGGCGAGGAGGGGGAATCCCACCGTGCCGTCACAGTAACACACGACCGCATCTGGCAACCTGTCCGGGTCTACCTTGCCCCAACTCACCGCCTCGGCCGGCGTCGCTCCCGAGAGCCCGCCCGTATCGGGGCGCGCATCGGTGAGTTGCAGGAAGTAGTCGTGCCCCACCTCCTCGATCCCCAGCACCTCCTGGATTTGCGGCTCCGTCTGGAGCACGAAGTTCTTGGGGCTCCCGCCGCCCACGATGAGCACGCCGCTCTTCCCTCCGTTGCGCTTGGCGTCGAGCACGATGGCCGCCGTCTCGTTGACGTCCGCCGAGACATCGTAGGCGAGCTTGTAGCCGTCCAGGGCGATCTCCGCCACGTTCATCCCGATGGACGAGTCGCCTGGCGACGAGGTGTAGATGGGCACGCCGTGCTCGTGCGCGACCGTGAGCAGCGACTTGTACTTCAGGCCGAGCGCCCGCTCACGTTCCTTGAGGTACTTCCCCAACAGAAAATGGTACTCGGCGCTACTCATGGGGCGCTGAAACTCGTCGTTCCTCGAGACATCGCGGATGAAGCAATCGGTCCTGAGCAGGGCACCGTAATCCACGTAGACGTCGTAGATCCGCACGACCCCGTGCTCCCGCAGGTCCACGTCGTCCGCGAATGGGTTGCCTCGGTGTAGTGAGTACCCGAGCGCGAAGTGGGCGTCGTGGTAGAGGTTGGCGCCGGTGGAGACGATCCAGTCGATAAAGCCGGCTTCGATCAGGGGGATCACAGTGGACATACCGAGCCCCGCCGGCGTCATGGCGCCCGTGAGGCTCATCCCGACCGTCGCGTCCTCGGCGAGCATGCGCTGGGTGAAGAGCTCGCAGCCCTCTCGCAGACGGCCCGCATTGAAGGCCAGGAACGCGTTGTCGATCAGATCGGCCACCGTCTCGTCGCCCCGCAGCGGCCGAGGCGCGATCGGCTTCCCACCGAGAAGCTGACTCTTGTGCTGGTTCATCTCACCATCCTCTCACGGTCTGCCTCCAGCCGCTCCTTGGCATCGCTGATGATCCGCACCACCTCCTCGGGATCATCCGTGACGTGGTACAGGTCGAGGTCCTCGGCCGATATCTTCCCGTCCTCCACTACCCGTTCACGCAGCCAGTCCAGCAGGCCGCTCCAATACTCGCTCCCGACCAGCACCACCGGCATGTCCCGTATCTTGCCGGTCTGGATCAGGGTGAGCGACTCGAACATCTCGTCCATCGTCCCGAACCCTCCTGGGAAGCAAACGAACGCCAGCGAGTACTTGGCCAGCATCGTCTTGCGCACGAAGAAGTAGCGGAAGTTGACGACGCGATCCAGATACTCGTTGGCTCCCTGCTCGTGGGGCAATTCGATGTTGAGGCCGATGGAGAGCGTGTCGGCCTCCCGCGCTCCCCAGTTCGCCGCTTCCATGATCCCCGGCCCGGCACCGGTCATGATCGCGAACCCCTGCTGCCCCAGCAGGCGCGCGGTCTCCCTGGCCAGCTGGTAGGTGGGATCGTCGGGCTTCGCGCGGGCGGAGCCGAAAATGGTCACGCACGCGCCAACATCGGCGAGCTCATCGAATCCTTCCACGAACTCGCCGAGGATGCGGAGGGCGCGCCACGGATCGGTCTGTGTGAAGGCTGCGTGCGCGGGCTCCACGGGGGACGTGAACAGCTGCTCGTCCGCCGTGATCGCGGGGCGCGGTCGCTTCAGCGACTCACCCTGTGAGGACTTGGATCGCTTGGACATTGTCGTCCGTCACGTTGTAGAAGAAAGGACTGAGCCGCACGTGCCCGGGTCGCGCATCTGCTACGACGCGCTCGTTCGCCAACCGGGCGACGGCAACGGCCGGATCGTCACTGGGGATCATCACGATGGCGGCACGGTCCTCGGCCGTGGCCGACACCTTCGGAACCAACCCTGCATCCCGCGCTCGGCCAATCAGGTCCTCGGTGAGCCCCTGGGTTACTTCGCGAATCCGATGCACACCGATCTCATGGATGACCTCCAGCCCGCCGAGTTGCGCGTACACGGCCGCCAGAGAGGGTGTCCCCTGCTCGAAGCGACGCGCGTCCTCGTGCCACTCGATGCTGCGGCGGTCGAACTCGAACTGCCGCGCGTGCGCAAACCAGCCTGTGACGGTGGGCATGAAGCGGTGCGTCAGATCCTCGCGCACGTAGAGGAACACGATACCCGGCCCGCCCAGGAGCCACTTGAGTCCACCGGCGCACAGAAAGTCCACACCGGTCTCGTGAACGTCGAACGGCAGCTGCCCAACGCTCTGATAGGCGTCCACGAAGCAGAGCGCTCCCTTGGCATGAGCGGCGTCCGCCACCGCCCGGATGTCCTGGATCGCCCCAGTGGTGAAGAACACGTGGGACGTAGCCACCAGTGCCGTCCGTTCGTCGATCGCCCGAGCGAGCGCCTCGACGGGCACCGTCACTCCGTCCGGGCTTTCCACGACCTCGACCTCCACGCCTGCACTGCGCTTCGCGAGCCACTGGTACGCCACGGTTGGGAAGTCGAGCTCGGTCGTTACCACTTTGGGTCGCGCCGTGTAGTCCAGGGCCCCAGCCAGAACGGCGGTGGCCGTGGAGACGGAGGAATGGAGTGCGATCTCGCCGGGCCGCGCCCCGATCACACGGGCATAGCCGTCCCGCAGCAGATCGAGCGACTCCCACCACACGTCGTACCAGGCTGCCGCGCCGCGCGCGTCCCACTCCGATAGAAACTCACCCACCTTCGCGCGCGAGCGACTCGAGAGCGCCCCCAGTGAGCACGAGTTCAGGTAGACCTGCCGCTCGAAGATGGGGAACTCCGAGCGGTAGTGCGCGAGAGGGTGCACACTGGTGGTGCTTGCGAAGGCCATAGGCGCCAATATACAAGTATGGTGTGATGGGAGTCAGGGAGTCGTTCGGTCGGGGGCGATGGGCGAGCGACGCACGATCGACACGAGGCTCACAGCCGCCCAGACGCCCTCCAAGATGATGAAGCCGGCGCGGCGGTCGGCGACGGCGACGGCCGCAAGCAGCAACGCACCCACTAGATTGAACCAGAGGTAGGCAGCACCGGTACTGGACCAGTGGCGCCGCTGCAAGGCAACGTAGGCAGAGAGGATCAGGGCCGCGCCCACGAGAGAGGCGACTTGCAGAACCATAGTCATGAGGCTTCGTCCACATTGAGAGGTAGCTGGTTCAAGCTAACCCTGGTGCTCGGGGGGCGCGCCGCCATCAATCCGCGTCTGGCGCTCGATTTAGTGCGAACGGCATGGGCGTTCCGCGCTCGCCACTGGTACCGTCGCTTCCCCTTCCTCCCCATGCCGCCGCGAGCGTACCTGCGCTGGAGAATGCACACCGCCTACGGAGACGAGGACGCGGTTCCTCCACCCGAGGATGTGATCCGGTTCGCGCGCTGGCGCCGGGAGGTCATGCGTCTGTGACGTCCGAGCGCCGGGCGCACCTGGTGAAGGAGCGGGCTCGCGCCCTGGGCTTCGAGACGGTGGGCGTCGCCGACCTTTCCCCCCCACCCCACAGCGAACAACTCGAGCGGTGGCTCGCCGACGGACTGGCCGGCACGATGGACTACATGCGCCGACAGGCGCCGCGCCGCATCGCACCGGCCTCCATTGTGCCCGGCGCCACCCGCGCCGTGGTCGTCACCCGGAATCACCGCCACCCCGCGGCCCCGAAGCGTTCCGGCGCGGGTCGCGTGGCACGTTACGCGCAGGGGCGGGACTACCATTCCGCCCTGAGCGGCCCACTCGACGAGCTCGCCGCTTACATCCGCTCACTCGGGAATGACGACACGCTGGCCAAGGCCTACGTCGATGCCGGGCCCGTGCCGGAGCGGGAGCTTGCGCAGCGCGCGGGCCTCGGCTGGATCGGAAAGAACACCATGCTGATCGACCCGCGCCATGGGTCGTTCTTCTTCCTCGCGAGCGTGCTCACCGACCTGGATCTCGCAGTGGACGCGCCCTTCGCGGCAGATCGCTGCGGCAGCTGCACACGCTGCCTCGACGCCTGTCCCACGCACGCCTTCCCCGAACCGCGCACGCTCGACAGTCGCCGGTGCATCTCCTACCTGACGATCGAGCACCGCGGTGAGATCGATCCGACCATTGCGCCGCTGATGGGGGATTGGGTATTCGGCTGCGACGTGTGTCAGGATGTCTGCCCCTGGAACCTCAAGTTCGCGGCCGAGGCGGACGACCCGCTGCTGCAGCACGACCCTGCTCTCGCCTTCCTCGATTTGGACGAGCTTCAGCACCTGAACGACGAAGACTTCGACCGCCGCTATGCCTGGACGGCTCTCGAGCGGCCCGGAGGAACGGGGATGCACCGCAATGCCCGCCTCGCGGCGGAGAATGCCTCGAGGATGCCGTCGTGACCGATCCGGAGGTGCGGGCCCGCATCGCCCGTATACAGCTGCGGCTTGCCGACGGCCTGGAGGCAACCGACCCGCACCATCGTCTCGCAGGACACCCGGTGAGCTACAACGTGATCGCGGGACAGACCCTGGAGCTCGTGTACGACGAGGTTCAGGGGATCAACGAGTCAGAGATCCAGGGGCTCAAGCGGTTGGTGGGGGAGGAGTGCTTCATCAGCGTGGCGCCGCAGACGGCGGAGACCCTGCGGGTGCGGGTGGTGGTGCGGTTGAAGTAGAACACTCGGCCGGGGTCCTACCTCCGCGAACTGGCACTCGCCGTGAGGCACCGGGAAGCCTCCCGCCGCTCGACTATGCAAGGCCCTCGACCACGGGCTGCGACCTGCCGCCGGCCAGTGCTCGCGAGGTTCGCTCCTACGGCCGCACGACCCTGGCTTCTCCACCCCACCGCGCCGTCGTGGCCGGGAAGTCCAGCTGGCTCAGCGAGTCCACCAGCCACGCTGCGCGGCCCGTGGGATCGGGTGCCACGATTCCCGGGGGGCGTTGATAGGTCGAGCGGAGCGCCGCACCCTCGACACGCCCCTCCGCATTGAGTGTCACGCACGCGACAGCACCCCGGTTGTTGGGCTCGCGCATCGAGAACGGACCGTACGTGAGGAGATTCCCCAGCGAGTAGAGGATCAGCGCGTCGCCCCACCACTCTGAGGCGCGCATCACGTGCGGCCCGTGCCCAATCACGACCGACGCCCCGGCATCAACCGCCGTACGCGCGAACGCGACCGAGTTGCCTCGGTTCTCCCCAAGGTAGATCTCCGTCTCGTTGGCCGTGCGCTGCGCCGATGCACCCTCGGCCCCCATGTGCATGGTGACCACCACGCGCCGGTACTGCCCCGCGGCGCGTGCCACGTGGCGTGAGACCCCGGCAAGGTCGCGGGGGTCGGGTCCCGCCTGCGCGGTGCTGAAGCCGAGGAACGCAACGCTGTCGCCTCCGCTCGAGACCACGACCGTCGCAAGCGTATCGACACCCGTCACCGCCACGCCGGCATCGGCGAGGTATCCCTGCGTTGCTTCAAGGCCGGCGCTGCCCGCGTCCATGGCGTGGTTGTTGGCCAGATTTCCAATGATGGCTGCGCTGTCGGCGAGCTCACGAATCGCGGCAGCCACAGACACCGGTTGGCGGAACGCGTAGCAGTTCCGGGAGCCGGGGCGGCACTTGGGCGGAGCCGGCCCCTCCCCAATTGCGCCCTCCACGTTGAGCAGCACGACATCGGCATCTGACACGAGCGGCGCGAGCGGCGCCAGGAGCCAACCGGGGTCGGGAACCGCCGCCACCGGCGTACCCAGCCTTGCCGTGGCCCGAGTTGCCCACGCCGTATCCAGGTTGGTGCCGAGCACGACGTCCCCGCCCGCGCAGATGCGCACCGGCTCGGGTGGCGGAGGCAACTCGGGGGCGGGCGCGATCGGCGGCACCTCCCGGATCACCTGGAGGCTGTCGAAGTCGACGAGGGTGTCCACCTCGATGATCGGCTCGGGCTCAGGCGTCGGCGCATCGGTCGGGGGAGGCACCGCCGGGCCACCACAAGTTGCCAAGCCCGCCACGGTAGCCAGCGCGAGGAAGCGGCGGACAGCGCGCAACATCACAGCCCCGTCGGGTGATCGATGAATTCCCACGGCAGGCCGAATCGCTCCTGCAGGTGTGCGGCCAACGCCTTCACCCCGACCGTTTCGGTGAGGTAGTGCCCGGCGTAGACGACATTGACCCCCCACTCTTCGGCGTCGAAGTACGTGTGGTGCGCACCCTCTCCGGTAATGTACGCGTCGAGCTTAGCGTCCCGCGCCTGGGCGATCATCCCACCGCCGCCCCCGGTGACGATCCCCACGCGCCGCACGCTGCTCGGCCCGGTCGCGATGACATGGGGCTCCCCACCCACGGCATCGCGCACCCGCCGCACCAGCTCCTCCAGCGTCACGCGCAGCGAGCCGGCGACACCGATGACCTGCTCGTGGTACTCCCCGAACGGCTCTTGATCGGCCAAGCCCAAAGTACGCGCCAGGACGGCGTTGTTCCCCACTTCGGGATGCATGTCGAGCGGCAGGTGGGCCGAGTACAGGGCGACATCGGCCTCGAGCAGGCGCCGGATACGGCTGGCGTGCCGACCTGTGATGGGCTGCACTCCGCCCCAGAAGAGGCCGTGGTGAACCAGCAGCAGTCCCGCACCCATCTGGGCCGCCGCATCAATCGTCGCCTGGCACGCGTCCACCGCGGCCGCTACCCGATTCACCGTGCCCCCATTCTCCACCTGAAGACCGTTCACGGCGTTCGGGTCGTCACCGATATCGGCAATCCGCAGGTAGTCGTCGACGTAGGCGGCAAGCTCGGTTAGCTGCATGTCCGATTCCCTACCCGGCCTTTGGCGGGCCAGTTGACGGTGTCGCGACAGTTCAGGTCCTCGGTCGCGACTCCCCGTCCGGGCCACATCGAGTACTGGTGCAATCAAAAACGATAAGTGCGCCTTGCACAGCGCACTTACGTACCGCAACGAACAAGCCACATGACATGCGGATGGCGATTCGCCACCCGCACGACTGTCGTCTGGGGATCAGGCGTAGGGCTGGTGCTGCGAGTCCAGGGCCGGCTCCGGGTCCATGGCCGGGGGCGACGGATTCCGGGCGGGCTCGGCCGCCACCTTGGCACCCTGCTCAAGTGCATTGGGCTCACCCATCTGCACGTTTCCGTTGACCTCACCGCCCTCATTAACGATGAGTCGCTTGGTCACGATGTCGCCCTGGACCATCGAGTTCTCTTGCACTTCGACGCGCTCGTCCGCGAAGATCGACCCCGCCACGCGTCCTCCCACGATGGCCTGACGCGTGTAGACGTTACCCTCGATCACGCCACCCCTGGCAATCAGCACCTCCCGGTCGGCGCGGATACTCCCCACGACTGTGCCTTCCACCTTCAGAACCCCGTCCGTCGCCAACTCGCCGACGATGCGCATACCGGCAGCGACGATCGAGATGCTTACATCGCGACCGCCCGATCGACCGCTGTCATCGGCACGTGCCATACTCAGGACTCCTCTCTAACCAGTTGTCGAGGGTCTACCGACTGCCCCTCGTGCAGGACCTCGAAATGTAAGTGCGGGGCGGTCGATCGTCCCGTCGATCCCGACATCGCGATCACCTGGCCCGCGCGCACCGAGTCGTCGGCCTGCACCAGCAGGCGCGACGCGTGACCGTACATACTCTGATAGCCGTCCGGGTGGCCGATCAGCACGAACAGCCCGTACTCGGGATCCTGCCCAGCCTCCACGATCACGCCCCCGCCGGCCGCTCGAATGGGCGTGCCCAACGGCACCGCGATATCGAGACCCGAGTGGGCCTCGCTACCCGAGCCACTGCCCACGGTGCCCCGGGTGACGATCCCCGGTTCGCGCAGGGGCCAGTGGTTTGGAATGGAAGGACCCGCCTCGTACCTGTCCGAGTCGCCCGGAACGCGGGCGAGGAGCGCGTGGGCCACCGGATCGTCCGACAGCGCGCGCCCACGGACCGCGACGACGTCGCCCCCGAGCATGGTACGCACCTGGTCGTACCGTGACTCCGCCTCTTCCAGCCTGCCGGCCAGCTCGTGCACCATCTCATTCTCCGCCCGCAGTCGCTGGACCTCACCCGTGAGTCCCGGCACGCGTGCGGCGGTGCGAGCGATCGGAGCATAGAGGATTGCCGCGAGGACGATGAGCACGAGCAAGGTGCTGCCGCCGATCACGATGAAGCGTGCCAGCCAGAGGCGAAGGCGGATGGAGCGGGACTCCAGCTCGCCGTCCCGATGCAACATGATCGTGACCCATCGGCGTCCAGTCATCCGTCGTACGACTCGCCCAGGATCACCTCCAGAATCCGCTGGAGGTCGTCAGGTGAGTAGAAGTTGATCGTCACCTTGCCGCTCTTGCCGCGTGTTGCCACACGGACGTCAGTCTGCAACCGGCGACGGAGCGCCTCCTCGACGCGACGTGCCTCGGGATCGACCCGCGTGCCACGGGACGCCCGCGGCCGACGGGCGGCCGCCCTTCCGCCCCGCACCAGCTCCTCGACCTCACGCACCGAGAGCTGCTGCTCGACGGCGGTGCGTGCCAGTCGCTCGATCTTCTTGCCGTCCTCGAGCGCCAGCAACGCCCGTGCATGTCCGACGCTCAGCCGTCCATCGTGCAGCATCTCCTGGACCGACGCTGGGAGCTTGAGGAGTCGCAACGCATTCGCGACGGTGGAACGGTCACGGGCGACCAGCTCACCCACCGCCGCCTGCGATACCCCGAACTCGTCGATGAGGCGTTGGTAACCGCTGGCCTCGTCAATGGGAGACAGCGCGTCACGCTGGAGGTTCTCGACGAGCGCGAGGGTGAGCAGGGTCTGATCGTCGACCTCACGCACCACCGCGCCGATTTCGGTCCATCCGAGGCGCTGCGCCGCTCGCCACCGGCGCTCGCCGGCCACGAGCTCGTACGCGTCATTCGCGGCCGGGCGCGCCACCACCGGTTGCAGCAGACCTGAGCGCTGCATCGAATCGGCCAGCTCGGCCAGCGCCCCCTCGTCGAACGCCTGGCGGGGCTGGTAGGGATTGGGGCGCAACGCCTCGACCGGGAGCTGCGCGAGCGTTCCCTCTGCCTTTGCCTCGGCTACGGTCGCCGGCCCGAGCAGGGCCTCCAGGCCGCGACCCAGCCGTCGCTTGCTTCCACTCGTCATGCCAGCGCCCGCGTCATGGGGGTGTCCTCTTGAAAGGCAGCAACGCCCGCCTGCGCCTCGGCAACGCGGCGCATCAACTCTTGTGCGAGTCCCAAGTAGCTCTTCGCACCCACCGACTGCACGTCATAGAGCAGGATCGGCTTGCCGAAGCTCGGCGCTTCCGCCAACCGCACGTTTCGTGGAATGACCGTGCGGTACACTCTGCGACCGAAGTACCCCTTGGCCTCGGTGGCCACCTGTCTCGAGAGATTGAGCCGCGCGTCGTACATCGTGAGCAGCACACCCTCGATGGCCAGGTTGGCGTTGCAGTTCTGCTGCACGAGCCGCACGGTGTTCAGGAGCTTGGAGAGACCTTCGAGGGCGTAGTACTCGCACTGAATCGGAATCAGCACCGAGTCAGCCGCGGTGAGCATATTCAGCGTGAGGAGACCGAGCGACGGCGGGCAGTCGATCAGGACGAACTCGTAGTCCTCGCGCAGCTCCGCGATCGTGCGACGCATGACCGACTCACGCTCGGCCCAGTTGACGAGCTCCACCTCGGCGCCCACCAAGTCCTGTGTCGCCGGCACGACGTCGAGGGTATGCACGTTCACACCACGCCGCACCACGTCGGCCAGAGAGGCATCGCCGAGCAGCGCATCGTAAAGCGAGAGCGCGATGCTGTCCCGCTCGATCCCGATCCCGCTGGTGGCGTTCGCTTGGGGGTCTGCGTCGACAAGCAGGGTGCGCCGCTCCGCAGCGGCAAGCGACGCTGCGAGATTCACGGCAGTCGTAGTCTTGCCGACGCCGCCCTTTTGGTTCGCGATGGCGATGACCCTGCCCATAATCTTATAAATGATTGATTGTCAATCGATTACGCAATATTGACATGTGGGAGAAGCGGCTTCCGGAGCTTGCCGCAGGCGCGTGTCCGGCCAATATACAGGGGCGGTTGATGCTGCGCTACACCCATTCTGCGTTGCCGAAGTGCCGAATATCTCGGTGGAAAGGGCCCACAAGCCCCGGCAGATGAGGTGTTTCACGTGAAACGGTATCTCGCACGGCTATTCCTCGCCGCAATCCTGCCCGGACCTCCGGCAGAGGCTCAACAGGTCCGGTTCCCTCCCCCGCCTTTGAGTCAGAGGGAGGGCCCACCGCACTGCTCGACGAGGCCCACGTCACTACCTCCTCTTCGCCCGTATCCTGAGGCTGGACGGCTACGTCGTCGTCCCCTCCGGTTCGGAGTTCGCGAGTCAGCTGCTGGAAGCCGCAGACGTCCTCGTCATCTCCAATGCCCTCGCTGAACGAAATGCCGCCGACCACGTGCCATTCCCCGGAGCGGCCCAGGAGCTGTCGGCCTCCTTCGGCGTGCTGTTCGGGAACGGCTTCGCGATCGGACGGGAGCAGGGCAGGGCGGCCATGATCCTCCCCTGACACTTCCCACTCCGTCCCTCCTCCTCCTTCCAGAGCGCACTTGGCAGTTCTCGGAAACCACACCCAGGATTCAGGCAGACCGCATGGCCCAGGGAGCCCTCCCGCGTCATGGCAGCGGTCGCGTTGCCGTCTTTGGGGAGGCCTCCATGGGGTCCGCGGCACAGAACCCTCAGCTCCTCCTCAACCTCATGCACTGGCTCTCGGGCCTTCTCGACTCCGCATCGGAGCGGTCTCAGCCGCTCCCGTAACGCCGCGCGTCGCAGCCCCTCCCTTGCCGCAGCAGTCGCAGTCCGACCAGCCGTTTCACGTGAAACAACTGACTGGACCACCAGCGAAGTGGGGCCAGCATATAAGTAGTTGATAATAAACGGTTTACGCTGCCGACCGGCGGCGGCGGACGACCTCGAGCACGAGGTTCTGCAGGTCGCTCGGCGAGACGCCGGGGATTCTCCCCGCCTGCGCGAGAGACTGGGGCCGCACTCGCTCAAGCTTCTGTCGCGCCTCCGTACTCAGGGTCCTGAGCTCCCTGTAGGGCAGGTCTTCGGGCAACCTGAAGTTCGCCATCTCGGCAAGCTTGGCAGCTGCTTGACGCTCCCGCTCCAGGTAGCCGGCATACTTGAGCTCGATCTCGGCCGACATCCAGATGTCCTCGCAGGGCTCGGGAAACGCTTGGACGCCGCGCTGCAGCATGTCTCGCAAGGGGACCTTGGGCCGCCGCGCCAGGTCTGCGACTCGATGCGGTTCTGCAATCTCGCTCTGCCCCAGCGTCCGCAGCACCTCGTTGGCGACTTCCGGGTCCAGCTTTGTGCGTCGCGCGAGCGCCACCAGCTCATCCTCCGCTTGCGTGCGAGCCTCCAGCTCCGCGCGCTCGTCGGACGAGAGCATGCCGAGCTCCACGGCCAGCGGACCCAGCCGCTTGAGCGCATTATCCTGCCGCAGGAGCAGGCGAAACTCCGAGCGTGAGGTGAACAGTCGATACGGCTCGTCCACGCCGCGCGTGACGAGATCGTCCGCCAACACGCCGATGTATCCGTCGTCCCGTCCCAGCACGACCGGCTCCCGATCGCGCACCTTCCGCGCCGCGTTGATGCCCGCCAGGAGTCCCTGCGCCGCGGCTTCCTCGTACCCCGTGGTTCCGTTCACCTGCCCGGCGAAGAATAGCCCATCGATCGCTTTCACCTCGAGCCACGGAGTGAGCTGCTGCGGCGGGTAGTAGTCGTATTCGATGGCGTAGCCACGCCGCGTCATCCGAACCCGCTCCAGGCCGGGCACCGCCCGCAGGAACTGCAGCTGAGTCTCGACGGGGAGCGAGGTGGAAAGCCCGTTGACGTATAGCTCCGACGTACCCAAGCCCTCAGGCTCCAGGAACACCTGGTGCCGCTCCGCATCGGGGAACTTCACGACCTTGTCCTCGATCGAGGGACAGTACCGCGGTCCCCGACCGGCAATCGCACCACCGTAGAGGGCCGAGCGGTGCATCTCCTCCTGGATGATCTCCTTGAGCTCCGCGCCCGCCCAGGTGATCCAGCAGGGACGCTGCTCCGGCCTGGGCTCCGTCCCGAAGTGAGAGAATCGGTACCCGGGACTCTCCCCTTCCTGACGCTGCAGCTTGGCGTAGTCCACCGAGCGACCGTCGATGCGCGGAGGCGTGCCCGTCTTGAAGCGCTCGACGGTAAGCCCAACCGCCTCGAGTTGCTCGGCAAGATCTACCGAGGCCGGGTCACCCGCCCTGCCCGCGTCGATCCGTGTATCGGTCCCGACGTGAATCTTCCCCCTGAGGAAGGTCCCGGCCGTGAGCACGACCGTCGACGCGCGGATCTCCTGGCCGCCGGTCGTGACGACACCACCCGCTCGGTCTCCCTCCAGCACGAGTGCCACCACCGTTCCCTGGAGGAGGTCGAGTCCCCCCTGCTCCTCCAGCAGGCCGCGCACGGCCCGACGGTAGAGACCTCGGTCACATTGCGCCCGGGGCGCCCACACCGCAGGACCCTTGGAACGATTCAGCATGCGGAATTGAATCGTCGCCCGATCGGCCGCCCGCCCGATCACCCCACCGAAGGCGTCCACCTCGCGCACGACCGTGCCCTTTGCGATCCCACCGACCGCCGGATTGCATGACATCTGTCCGATCGTCTCGAGGTTGGCCGTCACGAGCAGCACCCGAGCACCGAGCCGCGCCGCTGCGTTGGCCGCCTCGGAGCCGGCGTGCCCGCCGCCGATTACGATGACGTCGTAGTGGTCCCGCATGAGATCGCAGGAAGATAGAGGGGCCTGGCGACGCGGTCTAGCGGAGCGGCGGCGGCCGCACCTGCCCGCTACGGCGATACGGCGATGGAATCCTGCGGCACCGCGAGCGTGTCGGGCAAGTGATAGAGGAAGATGGACCGCCCCACGCGCATCGTCGGCTCGTGTGCTCTCAGCCAGGCAAAGCCATCGTAGGGCGGCGCGTCGGTGTCATCGACCCAGAGACGCCATGCACTGGCCGCGACCCACCCGCTGGTCGACTCGTACGGCTCCAGCAGCCGGAGCCGCGCGTGCACGTGATGCGGCGGCACGGCCGAGCCGAAGTACGCGACCGCCATCTCCTGAATGCCCCGCCGACGCACGACGTTTCCGAGGCGCTGCAAGTCCTGGCCCCAGTCGAGATCGGCCGCGATGAGGATCCGCTCCGGGGTGTCCCCCGCGAGTGCGTTGAAGTACGGCAGGTAGTCGGGGTGCGCCGCAACGGACGCACCCACGTTCCACGCCAGCAAGCCGATCACCCCCATACGAAACGCGACCTTCCTGGCCCGCAGCAAAGATGCCGCCCCGAACGCCGCCACGATGGCCAGCAGCGGGTACACCACCAGAATGTGCCGAATCCCGATGTTGATATTGCTCGTCAGGCTCACGAGCATGATCGCCCCAGCGCACGCCAGCGGCACCGCATCCTGCCAGCGTCGCTCGCTCCGCACGCGGCGTGTCAACAGTGTCGCGCCGATCCCTGCCAGTACCAGGAACGCGATTGGCGTCTTCACGAGGAAGGCGACGGGGAAGTAGTACCACCAGCCGAAGTCCCGCACCTCGCCCAACAGGTACGAGGGATGTCCCTCGGCATTGTGTTCGGCCACGGCACGGACACCCTGGACCACCTCACTCAGCGGGTACACGGGAAGCGCGGCCACGCGCTCCACCAGTCCCGGTGTCCCGCCCTGTCCGAGTCCCACGTCGCCGAGTGGGCCAACGAGCGGCCCCAGTGAGAAGCCGTACGCAGCCCAACTCACCAGGAATGCCATCAGAAACGCCACGCCCGCTGAGCGCCACGCCGCCGGCCCGACCGAGAGCACCTCGCGCCACCCGCGGCGGTCGACGACCCAACGCAGCACCACGACCGCGACGACACACGCCGGAAGGAACACGACAGTCGAGAACTTCGTCACGAGCGCGAGCCCCATCGCCAATCCCATCAATGCCCCACGACGCAGCGTGGGCGCCTCGAGCCACGCCACGAATGCCAGCACCGCGGCCATCAACATGGCCGCCACCGCCATATCTGTCGTCGCCAAGCCGGCGTGGGCCAGGATGTTGGGGGACAGGGTGTACAGCAACACCGCGAGCAGCGCGGTGAGACGACCGAACTGCTGCCGCGTCCAGAGCCACAGCAACACGGCTCCCAGCAGGAAGAAGGGGATGATCCCGAGGCGCGCCAGTCCGAGCGTCCGGAAGTAGCTCCCCTCGCGATACAGCATGTCGAGTCCCTCGCTCCACATCGACCCCAAGCGAGGCGTGAACCCCCGAACGCCTGCGAGGTACGGCCCGAGCGCGACCGACACGCGTGCCAGCGGGGGATGCTGCGGTTCGTACGTGTATTGGCCGAGCTGGAGGAGCTCCATGCCGCACGCCAGGTGCGCCGGCTCATCCCACGTCGCGTTGTAGACGCTGTAGGTGCCGGCGACGCGCAGCACCGCGATCGCCACGAGCACGACCGCGACGGCAGACAACGGCTCCCGCCGGACGAATGTGGCGAGCCTGCTTAGGGCGCTCACGCGGTCAAGTACCGCCGGTAGATTCGTACCGCGTCACCGGCGGCCTGCAGGAAGTCCTGGGGATGCAGCTTGCTGCCGGTGACGTCCCGCCATGAGTGCAGGGGGTGCTCCGCGATCGAGGCGCGCGCTCGAGAACGCCCTTCAGACCCGGACGCAGCGATCAACCGGGCAATGATCTCCACGTCGAACACCCACTTCGCCACGAACGGCTCGGCGAACAGGTCCCGCACCGTGGGCGACGTCCTGAACAACTTTGCCCCGCATTGCGTGTCGTACACGGGGATGCCGAGCATCAGAGAGATGACGGTCGCGAAGACGCGGCCGAGGTAGTGGCGCACAGGATTACGTCGGATCTCGCGGCCCAGGAGTTGTACCCGCGAGCCGAACACCATCTCGACCCCGGGCTGTCCTTCAAACAATTCCCGCATCGACGCGATCTCCCTCAGCGGCGTGGAGAGATCGGCATCCCAATAACCGACGTACGCCGCCTTGCGTTCGAAGGCGCGCCCCACGCCCTGGCGCACCGCCTCCGCCTTCCCCGCATTCTCAGGCAGCGCCCACACACTGCAGCGCTTCGGCCAATCGCTCGCCAATCCTCTCAGGATGCGCCCTGTTGCGTCGGTGCTGCCATCGTCAACGAAGAGGAACCCGATGTCGCTGTGCGTATTCAGGAACTCCGCAAACACATCCGGCTTCAGCCGGTCGGCTTCGTTGTAGCAGGGAACGACGATGATCACGTCTGACATGGGTCACCGCCCCTCGGCTATGGGGTGATCGGGTGCGGTCCCCGGTGGCTTCGTGCGGGGCACGGTACCTTCGCGCTCCACTCGCAGCACCGCCACCAAGCTGCTCCCGGTGCGATACGCTCGACCCCGCTGTTCCTCCAACGCTCTCACGAGCACCCTGCTTTCGCCGCCGAAGCAACCGGCAAGCAGTCGATTCACCGGACCGACTGGCACCCGTAGGTCAGTCCCCATCGTTCCGTAGCTGCGCCGCGACAGGCGGGAGAGCCACCGCACGGCCCTCACGACCGGATACAGACGAGCATTGAAGTACGATAGCAGCCGCACCGACACCGGCAGGCCTTCCCAAGTCGCCTTGAGACGCTCCGCATCGTAGCGCCGGTAATGACCCAGCGCTTCGTCGTGCCCTGACCAAAGATGTTCGTGTGCCGGAACCGTGATGAGGACGTGCCCGCCTTCGGGGCACCGGGAGAGCACGGTGGAGAGCAACAGGAAGTCGTCGGATACGTGCTCCAGCACGTCCGTCAGCAGATAGAGCTCGGCCCCCGCGTCGGCTTTCGGCGGCAGGTCCGCGAGCTTCCCGCACCAGAAGTGCGCGCCGGGGAACTTCACGCGGGCATGCTGGACGGCCGTTTCCACGGTGTCGATCCCCACCACGCGGTACTCGCGGGCCAACGCACCGGCGTTGCCACCGGTGCCACACCCCACGTCCACAACCAGCCGCTCCTCTCCCGGCGGCAGGAGCCGTGCAAGGAGGGCGCGGAGTATCCGCCGGCGACCCAGAAACCACCAATGCCTCTCCTCCATCTCTGCGTGGAGCGCAAGTTGGCTGGCATCCATGCTCTCCGCCTCCGCGGTCGTGCCCGGAAGGGTCGGACGCCGACTCAGGTCACGTCGTGCGTACCCACCGCGCCAGTTCCTTCAGGTTGGGGCGCTTGCCGTACATCAGTATGCCCACACGGTAGATCCGTGCTGCAATCCACGTCACCAGCCAGAGCGCGACGATCAGCAGGCCTATCGAAGTCGCCACCTCCTGGAATGGCACCTGGGCGGCCGCCCAGCGAACGGGCATCGCGATCGGCGAGCTGAAGGGCACCAGCGAGAGAGTCACCGCCAGTCCACTGTCGGGCTGCTGCAGGATCCCGATCAGGAGGATCGACGGCAGAACCAGGAGCATGACCACCGGTGTCTGTGCCTGGCGAGCCTCCGCTTCACTGCTCGACATGGCGGCCACGGCGGCAAACATCGCGGCGTACAGGAAGTACCCCAGCAAGAAGAAGGTCACTATGATGGCCAGGGTGGCGGCCGACACGTCCGGCAGGCGGAAGCCCGAGCTCGTCGGAACATCGATCCCCACCACACCGAGCACGACGTCGCGGTGCCGAATGAGCGCCCAGGCCGACACGCCCCAGATGAGGAACTGAAACAAGCCAACGGCCCCCACACCCAGGATCTTTCCCGCCAACAGTTGAAACGGCCGGAGACTCGACACCAGGACCTCGATGATGCGTGAGGTTTTTTCCTCCACCACGGATCCCATCACCTGCACGCCATAGATGAGAATGGCGATGTAGAGCACGAACCACACCGTGTAGGCAAAGAAGAAGCGCGATTCGCCGGTCTCGTCCGTGAGCTTCCCACCGCGGATACCCACCGTCGCCATGGTCACCGGGATCTGCGCCTGCTGCACCAACTCGGGATCGACGCCGACCAGACCCAGCCGCTCCACCAGCACCGCCTGGCGCAGGAGGCGCTGCATCGACTGCATGTCGGACAACGACGAGATGTTCGAGCCCCGGTACTCCGCCTGCCCGTCTACCACCGTCTCGTCGCCCACCAGGAGATACCCGTCGAGGCGCTTGAGGCCTACCAACTGTGTGAGCGAGTCGGCCGCCGCCTCCATGTCGACGACTTCGGCTTGCACCCAGTAAGCGGTCACTCGGTCGGAGGCGTCCAGCCGTTCCGTCAGGTCGAGACCGAAATCGGATGTGGTCATGTCGACCACCGCGACGACGCGGTGCCCGCCGCCCCGTTCCGCCAGGAGGATGGGGAGCATGATCGCGGCGGCCATGAGCAACGGGACCAGCACCGTGGAGATGATGAACCACTTGTTGCGGACCTTCTCGGTGAACTCGCGGCGAATGACCACCCAGACCTTACGCATCGGCACGCACCTCCTCCGCCTCGGCCGCGTCCCGGTCCTCACCCACCATGTCGATGAAGATCTTGTGCAGCGTGGGTTCCGCGATCTCGAAGCGCCCCACCCGGGCACCCGTGCTCACGAGCCTGTGCAGCAGCTGCTGCGCGTCTCCACCCTCCGCCAGCTCCACCTCCGCGTACTGGCCGTAGTTGTCGGCCTTCGCCACCAGAGTGCGATCCTGCAGCAGGCCATCCACTTGTGCGTTTCCCTGCTCCACGGCGACGATGACGTGGCGCCCACCGTGGCTCCGCTTGATCTCGGCGAGCGGGCCATCGACCACCTTCTGCCCACGTGCGATGATGCAGACCGAGTCGCACAGCCGCTCGGCTTGCTCCATGATATGTGTGGAGAAGAGCACGGTGGTGCCTGCACGGCCAAGCTCCACCACAACATTCTTCATACTCCGTGTGTTCATCGGATCCAGGCCGGCGAACGGCTCGTCGAGAATGAGCAGCTCGGGTCCGTGCAACACCGTGGAGATGAACTGCACCTTCTGCTGCATCCCTTTGGACAGGTCGTCGACCTTCTTCTGCTCCCAGGCCGACAGCTCCAGGCGCTCGAGCCAGCGATGCGCCTCCTGTTTGGCCGCACGCCGATCGACCCCCTTGGCCTCCGCCAGGAACACCAGCAGATCGAACACCTTCATCTTCTTGTAGAGCCCCCGCTCCTCGGGCAGGTAACCGATCCTGGGCGAGAGGTCGCGCCCGGTGCCCGAGCCACCGAACAGGGCAACGCGACCCTCGTCCGGGATGATGATGTTCATGATCATCCGGATGGTAGTGGTCTTCCCGGCCCCGTTGGGGCCAAGGAGCCCATACACCGACCCCGGAGGAACGGAGAGGGATAGTCCTCGCACCGCGGTGTGCCCCGCGAAGCGCTTGGTGATCCCCTGGATCTCGATGACCGAGCCGTTGCCGTCCATGCTATTCCGCCCTCAGCGCCCGCCGTTAGACGAAGGAGTGTGGCCCCGGGTTCCTGCCGCAGCGTAGGATAAGCCCCGTCGAATCCCGAGTCCAACCTCGCCGATTTGGGTCCCGCACGGGAACCGGGGCGCT
Organism: Gemmatimonadota bacterium; assembly: GCA_039592335.1. GTDB lineage: Bacteria > Gemmatimonadota > Gemmatimonadetes > Gemmatimonadales > GWC2-71-9 > WVYX01. The sequence continues at coordinate 63,870 of JBDHBX010000005.1, read as the reverse complement.
TGCGGTCTGGTTATGTCTAGTCGAAGGAGCAGAGCAGCCATGCAGTCGGAAGATCAGGACTACTTCGACTACCATCCGGCCCTGGAACGGCGGCTCGACCGGCTCGCCGCGACCGCGCGAACGGCCCCGCCTCACCTCGCGGCCCGAATCCGCGAGACCCTTGCGCAGGAATCGGCCCGGCGAGTCCGGAGGCGCCGTGTCAGCTTCTTCGCCGGCGGAGTGACGCTGGCCGCCGCCACGATGGCGCTTGCGGTGTTGGGCAAACCGGCCAGCGGGCTCCTAGCTCCGCCGTTGGCTCGAGAGGCTCGGATCGGGCTGGCCAAGCCGGGAGCCATTGAAAGCGCCGACACGGCTGCCCTGGTCGAGTGGTTGAAGTGGGAGGTAGGCTACCAAGTCGACATCCCCGCGATCTCGAACGCCGAGTTGGTCGGAGCGACCGTTGCCGAGTTGGGTGACGTCAGGGGCGCGGCGGTCGTGTACGAGTACCGTGGCGCCTCGCTCACCTACTTCGCCCTTCCCCCTGGAGACGTGCTGGGTCGGCCGGTTCCCGACGGCTTGACGGTCGCCGCGGCAAACGGATACGAGGTCGCCCTGTGGACCGAGCGGGGTGCCGCACGCGCCGTGGCGGCATCGATGTCGCGGCAGGCAGTGTTGCAGGTGGCCGAAGAGTGCCGAGGGAAGAGCCGCTAGAGACTTCGCAGCCAGCGCACCAGCAACCCCACTGCCAGCACCGTACAGCCTACCGCAATCGTCCACAGGTCGAGCGAGACGGCTAGCACCGCGCAGGCGACCACCCCCACCCCGGGCACCACGTTCGGATACAGTTTGTCCTTCGCAGGCATTCTGAGGGCCGCGAAGTTCGCGATACCGTAGTACACGAGGATCGTGAATGCCGCCGCCGTGGCCACCCCTCGCAGGGTGCCGGTCGCGGCGACGACCGCCGCCGCAGCCCCGACGAGCAGGATCGCCCGGTGGGGGGTCCCATAATCCGGGTGCACCCGCTCGAGCCCACGGGGCAGATCACCGCGCCGCGCCATGGCAAAGGCCATGCGGCTCAGCCCGAGGATCTGAGACAGCATCACACCGAGCATCGCGACGACGGCCCCCACACTGATGATCGTGGCCGCCCACCCTTGTTTGAAGCTCGACGCGGCGGCCAGGAGCGGCGCTTCGGAGGCCGCCATGCCGTCGGCACCCACGGCACCCAGGGCCACGAGCACCACCGCCAGGTACAGTAGGCCCGTTGCCACCAGCGTCAGGACGATGGCTCGGGGAATGGTGCGGCGGGGATCGTGTATCTCCTCCCCCAGCGTCGCGATACGGGCATACCCGGTATAGGCGAAGAACATGATAGCGGCGCCGCTCAGCAGCCCGCGCCAGCCAGCGGGCGCAAACGGGTGCAGCCGCTTCGGCTCGAACGCACCCGCTCCGAGAACGACGAACATCACCAAGACGCCGAGCGACAACGCCACGATCACCAGGTTCAGACGGCTCGACTTTCGCACACCGAAGTAGTTCAACACCGTAAAGCCGAGCACCGCCACAACGGCGACGGCGCGGGGTGGCACCCCCGGTAGAAACGCACCCAGGTAGGCGCCCAGGCCGAGGGCGACGGTACCGGCCGCGGCGGTCTTGCTAGCGAGGAACATCCATCCGGCCGCGTAGCCAGCGGTGGGGCTCAATACCCGGTACCCGTACTCGTAAGTGCCCCCGGCCATCGGATACGTGGCAGCCAGCTGCGCCGAGCTAAGCGCGTTCGCCGAGGCCGCCATCCCAGCCAGCAGCAGCGCGATCAGCAGCGCGGGCCCGGCAACCTCCGCGCCGATGCCACTCACGACGAAGATGCCACCCCCCACGATGGCGCCGATCCCGATGCCCACGGCATCGAGCAACCCGAGATCCCTGCGAAGTGAGCCTGGAGTGGGAGGTACGGTGTGCGGTGGCTTCACGGCTCCCCGCGCCGCACGAGGACGTCACCGTCCTTCAACTTCACCTCGTACAGCGAGAGACTCTCGGCCGCCGGCGCCTCGATGGCCTCGCCGGTTCGCACGTCGAATTGCGCCCCGTGGAGCGAGCACTCGATGGCGTGGTCATCGACCATCTCGCCGTCGCTCAGGGGAAAGTCCGCATGACTGCACCGGTCCTGGAATGCGTACACTTCGCCCTTCATTCGAACCAGGCACAGGCCTTCCCCGGTGGAGAGCTCAACCGCCACCGGAGCGGCCTCAGGCAGGTCACCCAGCAACGCAACGCGCTCGAAGCCCGGCTCAGTCACCGCAACACTCCTTGGGGGTGCGAGGTCTGCGAGACCACCACACTCACTCGGTGGAGGCTGGTTCCTCCGAGCCGGTGAGGGCGGCGTGCAACGTGTGCCAGGGAAGATTGGCACACTTCACGCGGACAGGGAACCGCTTCACCCCGGCCAGGGCGGCGAGCTTGCCCAGCGCCGTGGTGTCACCCGGCGCATCCGGGCCGCCGGTCAACATGTCGTGGAAGGCCCGGAACAGCGCCTCAGCCTCTTCCGTGGTCTTTCCTTTGACCGACGACGTCATGAGGGAAGCCGATGCCTGCGAGATGGCGCAGCCCTTGCCCTGGAAGCCGACGTCCTTGATGACGTCACCCTCCACGGTCACATACAGCGTGATCTCGTCACCGCAAAGGGGGTTGGTGCCCTCGGCGCTGTGGCTGGCGTCGGGAATCTTCTTGAAGTTCCGCGGGGCGCGGTTGTGATCGAGGACGACTTGTTGATAGAGATCCCTGAGATCGGCCATCAGCCGAACACCTCGTGGACGCGATGGACGGCCCGGACCAGCGCGTCCACCTCGTCTCGCGTGTTGTAGAACGCAAAGGACGCCCGCGCCGTCGCGGGCACACCGAGTCGCTCCATTACGGGCTGCGTACAGTGGTGGCCCGTTCGGATAGCGACACCCTCCTTGTCCAGGATCGTGCCGACGTCATGTGCGTGCACGGCATCGAGCACGAAGGACACCACGCTCGCCTTCTCCTTTGCCGTACCCAGGATGTGCAGCCCCGGGATGGCCTCGAGCGACTCCGTCGCATACCGCAGCAGGTCGCTCTCGTGGGTGTGGATCGCCTCCCACGACATCCCGTTGAGGTAGTCCACGGCGGCACCCAGCCCGATCGCCCCGGCGATGTTCGGGGTCCCGGCCTCGAACTTCGCCGGCAGCGGCGCGTACGTCGTCTTGTCGAAGCACACCGAGCGGATCATCTCGCCACCCCCCTGGTACGGGGGCATCGCGTTGAGCAGCTCGGCCTTGCCGTACAGGACGCCGATCCCCGTTGGGCCAAACATCTTGTGGCCAGAAAGGGCGTAGAAATCGCAGTCCAGGTCCTGCACGTCCACCGCCATGTGCGGTACCGCCTGCGCGCCGTCCACCAACACCGGGATGTTGTGGCCGTGGGCAATGGCGACCATTTCCTTGACGGGATTGATCGTGCCGAGGGAGTTCGAGACGTGCACCAGCGCCACGAGCTTCGTCTTCGGGTTGAGGAGCTTCTCGTACTCATCCAGCTCGAGCTCACCCTCGTCCGTCATGGGAACGACCCGCAAACGGGCGCGCGTCGCCTCGCACACGATCTGCCACGGCACGATGTTCGAGTGATGCTCCATGGCGGAGATCACCACTTCATCGCCAGCGGCGAGGCTGACGCGTCCGTAGGAATGCGCCACCAGATTGATCGCATCCGTGGTCCCGCGCACGAAGATGACCTCCTGTTGCTGTGCCGCATTGATGAAGCGCTGGAGTTTCACCCGCGACCCTTCAAACGCCGCCGTCGACTGCTCGCTCAGCTTGTACACGCCGCGGTGAATGTTGGCGTTGTAATCCTCGTAGTACTGCTTGACCGTATCCACCACCAGCCGAGGCTTCTGTGTGGTGGCGGCGTTGTCGAGATACGCCAGTGGCCTTCCCTCCGGCTGCCGCGTAAGCAGCGGGAAGTCGGCCCGAATCCGCCCGACGTCCAGCGCGGCGCGTGCCGTCGTCCGAGCAGTGGCGGAAGCCTGGCGTACCATCGTCGTCACCGGGCGAGTCGGTTGCGCACCAACCGGTCGACCTGCTGCTTCAGCTCGTCCAGCTTGACCACATCGAGAATCTCCGAGCCGAAGCCGTAGGTGAGCAACTGCCGCGCTTCGTCACGCGACAACCCTCGGCTCTGGAGGTAGAACAGATGGTCGTCGTCCATCGGCCCCAGCGTGGCTCCGTGCGTGCACTTCACGTCGTCGGCGTAGATCTCCAGCTGCGGCTGACTATCCGCTCGTGCGCTCTCCGAGAGCAGCAAGTTGTTGTTGGTCTGCTTGGAGTCCGTCTGCTGGGCTCCCGGACGGACGATGATGCGTCCCGTGAACACGCCCCGGGCCTTGTCATCGAACACGCCGTTGAAGTACTCCCAGCTCGTACAATGTGGCTGCGCGTGCTCCAACGTCGTGTGATGATCGGCATGCTGCCGACGCGCGAGCATGGAGAGTCCGTCCAGGGTGCAGTCCGCGCCTTCGCCGTCGAGCACGGCATTGATGTCCTGCCGCGATAGGCGGGCGCCAAACGTGAAGTTCACGAGCTTGAACACGCTGTCGCGCGCCTGGTACGACTCGGTCGTGGCGGTGTGATACGCCTGCTCGCTCTCCCGCTGCACACGGTAGGCATCGATCTTCGCGTTCCCGCCCAGCACCACCTCAGTGACCGCATTCGTCCAGTACGTCGCGTCACCCAGCGCGACATAGCTCTCCAGCACGGAGCCCTCGGCGCTACGCCCGGCGACGACCAGGTTGCGGGGATGCCACATGGGGTTCTTCCCGCTCGCCGGGTCCGCCAGGAACAGCAATTGCAGGGGCTGCTCCAGCACGACGTCCGCCGGGACGTACGCAAATCCGCCGTCGGAGATGAACGCCGTGGACAGGGCCGTCAGCGGATTCCGCTCGTCCTTGGCGTACTGCGCCAGGTGCTCCTCCAACAGCGTCGGGTCGCTCTCCAATGCGGCACGCAAGCTCCCGAGTCTCACACCCTCCGGCAGCCGATTCAGCGACGACAGCTCCGGCGCGAAATACCCGTTCACGAACACCGCGGCATGGCGGTTCGCTCCACCCAGGAGCAGCGACTCCACGGCCTGCTCAGCGGCGGCACTCACCGCCGGCTTCGGGGCCAACGCGAATTCCTCACCGGCGATCGGCTTCACGTCGGTGAAGCGCCACGCCTCCATCCGCGAGTGCGGGAACCCGGTTTCCGCAAACCGGCTGATGGCCGACTCGCGCCTGGCCTTCAGCCACTCGGGTGCGCCGCTCGCCCCGTTGCCGGCAAACGACTCGAACGCGGCTACGTAGCGCTCTGCGGCGCTCTTCTCATCCCGCCCTCGCGTCATCCTGCAACCGCCGTGGTTTCGCCGTTGATCCAGTCGTACCCCTTCGCCTCGAGCTCGAGGGCGAGCTTCATGTCCCCGGACATGACGACCTTGCCGCCGGCGAGCACGTGCACGAAGTCGGGCGGGAAGTAGTTGAGGATCCGCTCGTAGTGCGTCACCACAACGAACGCCCGCTCATCGCTACGGAAGGCGTTCACCGCGGCGGCGACTTCCTTCACCGCATCGATGTCGAGGCCAGAGTCCGTCTCATCGAGGATCGCCAGCTTCGGCTCCAGCACCGCGAGCTGCAGGATCTCGTTGCGCTTCTTCTCGCCGCCCGAGAACCCGTCGTTGACGGCCCGATGAATCAGGCTGTCGTCCCAGCCGATCATCTCGAGCTTCTTCTCCAGCAGGTCGGCGAAGTCCAGGGTGTCGAGCTCCTCGAGACCCTGCTCCTTGCGCACGGTGTTCAGCGCCGACTGCAGGAAGTACGCATTCGTGATGCCCCGGATCGCAACGGGGTACTGGAACGCGAGGAACATGCCGGCGCGCGCCCGCTCGTCAGCATCCATCTCGAGGAGATCCTTCCCCTCGAACGTGACGGACCCACCGGTCACCTCGTACGCCGGGTGGCCGGCGAGGACCTGGGCAAAGGTGCTCTTGCCTGAGCCGTTGGGGCCCATGATGGCGTGCACCTCGCCCGGCTTCACCGTCAGATCGACGCCCTTGAGGATCTCGATCCCTTCGACGCCGGCGTGCAGCTTCTTGACTTCAAGCATGTGCTATCGTTCTCCCAATTCAGACGTTCTAGCCGACACTGCCCTCGAGACTAATCGACAGGAGCCTGGTCGCCTCCACCGCGAATTCCATGGGGAGCTCGCGGAATACTTCCTTGCAGAACCCGTTCACTACCAGGGAGACCGCGTCTTCCTCCGACAGGCCTCGCTGTTTGCAGTAGAAGATCTGGTCTTCCCCGACTTTCGAGGTCGTAGCCTCGTGCTCCATGATCGCCGAGCTGTTCCGCACGTCGATGTACGGGAATGTGTGCGCTCCGCACTGGTCACCGATGAGCATGGAGTCGCACTGCGAGTAGTTCCGCGCGTTCTCCGCGGCCTTCATAATCTTCACCTGGCCGCGGTAGGTGTTCTGACTGGTTCCCGCGGAGATGCCCTTCGAGACGATCGTGCTGCTCGTGTTCTTGCCGATATGAATCATCTTGGTGCCGGTGTCCGCCTGCTGGTGGTTGTTGGTCACCGCCACCGAGTAGAACTCGCCGATCGAGTTGTCGCCCTCGAGAATGCAGCTGGGGTACTTCCACGTGATCGCTGAGCCCGTCTCGACCTGAGTCCAGGAGATCTTGGAGTTCACCCCCATACAGCGGCCGCGCTTGGTCACGAAGTTGTAGATGCCGCCCTTGCCAGCCTCATCCCCAGGATACCAGTTCTGGATCGTGGAGTACTTGATCTGCGCGTTGTCGCGCGCGACGAGCTCGACAACCGCCGCGTGGAGCTGGTTCTCGTCGCGCATCGGCGCCGAGCAGCCCTCCATGTAGCTCACGTGGCTCTCGTCGTCGGCAATGATGAGCGTGCGCTCGAACTGCCCCGTCGCCAGCGCGTTGATGCGGAAGTACGTGGAGAGCTCCAGCGGGCACTTCACGCCCTTGGGCACGTACACGAACGAGCCGTCGGTGAACACCGCCGAGTTCAGCGTCGCGAAGAAGTTGTCGGTCGGCGGTACCACGGTGCCGAGGTATTTCTTGACCAGATCGGGGTGCTCTTGAATGGCCTCGGAGATCGGCAGGAAGATCACGCCATACTTCTTGAGCTCTTCCTTGAAAGTGGTGGCTACCGACACACTGTCGAACACGGCATCCACCGCCACCCCGGTGAGCCGCTTCTGCTCCAGCAGGGGGATCCCGAGCTTCTCGAAGGTCTCGAGCAGCTTGGGGTCGACTTCGTCGAGGCTCTCGGGGGCCTTCGTCTGCTTCGGCGCCGCGTAGTAGTGGATCGCCTGATAGTCGATGGGCGGATACGTGATATTGGCCCAATTCGGCTCGCGCATCTCGAGCCAGTGGCGATACGCCTTGAGCCGCCATTCGAGCATCCACTCGGGCTCGGCCTTCTTCTCCGAGATCAGACGGATGATGTCCTCGTTCAGCCCGACCGGGGCGAGCTCGGATTCGATGTCCGTGCTCCACCCGTACTTGTATGGCTGGCTCACCTGCTGATCAATTGCCGACTGAGACATCAAGACTCCTCGTGGCCCCGCCTCGGGGCGATGGAATACTGACAGCTGTTGCAGCCGTCCGGGATGTACTGATCGCGTGTGACCTCGCTCTGCAACACCTCGCGCAGGAACTCGGCCTCGGCCGCGCAGATCTCGGGGAACTGCTCCGCGGCCGCCTGGAACGCGCAGTTGTGCTCGGCGAGCCGCAGCGCATCCGGCTCCACCGACCACGCCGCCATGAACCCCTGCTGCGACAGCAGATCCACAACCGCCTGGACCTTCTCCTCGATCGTCACGTCGGCGAGGTCGGCGCGCATCCGGTCGGCCTGGACCCGAAACCGCTCCGCGAACATCTCGTGCACGGCCTCGCGCCCGTTGGCCTGGGCGATGAACGAAAGCACGTGGGTCAGTGCCTCGCCGTACTGCTTGGGGAAGAGCGCCTCACCGTTGGCGCTGAGCCGATACGTAAACGTCGGCGCGCCCGTGCCGCGCTGCTCCCGCCCGTACTCCACCAACCCCTCCGCCTCGAGTTCCTTGAGGTGGCGCCGAATGGCGTTGGCGGAGACGCCGAACACGTCGGCAAGCTCCTTCGCCGTGGCAGGCTGGGTCTTCTTGAGCTGGAGTAGGACCTCGCCACGGAGACCCTTGTGGCCAGCCAGACCGGGAGTGATCGGGTTCATAGGGCAGGAATCCTACACAGAGAGACCGGTTTTCGCAACTAATTCAACGCTTTTGTTGGTGAATCGGTTTCCGTGCTGTGCCGGTCTTCGGAGACGCGGAGCACCCCGGATCCAGTGCGCCAGCGTCGCTCCCACGTAAGTGCTTAATTAACAAATGCTTAGCAAGCGCAGCGACACGCGCACGTGCGCCAGACGGGCATGACACGGGGCAGTCTCTCCTCGCACCTCAGCAAGCTCGAGCAGGCCGGCTACATTGAGATCGAGAAGACGCTCGTGGGCAAGAAGCCACGTACGATGGTTCGCGCAACTGCCCACGGGCGCGAGGCGTTCCACGATTACCGGGAGCGCATGGAGCGGATCCTGGGGGAGTCGAAAGGGGAGTGACGAGGTGATGATATCGGGAATCGCACGCAGCACGGCTGCCGCTGCGCTCGTCGTCTGCCTCGCTGCCTGCGGCGGCGGGGGCGAGTGGGCCGGCACCGTTTCCGACAGCGCAGGAGTGCAGATGGTCTCCAACCCCGCCGAGGGGATGTGGACTGCGGGCACGGAGTGGCTTGTCGAGGAGGAGCTGCGCATCGGCACAGTCGAGGGCGACGCAAACTATCAGTTCGGGCAGATCGGCTTTCTGGCGGTGGGCTCGGACGGCCGCATCTTCGTGCTCGACGCCCAGGCACAGCAGATCAAGGCCTTCGACCCCGACGGGGAATTCCAGCACGCAATCGGCAAGCCGGGTGGCGGGCCGGGCGAGATCGGCCTCGGCGCCCAGTTCGTGCTCACCGGACTAGGCGATACGCTCATCGTGCCCGACATGGCCAACCAGCGGGTGAGCCTGTTCCTGCCCGACGGCTCGAGCGCCGGCAGCTATCCCCTGTCACTCGCGGACGGGATTCCGATGCTGTTCCAGACGACGAGTGGTGGCACGCTCGCCATACAGCGGCGCCCCATGCCAGCGCCAAACCAGCCCGTGCGGGATTCGATGGACGTCGTCCTCGCCGTCACTACCGGCGGTTCAGTCACCGATACCCTGCTGACGTTCCCGTCGGGGAAGACCTTCCAGATGAGCGGCGGCACGCCGGAGATCAACCTGTACACCAAGGAGTCGGTGTGGCGCCTCACGGAGGACCTCAAGCTCGTATACGCCACCAACGACGACTACCGGCTGAGCCTGTACGCGAGTGACGGCACGTGCGAACGCATTGTTTCCAAGCCGTTCGAACGGAAGCCCGTGAGCGAGCGGGACCAGCAGGCGGTGATGGCGTTCATCGAGCGCGCGTGGACGGACGCCGGTGTGCCGCCCAGCATGCTGCCGCAACTTCGCACCATCGTCCACTTCGGTGAGAGCTTCCCGGCGTTCGCGGCCATCCAGCTCGGGCCGCAGGGGACGATCTGGGTGCAGCACGTGCAGTCAGCCACATCCTTGAGCGACGAAGAGCTGGAGCAGTACAACGTGCTGGAGGACACGGGTGCGCCCGAGTGGGATGTGTTCGACGCCGAAGGAAGGTTCCTCGGAGTGGTTTCGATGCCGAGGCGTTTCGCGCCGCGGGTATTCCGCGACGACAGGATCTACGGGGTGTGGCGGGACGAGCTGGACGTGCAGTACGTAATGCGTCTGCGGGTGGTGACACCCGTTACCTGATATCCTCCCGCCGGAGTAGCTCCTGGTAGGCCTCCGGCGTGTCGATGTCTTCGGTCACGGCCGGATCATCCACCGGCACGACAGCGACCCTGGAGGGGTCCGAGCGCACGACGGCTCGGGCCCCTTGATCGTCAGGCACCGCGAGGAGCTCCTCGAATACCGCGCGCCCGAAGATCACCGGATGGCCCCTCCTGGCCTGGTAGCTCGGAACCACTATTGGCTCACCTTCCTGGCGAAACCGGTCCAGCAAGGCCTCGATCGTGGCGATGGCCACGTGAGGCCGGTCCACGTGCCAGACGAGGGCCCCTTCAACCGGATGGTTGAGAATGGCCTGGATCCCCACCCGAATGGAGCCGATCGGGCCACTTTCCGGCGCAGGGTTCGTGAGCACGGTCGCCTCACTCAAGTCAATACCTGACAATATGTTATCGGCATCGTACCCGAGCACGACGATACGCTGCTGGAGCCCCAGGGCTCTGCACGCGTCCAGGATCGTATCTAGAAAGGTGCGGCCCCGGTACGGGAGCAGCGCCTTGGGCTTCCCCATGCGCTCCGAGGCGCCACCGGCCGGAATGATGGCAGCGATCATTGGAAAGCCATAGATTGGTGGCCCCGTTACAACGGCGCGAGGCCGGTCATGGCAATACGTCCAGTACGCATGTTGGGAGACCCGATACTGCGCGCCCGGTGCGAACTGGTCAAGAACGTCAGGTCGCCGGCCGTGCGCGTCGTGGCCGACGACCTGCAGGATACCCTACGCGATCTCAAACAGCGCCACGGAGCGGGTCGCGGGCTCGCCGCTCCGCAAATCGGCGCCCCGATGCGGATCGTCTACATCGAGGTCGACGAGACTCGTGTTCTGATCAACCCGGAGATCGAGGACATCGGCACCCACGACTTCCAGGTCTGGGACGATTGCTTCTCCGTCCCGGACCTGCTGGTCCAGGTCCAACGGGCCCACCACATCAGGGTGACGTACACGGACCTCGCAGGAAAGACGCATGCCATCGAGGCCGAGGGCGAGCTCGCTGAGCTGCTGCAGCACGAGATCGATCACCTCGACGGCGTGCTGATCATCGATCGCCCGGTGGGACTCGACCCGTTCTGTCTGCGCGAGGAGTGGGAGAAGCACTACTCCGCCCGGGGACGCTACACAGAGCCGAGTCCCAGAACGCTGGTGCCGGCGGAGCGGCTCGCTGAGTAGCGCCACGGCATCGGCGGTAGGCGGTCAGGGGAAGAGGGAACGGGGAAGCGTACGACCTCCTGCGGTACCTTTCCCCGCTTGTTCTACCCCAACGCTTCCAGAAACTCCCCGATCACCCGACTCGTCGCGATAGGCTGCTCCATCGGGGTGAGGTGCCCCGCCTCCGGAATCACCGTGTACATCGCGCCGGCAATGGCGTCGGCCATGGTGCGGGAGTGCTCAACCGGAATGAGCTGATCCTCTCGCCCGGTGACGACCAGCGTCGGCACATCGATCTCCTGCAGGAACTCCGTCGAATCGGCTCGATCCCTCATGGCCCGGAGTGCACCGGTCACTCCCGCGTCTGGGCTGCCGGAGATCATCGTGCGGACATGCTCCACGACCTGGGGCATAGCGGACAGCGAGCTGGGGGACAGCAGCTTCGGCAGCATCACATCGGCCAGGGCCTCAGAGCCTTTCGCTTCCACCATCCCAATCATCTCGTCGCGGCTCGCTCGCCCCTCGGGGGTGTCAGCCTCGGCTCGAGTGTTGGTGAGGACGAGTGCGCGCACCATGGCTCGGTGTCGCCGCATGAGCTCGAGCGCGACATAGCCGCCCATGGAGAGACCGCAGATGACGGCTTCCTCGACCTCTAGCTTCTCGAGCAGCGCCGCCAGGTCGTCGGCGTACTCCGCCATGGAGTAACTGTCGGACTCCGGCACGTCACTCAACCCCATGCCGCGCAGGTCCGGCGCGATGCGCTGCCAGCCGGTGAGCGGCGCGACCAGATGGCGCCACATGGTCCTGTCCAACGGGAAGCCGTGGACGAAGAGGATGGCGGGGCCGTCGCCCTGCACGTCCACCGCCGTGGCCACATCGCGAATCAGGAAGTGCTGGACCGCCCCTGCCCGCACCGAGGGACGGGTACCAAAGAAATTGCGGATCTCCACGGGCACCGCGGTCGGCTTGCCCGCCTCCCCCACACACACGAACACGGAATCCGCCTCCGCGACCAGTGTGCTGTCGGCTTCACGGCGTGCCGTCTGGTGCAGTGAGAAGCTGGTGCGTCCCAGGTGTGTGAGCGTAGTGTCGAACTGCAGCACGTCGCCCGGAAACGCCTCCGCCGTGTACTCGATGGTCGACTTGCGCACCGCCGGCCACGTCCGGCTTCGCTGAAACGCCTCCATCCCAGGCCCCGCCGCCAACACTTCCCAGCGGGCCCGCTCGAACATCTGGAGGAATGCCGCCTGGTTCACGTGCCCAAACGCATCGCAGTCGTCAGGGTACACACGCATCACGACGGAGGGAACGGAAGTCACGGGTGTAAATCTACGCCCGGGCGGGGGGCCGACAACCGGAGGGCGTCGCAGCGCCCCAAGCCCGTTCGGAGGCGACACTTCGGTCTGACAACTGTCGCGATACTGACTCTATGCTGTCGCCATGATGTCCCTACACGCCAAGATCTAACCGCTATACTGACAATGGCTTGGCAATTTTCCACACCGTCTAGACACTGTGTCGATAACCGATAGCAGCGAGTCGGCCTTGCCGCCTCCACTGTTCAACTACCGGCCTTCCTAGCGAAGTTACTCCTCAGCCATGCACGCCCGCGCATCCGAGCCTCCCGTCCAGGTCATTGACCATCCCGCTGAGCTCCGCGCCCTCGCACGCCGACTGGCCGACGAGCCACGGATTGCGCTGGACACCGAAGCGGCGTCGTTCCACCGCTACGTGGACCGGGTCTACTTGGTGCAGCTGAGTTCGGACACGGAAACGGCCCTCGTGGACCCGCTGGCGGTGACCGACCTGGGCCCGGTCGGCAAGCTTCTGTCCAGCCCGAAGGCGGAGGTCGTATTCCATGACGCGGACTACGACCTGCGGATCCTCGATCGGGATTACGGCTTCAGGGCGCGCAACATCTTCGATACGCGAATCGCAGCTCAGTTGGCGGGGGAGCCGGCCGTAGGACTGGGCTCGATGTTGGAGAAGTACTTCGGCATCCAGCTCGACAAGAGATTCCAGCGCGCCGACTGGTCCCACCGCCCTCTCACCGCCGGGATGGTCGACTACGCCGCCGAGGATACGCGGCACCTGACGTCACTGCGGGACGCCCTAGAACAGAAGCTCCAGGGAATGGGGAGGCTCGAGTGGGCGCAGGAGGAGTTCCGCCTGCTGGAGGAGATTCGCTGGACCCAGCTGGGTGCCGACGAGGCAGACGCCTACCTGCGCATCAAGGGCGCCCGCGCCCTCAAGCCCAGAGCATTGGCAATCCTTCGGGAGCTGTATCGCTGGCGTGAGCGCACCGCGCGCGGTCTCGACCGGGCCAGGTTCAGAGTGCTGGGCAACCACGCGTTGCTTGCCGTCGCGAAGGCGGCGCCAACCAGCGCGAGGAAGCTCGCAGCGGTTGACGGCATGCCGAAGACGACGGCGCAGCGGTACGGGGAGCCGATGCTCCGTGCGGTCAAGAAGGGATTGGACGTGCCCGACGAAAGGCTGCCACGCGTGCGTCGCACGCGCCGACCCGATCCCGACCCGCGGTACGACCAGCGCTTGGAACGACTCAAGGGGATTCGCAATGAGCGGGCCGACGTCGTGGAACTCGCCCCTGGCCTGGTGTGCCCCAACGGCACCTTACAGGAAGTGGCGCGCGTCGCGCCGCAGTCGGCATCGGAGCTCGACGGCGTAGGCGAGTTGCGGCGGTGGCAGCGTGAGGTAGTCGGCGACGCAGCGATCCTGGCTGCTGTCGCGGGAACGGCGCCTCAGAAACCCAAGTAGGCGCGCACCTTGGGGTTGATCCGCTCCGGCGTCCAGTAGGGCTCCCAGACCAGCTCGACCCTCACATCGTTCACGCCGTCGAGGGCTCGGACGGCCTCGTCGGTATCGCCCATGATCTGCGGCCCCGCCGGACATCCCGGTGACGTGAGCGTCATCTTAACATCCACCTTGCCCTGGTCGATCGCCACATCGTAGATCAGACCCAGATCCACGATGTTAATGCCCGCCTCGGGATCCTTCACCTTCCGCAGGGCGTCCTGGACGATCTCTTCGGTCAAGGTGGGCGTCGAGTCTTCACTCATCGTCCGTCACTCCATGCTTCCCCGGGCGATGTGCGGGGAAAGGGATAAGGGGAATGCGGCTCGCTATCTCGTTCCAACACTCACCCGCTCAGTCGCGTTCCGCAACCGGCCCCCAGTGCCGCGCAACCCAGGCGTACACCCGCTCCGCCACCGGCATCATCCCGGGCAGGCCCGTGATGAACGCGACCACGCGGCCGCCGCGCAGGTAGCGAAACGCCTCTCGCGCGGCGGCGGCCCCGGCAAACACCGCTCCATCGGGCCGCACGAGGTGCGCTGCCTCCTGAAGGCGCTCCCGCGGCTGTCCGGACAGCTCTGTGGCCCGCGCGTCCTGCAGCGGCACCAGCCAGATCACGTCGTCCCGGTCGAGCCGCTTCATGCGCTTCACCCACGCGCCACAGAACCCACAAGTTCCGTCGTAGATGAGCGTGGGTCGCGCCGGCTTGTGCGGCGCGGCGCCGACGTGTCCCGCAGTCAGCACCGGTCGGCCGTCGGATCCGGTGTGCCGCAGACGCTGGCCCGCAGCGCCACGGCGGCGTCGGCCACCTGTGCCCGAATCTCCTTGAGACGCGTGATCGACCGCCGCGTCCGCGGGGCAAACACACGGTTGGTCAGCACGATCACGAACAGGTCCCGCTCCGGATCGATCCAAATGGAGGTCCCGGTGAACCCGCCGTGCCCGAAGGCGGCGCTCGAGAGCAGCGTGCCGGTGTTCTCCTGGTTCGTCGTGTCCCGCATCTCCCAGCCGAGGGCGCGATTGCCGGCACGCCGACGGGTGAACTCACGCACCGTCTCCGGGTGCACGGCGTAAGCGCCACCTGCCGTCCGGCCCCCGTTCAGAAGCAGTTGCGCGTAGCGCGCCATGTCCGCCCCCGTGCTGTAGAGTCCGGCGTGTCCTGATACGCCGCCGAGCCGCACGGCGTTCTGGTCGTGCAGCTGCCCCGCAATGACATGGCCGCGCCACAACCCCACGGGGGCAACCCGTTCCCACAGACTGCGCGCTGGCTTGAACCGCGTTTCCGTCATTCCGGCGGGTTGGTACACGCGCTCCGCGACGAACTCGTCGAGCGGCGCACCCGCTGCGCGCTCGACGACCCATCCCAGCAACATCGCGTTCAGGTCGCTATAGACGACACGGCCCGCCGGTTCGTACCGCAGCGGCTCGGTGAGGACCAACCCCTTAGCCTCCTCGGCCGTGCTCGCGCGTTCGTTCAGGGGGAGGAACGCCCGCAGGCCCGTGCGGTGCTCCAGCAAATGGCGCACCGTGATCCGTTCCTTGCCTTCACCGATGAACGCCGGCAGGTAGTCCTGCACCGCGCGATCCATGTCCAGGGTCCCTTGCTCGACGAGCACCATGGCCGCCGGCGTCGTAGCCACGACCTTGGTGAGCGAGGCCAGGTCGAACAGCGTGCTGTCGGGGTGCGGCACTACGGCTTCGGCCGACCAGGTGAAGTGCCCGTAACCTTCGGCGTGCAGAATTCGCCCGCCCGTGCCCACCACGACGACCGCCCCCGGGAAGACGCCACCTTCAATTCCCCGGGTGACAACCGCCTCGATGGCGGCCTGGGCTGCCACTTGGAGCGCCAGTGCGAGTAGGGTGTAGAGCATGGTTCGGGCGGCTCCCTTATATCATATCTAGTGTCGCCCCACAGGTTTCATCCGACAACCGCCGCACCGTGAAGGAGCACCGTGAGGCAACGCATATCCTGGCTGGCGCTGGTTGCGCTCAGCGCCGTCGCAGTCACGGGACGGGCGCAGCAGCCGCCCCTCGACACGCTCGCCATGAAAGAGCACACGCGCTACCTGTCTCACGACACGCTGCGGGGTCGCTCCACCGGCTCTGAAGGGGCGCGCCTCGCGGCCCGGTACATCGAGAGCCAGTGCCGTGCGACGGGCCTCCTGCCCGTCGGCGGCAGCTACAGCCAGGCCGTCCCACTCGAGGAGGCCCGTGTACTCGAGGCGACGCGGCTCCTCGTCTCCCGCGGCCAGGGCGTCGCCGAGTTCCGTTTCCCCGACGACTTCACTCCGAACGTCGGGGACCACAGCACGCTTCGTGACTTCGCGGGGCGCGCCGTGTTCGTCGGCAGCGGGGAGACCATCGTGAGTCCCGCCCTGGACGCCATCGACCTCGAAGGCCGCGTCGCCGTCACGCTCGGACCCATTCGTGGCGCGCCAGCCGACACGCTGGGGCAGCGCGGGGTCGCGGGCATGATCAGCCTGATCGGCGATCCGGAGGCTTACGCGCTCTACGCGCAGAGCCGGGGCGACACGCGCCTGCACCACGGCGATCCCGGAGTCCACTCGTCGTTCTTCCCCCCGGTGCCCTCCGTGCTGGCCGGTCCCCGCCTCTCCCGGCTGCTCATGCGGTATGCGTCCTTCGGGCCGGGAGACGACATCCGCCCGCAGGCGCTCGGATGGTCGCTCGAGGTGACCATGGCCCTCGAGCGTCAGCCGGTGGAGGCCCGGAATGTGGTGTGCCTGCTTCCCGGGTCGGACCCGGAGGCACGCGAGACGGCCCTGGGCTTCATGGCACACTACGATCATCTCGGTGTCGGCGAGCCGGACGAAGCCGGCGATTCCGTATACAACGGATTCTCCGACAACGCGGCGGGCGTCGCGATGCTCCTAGCCATCGCGCAACGGCTCGTGGACGACCCGCTGCGACATTCCACCCTCTTCCTCTTCCCCAGCGGTGAGGAGCGCGGCTTGCTCGGGTCGGACTACTTCGTGGCGTACCCCCCCTGGCCTCTCGAGCGCATCGCGGCTGTCATCAACCTCGACGCCGGGGCGCCAGCTGCGCCGCCCGTGCGTTGGCAGCTCGCCGGGGTCGACAGCACGGGGCTGGGCGCGTTGGCGATCGCGGTTGCCGCGGAGCGCGGGTGGGAGATCACCACGTCGGCACCGCGCCCCAACTCCGATTACTTCCCCTTCACCCGACAGGGGGTGCCGGGATTACTCATCATTCCGGGGCCGCTCCCCTACGAGGGACTCTCGTCCGACAGCTCCAGCGCCCTGTTCCGGCGGTGGGACCACTACCACCAGCCGAGCGATGAATGGGCCGAGGACTTCCCGTTCGCCGGGCTTGCACGGTACGCAGAGTTCGCCTACCTGATCGCGAGACGGGTGGACGCGGCACCGCCTGCGAGAGAGCCCCCCCGCTAGCGCGTCCGCCTGGGGTCCTTGACCGACCCCGGGGGCAGGGCGTACAGCAGGCCGGCCGTTCGCCGGTCACGCAGCGTGAGGTCGTGCATCGTGGTCGTCGGGTACATGACATCCTGCGGATCGTCGGAGTGTCCGAGCCCGAGGAGGTGGCCGATCTCGTGGACGGCGACCGTTCTCACGGCGCCCGCCGAGAGGACCCAGCCGGAGGGACTGTGCGTCGCGAGCTTGAGCGTGCCCTTCAGTAACCAGCCGCGCGAGTTCCACATCAGATCTGCCTGACCCGTGCGCCGCGAGTCGAATCGCTCGATCCATCGCACGGCGACCTCGGCGCCGGCCGAGTCGCGCACGAACCGGAAGTGCACCGGTATGCTGCTCGCCCGCTGCCAACGCGAGAAGGCATCTTCCACCGCCCTACCCATTTCCACGGTGTACCCCGGGGCGCCGCCTTCCGGCAGGTAGACCGCGATCGGCTGATCGACCCGCTCCGGCCAGCGCCGCAGCATCGAATCGCCCTCAGCGAGCATCGCCGGCAGGTAGGTGTCCGACTGCGCGATCCGGCGCCGCACGGCCGCGCGCGTCGCGCGCACACTGTCCCAGTCGAGCGTTCCTCCCTGGGGGCCCGACGTGACCACGATCGTGTCAACAATGTGGCGAGTCAGGCCTACACGGCCGGGCAGCTGGGCGACCAAGTACACCAGGACCGCCGCGGTGGCCACGGTGGCCAGCACGGTGAGGCGACGCATGGGACGCAATATGAGGGGGGTCTGGCTGTCCGCGCCACCGGGCCGGCTGGCATCCGGGCCGCTGCGGCTCTATCATTCCCTTTCTTCGAGAGCATCGGATAGAAGCCCTTAAGCCGTATCGATTCAAATGGTTAGCTGCGCGAGGCGGGATTGGGCGGAACCGCTCAGGGCCGGGAGCGTGCGATGATCGCACCGCCCGGCCGCCTCATCATACGGTTCCGGTTCCTCGTCATTCTCTTCTGGATCGTGGCGGGGGTACTCGCATTGCCGCGGGCCTCTGCCGTGCATGAGGTCCTCGAGGTCGAAGGCGAGACGGTCGAGGGCTCCGACTCACGAATCGCCGCCGAGATGATTCGGCACGAGTTCCCGCAGCCGATCAGCCACTACTTCGCCGTCACGCTCACCGGCCCCGTCCCGATCGACAGCCCCCCCTACCGTGCGCTGCTCGATTCCCTCACCAGCAGCGCGGTCCGGGAAGCGTACATCACTCGGGTGCTGTCGTATCTCACCACGGACGATGAGGAGCTGATCAGCGAGGATCGGCACACTACGTTCTTCGTTGCGGCAGTCGCGCCCGAGAACGGCAGTGCGACCGACTTCGTGCCCTTCTTCCGCGAGACCATCCACGGCACGAAGGAGCGCATCCCCTGGGCAGCCGCCTATGACGTGCAGGTCACGGGGAACCCGGCGCTCGACTACGACATCCGGTCGGTGAGCAAAGAGGATTCCGAGCAAGGCGAGCGGAAGTCCTTGCCGTTCACCGCGGCCATTCTCGTGCTCGCCTTCGGTGCGCTGGTCGCCGCCACCCTCCCGCTCATCATCGGCGTGTTCGCGATCGAGTGTGCGCTGGCCCTGGTACACGTGGCGGCCGGTTTCTACCCCATGTCGGTGTTCGTCCTCACGATCGTGACGATGGTCGGGTTGGGAGTGGGGATCGACTACTCGCTACTCATCGTCACGCGGTTCCGTGAGGAACTGAACCGCGGCCACTCGGCACGGGCGGCCGCGGAGCGCGCGACGGCCACGGCAGGACGGGCGGTCGTCACCAGCGGGCTCACCGTACTGCTGGGCTTCGGGGCGCTGCTCATCACCCCCATCACCGAAACGAGATCCGTGGCCATCGGCGGCTTGTTGGTGGTTGCCGCAGCCGTGCTCCTCTCCGTCACGCTACTGCCGGCCGCGCTCTCCCTCATCGGGCGCGCGATCGATCGCCCCCGATGGCTCGCCAAGCGACTCGCCTGGTATCACGCACCCACGGGGTGGGAGCGCTGGGCCCGCTGGTTGGCGCACCATCCGTGGCGCGCGCTCGTGATCGGCGGCGTCGCCATCGCGGCCATCACCTGGCCGCTGGCCAGCATCCAGATCGGCTTGCCCAAGTCGGGGTGGTTCCCCACGGAGACCGAGTCCAGCGACGGTATGAAGACGTTACAGCACATGGGCGCGCAGGGCGCCCTGTTGCCGGTGCGCGTCGTGGTCCGCGCGCCCGAGGGCGAGAAGATCGTGGGGAGTAAGTACATCCGCGGCCTCAAGCGCCTCTCCGATTCCATCAAGGCCGACCCGCGCATCGCGCAGGTCCGCAGCGTGGTGGACCTGGAGCCCAACATGTCATCCCTGCGCCTGACGATGATGTACAGCGACGTCGACGCCGCGCGCGCCCGGTCTCCCGAGTTCTACGACGCCTACCTCTCCGACGACAACCGCACGACGCTGATGGACGCGTTCCTCAGCGACACGACGTCGCTCACCAACTCCATGGACGTGGTGGAGCGGATTCGCGCCATTGCGGGAGCCGGCGTGCGCGGACTGGATTCCGTGGCGGTCCACGTCGGCGGATTCCACGCCGGCAGCGTGGACCTGCAAAGCCGCCTGTTGGAGCAGTATCCCACGGTGGTGCTCCTGGTGCTCGTCACCACCGCGCTCATGATGTTCATCGCGTTCCAGTCCATCCTGGTGCCCATCAAAGCGGTAGTGATGAACTGCCTCTCCGTGGCCGGCGCGTTCGGGCTCACGGTCCTGGTGTTCCAGTACGGTGTGGGTGTGTCCATCTTCGGGCTCGACGAGCCCACCGAGGCCATCTACGTCGTGGTGCCCGTGGTGGTATTCGCCGTCGTGTTCGGCCTCTCCATGGACTACGAGGTCTTCCTGCTCTCGCGCATCAAGGAGGCATTCGACCGCACGGGCCGCAACGATCAGGCGACGATGGAAGGCCTGACCGCGACGGCGTCGGTCATTACGAGCGCCGCAGCAATCATGATCGTCGTGTTCGGCACCTTCAGCTTCTCGAGGGTCTTGGCGGCGCAGCAGTTGGGATTCGGCCTCGCGGTAGCCGTGCTGCTGGACGCCACGTTGATCCGGATGGTCCTGGTACCCGCGTTCATGCATATCGCGGGCAGCTGGAACTGGTGGCCGGGTGTAACGAAGGCTCGGCGGGCGCGCGTGCTGGAGGCCGCTAGCGCGGAGGTGCAGGAACCCGAGGCGCAGCCAACTGGAGAGCCCGCTCCAGACGCGACCCCCTGAGGTCCCAGTGCCAAGCGTCTACCCGCTCGCCCGTGCGCGGGTGCTTCAACGGACGGTACTGCAGCCACGCCCCCCGCATCCCGAGTCGTTCACCGGCGCGCATCAGCCTCTCCCGGTCCGAGGACACCAAGTGCGCCCACCGCTCACCCCGCAAATCGAAGGGGTGGAGCCACAGCCCCCCCTCGAGCGCGTGCTCGACCCCGTAGCGCCACAGCGCGAACTCACGCCACTTCCCGTCAGTCGCACTCAAGCGAGCCATCCCTTGTCGCACCACCGACCGGCGCGGCGCCTCGCACGAACAGGTAACAGCGGCGCACGGTGTTTGCGTGGGACGCCACCGCCGCCCATCCGTCGGCCGTAGCTTCCCGCACGGTGATGCTGACCGCCGCGCCCGGCGCGAAACCACGCGCTTCGAGCGCGGCCGCGTCCGCGGCATAGAGCCCGGCATCGTACAAGAATGACTCCTGCGCCACGGCGAACCGGTGCAATCCCTCCCTCATCTCCGCGACGTAGCGCCGCTCTCGAGACGCGCCGATCTGCATCACCGCGACCACGCCCAGCAGGGCGAGCGCCACGGCCCACACGATGATCTCGGGTAGCCTACGCCTTCGCATCGAGCCAGTTCTCCCCGACTCCGACGTCCACAACCAGCGGAATGCTGAGTTCCGCTGCTTGCTCCATCTCGCGCCGCAGGATCTCGCGCGCGGTCTCCACCTCCGACGCAGGCGCTTCCACCACCAACTCGTCGTGAACCTGCAGCGCGATGGCGCTTTCCAGATCCTGCTCCCTGAGGGCCTTCGCGGTGTTGATCATCGCGATCTTGATCAGGTCCGCCGCCGATCCCTGCAGCGGTGAGTTCATCGCCACCCGTTCGCCGAACGCTCGCACGCTGTACGCCCGCTCCTTGAGCTCCGGGATGTAGCGGCGCCGCCCGAACAGCGTCTCCGCATACCCCAAATCCTTCGCCCGCACCACGCACTCGTCCAGGTACCGGCGCACCCCGGCAAACCGCTCGAAGTAGAGCTGGATGAACTCCTTCGCCTCCTCCTGCTGGATGCCCAGCTGGCGGCTCAGCGAGAACGGGCCCTGCCCGTAGATCGTGGCGAAGTTGATCGTCTTCGCCTGCGCCCGCATCTCCGACGTCACGCTCTCCAGTTCCACGTCGAAGATGATCGCCGCGGTCTCTCGGTGGATGTCGCCGCCGCGTTGGAACGCTGCGATGAAGGCCGCATCCTGCGACATGTGCGCCAGCACCCGCAACTCGATCTGCGAGTAGTCTGCCACGACGAACCGGTTGCCGGTCGCCGGGATGAAGCAGCGGCGGATCTCCTCTCCGCGCCGTGTGCGTACCGGGATGTTTTGCAGGTTCGGATCGGATGACGACAGCCTCCCCGTCGAGGCACCGGTCTGGCTGAAGCTGGTGTGGATGCGCCCAGTGTCGCGGTTCACCGCCTGGGGTAGCACGTCCACGTAGGTGGAGCGCAGTTTGCTCAGTTCGCGGTACTCCAACAACAGACTGGGCAGCCGGAACTCCATCGAGGCCAGCTCTTCGAGCACCCCCGCGTCGGTGGACGGGCCCGTCTTTGTCTTCTTCAGGACCGGGAGCTGCAGCTTCTCGAATAACACATGGCGCAGCTGAGGGGTGCTGTTGATGTTGAACGTCACCCCCGCCTCGCCGTAGATGGCCTCCTCGATCTGTTCGAGCTCCGAGCCGAATCGGCGTGAGAGCTCGCCCAGACGCTCCGCATCCACCGCGATCCCGTGCCATTCCACATCCACCAGCACGCCCACCAGCGGTATCTCGATGTCCTCGAGCAGACCATCCATCTGCCCGGCCTCGAGTTGCGCCTCGAAGTAGTCCCGCAGACGCAGCACCGTATCGGCGTCGGCGCAGCAATACGGAGCTGCCTGTACCTGCGGAACCTCCGCGAAGCGGCGTTCCGACTTCCCCTTACCCACCAGGTCGGCATAAGTCGTGAGCTGAAGCCCCAGGTGTTCACGTGCCAGCACGTCGAGCCCGTGCGAGCGGCGTCCAGGGTCGAGCACGAAGCTCGCGATCATCGAGTCGTACGCCACCCCGGCGAGCTCGATCCCCGCCCGGCGTAACACGAGCCAGTCGTACTTCACGTTGTGCCCGGCCTTGAGCACGCCCGGGTCCTGCAGCAGCTCCACGAGGCATCCCATCCCGGGGTCCCCGAGCGGTGGGAGGTTCACCGGGGGCGGGACGTCCGTGAGCTCTCCGTCGGGCAGGCAGTGCGCGAACGAGAAGTACCAGGCGCGGCCATCACCGAGCGCGAGCGACAGTCCGACGAGATCCGCGCGCATCGGGTCGATGTGCGTGGTCTCGGTGTCGAGCGCCACGATCTGCGCTGCCCGAGCCTCCTCCACGATCGCGCTCACCTCGTCCACGTCGGTCACGAGGTGACATGTCGTTTCCGCGACCGCGGGCTCCGCCTCGACCTCCAGCTTCTGCAGCAGGGAGTGGAACTCCAGCTCCGTATAGAGCTCGTGCAGCGCCTCGGCGTCCCACGGCTCCGCCTGGAGGGCTTCCAGGTCGAGCTCGACCGGCACGTCGCGCCGAATGGTGACGAGCTCCCGACTCAGCCTCGCGTTGTCGGCCTCGTTCAACAGCGCGTCGCGCGCCCGCTTCGCCTTAACGTCTTCCGCACGCTCGAGAATCGTGTCGAGGTCGCCGTGCTCCTCGATCAACTTGCGCGCGGTTTTCTCACCCACACCGCGCACCCCCGGGATGTTGTCCGACGCATCCCCCACAAGCGCCAGGAAGTCGACGACCCGCTCCGGCGGCACACCCAACCGCTCGTGCGCATTCTCCGGGGTGACCCACTGTTCTTGCACAGCGGCCGGACCGCGGCGCCCGGGATTCAGCAGGGAGATGTGGGAACCGATGAGCTGATAGAAGTCCTTGTCCCCCGAGACGATCACTGCCTCGAGCCCGGCCTCCGCCGCACGGGTCGCCAAAGTGCCGAGCACGTCGTCCGCCTCGTAGCCCTCTACCGCGACCAACGGCACGGCAAACGCGTCGAGCAACTCCTCGATGCGCTCTACCGAGCGGTCGAAGTCCTCCTGCAGCTCGTCGTCCAGCTTCTCCCGCGTGGCCTTGTACTCGGGGTAGACCTCCTCACGGAAGGACGTTCCGGCGTCGTGCACCCACGCCACGTAATCCGGCTGGTGCTCCGTGATCAGGCGATGCAGGAAGTTGGCTACTCCCCAGGCCGCGGACGTGTTCTCGCCGCGACTTGTCCGCAGCGGGCGGCCAATCATCGCGAAGAACGCCCTGTAGACCAGGGCGTAACCGTCGACGAGAAACAGGCGCTTTCGGACGCGGGCGGGCATGGGGGGAAAATAGCAGTAATGGAAACGCCCCGCCGCAAGCGGTCGGGGCGTCACACACGCTGAGGGGGAGAAAGGGCTATACCCGGACGACGTTCGCCGCGTGTTGCCCTCTCTCGCCACTGGACAGCTCGAACTCGACTTCGTGTCCTTCGGCCAGTGTCCTGAAGCCGTCCATCTGGATGGCGGAAAAGTGGACGAACACGTCCTTGCCACCTTGCTCCTCGGGCTCAATGAACCCATAGCCCTTGGAGTCATTGAACCACTTCACCTTCCCCCGTGTCATTGCCTCTCCTCCTGCGAGTATCCCTAGCCGAAGCCGACGAGCCAATCTTGCGCACCGCCGCGGAGGGCTGTCAAGCAGGGGCTGTCGTCCTCACGGACCATCGCCGGGGATCGATTCGTCCGGCGGGTGGAGGGCCCGGTAGAGCTCGATGTTGCGCAGCACCGTCTTCAGGTAGCCGCGTGTCTCCTCGTACGGCACGCGCTCCACGAACCGGAGCGGGTCGCTCGCCTCGGGGTACCGCCGCCACCGCGCCACCGGACGCCCACCGGCGTTGTACGCGGCCAGGCTGAGAATCACGTCGCCGTCGTATGTCTTCAGCAGCGCCGTGAGGTGCGCGGTGCCCACATGGAGATTCGCGTCAGCCACTCCCAGTAGCTCCTCGCTCCACTCGATGCCCACGCGTCGCGCGACAGCCTTCGCGGTCTGCGGCATGAGCTGCATCAATCCCCGGGCTCCGGCGCGCGAAGTCGCCTGCTGCATGAAGCTCGACTCCTGGCGGATCAATCCCGCCAGGAGGTAGGGATCCACGCCGTACTCGGCGGCCTCACGCTCGATGAGATCCCGCAGTGGCCACGGGAAGATCACGCGAACCACCCGTGGGTCATTGAGCGTGAGCGTTCTGGCCGCCCGCCATCCCAGACGGATCCCCTGCGACACCCATCCCCGCTCGATCAGGCCTTCGGCCAGATCGAGCGCCTCCTGAACCGGGCGGTCCTCCAAGGCCACAGCCAACCGTACGACCTCCTCTGCCCCCTCCTCCATCCCCGCGGCGTGCAACAGGTCGATACGATCGAGCATGACGCGAATCGCGAGCGCCGTGACCGGCCGGGGGTGCGGCTCGAAGCGCGGGCGCGGCATGCCGACCGTGGCCCGGGCCATTGTACCGTAGTAGCCGAGCGAATCCTCGCGGCCCAGCGCCGTCCACAGCCGACGCGCCGCGCTCGTGTCACCCGAGCCTTGCACCAGTTGGGCACTGAAGAACTGTGCGGCGTTGCGGTAGGGCCCACGCACGGCGACCTCGGCTTCGTACCACTCCATGGCGCGGGACGTATCGCCCTGCGCGACCCCGCGCGTGGCCAGCACAAGACGCGAGCGCCCCGCGTACTCGTGGGTGGGCCAACCACGCGCCACTGCGGCGTGCAGGCTGTCCGCCAGCCGGTATCGCCGCGCGCGGCGATGCCGCTCGGCGACCAGGTACACCGCTTGGGGAGCGAGGGCATGCCCGGGATGGTCGCGGGCAAAGGCCAGCAACGCGCGACTGCCCTGGCTCGCCTGTCCGGAGCGGGAGAGCTGTCGGGCTCGCTTGTACTCTGCCAGGGCTCCCTCGCCGCCCCCCAGCGCGGCCGCCCGCTCATAGGCGTCGATCGCAGTGCGGAGGCGCCCCACATCCACCTCCAGGTCCCCCCAGAGTCGCACGACTCGCGCCGCTGCTTCCGGGTAGCGCGCCGCCTGGCGTGCTACCGCCACTGCCTCGGCCCGCTGCCGCAGTCGCCGGTACGCCGCTGCCACGGCGATCAACTCTTCGGGGTCATCCAGATTCGGTCCCGCCGCGAGCAGCTCCAGCGCGCCCCGCACGTCGTTGGTATCGCGCGAGCGCAAGGCGTCGAGCGCCAGGCGCTGCCCGACCGCCGTATCCCCCACGGCAACGGCCAACCGCGCTGCCTCGACTCCCAATCGGGCCGTCAAGAAGGACGCGATCGCCTGCGCCGTGTCGCCCGCGGCGAGGAAGAGGTCGGCTCGGATCTCCGCTGCGAAGTGCTCGGCTTCGGGCGGCGTCTCCCGCAACAGCGCGAAGGTCTGCACCGGATCGTCCGTGACACGGGCTTCTCGCAGCGCGAGCCAGCCGGCAATTGAGCGCAGCTGCCGTGCCGCATCGCGATACCGGATCTTGGCCGAGTCGCGCATTCCCGCCCGCTCGTAGGCATCGCCCGCCCGAGCCATGAACACCCCGCGGTCGACGCCGGTGTTGTGCGCGGCCCACCGGCTGTACAGCGCGCCCGCTATCTCGTGCTCGCCACTCTGGTACGCGGCGTCGGCCAGGAGGGGGAAGGTCTCGGGATGTGAGGCCGATGCGCCGCCGTGCTCGATCAGAATCGAACGCGCGTGCTCCGCTCGGCCCAGAGCCAACTCGGCACGCACCGCTGCCAGCACGTCCGCCCGGGACGGGGCTTCCGCGGCAAGGACCCCCCGCAGCCGCTCCGCCTCGTGCCATACGGGCGGCGGATCGTCCGGGGCGGGCCAGAGCCATGCACCGGCCGGCACCACGAGGGCCGCGACAACGGCCAGGGCGAAGATCAGGCGAAACAGGCTCATTTCAGGATCTAAGATAGTCGCTCCCTGCACAGGGGCCGTGTCACCAATCACCGTGGGCGCTTGCCGAAGGTCATGGCCAACGCTTATTTTCGCGCACTTACATGCCTCAAGAGAACCTCGCCGGTCGCACCATCGCGACCTACCGGCTGCGCGAGCGGGTGGGCGAAGGCGGAACCGCAACGGTCTATCGCGCGGATCACCCCGAGCATGGCCAGGTCGCCATGAAGATCCTGCGCGAGCGCCTGCGTGCCGACCCCACTGCGATCAAGCGGTTCCTGCGCGAAGCAGGTTACCACTCTCGCGTTGTGCACCCCTCGGTAGTCCGTACGTACGACTACGGTGAAGTCGACGGACTGCACTACCTCGCGCTCGAGTGGGTCGACGGCGAGCCGCTCTCGAAATTCGCGCAGCGCACGGGCCGCCTGTCTCCCTCCCTGACGGCGCACATCGTCTCGGGATTGGCCGAGGGGATCGACACGGCACACTCGGTGGGGATCATCCACCGCGACCTCAAGCCCGAGAACATCGTCTACAACCCACAGACGCGCGACGTCAAGCTGCTGGACTTCGGGATCGCACGTGACGCGGAGCTCGACTCCGCCGAGCGCCTCACGCGGACGGGGTTCTTTGTCGGCACACTCCACTACGTCGCGCCGGAGGCGCTGTCGGGCGAGTTGGTGGAGGAGACGGCCGACATCTACAGCGTGGCGACCATCACCTACTACCTGCTCACGGGGCGACACCCCTACACCGGGCGCTCCCCCCGCGAGCTGTTCCAGCAACTGCTCACACAGGACCCCACCCCCGTAAACGAAGCGGTACGGGGCCTCGAGTTCCCCCGTTCCCTCGAGCGGGCTGTGATGCGGGGCCTGTCCCGGGATCCGTCGGCGCGGCAGCAATCGGTGAGCGAGCTGGCACGGCAGATCAAGTCGGGCGCCGACGGTGCTCCGGACCAGCCCCCGGAGGATGGGGGAAAAGGGGGCGGATTCCTGGGCGGCATCAAGTCCATGTTCCGTCGTGATCGCCTGGATACAGACTAGTAGTTGCAGGAGCTACTACCACTGCTCCCATGAGCGCTGCTCCGCCAAGCCGAACCGCCGAACTCGCCCAACTTCTGCGGGAAAAGTCCGTGGAGCTGGGCTCGGTTACCCTCGCGTCGGGCCGCAAGTCCAGCTATTACGTCGACGCCCGCCGCACCACCATGTCGGCACGGGGACTGGAACTCGTCGGCGAGCTCGGCTTGACCGCCGTCCGTGACGCGGGGTGGGACGCCACCCTGGTGGGGGGCCTCACCCTTGGCGCCGACCCCGTAGCGTATGCCGTCGCGATCGCGAGCCGGCACCGCCCACCTCAGCTCGACGGCTTCACCGTGCGCAAGGAGCCCAAGGGGCACGGGGCCAAGCGGCAGATCGAGGGCTGCTTCCACGATGGCGCCCGCGTGGTCATCGTCGAGGACGTCATCACGACGGGTCAATCCGCCCTACGAGCCATCGAGGCGGTGACGGCCGCGGGCGGGGTGGTCGCCGGAGTGCTGGCGGTCGTGGACCGTGAAGAGGGTGGCCGCGACGCCATCGAGCGGGAGGGCTTCCCGCTGCAAGTCCTGGTGTCGCTGCGCGAGCTCGGTATCTCCCCGCAGGACGGCGATGACCCCGAATGACGTGAGCACCGAGGGCCGCGTCTCGCGCACATCGCTCGCGATGCGCATGCGGGGCTGGGTCGAGGCATCTCCTACGGAAGAGCAGCGGCTGAAGGACCGTGCGACCACACGACTCAGTGTCGTGCGGCGTTGGGTGCTGATCGGAGCCACCGCGCTGCTGCTCCTAAGCGGCAAGATCGTGGGGGCCGTCGCGGCGTCACTGATACCGCTCCTGGCGTTGGTGGTCCTGGCCGCGGCGGCAAACGCGGGCATGGATGGGCTGCTGCGAACCGGCTGGTACCGCTGGTGGGGCATCTACGCATCGGCGGGACTCGATGTGGCGCTCGCCGCGGCGCTCGTCGCGTTCTTCGGCCCGGGCGCAATGATCGCGGCGCTGTTCGTGGCCATCGTGCCCTATACGCTCGACCAAGGTCGTGGCGTGGGAGAGTCGCTCATCCTCGCCGGCTCGGTGGCTTATCTGGCGGCCGCGGCGCTGCACGCCTGGCTGTTTACGGCTCGTGACCCCTTTGCCCTATCACCGTCGGTGTACCTCGAGGCACTCCTGTTCATTGGGGCTGCGTGGATGGTCACGCAACTCTCCGCGGCGCTCATCCGCCGCATCCGCGTCACCCGCAGGGTGATGGCCGAGGCCGAGGGGGGCGACCTGGGCGTCCGTGCACCAGCGCAACACCTCGATGAGCTGGGGTTCCTGGAGCAGTCCCTCAACCGCATGCTCCACGAGACCGCCAACACCATTGCGCAGGTCCAGCGCGAGGCCGACGAGGTAGCGGCGTTCGCCGAGTTGCTTGCGACGCATGCGAGCGAAATGCTGAGCTCCAACCGGCACGTGGCCGACACCGCGGCCCAGCTGGCGCAGGCCATGCGGGAGCAGCACGAGCTCGCCGCGAGCGGCCGCTCCGATGGCACGTCAGCCGCAAAGGAAGCGAGGGAGCTCCACTCCCAGGCTGAGCTCATGCAGGTGGATGCACGGGAGCTGGTCGACGCCGCGACCCGGGGACGGGACAGTGTGCTGCGGGCCGGCGAAGCACTGCTGAGTGTGGGCACCGAGGTGCGCGCCACGGCGACGACTGTCGACGGCCTACGTTCGCTCTCCGAGGGAATCGGCGCCTTTGCCGACACGATCTCCAAGATCGCACGGCGCACCCGTCTGTTGGCGCTCAACGCCGCCATCGAAGCGGCCCGGGCGGAGGAGCATGGCGAGGGCTTCGCGGCGGTGGCGGAGCAAGTGCGCACACTTGCGGGCGAAGCGGCCGAGTCGGCACGGGAGGCCACACACGTCATTAGCGAGATCCAGTCCGGGATCGCCGCCGTCGCGACCGCCATGAGCACGGGAGAGTCCCAGGTACGGGACGTGGGCGAAGTCGCCGACGAAGCCCGGGCCGCCCTCGACGCGATTCAACAGGGAGCGGTCAAAGCCGCGGACCTCGTCACCGCCACCACCCAGAGCTCGCAAGCCCAGGCCACGCGCATGAGCGGGCTCGCCGAGCGGCTGTCCCGCGTGGCCGAGATCAGCTCCACCGCCTCGTCGGGCGCGTCGAGCGCCGCGCATGCCATGGCGGTACAGATCACGGCGATGGAAAGCCTTACCCAGACCGGCCAGCAGCTAGCCGAACTGGCCGAGCGACTACAGGCGAGCATCGCGCGCTTCACCGTGATGCAGCCAGAGTTCACGACCAAGGAGCACGATGCGGCCCGGCGGCCCTCCGGAGCGCACGAGGCCTGAACCCTGCGACACCACCAACCTCATCGCACGCCCAACCGCCCCACAGCACCTTCGCGCCGTCACCAATCCTGTCCGTAGTCACTCACCCCGATGGGGAGCGGATGGAACGTGCGGAGGCGCTGCCGATACGGGACGATCAGGCGTGCGATGAAGTCATCGAGGGCGGCCTGGAAGGCATACCGCTTGCGAAACTCCCCGGCGGTCAGCCCCAACGCCGTCCGCAGGTGTCGACTGAAGCTCTGCGGTGACGAGTACTCCAGGCGGTAGGCCACGTCGGCGATCGACAGGCCCGGTGATTCGAGGAGCCCCGCGGCGTACACGAGGCGCACCGCCGCAAGGTAGCGCTTCGGTGAGGGCAAGCCGGCGCGAAAGAAGCGCGACATGAACGTGCTCGTGCCCACCCCCAACTGGCGCGCGAGGGCACGCACCGTCGTGACCGCCGGCGCGCGTTGCACGAGCACCTGGAAATAACGCCTGCAGCTCGGGCTAGCGTCCCCCAGGGCAGGCACCACCCGCGCCAGGACGAGCGACGCCGTCGGCGCGGCGGGCTGCGCCACCAGGTCACGTAGTCGCTGCCACCCATCCCGCACGCCGAGGTCCAGGACCCGCGCCACGCCACACGCTCCGAGGTGCAGCAGGCGCTCGCTCGATGCCGCGTCGTGTCGCGACAGCACGGCGACGGTCGGCACACCGGGGAACCCCCGGACGAGGGTCGTGAGGTTGGAGAGCTGGTCGGGGCCCACACAGCGGGGCGAGACAAGCACCGCGTTGACCGGGCGCTCCCGCACGGTTCGAAGGGCTTCGCGCAGTGTTTCGCTGTGAATGACGGCGAACCCACCGTTTGCCCCGGCTTCGAGCCGAGACCGCTCGGGCGGCTCGACGACGGTCGCCACCATGGAGTTCGCGCGGTATGCCATCGCCTTGTCCTCGCCAACAGGGGGCGGGAGGATGACCGGCCTCCGTCAAACGCCCCTCAAACTCCGCCCTGTGGTGCGGGATCGTGCGGAGCTATCTTTTTGGTACAGGGGTGGTGGAGCGTGATAGGTCGCGGCCCGCTTCGGCGGGCCGAGGAAAGTCCGAGCTCCGTAGGGCAGACTGCCAGGTAACGCCTGGGCGCCGTAAGGCGACGGATAGGGCCACAGAAAACATACCGCCCGCTTCGGTGGGTAAGGGTGAAATGGTGGGGTAAGAGCCCACCGCGCGGCTGGCAACAGCCGTGGCACGGCAACCCCCAGTCGGAGCAAGGCCAAATAGGCGGCGAGGCCCGGCCCGGGCCGTCTGAGCCGCGGGTAGGCCGCTCGAGGTGGCGGGTGACCGCCATCCCAGATAGATGACCTTCCGGCGCTCCGCGTCGAACAGAACTCGGCTTACGGCTCCGCCACCTCTGGCCTCAAACGCCCACCTTTCATATCATTGCGCAGCCCTACACCGTCCAACCGACGACATGCCCAAGCGCCCACCCGATGCGCCGCAGCCCGACGAGCGCCCCTACCCTGTCGACTGGGAGCAGGTCGCCGAGCTTCGCGTCTTCCGCACCACCGCCGAGCGGTGGCAGCGGCTGCTGGGGTGGCGCGGCGAGATGCGCCGCAAAGGGTGGAAGCTGTTGCAGGTGAGTGCCAGGGCCGGCGAGATGGTCGCGGTCTTCGGGCGCACCAAGGAAGAACTCCTGGCGAGGCAAGGGATGGCATCATGAAGGGGCTCACGGGCATTACGCTTGTCGCGCTGGCAGGCACGACGTTCACGGGCTGCGGCAGCTCCCCCGGGACAGGGGCGGCAGCGCCGCCTCCACCGACGCCCGAGCAGGTCGTCTATCAACCGTTCACCATGCGGTATGTGGCGGCCTCCCACGGACGAGTCGAGCAGGTCTTCAGCGGGCAGGCGGTGGTAAGCGAGTTCAGCCTGCGGTATCACCTCTCCGTGGAAGCCGTCTCCGCGGGCGACGTGATGAACCTGACGCTGACCGTCGACTCGGTGCCTCATGTCGAGGGCGCCGGACTCTCGCCCGCCGAAGCGGCGTTGGCTGCCGGCACGAGATTCACCGGCGTACTCCAACCCGAAGGGGGCATCGACGAGTTTGGGGGTGGCGACACGACGGTCGCCCTGGTGCGCCAACTCGCGTCAGGCGTCGAGCGGATATTCCCGCAGTTCCCCCTCGGGGGCGTCATCCCCGGCCAGGCGTGGTCGGACACCGTGGAGACCGTGAGCCCGGGCAGTGGGTTCGACATCCAGATCCGGGTAGTGCTGGACCATCACGCCGTGGAGTGGGCGCAGCACGTGGCAGGGCGTGCCCTACACATCGTGAGCGTGGCTCACTACACGCTGTCGGGCGAAGGGATGCAAGGTGGCAGTGAGATCTCGATCGAGGGGAGCGGCGTGCAGCACTCGCATCGCTACGTCTCCCCGGACGGCCGCTACCTGGGTGGCACCTCAGCCGACACGTCCCGCAGCAGCGCACTCATCCTCGCCATCGGGAGCGAGATTCCGGTCACGCAGGTCCGGTTCGACACCCTCGCCGTGGTCCCGTAGCATGCAGCGCTTACTACTCACCGCCCTGCTCGCGGTCGGCCTCACCGCGGGCCCGGTTGCCGCCCAGACGATCCGGCCGCGGTCGAGCGACTACCTCTTCGTCGCGACGGCCGACGACGTGCGGGCCACCTGGCTCAACCCCGCCGGGCTCGGTGCGGTGCAAGAGGCATCGGTCATGGGCGAGCTGGTGGTGGACCGGCCCGCCGACGGCGATGCCCGCCTGGGCCAGTGGACCGTCGGCTTCAACTCACGAGGCTTCTCGATCGCGTTCCAGCAGAGCCGTTTCGCCGACGGCACCTCCAACAACATCTGGCACTTTGGCGCTGGCCTCGGGTTCACGCGCGGGGCCCTCGGCGGCACGGTCGCCTGGTTTACGGGCGAAGGAGACAACTCCCGCGGGGGCGACATCGGTTTCTACTATCTGCTGGCCTCTCCCCTCAGCCTCGGGGTCGTCCTGCGCAATATCGGACGCCCAGTGGTGCGGGACAGCATCCTGCCGATCAATGGTGCCGTGGGTCTCGGCTGGCTCCCCGTGCCGAATCACGTCCAGATCGCCGCCGAGGTGATCATCACCGAGGAAACCGCGTTTTCCGACATCGAGGCGGTGTATCGCGCCGGCCTGCAGATCGCTACCGCAGGTAAGCTCCCCATTGGCGCTGTGACGACATTCGACTTTGGGAGCAACCTCAAGATCGACCGGTGGAGCATCGGAATCACGGTCGGCGGGGACAACCGCGGCATCCTGCTAGGTACGGCGCAGCCGTCGCGGTTCGATCGGTTCAGTCTGACGGGGGTGGCCAGCCGCCGGCTACCGAGCGCTCGCCCCTAGGCTGGCCCGGGGCCGGTTTCAGCGGGTCAGTCGACCAACCGCAGCGGCATCACCAGACAGAGATACGCCGCGGGATCGTCCCATCCCACCGGCTCCACAGTGGCGGCCCGTTCGGGTGCCTTGAACGTGAGTCGCACCTCGTCGGTGGGCATGTACTTCAGGATCTCCAGCAAGTAGGTGGCGTTGAAGCCGATCTCCAGGGCATCGCCGTCGTACGTGATGGCAACCTCGTCCTGGGCCTCCCCCAAGTCGGGTGTGCTGACGCTGAGCTTAAGGGCGCCACCGGTGAACTGTAGCCGCACCCGGTGCGTCTGGTCGCTCGCCACCACGCCGACACGGCGCAAGGCAGACGCAAGGCCGTCCTTTTCCACCGTGCACGCACGGTCGTTTTCTCGTGGGATGACCTGCTCGTAGTTGGGGTACGGCCCCTCGACGAGTCGCGTGAACACGAGGGTGGAGCCCGTGCGGAACCCCAGGTGGTTGTCGCTCTTGGCGATCTCGATCTCGTCGGACGGCCCAAACAGGCGACGTACCTGTTCCAGCGCCTTCGGCGGCACGATTAGCTCGGCCGCAGTGCTGCCCCCAGACACCGAAACATCCATCTTGGCAAGCCGATGCCCGTTCGTGGCAACCATCCGCATGAGGTCGCCCTTGACCTCCCACAGCACCCCGTTCAGGATCGGCCGGCTCTCCTCCGTGGAGGCAGCGAAGCTCACGTGATTGATGAGTTTCTGTAGGTCACTCGACGTGACCGTCCAGCTGTCATCGAAGTTCACCGGTGGGAAATTGGGGAACTCCTCCCGTGGGATACCCAGCAACTTGAAGCGCGACCGGCCACACTCGAGCTGTACCCGCTGCTCGCCCGACGCCGTGACCCGGATAGCGGCGCTCGGGAGCTCGCGCACGATCTCGACGAGCTTCTTCGCGGGGATGGTCACGGCCCCCTCGGCATCGACCTCGGCGGGAACGACCGTACTCACAGCGATGTCCAAGTCAGTACCCGATAACCGCACACCGTCGGCCGTCGCCTCCAAGAGGATATTCGACAGCACAGGTAGGGTGGTCTTCGTCGGCACGCTGGCCGCGACTGCCACCAGACCCTCCTGTAACCGCTCCCGCGTAATCGTGAACTTCATACGTTTTTCTACCGCGCTGTGGAGGAATAGAGTCTACTAATACTCTACTTATTACTATCTAGTAGTACTAGTAGAGTACCTTGAAACCTTGATAGATCCACCAACTCGTTGTGTAGTCAAGAGATTGCGGCCAAGCCTTCATGTGAGTTCTGGGGATCCGCTGGGGATCACCCGTCGAGAGATCGCCACCTTTCCAGTAACCCCCACATACGTCCACAGGATCAGTTGACACTGTTGATTAGTGGACGTGCACCAACTCCCGCCTCGCGTGCTCCACTCGATCCCGGAACTTCCGGTCGGACGCCATCTCCCGCTGTACCTTGTCCAAGCTGTGAATGACCGTTGAGTGATCCCGGCCACCGAACGCCTGCCCTATCTCTACCAGTTGCATGCCCAGCAGCTCCCGAGCGAGGAACATGGCAACCTGGCGTGGCACGGTGAGTGTCTTGGTGCGAGCCTTGGAGCGCAGCCCTTCGGGCGTCACCCCCCAGCGGCGCGCCACGACCTCCTGGACGCGGTCGACGCTGGGCAGGCTGGCGGGCTGGTCAGCCGGTGCGCTCCCGTCCTGGGCGATCTTGTCAGCCAGAGCCTCGCGGGCAAGCTCCACGGTGACCTCCCGGTGCTTCAGGGAGGCAAACAGTAGGAGCTTGATGATGCAGCCTTCGAGTTCGCGGACGGAGCTACGCACGTACTCGGCGATGAAGCGCAGCACGTCATCCGGGATCGTGAGCTCCAGGTGGTCTTGCTCCGCCTTCTTGCGCAGGATGGCGATGCGGTGCTCGAGGTCCGGCTGGCCGATATCCGCCACCATCCCCCACTCGAAGCGGCTCACCAGACGGGACTCCAATCCCGGTATCTCGGTCGGCGGCCGGTCAGACGTGAGCACGATCTGCTTCTGCGCCTCGTGCAAGGCGTTGAAGGTGTGGAAGAACTCTTCCTGGGTCATCTCCTTGCCTTCGAGGAAATGCACGTCGTCCACCAGGAAGATGTCGACCTCCGTGCGGTAGCGCCGGCGGAACTCCACCATCGTGCGGCTGTGGATGCTCTCGATCACCTCGTTGATGAACTGCTCGGCGCCCATGTAAAGCACGCGGTTCGAGGGATCCCGCTCGAGCACCGCGTGGGCGATGGCCTGCATCAAGTGTGTCTTGCCGAGTCCCGTGGCTCCGTAGATGAACAGGGGGTTGTACGTCTTCCCCGGAGCCTCGGCCACGGCGTGCGCAGCGGCGCCCGCCAGCTCGTTGGACTTCCCGACAACGAACGTCTTGAAAGAGTAGCGCTCGTTGAGGGGACGCGTCATCCGTCCCTGGGGCTTCCCGTCCGCGGCCGTCGGCGCCACGAAGAAGTCCATCTGGGGTCTCTGGGTCCGCTCCTCCTGCACCCGGAACGTGACCTGCAGCGAGGCGCCCAACTCCTGGCTCGCTAGCTCGCCGAGCAGCTCGGAGTGTTTCGACTCGTTCCACTCCACCGCGAACTGGTCTGGGGCACCGAGAACGAGCCGCCCTTCCTTGAGATCAATGGGCTCGACTGGGTCCAGCCAGGTCCGAACGGTGGGGTCCGGTAGCTGGGAGCGTGCCGCGTCCAGTAGACGGGTCCACGCCTGTTGAGCTGTCAATTCCATCTACGATTTGCGGGCGACTCGGTAGGGGGTTCGACAGGGCAAGAGATCGTACCGCTCGGATGTGGAAAAGTCAACCTTGACCCCAAACGCCTAGTGCGACTAGCTTTCCCCCCCGCAAGAGAGGGATTTTGAGGGCATGAAACGGACCTACCAGCCGCGGAATCGGCGGCGGAAGAATAAGCACGGATTCCGGGCGCGGATGCGTACCCGCTGGGGTCGGGCGATATTGAGCCGCCGGCGCAAGAAGGGGCGCAAGCGCCTCGCGGCCACGGTGCCATCCAAGCACGGAGGGAGCTGACGCCCGAGGGCCTGCCGCGGAGCTGGCGCTTGACGCGCAGATCTGAGTTGACGGCGGTAACGCGGACTGGCCGCCGCCGCCGCACCCCGAGACTGGACATCTCCTGGCGTGACAACGAGGTGGGACATCCGCGACTCGCTGTCGTCGTACCCCGGTACGGCCACACTGGCGTGCGCCGTAACCGTCTCCGGCGCCAACTGCGCGAGATCGCCCGGCGGCGCGTCCTGCCGGCGCTCGCCCCACTCGACCTGGTGATCCGCTCTCGGGCATCGGCCTACGGCGCCGAATCGCACGAGTTCGCCGGCGACCTGGAGCAATGGGCACACACGCTCTCCGGATGATCCGCTGGCCCCGGTACCTGGTGATGGGCGTGATCCGCCTCTACCAGGTGCTGGCCTCACCGTTTCCCTCTCCCTGCCGGTTCGCCCCGACCTGTTCGACCTACACGCTGGAAGCCGTCGACCGCCACGGCGTCCTGCGCGGGTCCTGGCTGGGCGTCAAGCGCATCCTGAAGTGCCACCCGTTCCATCCGGGCGGCCACGACCCGGTTCCCTAGAGAGCCGCCGATGGACCGCCGAACCGCCCTTGCCGTCGTCCTGATGCTCGTGGTTGCGGTGCTGCCCGCGCTGCTCATCAAGCGCGAGCCGCCGCCGCCGCCGGAGGGCGTCCTCGACACCGTCGTGTCACCGCCGCCGGAAACGGTGGAGGTCGTCCGGGATACCCCGCAGGTAGCACCGACCGCGGAGGCCCGGCCGGAGGAGACCGTTGAGGAGCAGCAGGTCCCGGAGCGGTTGGTGGCGGTGCAGACCCCGCTCTACCGGCTCGAGTTCTCCTCCCGGGGCGCCAGGCCCGTGTCGGCCCGGCTCGAGGAGTACCTCACATTCGCCCCGGGCGATACGGGCCAGGCCCAGCTGCTCCCGCCGGAGTCCCGCTTCCTGGAGTATGCGCTCGTGTTCGGCGACGACACGGTGTCCCTGGCAGACTGGACGTTCGAGCCCAGCGCTACGGAGCTGACGGTTGCTGCAGCTGGCACGGAGCTGCGCTGGACGGGCCGGCGCGGTGGGCTGGGCATCGAGTTGACGTACACGTTCCGACCCGACGAGTACGTGTTTGACGTGGACGGTCGTATCACCGGCACCCTGGCGAGCGGGTTCCTCCTGGTCCACCTCGGGCCGCGCATCGCCTTCGTCGAGGCCGACAGTGCCGTGGACTTCCGGTCCTACTCGGTGGTCACGAAGGCGGCGAAGACCGAGCGCCTGGACCACCGGTCGCTCGACGCGGGGGAGCGGCGGTCCCTGGAGGGTCCGTTCGAGTGGGTCGCGGTGAAGTCGAAGTATTTCCTCACGGCCGTGCTGGCGATCGAGGAGGGGCAACCGCAGTTCGGGGGTGCCCTGACGACTGGGGGACCGCGCGAGGGCAAGCATGCGATCCGCGTCGACGTGGTGACATCCCTCCCGGCGCCAGGCGGGGAATTCGGGTTCTCGAGCTACATCGGGCCGCAGGAATTCGGCCGCTTGGCGCGGATCGGTCACGACCTGGCCGACGTGAATCCGTACGGCTGGGTCTTCCGGCCGATCATCCGGCCGTTCGCCAACCTCATCGTGCGCATCCTCCTGTGGATGCACGGGGTGCTCGATCTCAGCTACGGCTGGGTGTTGATCGTCTTCGGGCTGCTGGTGCGGGTACTCCTCTGGCCGCTCAACCAGAAGGCCATGCGTTCCAGCATGGCGATGCAGGCGATCCAGCCCGAGTTGAAGGCGACCCAGGAGCGCTACAAGCAGGATCCGCAGCGCATGCAGCAGGAGGTCATGAAGCTGTACAAGGAGCACGGGGTGAACCCGCTGGGTGGTTGCGTGCCCATGCTGATTCCGATGCCCGTGCTGTTCGCGCTGTTCTTCGTGTTCCGGGAGACGATCGAGTTCCGCGGCGTGCCGTTCCTCTGGATACCGGACCTGTCGCGGCCCGACCCGCTCTACATCATCCCGATCCTCATGGGGCTATCCATGTTCGCCGTCTCGAAGATCGGCCAGCGTGGCGTGCCACCGAACCCGCAGGCCAAGATGATGCTCTACGTCATGCCGGGGTTCCTCACCTTCATCTTCCTCAAGCTGTCAGCGGGGCTGAACCTCTACTACGCGGTGAGCAACATTGCGAGCATCCCCCAGCAGTGGCTCATCTCCCAGCGGCGGATGAAGCGAGCGAACAAGCAGGAGTAGGGTGCCGAGGCCTTGCCTGGCCACCCCCCGGCGTGCCCCCCTAACTTCGAGCCGTGCTCACTGACGTCATCGCTGCGATCTCCACCCCGCCCGGCCGGAGCGGAATAGCCCTGCTTCGGGTTTCCGGTAGCGGTGCGCATGACATCGCGCGAACCGTTCTGACGCAATTCAGTGCCGAGCCCTGGCGTTGTGCACGCCTCTCGCCGGCCGTGCATCCGACGCGAGACGACCAGCTCGACGAAGTTCTCTACCTCACGTACCAGGCACCGGCCTCGTACACAGGCGAGGACATGGTGGAGATCTCCACACATGGCGGGCTGTTGGTGCCGGCCGAGGTCCTGGCTGCGCTGCTCGCGGCGGGAGCGCGCCAGGCAACGCCCGGTGAGTTCACGCGGCGGGCCGTCACCAATGGGAAGCTGGATTTGCTGCAGGCGGAGGGGGTCGCCGATCTCGTCGACGCGACCGCGCCGGCGCAACGCCGCGCTGCCCTGGGACAGCTGGACCGCGGACTGTCGAAGCGCATCGGGGGACTGCGGGAGCAGGTGCTGGAGCTGGAAGCGCTGGTCAGCTACGAGATCGACTTCCCGGAAGAGGATAGCGGGCCCGTGCCCCCCGAGCGTATCGCGGGCGCGATCGGCGACCTGCGGCGGGCGCTCAGCCGCCTGATAGGCACGGCGGGCGAGGGCGAGCGGCTGCGCGAGGGAGCGCTCGCGGTGATCGCGGGGCGCCCCAATGCCGGCAAGTCGTCGCTGTTCAACGCCCTCTTGGGGAGCGAGCGGGCGATCGTCACGCACGTCCCCGGCACCACGCGCGACGCCATCGAGGCCCCGGCGACATGTGATGGCTTTCCGTTTCGCCTCATCGATACGGCGGGGCTACGGGATTCGGATGACACGGTGGAGCGCCTCGGTATCGAGGTGAGCCGGCGCTACCTGGCTGCGGCGGACGTGGTGATCTTCTGCGCCGAAGCGGGGCGCCCGCTGACAGCCGAGGAGCGCACCTTCCTGGGCGACGTCGAGGCCGCGTGTGTGTCCGTGCGGACCAAGGCGGACCTGGTCCAGCCGGCGCAGGCACCGTGCGGGGAGGAGGTTCTCGTCTCGGTCGAGACAGGGGAGGGGCTCGCGGCGCTGCGCGAGCGTCTCGCGCGGCTCGCGTTCACCGCGCTCTCAGAGTGTGGCGATGTGGAACCGTTCATCACGCGCGAGCGGCATCGCGCGGCCCTGGAGCGGGCGCTCACGGAAGTCCGGGAGTTTCAGAGCGCTCGCGACGCGGGAATGGAGGGCGCGGTTGCGGCTACGCACCTGCGGGCTACGGTGACGGCGCTGGAGGACGTCATCGGCCTCGTGACGACGGAGGATGTGCTGGAGCGGGTGTTCGCGGCGTTTTGTGTGGGGAAGTAGGTAGACAGAGTAGGGGCTAGCCCGGCCGAGCTGACCCCTATTGCAGCGAGTCGTCGTCCCCCTCCAGCGCGAGCCGCCAGATCTCGTCTGCCAGCCACTGCAGGCGCTCGTGGGCGTACTCCAGGTCCGAAGGCCCCTTGTCCGGGGCGCCGCGCGACACCTCTCGGACATGGTCGATGAGCTCGTCGATGACCTCGCGGAGCACCCGCTTCTGGCGGCGCTCCGGCAGGGGTTTGGCCGCCGGGCGCTTGGACTTCGACGCCTTCTTCACGCGGTCTGTACGCCTCGCGCCCGCTGCTCGTAAGCCAGGCACTCCTCGGCGCTCGCCCTGAGCGCCTGCGCGATGCCGCGTTCGGCAACGATGGCCTCCACCATGCGATAGCCCAGGTAGTACCCGGAGCGCTCCGGCACGACCTTGCCCCGGACCAGGCGCTGCGCGGCGGGCACGCCGCCGGAGAGATAACGCAGCCGGTAACCCAGGCCCCGCTCGTCGATCTCGTCCTGGACAGCGCGTGCGAGAAACGCCTCCAGCTGCCGCATGCGCCGGTACTGGCGACGCACGTAGCCCATGTACTCCCACATCTCGCGGCCGGGTACGACCGCCCGCGCCGCCGCCACGGCCAGTCCCTCGCTCACGATGAGCTCCCGCAGCGTGGTACGGCTGCCGGTCTCCCAGAAGTCGTATGAGCCGTCCATGTCGGCCACGATGCCGGCGAGCTCGCTGCTGCTGTCGGGTGAGGTGTAGCGCACCGTGTGCGCGACCTCGTGGGCGATCCACAGGGGTACCAGCTCAGGCTTGAGCCCCAGTCCGAGCGACTCGTGGTTGGGCTTGCCCGTGAAATGCTCGAGACATACGAAGGCGATCCCGCGTCCGCCTACCACCAACTCGCCCGCGTTGGCGCCGCCCACACCCACCATGAGGTACACGTCGAATTGCCGGTCGACCTCGAAGACCTCCTCGCACCGCTGCAACGTTTGCTCCGCCATGGCAACGACGTCGTGCCGCTCCAGCAGCGCGTGCAGGTCGCGGCGATCGGCGGTCAGCGTTCGCTCGATGACCTCCTGGGCATGCGGGCTGTCGAGGTCGAGGATGTAGTTGTGCCAGTAGGCGGAGAGGACGGGGAAGTGGTCTCGCAGGTAGCGACGATACGCCTCCAAGGGGTCCGGTGCGTCGAGCGCGGCGAGGAATTCCGGAACGAGGTTGATCAGCATGGAGGCGCCACCAATTTGCGACGCACCGCGAATGCTGACAACCCCTCGTGTTCGAACGGGCGGCGCTCCGTGCGCTGTTACCGCATGAGCTTCTCCAGAAGCGCTGCGCGCTCGGGACCAAAGCCGTAGAAGACGATCTCCTCGAGGGTCTCGGCGTGGGGTGACGCGCGGATGGCGTCACGCATGATCGAGGCCGCTTCCTCGAAGTCGAATCCACCGATGCCGCTGCCCAATACCGGAAAGGCGATACGCTTCACCTGGTGCTGGGCCGCCAACTCAAGGCTCGCAGCGGTGCTCTCGCGGACGGAACGTGCGGAAACGGGAGCGTCGCCCATGGCGGCAGCGTGGATCACATAGCGGGCGGCCATGTCGCCGGCACCTGTGATGGCCGCCTGGCCTACTCGAACGGGCCCATGCCGGTCGCATTCCTCCTGGATGGTCGGCCCTGCCGCGCGGCGAATCGCCCCCGCCACGCCTGCGCCCAGCTGCAGGTGGTTGTTCGCCGCATTGACCACGGCGTCGCCATCGTAGCTGGTGATGTCGCCCTCGCGGACGGTGATGGTGGCTGCCGTCACGGCCTAGTGGTCGCGCAAATCCCGGCTCATGTCATTGAGCAGGCGGCGCTCTTCGGGAGTGAGGGACTCGATCCCCGTCGCCGAGATCTTGTCGAGCACCCGGTCCAGCTCGGCGGAGCGCTCTCCTTCGGGCCGGGAGGGCGTGGGCTGCGGCTGTGGCTGTGGCGTGCGCCGTTCCTGTGGACGTCGCTGTGGCACGACGTGCGCGGGACTGCGTCGCTCGGCGGCGGCCCTTGCGCGCCGCACCACCGCTGCCTCGCTGCGCACGTAAATGAAGCCGAATAGGAAGCCGCCCAGGTGTGCGAGGTGGGCTACGCCGTCCTCTGCCCCGGAAATGGCCAGCGCGAGATTGATCGTGGCGAGGAACACCACCAGCCACTTGGCCTTGATGGGCGCGGGGATCGGGAAGATGTAGATGGGTGCATTGGGCCAGCGCATGGCGAACGCGAGCGACACACCGAACACGGCGGCCGAGGCGCCCACGAACGGCGTCACGGGGGCGACCAGCGAAACCGCGTACGAAAACGCCGCGCCGCCCAGCCCGCAGATCAGGTAGTAAAGGGCAAATGCCGTCCCGCCCATGCGCTCCTCGACGGCCGGGCCGAAGAAGAAGAGCATGAGCATGTTGAAGGCGAGGTGCAGGAACCCCGCGTGCACGAACATGTATGTCACGAACGCCCACCAGCGATGGCCAGCCGTGGCGGGGTCGAACGCGAACAGGTTGTAGAACCACGGGCCCGTGAACAGGGTGATCGTGAGGATCCAGACCACCGCGTTCGCGATGAGGAGACCCCGGACCCACGGGGTCAGCGAGACCAGCGGGCGTGTACGCATCTGCCTACGTCTACATCCCCTACGTGCTCGCTTT
Organism: Gemmatimonadota bacterium; assembly: GCA_039592335.1. Taxonomy (GTDB): domain Bacteria; phylum Gemmatimonadota; class Gemmatimonadetes; order Gemmatimonadales; family GWC2-71-9; genus WVYX01. The sequence goes on along the minus strand of JBDHBX010000005.1, from coordinate 21,286 downwards.
GTTCCGAGTTGCGGTCCGCTCGAGGACGAAACAACAAATGCGGTGGCACAACTCCTCGAACGGGATGCCCATGGCCCCCGCCGATTGGGGCAGCAGGCTGGTGGCCGTGAGCCCGGGGAGCGTGTTGGCCTCGAGGCAGTGAGGGGTCCCGTCCGCTGCGAGCCGGAAGTCCACCCGCGAGAAGTCCCGCAGCTCGAGCGCGCGGTGTGCGGTGAGCGCGAGGACCCGGAGCTCGTCCGCGAGCGCCTGGGGGATCTCTGCCGGGAAGATCTCCTGCGTCATCCCGGGCGTGTACTTGCACTCGTAGTCGAAGATGGCGTGCGACGGGATGATCTCGCCAACGGCGAGGGCCTGTTCGCCCAGGATGCCGACGGTGAACTCGCGGCCTGAGGCAAACGCCTCGAGCATCACGTCGTCGTCGTAGGGCCGTGCCGCCCCCACGGCCGCCTCAATCTGGTCGGCGCGCTCGACGACCGTGAGGCCCACCGTGGAGCCCGCGCGCGACGGCTTGACGATGAGGGGGAATCCCAGCGCGGCGACCTCTCCTTCGGCGGCCGGCCACATATGCCAGTCCGGCGTCGGCATACCCGCATCGCGGAAGCGTCGCTTCGCCGCGTCCTTGTCCATCGCGAGGCTGCTTCCCCTCGGGTCGCTCCCTGCGTACGGCAGCTCCGCCTCCTCGAGAAGGCTCTGCATCTCGCCGCCCTCGCCCTGGCGCCCGTGCAACACAGGGAATACGATGGCGGCGGTCTTGAGCGCGGCGAGGGCGACCAGTTCCGGACCCAGCTCCCGCGCGGCGAGGCGCTCGAGTTCCTCGAGTGTCGGTGGCTCCTTACCTACCGGCACGAGGCGCCGCTCTTCTTCTGCGGCCGACAATGGGCCGTCCACCGTATCCACGACCGTGACGTCGTACTTCCTGCTACGCAGGGCGGCCACGACTTGGCCGGCGCCGGCCAACGCCACGTCGCGCTCGGGAGTCGAGCCGCCCGTCAGCACCGCGACGCGCGTCATGCCGGTCGGTAGATCACGCGGTAGTGAGGGGTCTCCCAGATCTCCACGGCTTCCACACGAGCACTCGGCGCCGCCTGTGCGAGTCGCTCGGTCGAGCGGGTGCAGACGACCTGCGCGAGGCGTTCGGCGCTGGGGGCGCGCTCGCGAAACGGCTCCAACTCGTTGAGGTAGGCGTGATCGAAGTCGACAACGGCTTCCCGCAGTGCGTCCTCGATCACGCGGAAGTCCACGGCCATCCCGGTCTCGTCCAGCGAATCGGTTTCTGCCCTCACGGTGAGGCGCACCCGCCAGTTGTGACCGTGAAACCGCTCGCACTTCTCTACGCCCGGCAGGGTGTGCGCGGCAGAGAACGTCGTCTCGGCGGACAGCAGGAAGTGCGCCACCGCTATCGGATGCCGGCGACGTGGTGCAGCACGTCGTATCGGGTGACGATGCCCGACACCTCGCCCTGCTCCCGTACCAGCACGGCCGGCGTCTCACGCGAGAGGAGTTCGGAGAACTGCTCCAGTTGCACCTCGCCCTCGATCACCGGATAGGGTTTCTCCATCACCTCGCGGACGGGCTGCTCCAGCACCGACGGGTGGGCGATGGCCCGCGCCATGATGCTCCCCTCGTCGAGCGAGCCGACGCTCTCGCCGTCCTCGACGACCGGAAGCTGTGAGATGTCGTAGGTCTCCATGAGATTGATGGCCTGGCGCACGGTCTGGGCCGGGGCCACCGTCACGAGCGCCGGGCCGCCGGCGGGCTTGGCCGCCAGGAGCTTGCCCGCGGTAACGCGCTCCACCTCGACGAGTTGGTTCTCCTGCAGCCACTCGTCGTTGAAGACCTTGGAGAGGTAGCGCTCGCCCGTGTCACACAGGACGGCAACGACACAGGCGTCGGGATCGTCCACCTGCCGCGCGACCCGCAGCGCCACGGCCACGATCAAGCCGGTTGAGCCGCCCACGAGGAGTCCCTCCTCGCGCGTGAGGCGGCGTGCCATCTGGAAGGCATCCCGGTCGCTCACGGATTGGAAGTCGTCGAGCACGTCGTAGTGCATCGTCTCGGGGATCTTGTCGCCACCGATCCCCTCCACCTTGTACGGGTGTCCCTCCGCGACCTGCTGTGTGCGGGCGAACTCGGCGTACACCGAGCCCTCGGGCTCCCCCACCACGATCTTGATGTCGGGGTTCTGCTCCTTGAGGTACCGGCCGGCCCCGCTCAGGGTGCCGCCGGTGCCGGAGCCGCCTACGAAGTGCGTGACCTTCCCCTCCGTCTGCTCCCAGATCTCCGGGCCCGTGGTGCGGTAGTGCGCCTCCGGGTTGACCTGATTGTAGAACTGGTTCGCGAGGATCGCGTTGGGTGTCTGCTTCGCGATGGCCTTGGCTTTCATGACGTAGTTGTCGGGATGGTCGGGCGGCACGGCCGTGGGCGTGATGACCACCTCGGCCCCGAAGGCCTTGAGGAGCCGCACCTTCTCGGATGACATCTTGTCGGGCATCGTGAAGACGCAGCGGTAACCTTTGAGGGCAGCCGCCAGCGCCAGACCCACCCCGGTGTTTCCCGACGTGCCCTCGACGATCACGCCCCCCGGCTTGAGCTCGCCGCGGCGCTCGGCGTCCTCGATGATCGCAATGCCGATGCGGTCCTTCACCGACCCGCCGGGGTTGAAGAACTCTGCCTTGCCGTACACCGGTGTGCGGATACCTGCTGTCACCCGGTTGAGCCGGATGAGCGGCGTCCACCCGATGGTCTCGAGCACGTCCCCATACGCCCGCTTGTGACGTTCACTCACTGGTTACCTCCTCCCCCGGATCCGTCGGGACGCCTGAAATGCACCGGCTGCAGAAACGAACTCGCGACCGGCTGGCCGTCGCGCCGAGCCGGAGCGAAGCGCATCGCTGCCACACCATCGAGCGCCGCCTCGTCGAGTTCCGGATAGCCGCTTCCCTCGGCAATCTGCGTCGAGTCGGGCTCGACCGTGCCCGTCTCGTCGACGAAGATCCGCAGGATCACCGTGCCTTCGACTCCCTGGCGGTAGAGGTCCGTCGGGTAGGCGATGGGCGACTCGGCGTTGGTCACGACGGGCGCCTCGAAGCGGCGTGAGCTGGCCACAGGGTCTTCCTGCGGCGGTGCCGCGTCCTCCGGGCTGCAGGCCGCGAGCAAGGCGATTCCAAGCCACAGGTAACGCATCACTGTTCCTCGGCGCGTCGCTTCAGCTCGGAGAGCCGGTTGAGCGCCTCCAAGGGGGTCATCGCTTCGGGTTCGAGCGTCAGCAGCTCCTTGAGCACCGGGTGCGGGCCCTGCGCGAACAGGGTCAGCTGGCCCGCGTCGGGCAGCGGTGGCGGCGTGGCTCCGGCAACGTGGTGTCCGGATTCCAGCAGCGTGAGAATCTGCCACGCTCGTTGGACGACCTCTGTGGGGAGTCCCGCCAGTCGGCCCACGTGGATTCCGTAGGAGCGATCCGAGCCGCCTGGCTCGAGGCGGTGGAGAAACACGACGTCGTCGCCCGACTCCCGCACGGCGACGTTGAAGTTGCGGGTGTGCTGCAACTCTTCGGTGAGCTGGGTGAGCTCGTGGTAGTGCGTGGCGAAGATCGTCTTGCATCCCACGTGGTCGTGCAGATGCTCGGTTACCGCCCACGCGATCGCGACGCCGTCGTAGGTCGCCGTGCCACGGCCGATTTCGTCCAGCAGGACCAGGCTCCGCTCTGTGGCGCCGTGCAGGATGGCACTGGTCTCGCTCATCTCCACCATGAAGGTGGATTGACCCCGTCCCAGGCTGTCGCTCGCGCCCACGCGGGTGAACACACGATCCACGACGCCCACGGTCGCTTCGTCGGCGGGTACGAACGACCCCATCTGCGCAAGCACCACCGCGAGACCGGTCTGCCGGAGCACCGTCGACTTCCCTGCCATGTTGGGACCGGTCAGCAAGATCACGCGGCCGGCGTCGTCGAGTCGGATGTCGTTGGGAATGAACTTGCCGGGGGGGAGCACGCGCTCGACGACCGGGTGGCGCGACTGCCGTAGGTCGAGTTCCATGTTTTCGGACAATGCGGGACGTACGTAACGCTCTCGCGCGGCGGTCTCGGCGAGGGCGGCGAAGACATCCAGCTCCGCCACCATGCGGGCCACCCGCTGGAGTCGCGTGAGCCGTTCGGCGACGAGGTCGCACAGCGCGGCGATCAACTCGCGCTCGCGCTGCAGCGCCCGCTCTTCGGCTCCCAGCACCCGGGCCTCGTACTCCTTCAGCTCCGGTGTGGCGTACCGCTCGGCGTTGGTGAGCGTCTGGCGCCGCTCGTAGTCGTGGGGAACAGCCTGCTTGTGTGCCTTGGTGACCTCGATGTAGTACCCGAAGACCTTGTTGTACCCCACCTTGAGCGACGGAATACTCGTCCGCTCTCGTTCGCTCGCCTGCAACGCGGCGATGTACTGCTTCCCGCCGTCCCGCAGCTCGCGGATCTCGTCCAGCTCGGCGTCAGCGCCTGGGCGGACGGCGTCGGCAGCACCCAGCGAGGGTGGCGGGCGTTCGGCCAGGGTGTCGTCGAGACGCTCGGACAGGTCCGCCATGAGATCGAACGCCCCGGCGATGCGCTCCAGTTGGGCGCTGGCTTCCCGGGTCGTGAGGCCGTCAAGGGCGCTCTTCACGTCGGGCAGCTTGCCGAGCGAATCACGTAGCCCGCCGAGATCCCGAGGGCTGGCTCGGTGAGCCGCCGCCCGCCCCGCCAGTCGCTCGATGTCGCGCACGCCGTCGAGTGCGTCACGCAGCCGCTCACGGCCACGCTCGTCCCGCACGAGCACGTCGACGGCTTCGTGGCGTGCCCTGATCGGCTCGACCGCGCGCAACGGTGCCAGCAGCCACTGGCGCAGGAGGCGCGCGCCCATCGGAGTGACGGTGCGGTCGAGCACCTCGAGCAGCGTGCCGCCGGGGTCACCGGGACGCATCGGCTCCACGAGCTCGAGGTTGCGCCGCGTCATCTCGTCGAGCGGCATCGCCACACCGGGGCGCCGCACGGTGGGATGCGCGAGCTGGGGCATCCCGCCCGGCTGGAGCTCGCTCGCGTACCGCAGCAGGGCGCCCCCGGCACCGAGCGCCGGCCGGTCGGTGTCGATGAGGCCGAGACCGTCCAGCGATCTGAGTCCGAAGCGCTTCGCGACGTCGGTCTCGGCCTGCTGGGGCTCGAAGTCCCACGCCTGGCGGGAAGTCGTCATGACCTGTGCGTCGAGAAACGGTAGTGCGTCGCCCTCGGGCAGCACGATCTCACGCGGGTCATACCGCGCGAGCGTGGCCGGAAGATCGGTGGGGTCGACCGTCTCTAGCACGAACTCGCCGGTCGAGAGGTCGAGCGCAGCCATGCCCGCGGGGTCGCCCGGCAAGACGGCCACCAGGAAGTTGTTGCGCGTGCCGTCGAGCCAGTCGGCGTCGAAGATCGCGCCGGGGCTCACGGTCTCCACGACCTCGCGCCGCACAACCCCCTTGGCCAGCTTGGGGTCCTCCACCTGCTCGCAAATCGCCACGCGATATCCCCGCTCCACCAAACGCCGCAAGTACCCGGCGGCGGCCTTGACCGGCACACCTGCCAAGGGAATGTCCGCGGCGGCACCACTGTTACGGCTGGTGAGCGTGAGCCCCAGTTCTCGCGCGGCGAGCTTGGCGTCGTCGAGGAACATCTCGTAGAAGTCGCCCATGCGGAAGAACAGAATCGCGTCGGTGTGGCGCGCTTTGATCTCTCGGTACTGCTGCATGAGCGGGGTTTCGGGCGTGCCGGGCGTGCCGGGCGTGCGGCGCCTCGGGCTCACTGCTGCTCCTCCACGACGAACGGGTTGCCGCCGAACCTGCGCCGCAGGTCCCCGACGAGGCGCTGCGCGTCGCCGCGGTCGGCGTAGCGCCCGACGCGAACCTTTAGCAGCCCGTCCGGGCTGCGTACCACATGAGGCTCGTATCCCTCCGCATAGAGCGTGCGCATCAGCTCGTCGGCGGCGGCCGCACTCTGGACCGCGGCCAGTTGCACGGCATACACCGGTTGCCCCCGCGTCGCGGCGGGCTGGGTTGCCGTGGTATCGGCTCCCGAATCACCCGCTGCTAGCGCACCGCTGCAGCGCTGCAGATGGTACCGGGCTCGGTTGGCGAGCTCCACATCCCCGTCGGCGCCGGCCTCTGCGCTCACCAGAAGTTGACACCCCTCTGTGGGGCTACCCAGCTCGATCAGGGAACGGCCCGCCCAGAAGCTCGCGTGGGCCAGGACTTCGCTGAGCGGGTAGTCCATGAGGATGCGCTCTGCCGAGCGGCGCGCGGAAACGTAATCGCCGGATGCGAATGACAGCTGGGCGAGACGCAGCAGCGCGCGGTCGGCCCACGCCGAGCGGGAGTACTCGATGCTCACGCGTCTGAAGTAGAGGGTGGCGCTGTCCGCGTCGGCCGCCACCACGCCGGCCGCGTACAGCATCTGCGGGTAGAGCGAGTCCGCGAGAGAGATTTCTCGCAGGCGCGACTGCACCAGGGCGCGCGCCGAGTCGCCCTGACCCTCGGTAGCCAGCCGCGCGGCCACACTCAAGGTGGAGTCCTCCTGGGCAGTCAGGGGCGCCGCGGCGCAAAGCAGCCAGGTGAACACGACGAATCGTCTCATGCGGCGGCCTTTCCGGTGGCGAGAGTGAGAAGCATGTCGCTCAGCGTGCCGGCGTGGTCACTCGTGGTGGTGGACTTGAGTGCTCGGTCGGCACCGTACGCCGCCCGCAGCGCCCGTTCGAGATCCCGGGCTCCCCAGTGGTGGGCAGCCGCTGTCCAGCGGCGTGCTTCGGCCTTCCAGTTTCCGAGGCCGAAGGGTCGTGCCTTCTGGATGTGGCTGAGCACCGCGCCCTCGACTCGACCCGGCGGCGTTCCGGAGTCGAGCAGCGCGCGCGCCAGTCGCACTCCCACCAGCGCGGTGCCCAGCATCCCAACCAGCCGCACTCCGGTGACACCCGAGCTGGCGAGTACTTGCTCGAGCATGCCGATCGCCAGCGGAATGTCGTGTTGCAGCACGGCATTGACCCAATCGTGCGGGGTCTCGCCGCGGCGCACGCCAACCAGATGGGAGACGTCCTGCACGCCGAGCGGTCGCCCCTCCGGCGCCGCCGCCGCCAGCTTCTCCACCTCCATCGCCAAGTGCGACAGGTCTCCGCTCACCGCGCTCACCAGATGCTCGACGGCCTCCGGCTCGATGGTGAAGCCTGTCTCCTTCGACCTGCGCTCCACCCAGCGCACGAGCCGCTCGGGGTTCAGAGGCTCGAGCTTCACGTGCACGGCGTGGGCCTTGAGCTTGGCGTTCGGGGCCTCGCCGGCACCGTGCACGATGAGGAGCACGGTCGTGGGCGACGGGTTCGCCAGGTACTGTTCCAGCACCCGCCACACCTTCGCGTTCTTGCGCCACTGCTCGAGATTCTTGACCACCACGACCCGACGCTCGGCGAGCATGGGTGGCGTTTCCACCAGCGTGTGCAGGCTCTCGCCGTCCAAGTCTCCGGCGGAGCGAACGTCGAGATTGAAGTCGCGGCTCGCAGGGTCAACGACCTGCTGCTGGACGAAGGTGATGAGCTCGTCCTTGAGGACGTCCTCTTCGCCGGTCAGGTAGTAGACGGGAGCGAGGTCGCCGCGACGGATCTGACGGTACGCGGAGTCAAAGGAAAGGGCCGCCGCCATATACGGCGGAAATTACCGACCGGTAGGTGGGTTAGAAACCCTGAGGGCCCGTTACGGTGAGATGGCCGTCCGCAGAGAGACGGGTTCGTCCTCGGTGCCGGGCGCGGGCCACTCGCCGTCGAGGGCCGGCACGCTGAAATCGGCGAATCCGACGAGGGGCACCCCCGGGCTCACCACCACCACTGCCGCGGGCGCCGGGGCGCTCCGCTCGGCCACCTCGGCCTGCGGGGCATCGGCCGACCCGTGCCACAGGAAGAGTGCTGCGGCCGTGACGACCATCAGGGCCACCAGGAGCCCAGCGGACGCCGGCATGATCGGCTGCTCCGCCTCGACCGCCGGCAGCGTCAGCCGGTGAGCGAGCTGTCGGCGGAAGCCCGGCGAGGGATCCACATGGCTGAGGGTGCGCAGCACTGTGACGCCACGGGCGAGCCGGGCGTCGTAGCGCGTGCACTGCGGGCACGTCAGGAGATGCTGGTTCAGTTGCTCCAGCAGGGCCTGATCCTCGATCAGCCCGTCGCGGTAGTCGGAGTAGTGCTCCAGGAATTCAGCGCAATGCATGGATAAGAGTAGTGCCATCGTTGGTACCGCGCCCTGCCCAGGAAGTTCCCCGGGTCGGAAGTCGGGAATCTGCAGGGCGAGGACGAAAAGAGGGAGGGCCATGGGCCCTCCCTCATGTGTCCGCGGAGGTGGACACGTCGGCCGCTAGTCCAACTGCGGCCCAATGATTTGGGCAAACCGATTGCGAGCCCGGTTCAGGCGGCTCTTCACGGTACCCAGGTTGCACTTCGTGATCTCGGCGATCTCTTCGTAGCTCTTCCCTTCCAGCTCCCGCAGCACGAACACCACGCGGTGGTGCTTGGGGAGCTGGGCGACCGATGCTTCGACCAACTCGCGCAGCTGCCGTCTGCGGTAGAGGTCTTCCGGTCGGTGACCCGGGTCCTCGAACTGGAGCGGCCGGTGGTCGGCCTCCCAGTTCTTCTTGATGGTCTGGAAGAGGACCAGCGGGCTGCGGCTGCGATTCCGCAGCTCGTTCTTCGCCAGATTCGACGCGATCGTGTAGATCCAGGTCGAGAACTTCTTGCTCTGGTCGAACCGCTGCAGGTGGCGATGGACGCGAATGAAGACCTCCTGTACCAGGTCCTCGGCGCGTTCGCGATCGCCAATCGTCCGGTAGATGAAGTTGAGCAACCGCTTCTGGTAGCGATCGACCAACTCATCGAACGCCCTGTCCCTCCCAGCCAGGTACGCCGCGACCACCCGCGAGTCGTCCAACTCGCGAAGACCGGGGCGCTCTGCCCCTGGGGCGGTCGCGGGCCTTGCCCGCGCGCGGGTCTCGATGGGTGCGGTCATTGTTGGTAGCTCCCGGGCGCCCCGCCGAAGCAGGTGGCCCTCATTCGGACAAGAAACGGTTCGCTAAGGTCTCCTCCTTCCCGCGGCGTAATTTCGCACAAACCGTACCGATTGGGTCCCCGCCACGGGGTCCCTTGGTGTAAGTGCCTATATGAAAACGGGATAGGGAGCGGCCCATCGGGAGATCCCCGATACCGCCCGGGACGGGTCAGCTGTCCTCGTGCAGTGACACCGTCTACATATTGAGGCGGTACCCGGCGACGTACAGCAGCGCCACGATCGACTTGGCGTCCACGATCTCCCCGTCCCGGATCATTTCCAGTGCCCTGGCAAGGGGCAGTGGTTTCATTTTGATAAACTCATTGGCCTCGTGTTTTGGTTCCCCCTGCGAGAGCCCCGTGGCCAGGAACACGTGGATCTGCTCGTCGGTGAAGCCCGGCGTGGTGTAGACGGTCGTCAGGTGCTCGACCGTCTCGGCGACCGCGCCGGTCTCCTCGGTCAGCTCCCGGCGGGCGCAGTCCGCAGGGTCCTCCCCGGCCTCCAGCACCCCTGCCGGGACCTCCCAGATCGTCCCGCCGGTAGCGTAGCGGTACTGCTCGATGAGCAGCACGGTGGGATCGGGGCTCGCGGGGTCGGACAGGAGGGGTACTACGGCGGCCGCGCCCGGGTGGCGCACGATCTCGAGGTCGTACTCGGCGCCGGAGGGTCCGCGCACGGTGTCCACCTCCACCTTGACCAGCTTCCCGTCGTAGGTGCGACGGGTCGCGATGCAGGTCGGTTGATCGGCCGGCATGGGAGTGCTCCTTCTGGGGATGTCTGAGCCCTGGGCGGCCCTATGCCTCCCGCGAGAAGACCATGGCCACCTTCTCGTCGGGAAGCGGCTGGAGCGAGTGGAAGATCCACCCCATGCGGGCGCGCTCGTTCATGAGGTCGGTCATGGCGTCCTCGTCTTCGCGGGCCTTCCCCTGCAGCCGGAGGATCACTACCTGGAACTCGTTCATTCGCGCCTCGCGGTGTCAGTGCTGGAGCAGCGCCGCCCAGAATGTAGCAACTTCCGGGCGCGACGTGGCCTCGCCAAGCGTCGCCCCCGCGCTGGCTTGGATTGGATTCCCACCGGGACCCAATGGCGCTTGCGGGGGGCACGGGAGGCATTATGCATTGCGGTACGTTCCCACCGACGGCGCGAAGGAGGGTACGTGAGGCGCGGATCGGGAGCAATGCCGTTTTCCATCACGAAGGTGGTGCGCGGGATCTTCGGCACGGCCACGATCGCCTTTGCCGGCATCGGCTTCGTCGTGCGGGAGGATCCGCGCTGGTTCGTGGCATCCGGTATGTGCGGCATCGTGTGGTGGAGTTGGGACCTGCTGCTGGAGTATGTGTTCATGCCCGTCGGCGATTGGGTGTCCGATCAGCTGCTCGGGGGCGGCGTGATGGGCTCCTCGGCGGGGATGCGGCCCAACCTGGAGGAGACGATCGCGCTCCTGGAGAACCACCTGCGGCGCGGCGCGTCCCGCAGGGTCGATATCAACGCGGCCATCCGGCTCGAGGAGATCTACCGCACCGTCAAGCAGGACCCGCAGCGTGCGCGCCAGGTGATCCTCATCGCGCGGGAGCGATACCCGGACGCCGCCGAGCTGGACCGCTACGTGTCGGATGAGGCGGAGGACGACATCGTGCTGCCTGGTGAGGGACTGGAATCGGGGGACCGCCCGCCCGGGTAGCCGCACGGCTCACGCAGGGCTGCCGCGACGGCCCGGTTTGAGTAGATTATCCGCCCCCGGCCAGGTAGCTCAGTTGGTAGAGCAGGGGACTGAAAATCCCCGTGTCGGCGGTTCAATTCCGTCCCTGGCCACTCGGTCGAGCCCGCACTTCTGTGTGGGCTCTTTCCTTTCCCGACCGGCGCCGTTCCTCGCTTGACCATCACTTGACGGCCCCCAGCGACGGTGTGCGTAGCCATCGCGGGAGGAACTCATGCGTCGCGCTACGTTTGCCGCCATCGCCTTGTGCAGCCTCGCCCCGTGCGCCGTCCGGGCCCAGGTGCATGACGCGACAAGCCTGGTGCCTCAGCATCCAAAGGGCTTCTGCTTCTTCGCTGCACATCCCGAGCAGTGCAGCTCCTACTTGATCACAGAGGCCCACGCCCGCTACCGGGTGTCCTCGAGCGCAGGACAGAGCGCCTTCTACCTCACGGCCGAGGTCGGCTGGATGAAGAGCCTGGACAACGCAGCGGTGGGGTTCACCGTGTTCGGCGGCCACGACTTCGGGTTCGAAACGGGACGCGCGGGCCTCAAGGGCCGCTACCGGCGTTGGCTCGGCGGGTCCCACCGATTCGATGTCTCGGCCGGCCTGCTCCTCACCTCCGAAGGCACGGAGTTCTTTGGGCTCGCCGGCCCCGGCGTCGTGGTGGGCGCGGGGTACAGCTTGAACGACTGGCTCCACTTCACGGCAGAGCTGGATTATGCCCCGGCCGAGGGCACCCCGGAGCCTCTTTGTGGGCCCGATTCTCCCGGCGGGCCGGATTGCGAGTGGGCGCGGTACTACGACGGTCCCAGCACGCCCTCTCTGTACCTCGGGGCCGGGATAGGCAAGAAGGCTGGCCTGTTTTCCTACGCGCTGGCCGCTCTGGTTGGAATCCTCGCCGCTAGCGTGGGCTCCATGACCATCAGCATGGGCTAGGGGAGGAGGGCAACGACCACGATTCTATTTGATGGTATTCCATTGAACTAGAATCGTATCAAGGAACCACTTGCTAGCCGCCCTGGGCCACAAGCCCGGGCCTAGCCGGACCCCGCCGCCTCCACCGACAGACTGCTCACGTGGACGTTCAGGCTGTGGTTCACGCGCAGGCCCACCACGCCGTCGCACACGAGCTCCGAGCGGGGCACGCTGGTTACCATCTCGCCGTTCACGTAGAAGTGGACCTCGTCGGTGCCGGCCTCGACCGCCAGGACGTTGTTGACCGCCTCCTCGCCCCCGTCGTGCGGCACGATGGCCACGTGCTCGGTCCACGGCACCACGACCGCGGTCTCGGCACCGCTCCGCGTCTTCACCAGGAATCGGCCGTCCTTGCGGATCAGAAAGTAGGTGTAGGCCTGATCGGGGCCGCTCAAGTCCTGGCCACCGAAGAAGACGCCGAACCCCTCTCGGCGCTCCCCCGGAAACAGGAAGATCTCGGCGCTCAGACGGTACTCGCCCTCCGCCGTGCGAGACGGGTCGTAGAGAATGCCCGCCGGGCCGGTTGTGACGTGCCATCCGGGCGGCATGGTGACGAAGTACAGATCGGACTCGCTGGCGCCGGACCGGTCGAACCGGACCATCCAGTCGCTGGGACGCTCGAGTTCCTGCGCTGTGGCGGCGGGTGCGAGCAACACCAGGGCCGCCAGGGAGAAGAGCAGACGCATGTGGTCCTCCGGGAGGAGAGGAGCCCGCAGACTAACCAGCGGCTTGGGCCGTGTCCAGGCGCCCGGCATGGGGGAATCCCCGGGGACGGAACATTCCTCCCCCCCGTCGGGTTTTCCGAGTAGATCGCTAGGATTTCTCCCCGAGCCGGAGGGCACGCATGGCCCTATCTCGTCCAGCAAGCCTCGTTCTCCCGTTGCTGCTCGTGGGCGGGCTTGCCTGCTCCGATAGCAGCGCCCCCGACAACGGTGGAAACGGCGACAACGGCGGAGGAAACGGCAGCACCGGTGGTGGCACCCCCACGCTCACGGGCGACGTGCAGCCCATTCTGAGTGCCAACTGCGCGTTATCCGGCTGCCACTCGGGGGCCTCCCCGCAGGAGGGGATGAACCTTGGCCCCGGGCAGACCTTCGGCAACACAGTGGACGTGCCGTCCAACGAATCCGGTCTGGATCGCATCGAGCCCAACCAGCCCGACCAGAGCTATCTGGTCCACAAGATCCAGGGCACGCAGGCCTCGGTCGGTGGGTCGGGTGGGCGCATGCCACTGGGCGGGATACCGCTCAGCCAGGCGGACATCGACACGATCCGCGCCTGGATCACCGCTGGAGCGCCGAACAACTAGGCTCGGCGGAGGTGAAACGGATGCGACCGTTCACACTGGCGCTGGCGCTGGTGCTGGTGCTGGTGCTAGCGCTGGTACCGCTGCACGCCGCTACGGCTGAGCCGTACCTGGCGCTGCGCACGGGGCTCAAGTGTTCGCAGTGCCACGTGAACCGCACCGGCGGCGGAGGCCGCAACGACTTCGGGAGCGTCTGGTCCCAGACCCAGTTGCCCATGCGCACGTTCGACGCGCGCAGCCGCAACCTCGCCAGTTGGGTCGCCATCGGTCTGGACTTCCGAGGTGCGTTCGACTGGGCGCTCACGAGCGGCGTCGAGCCGCGCACGGCATTTGCCGTCAAGGAGTCCCAGGTGCAGCTCGAGGCACGGCTGATCGACGAGATCCTGACCTTCTACCTCGACCACACGGTAGAGCCCGACCAGGCCAAGGCGCGCGAAGTGTTCGGCATGGCCGCGTGGAAGCCACTCAACGGCTACGCGAAGGTGGGAAAGTTTCTCCTGCCCTACGGCTGGCGGCTGTGGGACGATGACGAGTTCATCCGCTCCCAGACGAACTTCACGTACCGCACGGGTGACGTCGGCGTCGAGGTGGGCATCGAACCGGGCCCGCTCACGTGGGCCCTGTCGGTCACCAACGGCAGCTTCAGCGGGACCGACAACAACAGTCAGAAGCTGATCGCGACGAACGCGGTCCTCACCTTCCGGCAGTGGCGTGTTGGGGCCTCCGCGGCCCGCAACGCGGAGCCCGGCGCGCACCGGGAGATCGTGGGCGCCTACGCCGGGGTCTCGGTGGGACCTCTGGTGTTCCTCGGTGAGGCCGACCTCATGTTCGACTCCTTCGACGATCCGGCGTCGACGGACCGCGATCAGGTCCTGGCCTTCGTGGAAGGAGACTGGCTGATCGTCAGGGGGCTCAATCTCAAGGTCACGTATGGCTTCCAGGATCCGACCGCGAGCATTCGCGACGGGGTCGGCGGGCGCCCTGAAGATCAGGGCGATCAGCGGACGCGTACCCGCGTGGGGCTCGAGGCATTCCCCGTCCCGTTCGTGCAGCTCTCGAGCTTCTGGGTCCGCTGGGACGAGGCCGACGACCTGAGCGACCTGGATGTGATAACGTTGGAGGCGCACCTCTACTTCTAGCACCCCCGACGGCACCGCTACCTGAGGCCTCATGGGGGCCTTAGCTTTGGGCAGTCGCAGCGGGGCGGCACACCGCTCACGTGCTGCACCGTACTGCCCGGGCTTCCCGAGCGGCGTCGTCTCATGAGCGCGTTCGTCCTCCTGCTCGTCGAGATCGTCGTTCAGTTGCTGGCCATCGGGCTCGCCTTCAGGGCGCGGCCGGCGCCGGCCGTGGAATCGCCGCTGCTCCCTGTGCATCTTACATGGCCTTCTTGACGATAGACCGAACGGTTCTCTGTTTGGGTGGAAGGAGTGACTGAGGATGAGCGGTGATATTCAGGTTCCCATTCCCATCAACGAGCCAGTCTGCTCCTATGCACCGGGGACGCCCGAGCGCGCGGCGCTGAAGATGACCCTGGCCGAGATGCAGCGGCAGGAAATCGAGTTCCCCCTGATCATCGGCGGCAAGGAGGTCCGGACCGGCAAGATCTACAAGGCGGTGATGCCGCATCGTCACGGGCACCTCCTGGCCACGTGGCACATGGCCGGCAAGGACGAAGCGGAAATGGCCATCAAGGCCGCGCGGGAGGCGTGGAAGGAGTGGTCGCAGTGGTCCTGGGAGGACCGCGCCAGCGTGTTCCTCAAGGCGGCCGACCTGCTGGCCACTTCGTGGCGGGACATCGTGAACGCCGCGACGATGCTGTGCCAGAGCAAGACGGCCCATCAGGCGGAGATCGATGCCGCCTGCGAGCTGATCGATTTCTTCCGCTTCAACGTGCACTTCGCCGAGCGGTTGTACGAAGACCAGCCGCTCTCGGCTCCCGGGATGTGGAATCGCGTGGAGTATCGTCCGCTGGAGGGATTCATCTACGCGATCACCCCCTTCAACTTCACGTCCATCGCAGGCAACCTGCCGAGCGCCCCGGCCATCATGGGGAACACGGTGGTGTGGAAGCCCTCGCGCCCCGCGGTGTTCAGCGGCTACTACCTGATGCGGATGTTCGAGGAGGCCGGCGTGCCGCCCGGGGTGATCAACTTCCTGCCGGGCGACCCCCGCGCCGTGACGCAGGTGGTGCTGGACTCGCCGGACTTCGGTGGCATTCACTACACCGGCTCCACGGGCGTCTTCCAGAGCTTCTGGCGGACCATCGGGGAGAACATCGGGAGGTACAAGACGTATCCCCGCATCGTGGGTGAGACGGGGGGCAAGGACTTCATCATCGCCCATGCGAGCGCGGACCCCGACGCGCTCGTCACCGCGATCGTGCGCGGCAGTTACGAGTACCAGGGTCAGAAGTGCTCGGCGGTCTCCCGTGTGTACGTTCCCGACACGCTGTGGAAGCGTATCAGGGGCGACTTGCTGGATCAGGTGGCCGGCATCCCGATGGGCGACGTGGCCGATTTCCGCAACTTCATGGGTGCCGTGATCGACGAGAAGTCGTTCGACGACATCTCCGGGTACGTCGAGCACGCGCGCGGCTCGAGGGATGCCGAAGTGCTGGTCGGCGGCGAGTGCGACAAGTCGGAGGGCTACTTCATCCGTCCCACCGTGGTGCAGGCGCACAAGCCCGACTTCAAGCTGATGTGCGAGGAGATCTTCGGGCCGGTCGTGACGGTGTACGTGTACAAGGAGTCGGAGTGGGAGAACGCGCTCCGGCTGGTGGATGAGACCTCGCCGTACGCCTTGACGGGTGCGGTGTTCGCGGCCGACCGCAAAGTGGCCACGGCGGCGGCGCGGCGACTGCGGCATGCAGCTGGCAACTTCTACATCAACGACAAGCCCACTGGCGCGGTGGTGGGCCAGCAGCCGTTCGGCGGGGCCCGTGCCAGCGGCACGAACGACAAGGCGGGCTCCATGATGAACCTGCTGCGCTGGGTCTCGGCGCGGTCAATCAAGGAGAACTTCATCCCGCCCACGGAGTACCGGTATCCCTACATGGGCGAGGAGTAGCCTCCTCGCCGCCGCAGGCGCCTCCCGGCGCCCCGGTTCTGCCCCCAGGGGCGGGTTCACGGGTCCCCAAGCCCGCGCGCCCGCCCCTTTGTGCGCTAAGTCACTGTCCGGCATGTGATTTAGGCACTTGATTGCGGTTCAGGGCACCCCAAGATTGCGGCATCTTGCCACAATTCCTCCGTAAGGATCGGTAGGCGTGCGAATCACGAGATTCATTCCGGCCCTCCTGACTGTTGGTGTGGCTGTCACGGCGTGCGAGCCCGCCAGCATTACCGACGCCAGGAACGAGCTTCAGGACGGACCGGCACGGACGGCGCAGCTCAGCCTTCCGGTTGCCAGGGACACGTTCTACGTGGATTCCGTCTTCACCGACTTCCTCGGGGTGAGCACGGTCACGCTCTCCGATGGCCTGTTGGCTGTGGAGGTCGCCGAAGGGAACTTCGGCCTCGACGTGGGCGCCGTCACGGGACCTGTCTCCGGACCGCTTCCACCGGTCATGTTCTCCGTACAGGATGGTGTCCGGTTCCTGTCTGATACCCTCCTCAACCTGGGCGAGTTTGAGGACGCGGCCCGCGACGCCACCCTGAATACCGCCTTCGCCGTCGTCACGGTGGTGAATGAGGCCGACGCGCCGGCAACGTTGACGGACTTCCTCATTGGCGTCGTGCGAATCGACTCTGTCACCGGCAACCTGGACAGCGCGGGGGGACAGCCCGACTGGCAGACCGACGGTACCGGGACCCCGATTCGTGTACCGGTGGCCGATCCCGGAGTCAACACGTTTGCCGTGCCGCGCAGCGGGACGGCGCTGGACACGCTCTTCTCTGCCGCCCTGGTGGACCGCCTGGTGGACATGCTGCTGGACGGCGAGTGGGTAGCCCTCGTGGGCGCGGGGGACGTCACGGTGGGTGACGGTTCCAACGCGACCATCTCGGCCACCGACGAGCTCCTTGTCACGCTCAAGCCGGTGATCGGGTTCGACTTCACGCTGCCGCCCGCCGGGGTGACCGTGGACAGCAGCCTGGCGGAGAAGGGGCTCCGCTTCGACGACGACGACGCCGACGACATCGCGGCCCGCACCGACTCCGCGGTGGTGACACTCGACATCGAGAACTCGACCTCTCTCGGAGTCGAGGCGACCATCATCGCGGTGGCCGACTCGCTCACCGACGCCTTCTCGGCGCCGGCCCAGGATCAGATCCCGATCGACGTCGTGACCGTCGCGCCGGGACAGGTGGACGCCCAGGGCCGGGTGACCCAGGCCACCGCGGTTGTCACCGGCGTGAACCTCTCCGGCGCCGAGGCACGGGCCTTCATGGGCGAGTGGTTCACCGCTGGGATCCGGCTTAGGTTGTTCCCGCCGCCGGGCGGGCGCAGCGCCATCCGAACAGGCGATTGGGTGGGCGTGAGCGCCATCATGGCGATTCACGTGACGAATGGAGGGGGTACCCCATGAGGCGCTTGAGCTTCGTCCTGGTGCTTGCCGCGACTCTGCCCCTCGGGGGCGAGCTGTTCGCACAGGCGGTGCCGGAAGACGCCCAGGCAGCGAAGGTGCCGATGGCGTACCGTCGTACCCCGCAGCTCAGGGTGGATCCGTTCCGCCATGTCATGATTCCCCACTGGGGGCTCGTGATCTCTGGTGGTGGTTTGGCCGGCAACAACACGGTTAGCATCGCCGATGCCCGGGCCCTGTGGTACCTGATCGACAACGACGCGGACCTCTACGGCGACTATCTCGATATGCTGTCGCAGGTGCCCGACGGCGAGGGGTTTCGCATGGACGCTGAGTTCGAGGGCGGGTTCTACCTCGGCGGGCCCTTCGGTAGGCATTTCAGCCTGGGTATCTCGGCCAAGGCGCGCTCCTACGGGGTCGGGAACGTGGACGACGGCGCCGTGAGCCTGCTGCGCGACGGTAACGTCGCGCTACAGGATTTCGCATTGGGCAATACGAAGGGCGTCGCGCTGGGCACAGAGGAGTTCGGGGCACACGCGGTGGTGCGGCTCGGACCGATCGGGAGCCCCGACGGTCTCGTCCTGACGCTTGGAGGAGGCGCCCGGCTGATCAAACCCGTCTTTTACTACGCCGGAACCACGTCCATCGATAGCCGGCTCTATGCGACCGTCGACAGCCTGGCGGCTGATCTCACTGTCGATGTGCTCGCCTCAACGGACGTCGACTTCACGGACATCTCGCTGGGCTCCGACCTGGCCGGTGACTTCCTGGTCCGGCTCGAGTGGCCCACGTCGGGCATCGCGCTCGAGGCGATGTTCGCCAATCTGGGGACCGTGACGGTGGAGAACCTCGAGCATAAGAGGAAGACGTCTGAGGTGTACTCCACGCACATCAGCGAGGTGCTGGATTCGCTGAAGACGGACTTCGTCGTGCTGGATACCACGTCGGTTGAGCTCAAGCTCCCCCGCATCATCCGCTTTGCGGCCAGTGCCTGGGCCAATCGATTCCTGCAGCTCGACCTCAGTGCCCGACTCAAGACCACCGGCACGGTGTTCGAGTATCCCTTCGAGGGTGAGTTGGGCACGACCTGGCGGTTCATCCGCCAACTGCCGCTGCGGGTAGGCCTGATCGTGGGCGGCGCACAGGACATCGGGTTCAGCGGCGGGATCGGGCTGGAAACACGTAACCTGTTTCTCACCGTGGCCGGTCGCACCGCTGGTGGCTTCCTGACCGAAGGCACGGGCGTGGCCGCACGGCTCGAGTTGGGGTTCTTCTTCTAGCGGCATTGACTGCGGTTCCACGCCCAGCGGTCGGTCGCGTGCAGCCCCGTGGCTGCGCCACCCCACTACCGGCCGCTGGGCGTTACACATTCCCGAACCGGTTATACTTGTCGGATGCTGAGACCAGATTCGGGCGTTCGCGCCGCCGCGACCATCACCCTCGGGGTGACGCTCGCGGCCTGTGCCGGCGAGCAGCCGGACTCCCAGGGGGTGGGCCGCGCGCCCGAAGCGGACGAGCCCTACTTCGCCAACCTCGCCCAGCTCACGTTCGGCGGGCAGAACGCCGAGGCGTATTTCTCGCCCGACGGTACGCAGCTCATCTTCCAGCGCACCGATTCCGATACCACCTGCGATCAGCAGTACCTGATCAATACGGACGGAAGCGGCATGCGCCTCGTGTCGAACGGGCTGGGCCGCACGACGTGCGGATATTTCCACTCCGGCGGCGCGCGCGTGCTGTACTCCAGCACGTTCCACGCCGGCGAGCGCTGTCCGCCGAACCCCGATTTCAGCCAGGGGTACGTCTGGCCGCTGTACGACTTCGACGTGTACACATCCCGCCCCGACGGCAGTCAGCTCGAGACGCTGTTCAGCTCACCGGGCTACGACGCAGAGGCGACGCTCTCTCCGGACGGCGAGCAGATCGTGTTCACGTCCACCCGGGACGGTGACCTCGATATCTACACGATGAACGTGGACGGCACCGACGTGCGGCGGCTCACGAGCACACTGGGGTATGACGGTGGGCCGTTCTTCTCGCACGACGGAAGGACGATCGTGTACCGGGCGTGGCACCCGGAGGTGGGGGAAGGGCGGGAGGACTACCGCCGGCTCCTGGCCCAGAACATGGTGCGGCCCAGCCGCATGGAGATCTGGGTGATGGATGCGGATGGCTCCAACCAGCGGCAGGTGACGGATCTCGGGGGCGCCAACTTCGCGCCGTTCTTCCACCCCGACAACCGGCGGATCATCTTCTCGTCGAACCACCACAACCCGCGCTCCCGGGATTTCAATCTGTACATGGTCAATCGTGATGGCTCCGGGTTGGTCCAGGTGACGACGCACGGCGAGTTCGACGGCTTCCCGATGTTCTCGCCGGACGGATCGAAACTGGTGTTCGCGTCGAACCGTTATGGGGAGGTAGGAGGTGAGACGAACATCTTCATCGCCGACTGGGTAGAACCTGTAGGTGGAGGTATGCAGTAGGTGATGCAGAAGAAGTCACAGCGGGAGCAGCCGCAAGCGAAGCAGTCGAAGCCGGAGCCGGTCGAAGCGCGGTCGGCCCGGAAGTCCACGTCGCAGTCGGCGAAGGACTGGATCAAGTCGATCGTCATCGCGCTCGTGATCTGGTTCTTCCTGCGTGCGCTCCTGGTGGAGGCGTTCCGCATTCCTTCGGGCAGCATGGAGAACACGCTGCTCGTTGGAGACTTCCTGTTCGTGAACAAGGCGCTGTACGGGGCGGAAATCCCGATCGTCAGGAAGCGCCTTCCCGCGTTCCGCGAGCCGCGTCGGTTCGACATCGTGATCTTCGAGTCGCCCGAGGAGCGCGGCGTGAATGTGGTGAAGCGCGTAGTGGGACTGCCGGGGGACACACTGTCCATGATCGGAGGGGTGCTGCACCTGAACGGCGACGCCGTGCGGGAGCTGCACGCACGGCAGGGCGACCAGATGAGCGATCCCGAGGACCCGCGCATGCGCGACTGGCAGGTGCGCTACCTCGTGGATCGCGACCGCCGCGCCTACCGGCCGTCGCTCAAGAACTGGGGGCCGATCGCCGTACCGCCCGACTCGTTCTTCGTCATGGGGGACAACCGCGACAACTCCTACGACTCACGGTATTGGGGGTTCCTGGGCCGCGATCGGATCGCCGGGCGACCGCTCGTCATCTACTACAGCTTCGACAGGAACGGGGTGATGCCCCTGCCGTTCATCACCGGCATTCGCTGGAGCCGCATCTTCTCCGCGCCCAGGTAGAGCACCTCCCGACCGCGCGACACGAAACCCGGAGGGTTCTGCCCCTTCCGGGTTCTTCTTGCGCGTGGGCCGGAACGACCGATTGATATGTTGTATAGTGGCTATATGACAGATGAAACCATTGTCATATGGCTGAGATACGACATATTAGTTCTATCAATGTCCGAAGCACTCGATCGCATCGACCGGCACGTCGTCGCCCTGCTTCAGGCAGCGGGCCGCTCCTCCTACCAGGAGCTGGGTGATGCGGTGGGCCTGAGCGCCCCGGCCACCTACCAGCGGGTGCGCAAGCTCGAGGCCGTCGGCGTGATCACGGGGTATCACGCCCGGGTGGCCCCGGAGGAGATCGGGCGTGCGGTCGTGGCGTTCGTCCGGGTGCTTCCCGGGCAGGCCACGGACGTGAAGCGACTGCTCACCGGGTGGAAGGCCGCGAGCGAGGTACTGGAGTGCCACCGCGTGACCGGGAGG
>JBDHBX010000004.1:0-143014 GCA_039592335.1 Gemmatimonadota bacterium | reverse complement strand
TCGAGCTGGCCGACACACGGGACCGTGTCCTGCAGGTGGGCCGCTGCCGCATCCGCATCGGGGGTGAGACCACGCCCTGTGAGCGGATGGACGCGGCCTGTCCTGGACTGCGGGAGGCGATGGTCCCCGATTGGGGCGGAGGAGCCTACGGGGAGGTGCTGGACGACGCAGAGATTCAGGTAGGAGACACCGTGGCCTGGCTCGACGCCGAGCCCGAGGAGGGACCATGAAGAAGTCGGAGGCCGAGTGGCGGGAGCAACTCACCCCGGAGCAATACCGCGTCGCCCGCCAGAAGGGCACCGAGCCCGCGTTCACCGGGGAGTACGTGGATTGTAGGACCGACGGAGTCTATCGGTGTAGCTGCTGCGACCATCCACTCTTCAGCTCGGACACCAAGTTCGATTCCCGAACCGGGTGGCCGAGCTTCTCGGCGCCGCAGGCACCGGACGCGGTGCGCAGCGAGCCCGATGACAGCCTGGGAATGCGGCGCACCGAGGTGCTGTGCGCCGAGTGCGACGCGCACCTGGGCCACGTGTTCGATGACGGGCCCACGCCGAGCGGGATGCGCTACTGCATCAACTCGGTGGCGCTCAGGCTCGAACCCGAGTCGCCATGACCCGCGGGGCCGCCGAGCAAGCCGGGGCCGTGCGGAGGCGGGGCAACGCGGACCGCAACTCACGTTAGGCAATGCTCGTCTACACCGACAGTGTCGACTTCGCCGGACGGCTTCTTCGTTGCGATGCCGCCGGGTGGGCCTACCTCGAGCCCGGGCAGGCACCCGTAGCGCGGGAACTGTGTCGGCATCTGTTCTCAGGCCTGCCGGTCTGGCACGCGGAGCTGCCCAGTGCACTACGCTGGCGCGACCTGTTCCTCGTTGGAGATGCGCCCCGCTCCCAGTTCGACCTCCTGGTTGACCTGAGCAGCAGGGAGGGCACGCTGCCCGACGGTTGCCTCTGCCTCGCGGATACCGGACGCCACTTCCACGGATTCAAGGGGCGCCATTGGTCGACCGCGCCCGGGAACATCCACCTGTCCGCCTACCTTGTCCCGGCGCAACGCGTCATACCGTCCGGAACGGCTTTCATGGTACTCGCCACGGTCTCGTTGGTCGACGCGATAGACGCCGCCTCGGGCTTCGAGCGCAGGAGCGCCATCAAGTGGCCCAACGACATCCTGGTCGACGGGGCCAAAGTAGGAGGGGTCCTGGCCCACACCCAGACCCGGGGCGATCGAGTCACCGCCGCGGTAGTGGGCATCGGACTGAACGTGGAAACCACGCCGGCCGTGGAGCCCACGCCATTCGTTCCACGGGTGAGCTCGCTGCGGGACATCGCGCCGGTTCAGGAGGTCTTCTCACAGGGCGACGCCTTCGCGCGACTCAGCGAGGCCCTCGACCGGAACTACGAGCTCCTAATGCACGGCGATTACGACCGGCTGCTGGAACGCTACCGCGCGCGATCCCTGGTGATCGGCCGGCGCGTGGCTGTATGCGCGGAGGAATCGGGAGCCGCTCCACAGGTGATCGCCGAGGGCACCGTGACGCACCTAGGCGATCACCTCGAATTGTATCTAGGGGACCGGGAGCGGCCCTTCACCAAGGGCAGGCTGATGCTGACCGGAGGGTAACGCCGGGACCCCACCCCACCCGTGCCAGCGGTTGCGGAGCTGGGCGTTCCCACGTCTATTGCAGAGGAGCCGCAGCGGCCCCGACGGTGCGCGGGGACCGCGACAGGCATGCGCGCTCAAGGGAGGGGTTATGGGGTCGCCTGGTCTGCTGGTGGTCTGCGTCTCCGCCTTTGCTGCGGTCTTTCTGCTCCTCACGCTGCTCGCGGTGGTCATGCGAGCACTCATCGCTGTGTTCCCCGAGAAGGTGACCACGACGGACTCTGCGGTCCTGGCCGCGGTGACGGCGGCGGCGTTCGCCGCATACCCGGGAGCCAGGATCGCCAATATCCAGGAGGAACGATGATCTTCACCGACAGCCCCAAGAAGATCCGGGTGATGTTCACCCCGTTCCGGGATGGGCTACAGAGCTCTTTCGGTGGCAAGGTGAGGCTGCCGGACTTCCTCCCCGCCATGCAGGCCTCCGCCGAGGCAGGCATCAGACACTTCGAGTTCGGCGGCGGGGCTCGCTACCAGGCACCGTACTTCTATCTCGGAGAGAACCCCTTCGAGGACATGAGGAAGATGCGAGAGGCGGTGGGGCCGGGAGTTGATCTCCAGATTCTCACCAGGTCCGTCTCCGGCGTGACCCTCACCACCCAGTCGATCGACGGCCTACAACTGCAGGGAAAGCTGATGAAGGAGAGCGGGACCACGTGGGACCGCAACTTCGACTACATGAACGACGTCCGCAACCTGGTGAACACGGGCAAGCCAATCGTCGACGCCGGGATGCACCATCAGGTCTGCATCGCGCTCATGGGACTGCCGTTCCAATCAGACAGAGTCCACACGCCCGAGTTCTACTTCTGCATCGGGCAGCAGCTTCTGGAAGGTGACATCCAGATCGACAGTATCTGCTTGAAGGACGCGAGCGGTACCACCGACCCGAGCACGATCTACGAGACGGCAGTGGCCCTCAGGAAGATCATGCCTCCGGAGATGCCTCTGTGGATGCACACCCACGACACCGCGAGCACCGCCGTGGCGTGTTACATGGCGGCCATCGCCGGTGGGGCGGACGGGGTGGATCTCTCGGTCAGACCGCTGGCCAGCGGCACCGTTCAGCCCGACGCCCGCTCGCTGGCCCACGCCCTCAAGGGCACCGGGTACAGCCTCGATCTCGACGTGTCGAAGCTGCCCGAGATCGAGAACATGCTGAACGAGTCACTGGCGGATTACAACTTCAACCCCACTACCACGACGCCGGATGCCCGGGTGCTGGGCTTCCCCATGCCTGGCGGCGCCATCGGCCCGAACGTCCACATGATGGCGAAGGCCGGCATTCTCGAACGGTACAGCGAGGTCCTGGCGGAGTTCCCGGTCGTCGTCGAGGCAGGTGGCGCCTGGACAAGCGTCACGCCGGGAAGCCAGCAGTACTGGCTGCAGGCATTCGACAATGTGCTCTACGGGCGCTGGAAGAAGATCGACCCCGGGTATGGCAAGGCCGTTCTTGGGTACTTCGGGAGGACGCCGCTGCCACCGGACCCGGAGGTGGTGAAGATCGCCAGCGAGCAGCTCGAGCTCGAGGTGTTCGAGGGAGATCCGCTCGAGGCAGCCCCCAAGAACGTCGAGCCAGTCACGAAAGAACTCCACGCAAGAAACCTTCCTGCTACCGAGGAGAACGTCTTCCTCGTGCTTGCGGCGATGGTGCCGGGCAAGAAGATGGAGGTCAATGAGGGGATCCGACTGCTCACCGGGAATCCCAAGGTCGACGTTCCACTGAAGAAGCCCGAGGCTCCCGCGCCGGGCCCGCAGCCACTCGAGTCACCGACCCGCACGGCGGCACTCACGGGTCCAGTCACGAGCCGCTGCACCGTGGAGGAAAACGGCAACAAGCGGACGTTCGTCATCACACTGGAGCCGGCCACTAGCGGAGGCGAGGCTGCGGCCGCAGCTGGGTCGGCGCCCACACCACCCGCGGCGGCAGCGCCCGCCCCGCCTGCGCAGGGCACCCCAGTGTACTCCACGTTCACGGGCGCAGTCGACGTGGTGGACATCAGGGTCAAGGTGGGTGACACCGTCTCGAAGGGGAGCGTGCTCGCGCAGGTCGAGGCCATGAAGGCCACGCACGATATCAAGTCTCCCCGCGAAGGCACGGTGACCGCAATTCACATCCAGATCGGTGACGAGATCGACTCCTCACGGCCGATCATGACGATCGCCTGAGACCGATCCTGTCATGGAGACCGTCACACAGTTACTGCAGCAGTCCGGTTTCGCGAATCTGACCGTCGGGAACATAGCGATGTTCGTGGTGGCCGGCGTGCTCATCTACCTGGCCATCACGAAGGGGTACGAGCCGCTGCTGCTGATCCCGATAGGCTTCGGCGCCATTCTCGCCAACCTCCCCCTGGCCAACATGGCCTCGTACGGGGAGGGCATCATCGCGTTGATCTATCGCACCGGGATCCGAACGGAGCTGCTCCCACCCTTGATCTTCCTGGGGGTGGGCGTGCTCACCGATTTCCGCCCGTTGCTGGGACGTCCCTTGACGTTCCTCCTCGGTGCCGCGGCGCAGCTCGGCATCTTCGTGGCCGCCCTGGCCGCCGCGTACCTGCTGGGGTTCACCTGGCAGGAGGCTGCCTCGATTGGGATCATCGGCGGTGCGGACGGACCCACCTCGATCTTTCTCGCGTCTCAGTTGGCGCCGCACCTGCTGGGACCGATTGCCGTGGCCGCGTACAGCTACATGTCGCTCGTGCCGATCATCCAGCCTCCCATCCTGCGCATGCTCACGACCCGGGAGGAGCGAGCCATCGACATGGCGCAGGCCATACCGGTCTCCCGGACTGCAGTGATCCTGTTTCCCATCGTGACGGGGGTGGTCGCGTCCCTGGCGGTGCCGTCCAGCGCGCCGCTAATCGGGATGTTGATGTTCGGGAACCTCCTAAGGGAGTGCGGAGTCACAGAGCGCCTCCGCAAGACAGCGGGCGGTGCCCTGATCGACATCGTCACGATCTTCCTCGGGATTGCCGTCGGGGCCACCATGCAGGCGGAGCATTTCCTGACCTATCGCACTATCCTGATCTTGCTGCTGGGTGCCGTGGCGTTCTCCTTCAGCACTGCTGGCGGCATCGTGTTCGCCAAGGGTCTCAACCTGGTCCTGCCCCGCAAGATCAACCCCTGTATCGGCGCCGCCGGCGTTTCAGCGATACCCATGGCCGCTCGCGTGGTTCAGCGCTTCGTGTCGGAGTCCACCGACGGTCGGGTAAACCCGCTGATGCCCGCCATGGGGCCCAACGTGGCCGGCGTCATCGGCTCGGCTGTGGCGGCGGGAGTCTTCCTGACACTGCTGGGCTAGGGCGCTCGCGCCCCACTGGCGGATCGCGCTAGGCTCTATGAAGGCCCTTTCAGGAGCGCTTGTGCCAAACATGAAGGCCACTTAGGTATCCTATCCCATTGCATGAGGATCGTCTCCGATTCCGGCTCACCTGGAGGACTCCATACGGACACGGAGGGGTATGTGAGGACCCGCACCATCGTACTACACGCGACGGGGCGGGCAGAGGCTACGCGTCGTAACACAAAGGGGGGGATTCCGTGCCCACCGGCAAACTGAAGCGATCTCGTAAGAAAGCCAGGCGCCGAGTGAAGAAGGCCGCGAAGTCGTTAAAGAAGGCCACGCAGAAGGGGATCAAGAAGGCCAAGCGAGCGGTCAAGAAAGCCACGCGTCAGGCGAGGAAGGCGGCCAAGGCCGCCCAGCGCAAGCACGAGCCGGCGAAGCCGGGCTTCCCCACGGGAGCCGGGCTCCTGCTCAATCCGCGGCTCAACAAGGGGACGGCCTTCACGGAAGCGGAACGTGATGCCCTCAAGATCCGCGGACTGCTGCCGCCGCACGTCCACACCATCAAGGAACAGCAGGCCCGGGTGCTGGAGAACTACAAGCACAAGCCGAACGCGCTCGAGAAGTACATCTTCATGATCGCGTTGCAGGACCGCAACGAGACGCTGTTCTACCGTACGGTCATCGACAACATCTACGAGATGATGCCCATCATCTACACGCCCACCGTGGGGGAGGCGTGCGCCAAGTTCGGGCACATCTTCCGGCAGCCGCGCGGCCTGTACGTCTCGACCAAACACAAGGGTCGGATCGCGAAGGTGTTGCGCAATTGGCCCGTGAAGGACATCGGGGTCATCGTCGTAACCGACGGCGAGCGCATTCTCGGACTGGGCGACCTGGGCGCCCAGGGCATGGGTATCCCCATCGGGAAGCTCTCGCTGTACACCGCGTGCGCCGGCGTGCACCCACGCCACACGCTGCCCATTACGCTCGACGTGGGCACGAACAACGAGGAGCTGCTCGAGGATCCGCTCTACATCGGCATGCGCCAGAAGCGACTGCGCGGCGCCGAGTACGACGAGTTCATCGAAGAGTTCATCACGGCAGTGGGCCGAGTGTTCCCCGACACGCTGGTCCAATTCGAGGACTTCGCCACGCTGAATGCCTTCCGGCTCCTCAAGACGTACCGCGACCGCATCTGCACCTTCAACGACGACATTCAGGGCACGGCCGCCGTGACATTGGCCGGCCTGCTGGGTGCGGGTCGCATCACCGGGCAGGACATCACGAAGCAGAAGCTGCTGTTCCTCGGCGCCGGGGAGGCAGGCATCGGGATCGCGGACCTGTGCACCTCCGCAATGGTGCGCGAGGGGATGTCG
This sequence comes from Gemmatimonadota bacterium, assembly GCA_039592335.1. Lineage (GTDB taxonomy): Bacteria > Gemmatimonadota > Gemmatimonadetes > Gemmatimonadales > GWC2-71-9 > WVYX01. Next base: position 136,687 of record JBDHBX010000004.1, on the reverse strand, counting down.
CCCGAGGAGGCCAGGAGCCGGATGTGGTTCGTGGACTCGAAGGGGCTCGTCGTGAAGTCGCGCACGGACCTGGCGGAGCACAAGCTTCCCTACGCGCGCGAACACGAGTTCCTGCGCGATCTGTCGGCGGCCATCGAGGCAGCGAAGCCGACGGCGATCATCGGGGTCTCGGGCCGGCCGCAGTCCTTCACCGAGGCCATGGTGCGGCGCATGGCCGAGATCAACGAGCGGCCCATCGTGTTCGCGCTGTCGAACCCCACATCCAAGGCGGAATGCACGGCGGAGCAGGCCTACGAGTGGACCGACGGCCGCGGGGTCTTCGCGAGTGGGAGTCCGTTTGACCCGGTGACGTACCAGGGCAAGCGGCACGTGCCCACACAGGGGAACAACGCGTACATCTTCCCGGGGCTCGGTCTGGGGGCGGTCATCTCGCGCACGAAGCACGTGACCGACGAGATGTTCTATATGGCCGCCAAGGCCGCGGCCGACATGACGACGGAGGAGGAGCTCGCACAGGGCGCCATCCTGCCGCCGCTCACCGCCATCCGCGAGGTGTCGGCCACCATCGCCGCCGCGGTCGCGGAGCACGCGTGGGATGAAGGACTGGCCCGACGCCGGCGGCCCAGGGACATCATGGCCCTGGTGCGGTCCCAGATGTACGACCCGCATTACGAGAGCTACGTATGACCCTGCACGGCACGCCGCGGCGGGTGCTCCTCATGGCGCTCGCCGCGGCGTGTTTCTTATCGGTCGCGCCACTGCCGGCGCAGGATGCCCGGCAGCAGGTCGATGCCCTGTTCGCCGAGTGGGACGTGCCCGGCTCGCCGGGCTGCGCGCTCGGGGTGGTATCGAACGGCGCCCTGACCCACGCCCGCGGCTATGGAGTCGCAAACCTCGAGCAGGACATTCCCATCACCCCGGGCACCGTGTTCTACATGGCCTCCGTCTCCAAGCAGTTCGTGGCGGCGAGCCTGGGACTGCTGGTGCTCGACGGCCGGATCGCGCTGGACGACGACGTGCGGCAACTCGTGCCCGAGCTCCCCGCTTACGACACCCCCATCACGATCGAGCAGCTGCTGCATCACGTGAGTGGGCTGCGGGATTACCTGGAGCTCATGGGGATGGCGGAGCTGTCGCTCGAGGAGGCGTACGCGAGCGACCAGATCCTCGAGCTGGTTGCCCGCCAAGAAGGGCTCAACTTTCCCCCCGGCGATCGCTACCTGTACAGCAACACGGGCTACTTCCTGATCCCCATCATCATCGAGCGGGTCACCGGGCAGAGCATCCGCGAGTACGCGGCCGAGAGGCTGTTCGGTCCCCTGGGCATGCATGACACGCATTTCCACGATGACTGGCGGCACGCCATCCCCGACCGGGCGCTCAGCTACCGGTCCAGCGATGACGGCTTCGAGCTCTCCTTCCTGGAAAAGTTCGACCAAGTGGGCTCGGGCGGCCTGCTCAGCACGGTGGAGGACCTGGCGCGCTGGGACGCCAACTTCCATGAGCCGGCCGTGGGCGGGCAGGCCCTGCTCGACCTGCTCCGCACTCGCGGCGTGCTCGCCGACGGCGACACCATCAGCTATGCCGGTGGACTGCGCCTCGGCGAGTACAATGGGCTCGCCGTCGAGCAGCACAGCGGCTCGATGATGGGCTTCCGCACCCACGTCGTGCGTTTCCCGGCGGAGCGATTCTCGGTAATCTGCCTCTGCAACTTCGGCGACATCAACCCGGGGGCGCTGGCGCGGGACGTGGCCGAACTCTACCTGGCAGAGCGCTTCACCGCGCGGCTCGCCGAGTACGCCGGCAACTATTACTCGCGGGAGCTCGACGTGACCCGCACGCTGACCGTGGTCGCGGGCCGTCTCATGCTGGAGCGGACGGACGAGCCCCCGCTCGAGCTCTCGTCGGGCGAACGGGACCGGTTCCACCTCGGGGGCAGCGGGCAGATCAGTTTCTTGCGCGACGACTCCGGACGGATCACCGGACTCGTGTTGGACGGCAGTCGCGCCCGAGGGATCGCGTTTACGCGACGGTAGGCGACGCGGCCGCGTGAATGCACACCGCCCTCGGGAAGCCCGGCTCCCCGAGGGCGGTTCGCGTGGGGAGCGTACGGCCTACGGCTCCAGGCCGGCGTCGTAGCTCAGCATGAACTCGAGAAACATCGAGACCGCCACCATGTCCTCGCCCACGTAGCGAATCGAGTGGGCATCGGTGCGCTCCACGATGGGGAGGTAGGCCAGGACCTGGGAGGGTCGGTAGTTCTTGAACCGCACGTCGAGCGTGACGGGTGTCTCCAGCTCGACCGGCTCGAAGTCGTCCAGCCGTCGGAGCGCCGTCTCAACCTTCTGCTCGATCAGCCGATAGGCGGCCTCCGGCATGAGCGTCCTGGCAGAGTGGAAACTGTTGTTCCACTTCACCACGGCTCCCTCGATGTCGCCCACGACGTGGCTGACCTCGGCCACCGCCGCATCGTCTCCCGACACCATGACCACCGGGACGCCGAAGTGCCCCGCGATGGCCGCGTTGATGCCACCCTCGGGTACCGACTGCCCGTTGAGCCTGATATCCGCCAAGCGCCCGCTCGACATGGTATGCGCGCGGACCCCGTCGGGGTTGGTGGTACCAGCATGGTAGCCGATGAAGATGGCGGCATCGAAGCTGGCGTCGATCCCCTGCATCATCATGAGTGGCCGGGGCCACGAACGCACGACGGTCACCTCCGACGGCAGCTCATCGAGCAGCAGGTTCTGCCCGTTGCCGTGGGAGTCGCTGATCAGGATCTCGGTAGCACCCGCCGCGCGTGCGCCCCTGATCGCGGCCAGCACCTCCTGGGTCATGTACTCTCGCGCCTTGGCGTACTCGAACCCGCCCGGGCCCAGCTGCGCCCCCGTTACGACCCCGACGACTCCTTCCATATCGGCGGAGATGTAGACCGTGAGATCCCGTTGCTGCCCCCACGCCGGCGATGCCGCCAGCACGAACAGCAGCGTCGCCGCACACACGATACCAGGTCGCATCAGTCCTCCAGCGTGAAGCCGATTCGCATGATGACCTGCCACTCCGTGACGACCCCGCTCTCGATGTGCCCACGCACCTCTTTCACTTCGAGCCAGCGCATGTTGCGCACGGTCTTGTTGGCGCGGGCCACGGCGCCGTTAACGGCATCCTCGATGCTCTTGTCCGAGGTCCCGATGAGCTCGGTCATCTTGTAGACGTGGTCCTGCATGGCGCCCCTCCCTCGCTGGAATGTCGTGAGTGGATGCCGCGGGAGGGCTCCCGCGTGCGCTCTACAATACGGCGCTCACCCAGGCGCGGCCAGCAGCGTGCGACGCCGGCTTGCCCGCGTTCTCCGGCCTCCGCATGTTTCCCACCAGCGTACCAGGAGCAAGGGCGGTGTCCCCAATCCGCAGGCATGAGCGCCAGCGCCGCCGCATCCGTCGGCGGCTTGCCCGATTCGGTGTCGTCTTCGGCGGGGTCGTCACCGTGGGGACGCTGGGCTACATGCTCCTGGAGGGGTGGGACTTCTTCGAGTCCCTCTACATGACGGTCATTACGCTCTCGACCGTCGGGTTCAGCGAGGTGCGTCCCCTCTCACCGGTCGGCCGGCTCTTCACGGCCGGACTGATCGTGGCAGGCGTCGGGGCGGTGACCTACCTCTTCGCCGCCATCTCCCAGTACATCATCAGCGGTGAACTCACCGGATCCATTCGGAAGGCACGTATGCAGCAACGCATCGACGACCTCAGCGGACATTTCGTCATCTGTGGATACGGCCGCGTGGGCCAACAGGTCCAGCTCGACCTGGAGGGTAAAGGCAAGCGTTGCGTGGTGGTGGAGGCCAGCGAAGACGCCCTCCGGGACGCTCCCCCGAGAACGCAGGTCGTGGTGGGTGACGCAGCCGACGACGACGTGTTGCTGCGCGCCGGGATCGAGCGCGCCGCCGGACTGGTGGCGGCCACGGGTGACGACGCCACCAACCTGTTCGTGGCCTTGAGCGCGCACACCCTCAACCTGGATCTGCCGATCGTGGCGCGGGCCAACGATCCGGCGACCGAGCCCAAGCTGATCCGGGCCGGCGCGACCCACGTGATCTCACCGTACACGCTGAGCGGCCGCCGCATCGCGCGGCAGCTGCTCTACCCCTCGGTGACCGACTTCCTCGACGTCGTGATGCACTCGGGCGGTCTCGAGCTGTGGCTCGAGGAGTGTCGCATCGCGGCCGGCAGCGACCTCCACGACAAGACGGCCCACGAGGCCGAAGTGCGCAAGCTGACCGGGGCCAACGTGCTCGCGGTGCGCCGGCGCGACCAGGGTGCCATCATGACGAATCCGCCGGTCGAGATGCGCTTCGAGCCCGGCGATGTGTTGATCGCCCTCGGCACCCGCTCACAGCTGGAGGCGCTCGGGGCCCTCGCCGGGCACGGGGGGTGACGCCGACTACTGGCTCAGGGAACCCGTGAAGAGGTAGTCGTTGCCGGCCTCTTGCGCGTGGCACCCCTGGCACATCCCGACCCGGCCCGACGCTTCCACCGTGCCGTCCGCCAACCGCTTGACGAAGAACCAATCATTGAAGTCGGGGTTATAGCCTGCGGCCTTGTACATCACCGTGACGGCCGCGAGCGTGCTGTCAGGCATGTAGTTCTCCTTCACGACGATGGCGCCGGCCGACATCGCACCCGCCTTGTTGGTGATGGCGTCCAGCGCGAGAGCGTTCACGTAGGTCGTGAGCAGCATGCCGTGTGGCTCGGTGCCGGCATAGAGTTCCCCCTTGCCGGGCCAGGTGGCCCACTCGGTGTAGCCGGCCTCTTCCATGTGCGCCCACAGCGCGGTGGCCGTCGTGTCGGGCATGGCCTGGGCCATCGCCGCCTCGCCGCCTTCCTGCTCGGCGGCACACGCCAGGGTGAGGGCCAGACCGCCCGCCAGGGCGAGGCCGCTGAAGCTACGGAACTGCATGGAGGGTCCTCCTTCCAGGGTTGCCCTAAGAGAATGGGGTCGGGCCCGTTCCGGTTCCCTACTCCCCAGCCCGCGGCAGGGGCTCGGGAAGATCGGCGGCAATGTACGCCATCACGGCCATCGCCGCGACGCACAGCGCCATCTCCCGGGGGTCGAGCTTCTCGAGCGTGTCCGCCTCCGTGTGGTGATACCAGAAATAGCGCTCCCCGTCCACGCGCAGCCCCATGCCGGGAACCCCTTCCCGCATGATGGGCCCGATGTCGGCGCCCCCGCCGCCGCGGGCGACGGTCCCCGCCTCGATGCGCTCCAGGAGTTGCCCGATCTGCTGCACGATGGCGAAGGCCTCGTCGGATCCGGTGAAGCCGAACCCTCGGGGCTTGAACACGCCCCCGTCCGACTCGATGGCGAGCACGTGCCGGTCGAGCTGCTCGCGGTGCGCGTCGCGGTAAGCCCGACCGCCGCGCAGCCCGTTCTCCTCGTTGGTCCACATCACGACCCGTACGGTGCGCCGCGGCCGCAGCCCCAGCCTCCGCAGCAGGTTGACGGCCTCCCACGCCACCACGCACCCACCACCGTCGTCCATCGCGCCCTGCCCCACATCCCACGAGTCGATGTGGCCCCCCATGACCACGACTTCGTCAGGCCGCTCCGAGCCGACGAGCTCGGCCATCACGTTGCGCGACGGCACGTCCTCTTCCTGACGCGCCGACAGGGTAAGGCGCACCACGATGCGGTCCCCGCGGTCGGCCAGCCGCTGCAGCAGCTCCGCGTCCTCCACCGTGAGCGCCACATGCGGAACGCGCGGCACCGTGTCACTGTAGGCCATCGCGCCGGTATGCGGCGTGGATAGCGACTGGGGAGTGACCGAGCGGATCATGCTGGCCACGGCGCCGGCCTGTGCCGCGGCATCGGCGCCGTCCGATCGGTAGCGCACCGTCTCCCGGTAGCTCGTGAACGCGGCGTTGAACAGCACGATCTTGCCTGGGGCCTCGCTCGCACGGGCCGCGAGCTCCTCGAAGCTGCGCACGACGAGCACCTCGCCCGTGATACCGTCGGCAGGCGTGCCGACGCTCCCACCGAGACTCAGCATGGGAAGCGGCTTGAGGCGCGGCTCGAGCAGCGTGGCCGACTCCTCACCCCGGATCCAGCGCGGCACCATCACTTCCTCACCGCGCACGTTCTCCAGGCCGTCGCGCCGCATCTCGTCGAGGATCCAGTCGAGCGCGCGCTCGAGGCTCTCCGACCCGCTGAAACGGTGGCCGAATCCGTCGACCAACAGGCCCAGCCGCGCGTAGGCCGAGCTGTCGGCCAACGCGGCGTCGATGATACGATCCGCGACCGCACGGTACCGCGCGGCGAGGGTCTCCTGCTGGGCTGCGACCGGCGAGGACGACACCGCCCCGGCGAGCAGGGCGGCGAACAGGGCCGGAGCCAGCGTGCGTATCCACGTCATGGGAGCGTCGGCATCCTCCGGAGCGAGTGTGGTAAGACGGGGGTGGTAGCCAAGGTCGGGGTCAGCGGCTCAGGGCCGGCCGAGCCCCGGCGGCTGGAGGCGCAGGATGGGATAGAACGCCGCGCCCTCGAGTGCCTGGTCGAGCACATTCCAGTTGAGTACGCCGTCGTCGGAGCGCGGCTCCAGCAAGGCAAAGGCCAGGCGGCCCAGGGATTGGGCCACCGGGATGACCGCCGTGCCCGCCGGCAGCCCCACCTCAACCGTTTCATAGCGGCCGAAGAGGGTGCGCTGGTGATGCCCCTGGTACTCCCGCTCGGCCGCCGCGCTCGAGTCGATCACGAACCGCTCGACGGTACGGGTCACCGCCTCGGCGAGGCGGCTCCATGTGATGCCATGATCGTCGAGCAGGTGGAGCACGGCGGTGAGCTCGGCCGGCACGACGTAGGCACCGGGTGCACGCTCGGTCTCGGTGGGTCGGAAGGTCTGGAACTGGGGCAGTCGCTCCGGATGCACCGTGTCGGCCCGGCGGTACATGACCAGGCCCGTGTAGGGATGGCGCTCCTCGATCACCTCACCCAGCAGGATCTCCACCGAATCGCGCGATCGCTCGTGGGTCGCCCGCAGCGCGAGCGCCTCCCCCACGACGGAGTGCCGGTCGGCCTGTATCACGGCGTGCCGAACCGCGGAGGCGTGGTGGTACGCGTAGTCCACCACCTCCTCCACGAACCACAACGTGCCGAGCACGCGCTCCTCGAACGTGGCATAGGCGTAGGCTTCGCTCAGAATGCCGATGCGGTTCCGCAGCCCCACGTAGTTGGTGTTGTAGCGTGGACGCGGGTCGTAGGTGTACCAGCCTCGCTCGGCCTGGCTCCCGGGCCACGGCAGATTGCCGTAGTAGTAGTAGTCCCAACCGTGCTTGGCCTTGACCGACTCCGTCACCGCAGGGAGCCAATCGTCCCGCAGCAGCCGCAGGACTTCCCGTGGGGTGTTGGGATGGAGCGGCGGTGCATAGAGCAGGTGGTAGGCCCGGCGGGTCCCGTTCGTGGTGTGGAGGTCCAGTGCCACTTCCGGATCGTAGTCCCGGAAGAGCCTGGCCAGCGAGCGCGCCTCGGGAGACTCCAGCTTCATGTGATCGCGGTTGAGATCGAACCCCTGCGCATTGAGGCGCTGGCCCATGCCCCCGACGGGCCCGTATTGGCGCGGCCGGTTGGTGAGACGCACCCGCTCGTTCCCGTCGGCGTTGTAGATAGGGGCAATGAGGAGCACCACCGAGTCGAGCCACGCGGCGTGCGCGCCCTGCGCGACCTGCCGCAGCAGCATCTGCATCGCCTCTTTGCCACACACCTCGCCGGCGTGGATGTTGCCCTGCACGTACACCCGCACCTTGCCGCTGCGGCGCACTATCTCCGGCCCCGGGCCGTCCACCTCGCCTACCACCACGAGCGGCAGCGGGCGTCCCTCGTACGAGTAGCCGAAGCTGGTGAGGTGGATCCTGGACGACGCGCGCGCCACGGCCTCGACGAAGGCCATCACGTCGTCGTAGGAGCTGGTCTCCCGGTAATCCGTCCGCTCGGCGCGGGTCTCGCGATCGGCAGGGGTCGGGCCGTCCTGTGCCACGGCCTCGCCCGCCCAGACGAGAGCCACGGAGGCCACGATCCAGTACCCCCGCCACAGCCCAAATGCGCTCGTCACGCCACGACTCCCGGAGATCATGGGGAGGGAATGTAACACGGGGTACTTCCCGCATTCCCCGCAGGCTGCCCAGCCCGTCGTGCTGGCACCGTGCCTGCTCAACCGTTATTATCATGCGGATATCGGAATACGGATCCCCTCGGGCGAAGGCCCCCGGGACCCGCGGCCGATCAACCCGATCACACCAGCAGCGAGGTCGTACCGTGAACCGACACGCGTCGCTTGCCAGCGCCATCGGATCGCTGTCCGCTGGCGCCGCGCTCTCCACGCTCCTCATGCTCGCCGGCTGCGGCGGGGAGCGCGCCGAGGTCGCGACCGCCCACCCGGGCCAGGAGATCTTCGACCGGGTGTGCTTCGCCTGCCACTCGATCGGCGAGGGTCCGCGGGTCGGGCCCGACCTCAAGGACGTCCAGACGCGGCGCGAGCGTGAGTGGCTGGTGCGCTGGATGCAGGATCCCGTGGGGATGGGTCAGACCGACTCCATCGGGCAGGCGATCCTGGCCGAATGGAACAACGTGCCGATGGCGCCACCCAACCTCGACGATCAGGAGATCAACGACGTCCTGGACTACATCGCGGCCGTGAGCACCGGCGAGATCACCGTCGCAGTGGAGGAGTCGGGCCCGGTCGAGCTCACGGACGAGGATTTCGCGAGGGGACAGCAGATCTTCTTCGACCGTTGCGCTGGCTGCCACGGCACGTTACGCGCCGGTGCCACGGGGCCCAACATCCAGCCGGAGCGCACCGCCCAGATCGGCACCGCCGCCTTGAAGGCGATCATGACGAGCGGCACGCCGGGTGGCATGCCGCCCTGGGGGGAGCTGGGCGTGCTGACGGAGGAAGAGATCGACATCATGGCGCGCTACGTCCAGCTGCCGCCTCCCAACCCGCCGCAGAAGCCGCTGGAGGAGATCCGGGCGAGCTGGGACTTGCGCGTACCGGTGGCGGACCGGCCCACGACTCCGGAGACCCGTCGTAACTGGCAGAACTACGTCGGCGTGATTCTGCGGGACGCCGGGCAGGTGGCGATCCTCGACGGTGACAGCTACGAGCTGGTGGAGATCATCGAGACGGGGTTCGCCGTCCACATCCTGCGCTCCTCTTCTTCCGGCCGCTACTATTACGCGATCGGACGCGACGGCCGGGTTACCCTGATCGACCTCTGGTCGGAGAAGCCCACGCTGGTCGCACAGGTGCAGGGCTGCTTCGACGCGCGCAGCGTCGACGGCAGCAAGTACGAGGGGTACGAGGACCGCTACCTCATCGAGGGCTGCTACTGGCCACCGCAGTACATCGTATACGACGGGCTCACGCTGGAGCCCCTCTCGGTGACGAGCGTCGAGGGGAACACCTACGACACCAACGAGCCGCTCGAAGAGGTGCGCGTGGCATCGATCGTCGCGTCCCACTTCGACCCCGTGTGGGTGCTGGCGCTCAAGGAGTCGGGTCACGTGGGAATCGTGGACTACTCCAAGGATGGATTTCCCATGGTGTCGCGCATCCCGGCCGAGCGCTTCCTGCACGACGGTGGTTGGGATCACACTGGGCGCTACTTCCTCGTGGCCGCGAACATGCGCAACAAGATGGTCGTGGTGGACGTGCAGCGGCAGGAACTAGTCTCGACGTTCGAGACCGGGATCAGGCCCCACCCGGGCCGCGGGGCAAACTGGGAGGACCCCGAGTACGGCTGGGTGAACGCCACAACGCACCTCGGTCAGGGCCTGTTCACCGTATATGGGGCCGATCCCCAGGCCCACCCCGCGCACGCGTGGCAGGTGGTGCGGCGGGTGCCCATCGATGGTACGGGAAGCCTGTTCATCAAGACCCACCCCAACTCCCGCTGGGTCTGGATGGACATGGCGCTGAACAACGATCCCGACGGCGCCCGCACGATCTGCGTGTACTCGAAGCAGGAGGGCACGATGCACCGCTGCTGGAAGGCGGCGGACCGCGGACGTGTCGTCCACTTCGAGTACAACCGCGACGGCACCGAGGTCTGGGTGTCGGTGTGGGATGCGGAGGGTGAGATCATCATCTACGACGACGCCACCCTGCGCGAGAAGGAGCGCATCACCGGTGACTGGCTCGTGACGCCCACCGGCAAGTTCAACGTCTACAACACGGCGCAGGACATCTACTAGCATGCAAAGGGGGGACCCATTCGGGTCCCCCCTCTACCACTCCGGCCCCACCCCCTACGGGCGGGCGGTGGCAGCGAACCTCACGATCGTGGGTTCGACCAGCCGCGAGAAATCCTCGTACGACATCCTGATCAACTCGGTGTGCGAGCACGCGTTGAAGGCGATCTCGTCATCCTCGGACAGCGTCTCGGCCACGTAGACCGGCATGTCATACAGGTTCCCGAACGGCGGCATGGCACCTACCTCGCAGTCGGGGAACTTGTCCCGGAAGTCGTCCTCCGACGCCAGCTCGATCTTGGAAGCCCCGACGGCCTCCTTGAGCAGGCCGAAGTCGACTTGGTGAGAACCCGGCAACACGGCCATGGCCAACTGGCCGTCTACTCTCACGATGACCGTCTTGGCCAATTCCTTGCCGGGCACGTGTGCCGACGCGGCGGTCTTCTGCGAGGTGTACGCCGGCGAATGGGTGATGGTCACGTAGCGAATCTGGTTCGCGTCCAGGTACTCCTTGATCTTCGTCACCGCCATGGCGACCCCCTTGGCGTGTCCCCATGTAATCCTGCGCCACCGGGACGGCTCCTGGCAAGCGGCCCGCGGCCTTCATCCCGGTTTCACGCTGTTTTCAGGGGAAGGGGAGCACGATGATGCCCAAACGCTGTGTCCGGGGTGACGCGGCGGCGTTTTGGGCATCTTGCCGCCCGGCAAGGTCTCGCCTGAGGGGGCGAGCGATGACACTGCTGCTCTCGGCCCAAGTGCGCCGCCGCTTTTGCGTGCCCGCCAGACACGCAGCCCGGAGGCGAACCGTATCGCCTCCGGGCTGCGTCGTCCCGCCACCGGACCCGCGCGGCACCGTCACAGCATGCTGCACTCCCCAGGGGTCATCGGCCCGGGCTCCTCCGCAACGCGCAGCCGGTAGCTGCCGACGGACCCGGCGAGAACCGTATTGACGGCCACCCGGAACGTGCCGCTCTCGCTCGCCGTGATCGTGAGCCGCGCATCGCAAGCCCCGGCCCCGTCGTCGTCGAAATTCGCCCCCTCGACACCCGGCCCCACGAGGTACAGGAAGGCGTCGAAGTCGGTGGACAGCAGGTCCACGGTGGCCCGGTCCCCCGCCTGGAGCGGGAGCTCCCACACCTGGACGTGAGTCTCGTCCCAAGTACTCACGGGGTCCGACGCCGTGAGCTCGCCGGTCACCTCCTCGCCGACCCGGAGCTGTCCGGTCGCGGGGAGCGTGAAGAGCATGCCAGCCACTTCGGAGAGCTCCTCCTCGAACTCGTCCATCATACCCTCGATGTCGCCCAGCGTCTCGCACTCACCGGCCGTCGGGGGACCGGGCCGGTCGGTCGCGCGCAGCCGGAACTGACCGGTGCTCTCCCCCAGGATCGTGTTCACGAGGACGCGGTATGCCCCGGTCTCCGGGGCCGTAAACGTGATGCGCGCGTCGCACGCGCCGGCGCCGTCGTCGTCGGACCGCAGCGGCAGCCCCGATCCCAGGATCATCAGGTACGCGTCGAAGTCGTCGGAGAGGAGATCGACCGTCGCCTCCTGGCCTCCCTGCATCTGGAGATCCCACGCCTGGATGTACGTGTCATCCCAGCTCACCGAGTCCGAGAAGGTGAGCTCTCCGCGTACCTCATCCCCCACACCCAAGGCTCGGCCCGCGGTGGGGAGGGCCATGAGCCAGGCGAGCTGCTCGTCATCGAGGTCCGTGTCCTCGAGCATGTCGCACTCCCCTGCCGTCACCGGCCCCGGCTGGTCCATCGCCCGCAGGCGGAACCGGCCCGTGGCCTCGCTCCAGAGGGAGTTCACCACCACGCGGTACTCCCCGCTCTGGGGCGCCGTGAACGTGACGCGAGCGTCGCACGCGCCGGCGCCGTCATCATCACTCAGCGGCTCGTCGAGGCCCGGTCCCAAGACGTAGAGGTACGCGTCGAACTCGTCGGATAGCACGTCCACCGTCGCTTCCTGACCGGCCTGCATCCGGAGGGCCCAAGCCTGGGCGTAGCTGCCGTCCCAGCTCTCCTCATCGAACACGGAGAGCTCTCCCGGAACCTCCTGGCCGAAGGACAGCTCCCTGCCACCCGTCGGAAGGGACATCAGCCACTCGACCAACTCGACGTCCTGGATATTGCAGTCCCCGGCGGTCACCGGTCCCGGCTCGTCGGTGACGCGAATGCGGAAGCGGCCCGTGGCTCCGGAGGTCAGCGTGTTCACCACCACGCGGTAGATCGCAGACTCCGGTGCCGTGAACGTGATGCGGGAATCACAGGCGCCGGCGCCATCATCGTCCGAGAGAATCTCGGCCAGGCCGGGGCCCGTGACCATCAGATAGGCGTCGAATTCGTCCGACAGCAGGTCCACCGTCACCCACTGTTCGGCGGCGAGCTCCAGGCCCCACGCCTGGACGTACGAGTCATCGGTCCACAGCAGGCCCCTCGTCAGGTACCCCGGCGTCTCCGACCCCACCGCCAGGTGGCCGGCGAGCGGCATCTGCATTAGATCCAAGACCGCTTCCTGGCCCCCGGCCGGAATTGACACACCGGCGACGAGACACACCAGCAGCAGCGCGCCGCCCAAGCGGCGTGGTCGATGCGGAATCACGGTCCCCTCCCCAGTCACACGGGCATGATGGTTACGCCCGCCAAGGTGGGGAGCAGTGACCTCCAGGGCAAGACTCGCGATGGGATCAGGCGAGGAGCGGTTCGCCGTACTGCAGCGTGAGCTGCCGCAGACCAGCAGGCTCACCGATGATCGTGAGGCGGTCGCCCTCCCGCAACACGGTCCGCCCACGCGGCACAATGGTCTCGCCGTAGCGGCGGATCAGCGCAATGAGGCAGCCCTGTGGCAACTGGAGCTCGCGCAGGGCCTTCCCGATCAACGGCTCGGCCTTGGACCCGGAGAGCAACTTGAGCGAAAGGAAGCGGTCGTCGCGCAGCAGGGTTTCCTTGAGCTCCAGCTCATCGTGGCCGGCCAACCACTCCGCGATGAACTCCTCGTCCTCCACTCTTCCGGCCAGCTGCGCCAGAATACGGAGGTGGCGTCCCGGATCCGCCTCGCCGCTCACCAGGAAGAAGATCGCCCGGATCGGTGCCTCCGCGGCCTTGCGGACCATCTCCTCGTCATCCATGTCCACTTTGACACCACCGCGGCAGCGGACCAACACCATCTCGGACGCGTCGAGGCCCGCAAGCCGCGTATGCAGCAGCGCGGCGCCGTGGGCCACCGGAGTCCCGCCCATGCGCACGCCCCGGCCGAAGCCGTCGAGTACCTGATCGGTGGTGGCCGGGAGCCGATCGTGGAACAGCACCGACGCGCGCCCAATGATCTCCTCGAGGCTGGTCGAGGCCGCCAGGTCGATCACCGGCGCCCGCGCCACGACTTGATCGAACGGGTCTTCGGCACGCGCTCCCTTCTCCTTCATCAGGTCGCGCAGCTCCCGGTCGAGCCCCGCGAAGCGCCGCCGTCCCAGCCGCTCGAACACATGGTAGATCGCACCGTCCCGCACGATGCGCGGCTTGGCGTAGTACGTATACCAGGCGAACGACACCGTGGTGACCGCGGCGGTGAACAGCACGGGAAGCCATCCCATCTCCGCCACCAGCACCGCCGGCACAAACAGCCCTACCAGCTGCACCCAGGGATAGCCAGGGGAGCGGAACCCCGGGTCATACGCCTCGATATGGCTCTCCCGCATCACGATCACCGCCACATTGATGAGCCCGAACAGCACGAGCTGCAGCGCACTGGCGAGCTTGGCCACATCCTCCACGTTGAGCACGAGGAGGAACACCACCACCAGCGAGCAGGTGAGCAGGATCGCCGCCGTGGGCGTGCCGAGCCGCCCGGTCGCCGCGAGGCGGCCGGGAAAGATACGATCCCGTGCCATGGCCAACGGGTAGCGTGACGCCGCCATGATCCCGGCGTTGGACATGGAGGCGAAGGCCACGATGGCCGCCACCACGATGAAGTAGACGGCCACCCGTCGGGGCAGCCAGCTCCATACCGCGAAGGCCCCGGCCGTGTCCGCCACGGGAGTGAGCGAGGTGCTCAGCCGATCCACACCCAGCACCGCCACCATGATGAACACCCCCACCACGTAGACCAATGTCACCGTGGCCAGCGTAAGGCCCATCCCGAGCGGGATGTTGCGTTCGGGGTTCTTCACCTCCTCGGCGAGGCTCGCGACCTTGGTGAGCCCTATGTACGAAACGAAGACGAGACCGACCGTCCCGAGTAGGCCGTCCACGCCGTATGGGAGGAGCGGTGTGAACCCCTGCGAGACCTCGCTGGGACGGGCGAGGACGTCACTCAGGCCGTGCAGGATGAACAGCGTGAGGATGGTGAGCAGCGTGACGACCAGCACCCGCAGCACCCCGCTGGACTCCTTGGCCCCGATCACGTTGAGGATCGCGAACAGCGCGGTGAAGACAATCGCGGTGGTCCTGAGCGGTACGTCCACCACCAAGGCGAGATACGCCCCCATGCCGAGCAGCGCGAAGGCGCTCTTCAGCACCAGCGCCAGCCAGGTGCCGATCCCCCCCATGGTGCCGACCATCGGACCCAGCGTGCGATCCAGGAAGTAGTAGGTGCCGCCGGCCCGCGGCATCGCCGTCGCCAGCTCCGCCTGGCTCAACATCGCCGGAATGATCAGCACGCCGGCGAGCAGGTACGCCAGGACCACTCCCGGACCAGCGTGCGCCGCCGCGATGCCCGGGAGCAGGAAGAACCCGGAGCTGATCATCGCGGCGGTCGCGATCACGTAGACGTCGAAGAGGGAGAGTTCCTTCTTCAGACGCGTGAAGTTGAGCAGGGACATCAGCGAGCGCTAAGATAGGCCTCGGCGAAGCCGTGCCTACTCGCGCACCCAGGCCATCCCGTCCGGCTCGTCGCCGGCCACGATCTCCCCGTCCAGCTTCCACTCGACGAGATCGATCACCGAAATCTTGTCGTCGCCGGTATTGGCGACGTACGCCGTGCGGTTATCGGGCGTGATGAGAATCCCGACCGGCATGGCGCCCACCCCGAGTCGCCGCAGCACCACCCACTGCTCGAGGTCCACCGCGACCACTTCGCGGCCCCGCGCGTTGGACACCAGCGCCTCGCCGCCGTCGGGCCGCACCTTCACGCGAATCGGGAAATCGCCCACCTCCAGGGTGCGGCGCACCTCGTTGCTCGCCACGTCGATCTCCGACAACGTGCCGGCCGCCCGATTGGTGACGTAGACCGTACGCCCGTCCGGCGACACGTCGATCCCCTCGGCGCCAGCGCCGGTCTCGATCTGCCGCAGCACCGCGCCAGCCACGGCGTCCACCGCCGTGACGTTGCCGCTGCCGATGTTGGCGGTGTAGGCGCGGCTCGCGCCCTCGGCCACCACGACCATGTGGGTCACGCGCTGTCCGGTCTCGATCGCCTGCACCACACGACCCTCGGTGGGATCCACCTGCAGCACGTGCGCCGAGCCCTCCGTCGTGACCCACACGGTGCCGTCAGAGGCCACCGTGATGCCGTGCGGCCGGGTATGCGAGCCGAGGGAGATGGTTGCCAGCGACTTGGCCTGGGCGACATCGACCACGGTGATGGTGCTGCCCGGACGCTCGGCGTTGCCGTAATCGCTCACATAGGCGAACCGACCATCCAATGACACGGCGACCTCGTGAGGCGCAAATCCGGTCTCGATCACGGCCATCTGGGCACGACTCGCCGGATCCACGATCGACAGCGTGTTGCCGCTCTTGTTGACCACGAGCAGCTTCTGCGCCTGCGCGTTCACCGGTGCGAGGGCACCGAGCGCGACCATCGTGCCAATGAGCACTGCGGCCGCTGCGCGCCTTGGCAACACGGACATACGGTTCCTCCTCCCCGGCTCTTCGCCGGGCACGGGGTCGGCGACTACCGGTTGGGTTTACAGCTCGGATAGCTCGGCGTCGAGCCGCGCCTGCTCGTCAGGCGCCAATCCGGGCACGCCGGTCGGCGCCGCGGCGGACGCCCGATGCTCGGTCGAGCGCAGCCAGCGGACCAGCAGCGCCACGCCGACCAGCAGGAACACGCCCGGCATCACCCAGGCCAGGATCCCGATACCCTCCGCCCGCGGCGCCCCCAGAATGATCTCACCGTAGATCCCGTAGAGCGAATCGACAATCTCGTCTTCCGACATCCCGGCCGCCAGCTGTTGCTTGACCCGCTCGCGCATGGTCGCCGCCTGAGGCGACGGGCAGTTGGCGAGCGTGCGGCCCGGGCAGAACGGGCTCATGATCTGGTCGTACATCTCGTTCGCCCGCGTATCGATCACCTGGGCGTCGAGCGCCGGCTCCTGCGACCGCGCCACCCCGGCCATCAGGGACGAGGCCAGGGCAATGACGACCGACCGGGTCGCCGTGCATCCGATCATCACGCACGCTCCTTCAGGCTGCCTCGGCAGGGCCCGAAATCTAGCCGATCGCCCACCCCCGACGGAAATCCAGCGGATCAGCCCTCCTCACGGGCCAGCGCCAGGACCGCCGAGCGCAGCCGCCGATGCCCGTCGAACAGTGACACGAACTGCGACTCGCGCCGCCCCCCCTTCGCTCGGACGACATCGGCCAGGGCACGCCGGTTGGCACTGCTCCATCGCGCCACCCCCGGGAGTGCCATGATCAGCGGACTCCAGCGCTCCCACCAGAGCCGCTGCCCCGCAGAGAGGCGGCGGAACGAACGTACCCCGAGCAACCGCGCCGCCTCCTCCGCACACGTGCGCACCCCCCGCTCCCGCTCCGCACCGAACCGATCGGCCAGGTAGCGGGAGACACGGGAGCCGATGTTCCCCAGCGAGATACGGCCGCGCACGTCGGCGCGCGGCTTCGCCAGGTAGAGGTACATATTCACCGAGGAGAGCTCGTTGAGCGTCGCGATGCTGGAACGATGCCGCGGGTTGCGCTTCATACGGGCGAGCTCCTTGCGCAGCAGCCGGCGTACCGCGGCGGCGTGCGGGCGGAAGCCCAGCTTGTAGTAGAACCACCAGGCCCCCGACTCCAGCCCCTCGAGATTCTCGTGGCCCAGTTGATACGGCGGGACGGTGATCGTATCGACGCCGAACAGGTGGCGCGTCGCCGCCAGTACCCGCCCGTAGATGTACGCCGACTCCCCGCCTCGGTAGGTCTCGAACACGTTGTACGCCACTTCGGCCGAGTTGAAGAGCGCGCTGATGAGCACGTAGCCAATGGGTACGCCGTTCTTCAGGGTGAGGAACCCGTACACCGCGTCGAGCATTAACCGCCGCTCCGGGACGGCGCCGAAGCAGGCGAACTGCAGACCCTCACCGCAGTCGATGAGCCGGGCGTCCCGCTTGTCGGCGTGCACGAAGATGTCGAGGTCGCGGCTGCGCGTGACCATCGCCTGCCGCGCCAAGTCGACGAGCTCCTGCCCGTGGCCGGGGCTCAGGGCACGCACCGCCAGCGGCGGGCACAGCATCTCCCGGCGCAGGTCGGGCCGGCCACTCCTGATCGGAGTGGTCTGGTACCACACCGGCACGCGTGGATACTTCGCGTGCGTGCGCGACGGTGTATCGTCCCCGGGCACGATGCGGAGCGGCACGTCGAGCGCCTCGAAGCTCTCCTCCCGTCCGAAGGCATCGCTCTGCAGCTCGGCGAAGCGACGAATCAGAAAAGCCGCGTCGCTCTCGTCGGGTCCCTTGAGCTGCTCGATCCACTCGGCGGGCTCGTAGTCGAGCTCGTCCACGGCGAGGGTCTCGGTGTAGGGGAGCAACAGATGGAGCAGCTCGGGAAGCCGCTCGGCGTTCTCGAATGCCTCCCAATCGATGGAGAGCTGCCCGGGCCACTGTTGCGCGAGCCACTCGGCCGTGAACCAGTAGAACGCGTAGTTGATGGCCGTGCCGGCAATGCCCGAGTCCTCGAGCTCCACGCGGGAACGCTTGAGGTCGCCACGGGAGGCAAACCCCGCCAGCATCTGCTCGACCTGCGCCAGCACCTCCGGGCCGTCGGGGTAGGCGCGAGCGAGGCACAGTACCTCGTGCAAACGGGATACGGCCTTCGCGCTGCCGAGACGCCGCCGGGCCAGCTCCCGGAGCAGCCCGAGCCGCCGCCCGGCGACATCGCCACCGAATGTGTCCTTCAGCCGCTCGAGCCGTCTGAGCAGCAACGTCGCACGGTTCGCCATCTCATTCGTCCCTTCCCCACCGGGCCTCGTGTGGGGGCGCCCCAGCGGCGCAGCGCCCCCCAGATCCGTGCGCCGAAGATAGGGCGCTGCCCCACCCCATTCCAGACATCGGCGAGCGGTACGGCCTTGCGCCCGGTCGCGGCACGACCGAGAATTGCCGTTCCACCGAATCGGTCGAGGTCGCGATGCGGGTGCTGGCTGGAACGAGCGGCTACTCCTACAAGGAATGGAAGAGCAGCTTCTACCCCGAGAAGCTCGCCAACGACCAGATGCTGCGCTTCTACGGGGAGCAATTCGAGACGGTGGAGATCAACAGCACGTTCTACCGCCTGCCGTCCGAGAAGGTGCTGGTACAGTGGTCGGAGCAAGTCCCGGAGGGCTTCCGCTTCGTCCTCAAGGCCTCGCGCCGCATCACGCATCAGCACCGGCTCAAGGATGCGGGCGACCCGCTCGCGTACCTGCTGCGGAACGCTTCGGTGCTGGGCGACAAGCTGGGGCCCACTCTGTTCCAGCTGCCGCCCAACCTCAAGAAGGACCTCGATCGACTGCAAGCGTTCCTCACACTCCTGCCCAACCGTTGGCCGGCGGCCTTCGAGTTCCGCAACGCCTCGTGGTTCGACGACGAGGTGTACGAGGCGCTGCGCGCGCGCGACGTGGCCCTATGTGTGGCGGATACGGAGGACGGCGAGACCCCCTTCGTCACGACCGGCTCGCGGGGGTACCTCCGCCTGCGGCGGGAAGCGTACGACGACAAGGAGCTGGCGAGCTGGACCGAGCGGGTCGCAGCACAGCCGTGGGAGGAGGCCTTTGTCTTCTTCAAACACGAAGACGCGGGTGCGGGCCCGGCACTCGCCCGGCGATTCCAGGAGGCGGTACGCGCGACGGGCTAACGGCCCGCCAGCTGCAGCATTCGCTTCCACTGCGCGGCCGTCGCCGGCACCACCGAGAGCCGCGGCATGCGCACCAGGGCCAGCTCGGCCAAGGCCTCGTCCGCCTTGATCTCCTTCAAGGTCACCGGCCGCGGCAAGGCACCTGCCGCCTCGATGTCGACGACCACCAGCTTGGGATCGCCGGCGTCCGGATCGGCGTAGGGCTTCGAGGTGACCCTCGCCTGTCCCACCAGCGACTTCTCCTTCCCCGAGTGATAGATCAGCACCGCATCGCCCGCCTGCATGGTGCGGATGTGCTTGAGCGCGAGGTTGTTCTTCACCCCGTCCCACCTGGTGCGCTTCTCTCCGGCCAGGTCGCCGTAACTGTAGGTGGTCGGCTCGGTCTTCAGGATCCAGTAGCTCGGCATCGGTACCTCACGGCGTGGCGGCCCAGGCGGCGATCGCCCCGGTCAGCTCGTCCCGTACGTCGTCCTCCGTGCGTCCGGAGCGCTTCGGGACCTTGAACGAGTGGTCCCCTCCCTCGACCACGTGCAACGTCGCGCGGTCATCGAGCTCGGCGACGACTGGGCGCAACAGGTCGAGCCGCGCGAATGGATCCCGCGTACCCTGAAGGAACAGCATGGGGACGTACACGTCTCGCAAGTGGGCGGCCCGTTCCCGCCCCGGCTTTCCCGGAGGATGCAGCGGGAAGCCCAGAAACGCCAAGCCACGGACGCCTGGCAGGGGCTCCTCGGCCTGCGCGCTCGAGGTCATGCGGCCGCCGAACGACTTGCCTCCCGCTATCACGGGCAGGTCCGGAGCCGCCTCAGTCGCCGCCAGGGCCGCAGCCCGCACCGTCGTCTGGGCGACGCCTGGGGAGTCGGGTCGCTTCTTCCCCCGCTCCATATAGGGAAACTGGTAGCGGAAGGTCGCGACCCCCCGGCCGGCCAGCGACCGGGCCACCCCCTCCAGGAACGGATGGCGCATCCCGGCGCCGGCGCCGTGGGCGAGAACATAGAGCGTCTGCGCCAATGCGGGTCGCGTCATCAGCCCGGAGACCACTCCGGCACCGGGCACCTCGAACCGCACGTCTTCGCTCATCGCAGCCGCTCCTGCAGACTTCCCAGCACCGCTCCCAGGTCCGGCTTCAGCTCCAGCACCGGCTTGAGCGGATCGTCCCCCAGCCGCTTCATCCGCGCCGCGGCGGTGCGGATCGTGTGCTTCCGCATGTCGAGCTTGGCGTTCACCTCGCGCCAGCGGAGCGGCATGGACACGAGCGCCCCAGGGTACGGGCGCACGCAGAACGGCGCGACCAGCAGCTTGCCGTGCCCGTTCTGCAGATAGTCGACGTAGACTTTGCCTTCACGCTGCGCCGGGAGCCGGGCGATGGTCGCCATGTCGGGCAGCTCGGCTACCGCCACGCGCGCGAGCAGCTCGCCCAGCGTGCGGGACTGCTCGTGCGTGACCTGCCGACCCAGTGGCATCAGGACGTGCAGTCCCGACTTGCCGCTCGTCTTCACGAAGTTGGGCAGCTCGATCTCTTCGCACAGCCGGTGGAGGACCCGCGCAATCCGCACCACATGCCCGAACGGGGCCTCCTTGGGGTCCACGTCGAGGATGCACCAGTCGGGGCGCTCGAGGGCGCCGGAGCGACTGGCCCAGAGGTGGAGCGGGATGGATCCCAGGTTGATGATGTAGAGCAGCGAGGCTTCATCGTCGGCGATGAAGTAGTTGAGCTCCCGTTGGGTGTCCTCGTTCCACACGCGCTCGCGGCGGATCCACTCGGGCGCGAACCCCGGCGCGTCTTTCTGGAAGAACGACTTCCCATCGATTCCGTCGGGGAAGCGCGTCATGACCACCGGCCGGTCCGCGAGGTACGGCAAGATCCACGGCGCGATCGCCCGGTAGTACTCGATCAGATCGCCCTTGGTGTACCCTTCTTCCGGCCAAAACACCTTGTCGAGGTTGGTGAGGTTCAAATGGGGAACGGGGAACGGGGAACGGGGAACCGTCACCTCTGGGAAGTCGTCGCCTCCCGCTTCCCGCTTCCGGTTTCCCGGCAGTTCGCACTCCTGCGGTGGCTTGTCGTCCCGGAACCGCAGGAACACCGGGTGCCGCAACAGACCGTCCTCGGTCCA
The DNA here is from genome assembly GCA_039592335.1 of Gemmatimonadota bacterium. Lineage (GTDB taxonomy): Bacteria > Gemmatimonadota > Gemmatimonadetes > Gemmatimonadales > GWC2-71-9 > WVYX01. The sequence continues at coordinate 115,290 of JBDHBX010000004.1, read as the reverse complement.
CTCGCGATAGCGCACCTCGCACGCCAGCTCGGGCGCCGCCCACGAGTGCTCCCTTCCCTCGGGGGCCCTGGTACAGGGTGCGTCGTCCCGCCGAATCGCGTCCAGCGCTTCGCGGGTCTCCTCCAGCTGCTTCGTATCGAAGCCGCTTCCCACGCGCCCCGCATAGATCAACTCGCCCTCATCGTACGCCGCGAGGTGCAGGGCCCCGAATCCGCCCCGCGACCCCTTCGGTGCCGTGAATCCCACGACCACGAAGTCGCCGGTCCGCTCGGCCCGCACCTTCACCCAGTGGGGCGAGCGACCGCTGCGGTACGGGGAGTCGGCCTTCTTCGCGATCAACCCTTCCAGCTCGAGCTTGCGGATCTCCTCGAAGAACGGCTCCCCGTGCTCCTCGATGTGGTCTGAGTAGCGTAGCGGCCCCACGGTGGGAAGCAGGCGGCGCAGCAACGCCTTGCGCTCGAGCAGCGGGAAGGCCCGCAGGTCATACCCCTCTGCGCCGGGCACGTCGAATAGATAGAGCGTGGCCGCCAGCTCCACCGACGCGTGCCTGATGTCGATGGCTCGGGTGAGCCGCGCCCGCTTCTGCAGCCGCTGGAAGTTGGGGAGGCCCACATCGTCGTGCACCACCACCTCCCCGTCCAGCACGAGACCGTCGAACGGCAGAGCCTCCAGCGCCCGCACGATCTCGGGAAAGGCGGCGGTCGCGTCGCCGCCGTTGCGGGTCGTCAGACGCGCGGCTCCCCCCTCCAGCGACGCGATCATGCGATACCCGTCGTACTTGATCTCGAAGACCCAACCGGGCTTCGAGAAGGGACGCTCGCGGGTCTCCGCCAGCATCGGCTTCACCTCCGGAGCGCGCACCGGACTCCGCTTGGCTCCCGCCTCCGCAAGTTCGGCCCGCAGCTGGTCGGCCGGATCTACACCCGCTCCCAGCTCCTCGACCGTGAGCCCGGACAACACCGAGTCCTGGGGGAACTCGTCCCCCTCCTCGGCCACCAGCGCGTCGCGCTCCTTGATGAGGAGCCACTCCTTCTCGCTCTTCTTGATCTTCACGAGCGTCCACGTGCCGCGCAGCTTGTAGCCCCGCAGCTCGAATAGCAGCTTCCCCTTGTCGAGCCCCTCATCGATGTCGCCAATGGGGACCCATACGCCGCGGTCCCACAGGATCACGGCGCCGGCACCGTAATTCCCCTCCGGGATCACCCCCTCGAAGTCGCCGTACTCCAACGGGTGATCTTCCACCTTCACGGCGAGGCGCTTGTCCTTCGGGTTCCTGGAGGGGCCTTTGGGAACCGCCCACGACTCCAGCACGCCCTCCATTTCGAGTCGCAGGTCGTAGTGCAGCCGCGTGGCGGCGTGCTTGTGCACCACGAAGAGGCGCCCCGCGCGGCCCGCGACGGCACCGGCCGGCTCGGGGGTCCGGTCGGCCGAGCGCTTCTCGCGGTAGGCCTTCAGGCGGTCGGATTGGGGCTCGCGGGCCTTCGGCATGGGCTGAGAGGGCGAATCATAGTCTCCCGGTGAGGGGGCGTGCAATGCGGGCCGAGTCTTGCGGTCGGCCCCGGAAGTCTCTATAGTACCGCCCCTTACAACGCTGGTGCCGCCTCCCATGACTGCACGACCCATCGGCTCCGCCACGGTGGCCTTCGGACTCGTCTCGGTCCCGATCAAGCTCTACTCGGCCGCAGAGCCCAAGGCCAAGGTCTCCTTCAACTGGCTCCACAAGGACTGCGGCTCGCGGCTGAAGCAGCAGTACGTCTGCAAGAAAGACGGGCAGCTCGTGGAGAAGGAGGACATGGTCAAGGGCTTCGAGTTCGCCAAGGAGCAGTACGTGCTCTTCACGGGCGACGAGCTCAAGGCCCTCGAGGAGAAGGCCACCGAGTCAATCGAGATCGCCGAGTTCGTGCCCGCCGATCAGGTGGAGCGGTTCTACCTCAGCAAGATCTACTACGTCGGCCCCGACAAGGGCGGCGAGCGCGCCTACCGGTTGCTCAGCAGGGCTATGCAGGAAACCGGCCTCTCGGCGCTGGCGCGGTACGCCGCACGCGGCAAGCAATACCTGGTGCTGGTGCGCCCGCTGGAGGACGGCCTCGTCATGGAGCAGCTGCACTACGCGGATGAGCTGCGTGCCTTCTCCGAGGTGCCGCTGGGCGAGGGCGAGGTGAAGCCCGAGGAGCTCCAGCTCGCCGTGCAGATCATCAAGCAGGCGGCATCCGACAGCTTCGAGCCGCAGAAGTATGGCGACGACGTGCGGCGGCGCATGATGGAGCAGATCGAAGGGAAGATCGCGGGCGAGGAGATCACGGCCGCTCCTGTGGAGGAGCCGCAGACCCAGATCATCGACCTGATGGACGCGCTCAAGGCGAGCCTCGCCAAGAGCGGCGCCGGCACCGAGGAGCGCAAGCCGGCGAAGCGCTCCAGCCACGCGCCCGCCAAGAAGGCAAAGCGCAAGAAGGCCGGGGGGCGGGGCTAGCAGCCGCGTCGGCCGATGAGGGGGTACACCTCCCACGACGTCGCCAAGCTGCTGGATCTCTCGGTTGCCCAGGTGCGCGCGTTTGCGGGCGCGAGCTTCCTTTCGCCCGATCGAGGCCCACGGGGCGAGTACCGCTTCACGTTTCATGATCTCGTGCTGCTGCGGGCCGCCAAGGAGCTCGCGGCCCAGCGCATTCCCACCGCCCGCATCCGCCGCAGCCTGCAGCGCCTGCGCGACCAACTCCCGACCGGGCGCTCCCTGACCGAGGTGCGGATCACGGCGGAGGGCGACGACATCGTGGTACGGGACGGGGAGACCACGTGGAGCCCCGAGTCGGGCCAGGTGCTGCTGGACTTCACGGTGGCCGAGCTGTGCCCCGACGTCGCGCCGTTGGCACGGCGGGCCGCCGAGTCCGCTCGTCGCGGCGACGATACGATGGACGCCGACGCGTGGTACCTGCTGGGCGTAGACCTCGAGCCGTGCGCCCCCGCCGAGGCCCGGGACGCGTACCGCCAGGCGGTGAGGCTGGATCCCTCACACGCCGACGCCCACGTGAACCTCGGGAGGCTGCTGCACGAGTCGGGACAGGTGGAGGAGGCGGCGCAGCACTACCGGCACGCGCTCGCCGCGCGGCCCGACGACTGCACGGCGGCGTTCAACCTGGGAACAGCCTTGGAGGATCTGAAGCGCGACGCCGAAGCGATCGAGACGTACGAGCGGGCCATCGCGGTCGACGCCGGCTGCGCCGATGCCCACTTCAATCTCTCCCGCCTGTACGAACGGCTGGGACGGCGCGCCGACGCCCTGGGACATCTGAAGAGCTACAAGCAGCTGACGGAGGGGACCGAGCGAACCAGCTGATGGGCGCCGCCGGCGAACTTACCAACGCCTTTCCCGTGTTATAGTGTTGTGATTGCCCGTTCCCACCACCGGGAGACCACCGCTCCATGAGTGCTGACCGGATGATTCCGGCTGCCACGCCGAGCACCAGATCCGCCCACGGCCGTTGGATGTCACTCCCGAGCGAGGTGCTGGAGCAGTCGTGCAGGCGCGTGGGGTTCGCGAGCCTGGCCTTTGCCTCGCTGTGGGCGTTCGGCCTCTTCCTGGCCAACACCGCGACGCGCTTCATCGACACGCCGATGCTCGTCGCCAACCGCCCGTGGCCCATGCCGGGGAGCGCGATCGCCGCCACGGGGATCGTCCTGTCCGTTGCGATGATGTTCGTGGCCGCGCGGCTGCACAATCGGCCCAACCTGCTGCTCGACCTGGGCCTTGGATTCGAGGTCGTGACGGCGTTCCTGATCGGCTTGCTCCAGATGTGGTACGGCTCCGTGGAGGCCAACGGGTTGTCGTGGATCGCGATCGTCATTCTGGTCTATCCGAGCATCGCGCCCAACCGTCCCGGCAAGATCCTCTTTGCATCGCTGCTCGCGGCGTCGATGGATCCGTTGGGCCTCGCCATTGCCAAGCTGCGTGGTGTCGAAATCACCGTGAGTACAGCCGAGGCAGTCTTCGCGTTCGCTCCCACGTACTTCACGGCCCTGCTCGCGGTCCTACCGGCCAAGATCATCCACGGCCTGGGCCGCCAGGTGCGCAAGGCCAAGGAGCTGGGCGCGTACAAGCTGGGTGATCCGATCGGTAAGGGTGGCATGGGCGAGGTGCTGCACGCGGAGCACCGGCTGCTGGCCCGCCCGGCGGCCATCAAGATCATCCGTCCCGAGCTCCTGGGTGCCGGGCCGGCCGCGGCGCAGCACGTCGCCGTGGAGCGGTTCAAGCGGGAGGCGCGTGCCGCGGCGTCACTGCGCTCGCCCCACACCATCGATCTGTACGATTTCGGCGTCGCCGAGGACGGGACGTTCTACTACGTGATGGAACTGCTCGACGGGGTGGGCTTCGAGGACCTGATCGACCGGTTCGGGCCGCTGCCGCCCGAGCGAGCCGTGCATCTCGTGCAACAGGCGTGCGATTCGCTGGCGGAGGCGCACGCGCGCGGTCTCATCCATCGGGACATCAAGCCGTCCAACATCCACGCGGCGCGGCTGGGGCTGCACGTCGACTTCGTGAAGGTGCTCGATTTCGGCCTGGTGAAGGCCGAACAGAGCCGTGAGCAGACGATGCTCACTCAGCCCCACATGACGACCGGTACCCCCGCCTTCATGGCGCCGGAACTCGCGTTGGGCGAACCCGACATCGACGGCCGCGTCGACATCTACGCCCTGGGGGCCGTGCTCTACTGGCTGCTTACGGGACAGCTCGTGTTCGCCGCCGATACCCCCATCAAGATGATGCACCGGCACATCTCCGATACGCCGGAGCCACCCTCGACCCGCACCGAGCTGGAGGTGCCGCTGGAGCTCGACGAGCTGGTCCTGGCGTGCCTGGCCAAGGACCCCGACGACCGACCGGCCACCGCTGGGGACCTGGGACGCAGGTTGGCCGAGTTGCGGTTCGAGGAGCCGTGGTCGGAGGAGCGGGCAATGCGCTGGTGGGAGACGCACTTGCCGGAGCCATACACGCCCGCCAAGTGCGACAAGGGGGAGCTCGCGCCCGCCATGGCGAGCGAGTGACCACGCGGGCCGCAACGCAACGGATCAACAACGAAAGGACGAAGGGCATGGAGGCCAGGATACTCCGCCGCACGCTGACCCTCACCGTGATTTTGCTGGCGCTGACCGCGTCGGCGAGCGCGGCGCAGCAGCCCCCGAGAACCCTCACCGACCTCAGCACGGCCTTCGAGGCGCTGGTGCAGGAGATCTCTCCATCGGTAGTGCAGATCTTCGCCACGGCGGTCGCACCAGTTGGGGGCGACCCGCGAGCGCCGTCGGCGGTCCTGGCGCAGCAGCGCCGCGGTGGCTCCGGCGTGATCGTGGCGCCCGACGGCTACATCGTGACCAACAACCACGTGGTGGAGGGTGCGCGCCGCGTCTACGTGGTGCTGGCGGAGCCAGCCTCTGATCAGACACCGGGACAGTCGCTCGTCAAGCCCGTCGGCCGGCGGGTGATGGCCGAGATCGTGGGGACGGACCTGGAGACCGACCTGGCGGTGCTCAAGATCGAGGGGACGGGCCTTCCCTACCTCGAGTTCGAGGACTCCGACGAGATCCACCCGGGACACATGGTGCTCGCCTTCGGCAGCCCCTTCGGGTTGAGCTCGACCGTCACGTTGGGGGTCGTGAGCGCCGTGGGTCGCCAGCTCCAGGAGGACGCGCCTATGGTCTACATCCAGACCGACGCGCCCATCAACCCCGGCAACAGCGGCGGGCCCCTGGTCGACACCGACGGACGGCTCGTGGGGATCAACACGATGATCCTCTCCCAATCCGGCGGCAGCGTGGGTATCGGGTTCGCTGCCCCCAGCAACATCGTGAAGGCGGTGTACGAGCAGATCCAGGCACACGGCCGGGTGCGCCGCGGCATGATCGGCGCCAACACGCAGACCATTACGCCGACGATGGCAGCGGGCCTGCGACTCACCCGCAACTGGGGCGTGGTCGTGAGCGACGTCTACCCGGGCAGCCCCGCCGCACGGGCCGGGCTGCAGGTCGGGGACATCATCGAGTCACTCGACGCGAAGCCGATGGAGAATGCACGGCAGTTCGACGTCAACGTGTACGGCAGGGCCCCCGGATCGCTGGTGACCCTGAATGTGAAGCGAGCGCTCGGGCAGGAGGTCATTCGGGTCTCTGTGACGGAGCGCGCCAACGACCCCGGCCGGTTCGCCGACCTGGTCGACGATGAGCGCAACCTGGTGGCGAGCCTCGGCCTGCTCGCGGTGGAGATGAACGACCAGATCGCAGCCCTCATGCCGTGGCTCAGGGAGCGCACCGGGATCGTGGTGGCGGCCCAGGCGTACGGTGTGGTGGGTGTCCCGAGCGGGCTCAAGCCCGCCGACGTGATCCTCTCCGTGAACGGCCAGGCGGTCATGACGCTGGGACAGCTCAACGGGCTCCTCGGCAGGATGGACCCCGGTGATCCGGTCGTGCTGCACGTCGACCGGCAGGGCCAGCGCATCTTCCTGGTGTTCGAGATGGAGTAGGAGAGTCCTCGTGCGGCGCGGGCGGCTGGGATTCCCAAGAGTTCGCGCGTCAGGTCTTCCACTGGCCGCGCTGGCACTCATCGTGCTGGCGCGGCCCTTTGCCTTGTGCGCGCAGGAGCCGGCAGCGGCCGATAGCGCGGGCGCTCTTACCGCAGGCTCCGGTGACAGCTACTGGGGTCCCATCTCGCCCGGGACCGACTCGACCGCGGCCACCCTCGCCAACCGGCCGATGCCGGTATGGGAGGGGATCATCTACTGGCCGTACCGGGTCATCACCTACCCCATCAAGCTGATCGGCATCGGGATCGGGGCGAGCATCGCGTACGTGGACGAGCACCGCATCCTGGCGTTCCTGTTTCGCCCGCCAGGCGTGCTCCGAATCGAGCCCGATATCACCGCCGGCGGGCTCTCGGGCTTCGGTGGAGGACTCGCCGTGCGGCACACCGCCTTCTTCGGCGAGGGCAACGAGCTCAAGGCCAGAGTGTACGCCACGGTCAACGGAGACCAGAAGGTCACGCTCGGGCTCAGGGTCCCCGTCGCCGCCGTGGGTGAGTTCCAATTCGGCACCGGGTTCCGCGACCGGGCGAACGCGCGGTACTTCGGCATCGGACCCGGGACCCACGTCTTCGACCTGTCCTACTACCGGCAGAAGATGTGGTGGGTGGGGAGCAGCTACGCACACAACCTGACGGGGGACCTGAATGCGGTGGGCGGCGTCATCTTCAGCGGCGTGAGCGCCGGGGAGCCGGGCGGAGATTTCAGTCCGTCGATCACCGAACGGTTCCGCGATGACCTGCCGTCCGGCTTCGGCTTCCGGTCCGAGGGCTTCACCGTCGGGCTCGGCCTGATCCACGAGAACGCTCCGCCAGGCGGCCGGCCCACGCGCGGCGGCGTACGCCGCGCTATTGTCACCTACTTCCACGGCATCAGCCAGGACGACACCCGGTACTGGCAGTACCGCGGCGAGCTGCAGCAGTTCATCCCGCTCTGGTTCGCGAATCACACGCTCGCGCTTCGCGGCTACCTGACGTGGATTGATCCGGTGGGCGACCGGGAGATCCCGTTCCAACGCCTCATGTTCAACGACGACCCCGACCTGCTGCGCGGCTTCAAGGATTACCGCTGGCGCGACCGGGGGTTGGCGGTGCTGTCGGCCGAGTACCGTTGGCCGTTGTGGGCATACCAGTATCCGCACGGGAGCGGCATGGACCTCTACTTCCTCGCCGACGTGGGACAGGTCTTTGCCGAGTTCAATCAGATCACGGCGGACAACCTCACGTTCTCGTACGGCATCGGGATTCGGCTCCTGAGCAGCCGGGGCTTCATCCTGCGCCTGGAGTGGTCGCACAGCAACGAAGGATCGGTGTTCCGGCTCCGCACCGATCAGATCTTCCAGTTTAGCCGAGCGCTGTTCAGTGGACGCGATCCGATCCCGGCGCGCTAACGGGCGTGCCACGGCCGGCGCGCTCTGTGCGCTGACGGGACTGGCGGTCATGGCGGGTGAGCCGCCACTGCGGGACGCGCCCGTGGTGTGGCACGAGAACGACCGGCAGGACGTTCCGGCGCCGGCGCCACGCGACCCCAACAAGGTGCGTTCGTCAGTGGACGCGACGTTCTTCCGGCCGTTGGGCCGCATCTTCCATCCCGGGCGCATCGTGCGCGGCATCGGAACCGCCTTCGGGGGTGACCACGTCCCGCCCGCCGCCAATCTCAACGCGCTGGATGAGACGCCCAACTCGTCGTGGTTCACCAACCGCATCGGCCTTTTCCCGATGACCCCCGAGGAGACCGCGCGCGGCCCGATCAGGGGTGTGGGCCCCGACACAAGCAGCACGTGGATGGTGGTGGACGCCAAGACGGAGGGGGTGACACCCGGATTCACGGTCGAGGACGCACGAGGCGACCGGTACCTCATCAAGTTCGATCCACCCGGCTACCTGGGAATGACCGTGGCGGCGGGAGTGATCTCGGGCCGGCTGTTCCACGCGGCGGGCTACAACGTCCCTGAAGACATCGTGGTCACGTTCCGTCGGGACCGCGTCAGGGTCGGAGAAGGAGTGGAGTTCACGACCCGCGAAGGCGACGAGCGTACCCTGACCACGGCCGACCTCGACAGCATCTTGGGGAGTGTGCAGCGGCTCGAGGACGGCCGCTGGCTCGCGCTGGCCAGCGAGTTCCTCGGTGGTGAGTGGATGGGCCCCTTCGACTGGCAGGGGCGCCGCAAGGATGACCCCAATGACCGCATCAACCACCAGGACCGGCGCGAGATCCGCGGGCTCAGGATCTTCTCCGCGTGGCTCTGTCACATGGACACCAAGCAGGGCAACACGCTCGACATGTACGTGGAGGAGAACGGCCGGCGGTTCGTGCGCCACTACCTGATCGACTTCGCGAGCACGCTCGGGGTAGGTGCCCTGGGCCCGTTTCCTATGGGCTGCTTCGAGTACTCCTTCGACTTTGGGGCCAGCGTGGGTCGGGCCATCACGCTCGGGGTGCGGGAGGACAACTGGCGCAAGGTAGAGCGGCCCGAGGGCCTCGACGAGGTCGGCTACTTCGAGAGCGAGTACTTCAACCCCAAGGCCTTCAAACCGCTCGAGCCGAACAGCGCGTTCGCCAATCTCACGGACCGCGACGGTTACTGGGCGGCGAAGATCATCTCCGCGTTCACGGACGAGCACCTCGAGACCGTCGTGGACGAGGGACGGTACCGCAACCCCGAGGCGGCGCGCTACGTGCGCCGCATGCTCAGCGAGCGGCGCGACGTCATCGCACGGTTCTTCTTCGACCGCATCCCGCCGCTCGACTTCTTTGCGTACGAGCGGGGAGTCCTGCGGTTTCGCGACCTCGGGCTGGAGCGGGCGGTGTATGCCGCCGACTCGACCCGCTACCGCTTCCGGCTCGCCACCGTGACGGCCGCGAGGGAGCGCGCCGCGCGCACCGACTGGATCGTGCTCGCGGCACCGCGTATCGACCTCACCACCGTCGGTGACGCGCTCGCGGCATCGTCACAGGAATCACACCCATTCTGGGCCATCGAGCTCCAGGTCCACCGGGGCGAGGGCTGGAGCCCCACGGTCACGGTGTACGTGGCCCGGGCCAGCGGCCGGGTCGTCGCGCTGGATCGTTAGCGGTCGGAAGCGGGGCGACGGATCGCCGGCTCAGCGCGTGGACGGCGTGGGAGGGACGGGCGCCTCGATGGAGGGCGCAACCTCAGGAACGTTCGTGCGCCACCAACGCGCCGCGCTCTCCTGTGTCCAGGGCTCCCCCACATCGAGCTTGGCCAGCTCTCGGGCGAGTTTCTGCGCGTCCGAGGGGCGCTGTCGCCGATCCTTGGCCAGGCAGGCGAGCACGAGCTCATCGAACTTTGGAGTGATGTCGAACTCGCTGATCAACGACGGCGGCACCGGGGTGCCATCGATGTGCCGAACCATCATGCGCATTGGCGTTTCGGCCTCGAACACCAGATGGCCAGTGAGCAGCCAGTATGCCACGCAGCCTAGCGCATAGATGTCCACCCGCCAGTCCGGGTGATCGTTCATCGCGAGCTCGGGGGCCATGAAGGCCGGCGTGCCTGTCGTGAGGCCCGGGGCGGTGAGCTTGGTCTGGTGGTGCGCCACCTCGGGCGCGGACTTCACGAGGCCGAAGTCCGTGACCTTGAGGAAGTCGGCCTCCAGCCCGAACCAGCAGGCGTACAGATTCCCCGGCTTCACATCGCGGTGAATGAGCCCCGCACCATGCGCCTCGGCCAGGGAGTGACACGCCTGCCGGAGGAGGTGCACCACGCGCCCGGGGCGCAGGGGGCCGAATCGATCGACCAGCGTCTCCAGGTCCAGGCCCCGCAGCAACTCCATCACGTAGTAGAGATCCCGCTCCTTCGTGACCCCGAAGTCGTACACCGCCACGGTGTGCGGCGAGTTGAGGCTGGCCGTGGCCTCCGCCTCCCGCTTGAAGCGCCGCAGCAGCGTCTCTGCCGATTCCCCACCGCGTTGGCCGAGCGCCCCTCGACGGATCACCTTGACCGCGGCGGGCCGCCGCAACATGCGGTGCCGCGCGCTATACACTTCCCCCATCCCGCCACTGCCGAGTCGCTCACCGAGTTGATAGGCGCCCAGCTCCCGGGCATCTCTCACCTGCCGCCCCAACCGCATGATGATGCGGGCCGGCACCACGGCCAGGAGCGCACAGATGTAGTTCGGCAGATAGATCCAGAGGATCACCGGGGCGGAGGGCACCGGCACGCCGCGCGCGCCCGTGATGGCCAGACCGAGCGGATCCATCGAGGCGGCCACCAGCGCGGCGGCGAGCGTCTTCCCCAGCGTGTGCGGCACGATCATCGGGTGCACCAAGACCAGGACACAGATCCAGGAGAGCCCCTGGACGTTGGGCGTCCACTGGTTCACGAACCCGATGGCAAAGGCCAGCAGGACCTCGTATACGAGGCCAAGATCCAGCGACCGTTGGCAGTCGCACGCGTGCCACCGGGTGTAGGCGAACAGGGCCAGGGACACGGCGATGACCGCGAGCGCCACGGGATTCCCTGGCCAGGGCCAGGCGTCGTCGAGTGGGGCGCCGGGTGAGAGCACGGGGCCGACCACGTTGTTCATGAAGAAGGAGAACGCCCAGAGGCCCGCCCAAACGAGGGCCGCCAGCCCCAGCCGGCGCGACGCTGCCTCGAGCAGGTCGGGCGGAAGCTGGCCGGTGGAGTGCGCCGGGACGTCACCCGACGTTGCGCCGACGAGTTGCTCTGGGGTCATGAACCTCCCGTGTCTCCATAGAGTATCACGGCGGGGCGGGGCGGGGAAACGGCCCGCGCTTGCATCCCCCCGGACGAGGCGTATTGTCGTGGAATCACTCCTCCCGCACGGCCGGCCAACCCATGGCGAGGGGACCTGAACCGTGAACGGCATGTCCCGATCGAGCCCCATGGACCGCTTCCTGCGCCTCTTCACCGACGTGCGCGGTGGGGAGAGCGGCAACGTCCTGTTCCTCACGCTCAACGTCTTCCTCATCCTGACCGCGTACTACGTGCTGAAGGTCGTGCGGGAGGCTCTCATCCTCGGCGGGGCCAGCGCCGAGGTGAAGAGCTACACCGCGGCCGGCCAGGTACTGTTGCTCGCGGGCCTCGTGCCGCTGTACGGCGCCGTCGCGGCGCGGGTGCCGCGGCGCCGCCTCATCAACGGGGTGACCGCCTTCTTCGTCGCCTGCCTGGGCGTGTTCTACCTCGTGGCGCAGGCCGGTGTCTCAGGCTTCGGACTCGGTGTCGCCTTCTTCGTATGGGTAGGAATCTTCAACGTCATGATGATCGCCCAGTTCTGGGCGTTCGCCAACGACGTGTACACAACGGATGAGGGGAAGCGACTCTTCCCGATCGTTGGGTTCGGGGCCTCGGCCGGGGCGGTGGTCGGCAGTTACCTGCCGAACGTGCTGAGCGGTATCGGCATCAATCCGCTGTTCCCCCTCTCGGCGGTACTGCTGATTGTCGCCGCACTGATCACCAACATCGTGGACGCACGGGAGCGGCGGCGCACCGAGGACCACCTCCCGGATCCATTCACCACTGGTACGATGCCCGCCGCGACCGGCCAATTCCGGACCGCCACCGGCGAGTTCAAGGTTCCGGCCCAGGAGTACCAGCGCGAGAGTGGCGTCTTCCAGGCAATGGAGCCCGGGAAGGAAGCGCCGCCCGAGCCTGTAGTCGAGGAGCCGGAGTCGGAGGGTGGCGCGTTCCGGCTCGTCTTCCGCAGCCGCTACCTCCTCATGATCGCATTCCTGATCCTGTTGCTGAATTGGGTCAACACCAACGGCGAGTACATCCTGGGGCGCACCGTGGTGGCCCTCACCGAGCAGGCGGTGGCGGCCGAGGGCGGCGGGACGGAGGAGGTCCAGGCCCGCATCGCTGAGTTCTACTCGGACTTCTTCACCGTCGTGAACATCCTGGGACTGCTGCTTCAGGCCTTCGTGGTCTCCCGCATCATCAAGTACGCAGGCGTGGCGCGTGCCCTGCTCTTCCTGCCGGTGATCGCCCTCATGGGCTACACGGTCATAGCCGTGGTCCCCATTCTCGGGGCGATCCGCTGGATCAAGACCGCGGAGAACGCTACCGACTACTCGCTCAACAACACGGTGCGGCACGCGCTGTTCCTGCCGACCACCCGGGAGGAGAAGTACAAGGCCAAGCAGGTGATCGATTCCTTCTTCTGGCGCACCGGGGACGTACTGTCCGCGGCCGTCGTGGCCGTGGGCGCCCAACTGCTGATGTTGAGCACGGGGCAGTTCGCGCTGGTGAACGTAGTGCTCATCCTGGCCTGGCTCGGGTTGGCCGCACTGATTGGCCGGCGCTACGACCGGCTGGCGGCCGCCACGCAATAGGAGACAGGCGCCACGAGCGACCGGCCCCCAGCGATGCGTCGTCGCTGGGGGCCGGTCTGCACCTGGCGTCGGGGACGCGTCGCTACTCCTCCTCCGGCTCCCCCCGGGCCTTCCGTCCCTGCTCTCTCAGCTTCTTCATCTGCTCCAGGTTCATCACGATCGACTGATTCGACTGCAGCAGGTCGGCTAGGATCTCGTCGGTGGGGCGGGACTCCCGCTGCGCTCTGGTCCGTGTGTCCTCGAGGAACGGCCACAGCGCAGCACGAATGTCCTCCGGCAGCGCCGTCTCCAGATACTCCAGGGCCGTGCCACGCAGCATGGCGTCGTCGGTATGGAGGCCACGGAAGGCCACCTTCAGCGGCTGACGCGGCAACACCAGCGAGAGCACGGTGAACACATGCTCCAGGCTCCGGGAGGCGCGCTCGCGCAGCACCTCATCAACCACCGGCGACCACTCCTCGTCTTCCATACTGTCCAGCAGCCGGTGGCTCTGCCACACGCCCCGGTCCACCCCAACTTCCCGCACCACCGCGGCGAAGGTGCGCTCGCGGTCGACGGTGAGCTTCGGGTTGAGCTCCAGCAGGTGACTGAGCGCACGGCCGCAGCGGTAACGCACCTCGAACCGCTGGTCCTCCAGACCCCAGAAGAGGCCGTCCACCACCCGTGGCGTGGGGGATGCCGCCAGCACCAGCGGCAGGCGACGCCGCACGGCGAATTCCTCGTCGCGGTCCAACAGGCGATCGACGAGCTGCCCCGCCGACTCCGCGGCAACACTGCGCAGCGCCTTCATCGCCTCGCTCACGACCTCGTCCCAGGCGAGGAGCGGAACCGCGTGCGGCACGAGGGCCGGCGTGAGCGGACCCGACGTGAGGGCCGCCCGCGCCCGTGCCGCATCCCGCGAGCGCAGGTCCCGAATGCGCCGCATCACTGGGTCCAGCGGCGGCTCAGAGGCCGTTACCCGGCTCGGGGGCGAGGCGGCCGCGGCCTGCCGCTCCAACTCGTCGGTCGGCGGCACTCGTTCGAAGTGGGTCAGTCCCAGCGTTCCGACGCTCTGCAGCATGGCGGTGCGCGTGGTGGCATCCTGCACCTCATCGAGGTCGAGCTCGACGGCCCTGGACAGCAGGCTGCGCTCGAGCGTGCGCACGTAACCGCCGCGCAGCCCCAGCGCGATGATCACCGCCATGAGGGACGCCCCTGCGGCCATCCCGAGGAGGGTCGTGGCCGCGAGGGTTCCCGCCACGAGCAGGATGACCTGGACTACGGCGGCACCGGCCATGTCGCCGAGCCGCACGACGCCCACATCCACCAGCGCCTTGGTCGACCGCTTCTGCCCTGCAGCCAGCGGCGTGAACAGCAGCTCGTAGCCCGAACGGTAGAGACCGTTGCGGAAGATGGCCTCCGTTCCCCTGAGCGCCGTGGCGCTCGCCAGTCCCGGTACGGCCAGCGCGCCGAGACTCCCCAGGCCGACACCGGCGGGGAGCAACGCGACCGTGCGCGTGAGCCCCAGGCGTTGCAGCGCGAAGCGACTCCCCACCGCTTGCACGGCCACGGTGAGCACCGACACGCCCGTGTAGAACACGGCAAAGAAGCGGAGCAGGCGCTCCCCATCGCCGAACGCGCCGGTGGCGCGCGCCTTGAACACGTAGTCGATGAGGACCTCGCCCATCGTGACGAACAGCACGAGGGCCACGAGTCCCCTCAGATACGGCATACCGACAATGGTCTTCAGCCCCGATGCTCCCGGGGGCGCCACTTCGGGTTTGCGCGCCGCACCACTGCGAGCGTCGGCCCGCTCGCGGGCGTGTCGAGCTCCCAGCAGCAGGCCAGAGCAGACGAAGTGAAGCGCCCCCAGGATCGGCAGCATCGCCTCCACCGAGGCGAGCACCGCGACGCGCTCGGCCAGCAGCCCGCCGAAAACCCCGCCGACGGTCGCTCCGGCGGCGATCTTGCCGACGTAGCGCTTCGCCGTTCTGGGGTCGAAGCGCTCGTTGATGATGGACCAGAACCCGGAGATGAGCACCGCGCCGAGGCCGCCATAGTGCAGGTACAGCAGGACGGCGACGACACCCCGATACTCGGCGACCAGGAGCCACTCGATGAGGAGCAGGGTGCCGCTGGCGGCGAACGCACCCGGCACGAGCCGGGCCGGGCCCACCGCCGTCATCCAACGGGAGGCACCAAAGGCCACCAGCACCGAGACCAAGGCCGAGAGCATGATCATCCGCGGCAGCGCCGAGACATCGTAGCTGGACAGGAACAGCGCATCCCGCGTCGCCTTGGCCGCCATCTGGAAGGCGATCATGACCACCGCCGTCACGATGGCGACGGCGACGGCCACCTTGGTGGAACGCTCGCTGGGGGCCAAGAATGCTCCGGGGTCCGGATCGACTTAAGGTAGCAGATCGCATCGGAAACGCGATCCAGCGCATGCGACATGCCACCCTGGCGCCAAGGAGCCTACCCGGGCGAGATTCTCAGCGTGAACACCATCCGGGAGCGGCACATGAACCTGCGGCAGATGCTGGGCCTGATCCTGTGGATTCCCCTGACGCTCGCGGGCTGCGAGGGCGGCGGCACGCCCGGGTCCGACTCGGAGGCGGCGTTGGACCCCACGCCCACGGTCGTGCTCCAGACGACGAAAGGCCGAATCGTGATGGAGCTCGATCGGGAAGAGGCCCCCATCACCGTCGCCCACATCGTGCGGCACGTAGAGCTCGGCTTCTACGATTCCCTCACGTTCTACCGCGTGCGGCCCGGCTTCATGATCCAGGCCGGCAGCTTCACGGCCGACCTGCGCCGCCGTTCCAGCAGCGCCAAGCCCATCATGAACGAGGCGGACAACGGCCTGAGCAACCTGCGCGGTACCGTGGCCATGGCGCGCACGGAGTACATCCACAGCGCCGAGACCGACTTCTTCATCAATCTGGTCGACAACACCAAACTCGACTTCGGCGTGTACCCCGACGGCTGGGGCTACGCCGTCTTCGGCCGGGTGATTGAGGGCATGGACGTCGTGGACGCCATCGCGGCGGTGCCTGCCCGCCCACGGCGGCCCAACTTCGAGGCGCTGCCCGTGGAACCGATCGTGATCACTCGCGCTTACGTACTGGAGGAGGAGTCGGAAGGCTAGGCTGCGGCGCGGTCCAACCGAGTGAATCCATGACACAACAGACGGCGGAACTCAGCTGGAAGAAGGGCATTTGCGGAATTTGCCCCGCGGGCTGCTGGGTCGAGGTGGGGATGGAGAACGGGACGCTCAGGGACATCCGTGCCGACACGGGGCACCCCCTCGGCATGATCTGCCGCCGCGGGCAACACGCGCCCGAGATCGTCTATTCGGAGCATCGCCTCCGGTATCCCATGAAACGGGTGGGTCCGAAGGGCACGCACGAGTTCGAGCGCATCACGTGGGACGAAGCGTACGATCTCATCGTGCAGCGCCTTGAGATGATCAAGCAGGAGTCTGGCCCGGAAGCCGTGTCCATCTATACGGGCCGCGGCGCGTTCGAGCTCTCGCTGTGTGACATGTTCCAACCGAAGGACGTGGCCGTTTCGTCGGCCTCGAACGTGCTCTTTCCGTTCGGCTCGCCCAATACGATGGGCGTGGGAGCATTGTGCTACGTCTCCTTCGCCATGATCGCACCGCACGTCACGCTGGGCCGCATGCTGGTGAACATGTTCACCGACATGGAGAACGCCGAGATGCTGGTGGTATGGGGCGCCAACCCGGCCACCGACTCTCCACCCCTGGACATGCACCGGCTCGAGGCCGCCGCGAAGCGCGGGGCCGACATCGTGGTCATCGATCCGCGGCGCACCGATACCGCCGCGCGCACCAGCGGGCAGTGGGTCCCGATCCGCCCCGGAACCGACGGCGCCCTCGCCCTCTCCATGATCGAGGTGATGATCGACGAGGAGCTCTACGACGAGCGGTTTGCCGAGGACTGGTGCCACGGGTTCGACGAGCTGCGCACGTACGTGCAACACTTCCGACCCGAGGTGGCCGAGTCCATCACGGGTGTGCCCGCCGACACCATTCGTGATTTGGCGCGCCGCATCTGCCACGCCACCGGCGCCTGCCCCGTCATGTACACCGGCCTCGAGTACTCCAACAGCGGGATCCAGGCGATCCGCGCGGTGCTCTCGCTGTTCGCCCTGGCCGGCCAGCTCGACGTGCCCGGGGGCATCGGACTGGCCATGCTAGACTCGCACTTCCCCATCAACCGCGCCTGCAACCAGGCGAACCCCGACCTGGATCGGGCGGTGGCGCGGGAGAAGTTCCCCATCTACAGCAACTACCGCGGGGAGTCGCACGCCAGCGGACTGGTCGCCTCCGTGCTCGAGGGCGACCCGTACCGCATTCGGGGACTGATCGTCCACGGGGCCTCACTCCTCACCTCCTGGCCCCAGACATCGGTGTGGCGGGAGACGCTTTCCCGGCTGGAGTTCCTCCTCTGTATCGACCGTCAGCTCACGGCCGACGCTGCGTACGCCGACGTCGTACTCCCGGCCACCACGATGTTCGAGATCGACTCGTACATGGTGTATGGCCCCATCTTCCGGCTACGGGAGAAGGTGATCGAGCCAGTCGGGGAGGCGCGCAACGACTACTTGATCATGGCCGAACTGGCGCGCCGCCTGGGGTACGGTGAGCTGTACCCGCAGACCGAAGCAGCCATGATCCGGTTCGCGCTGGAGGGATCGGGCTACTCTCCGGAGGCCGTCCGCCAGGCCAGCGGTTGGGTCAAGCTCTCCACACCGATGATGGAGTACAAGAAGTGGGAGAAGGGCAGCCTGCGGCCGGACGGCCAGCCGGGCTTCGACACCCCCACCGGCAAGTTCGAGATCTGGTCCACCGCCCTCGACGACCACGGGTACGAGCCGCTTCCCAAGTACGTTGAGCCTACAGAGGGTCCGCTGGCGAGTCCTCGGCTCGCGGGGGAGTACCCCTTGGTGTTCAACTCGGGCGCCCGCCCCCACACCGACTTCCGCTCGCAGCACCACGGCATCAAGGGACTCAACAAGGACAATCCCGAGCCGGCCGTCGAACTGAACGTGGACGATGCGAAGGCCAGGGGCATCGAGACGGGTGACCTGGTCGAGGTCCGCACCCCGCGCGGATCGGTGCCGTTCCGCGCTCGTGTCACGGACGACATCGTGCGGGGCGCCATCGAGTGCAACATGGGCGGCGGGGGGGCCGTGGGGTCCCCGGCGTGGCGGGAGTGGAACGTCAATCAGCTGACCGACCTGAGCAACTACGACGACGTCTCGGGCTTCCCCGTCTACAAGGCCCTGCTGTGCGAGGTGGCCAAGGTGAAGGCCGGCACAGCCGCCACCCGCGAATCAGCCGGCCGCGCGGCCGCGTGCGGCCCCGTCACATTGGGCGCCCCCACCGGCCGACGGCAACCGAAGCGGCGCATCTACCTGGACAACAATGCCACGACGCGGGTCGATGGCGCCGTGCGGGAGGCCATGCTCCCCTTCCTCGACGGCACGCTCGGCAATCCGTCCAGCATTCACGGCCTGGGACGCGACGCACGGGAAGGCATCGAACAGGCGCGCCGGCAGGTGGCGAGACTGATCGGCGCCCGACCGCGCCGCATCGTCTTCACGGCCGGCGGCTCCGAGGCGGACAACCTGGCGCTCAAGGGCATCGCCTTTGCCAATGGAACGGCCCGCAGGCACCTCGTGACCAGCGCGATCGAGCACCCGGCCGTCCTCGAGACCTGTCATTTCCTCGAGCAGATGGGATGCGAGGTGACGTACCTGGCCGTGGACGAGCACGGCCTGGTGCGTCCCGACGCCCTCCGCCGGGCTCTCACGGACGAGACGATGCTGGTCTCGATCATGCTGGCCAACAACGAGGTGGGGACCGTGCAGTCCATCACCGAGCTCTGCGCGGTGGCGCACGAGCGCGGAGTACCGTTCCACACCGACGCCGTGCAGGCGGCCGGCAAGCTCGCGATCGACGTCGCCGAGCTGGACGTGGATCTGCTCAGCCTGTCCGCCCACAAGTTCCACGGGCCCAAAGGCATCGGCGCGCTCTACGTGAAACGAGGCATCGAGCTCGCACCACTCGTGCACGGGGGCAAGCAGGAAGGCGGCCTTCGCGCGGGGACCGAGAACGTGCCGGCCATCGTCGGCATGGGGAAGGCAGCCGAGCTGGCGCTCCGCGCTGCTCAGGATGCGGCACCGATGCAGGAACTGCGGGACGCGCTCGCGAGCAGGATCGGCGAGGCCATTCCGACGGCGCGGCTGAACGGACACCCGGAGCGACGGCTCCCCAACACGCTCAACCTCACCCTGCCCGGTCTGCGAGGGGAGTCACTGGTGGTCGCGCTCGACCAGCACGGTATCTCGCTCTCCTCGGGCTCGGCCTGCAAATCGGGCTCGCCCGAGCCCACCCACGTCCTCATGGCGATGGGGCTGTCGGAGGAGGACGTTCACTGCTCGGTACGGTTCTCCCTGTCGCGTGAGACGAGCGGCCAGGACATCGCCGAAACGGTGAGTGCCCTCGAGCAGGTGCTGGAGGAAATGGAGACCACGGTCAGGTTCCTGCCATGCAAGTAGCCGCGCGCCCTTCCACCCCCGTGCGGCCGCGCGGTGACCAGCTGCTAGAACAGCGTGAGGTAGTACCCCAGCTTCGTCGTCTCCCGCCGCATCCGCCAGCCCGTGACGGTCGAGTGCCGCATGCGGAAGTAGCGCACCTCCCGCCCATCGGGCGGCGTCCTGCCGTCGACCCGGATCGTCACCCGGACCGCGAGATCGTCGGGCGCTCCACGGGCACTCATGTCGGTGAACTCGATGCGGTCCCGCGCCACGATCTCACGCGCCTGCTCCTCGGCCGCCGCCGCATCGCCTCGCGCCACGGCATCCTCGAGCGCCGGAAGCCCCTGCGCCACGTACTCGGCCGCGAGCCAGAACCGGAGCTCGTCGGCGGCACCGGTCGCCAGCGTGGTCTGCACGGCGTAGTAGCGGTGGCCCACGAAAGCCGCCGCGAGGAGCAGCACCACGACGGCCTTCCACCCGGTCACGCGAATCTTGATCTCGCTCATCACGATGCTCCCGAGCTCGTCCGGGCCTCAGTATTGGCCGGATCGCGCCCAATGTCGAGCCAGGCCAGCCGGCGGCCCGGAAGGCGCACGATTGACCTGCGGCCCGACCGGCCATAAACTTGACCCCGTCAGCAGCCCGGTCTTTCCCAATGAGAGACTCCATCGCCGTAGCCGACGCCCTGCGAGACGTCCCTCTCTTCACCCAGGTGCGGGAGGGCGATCTGGAGCGCATCGCGGATGCCGCTCACACGCGGACCTACGCGAAGAACTCCATCATCGCCTTCGAGGACCGCCCCGGGGAGGCGCTCTACGTTGTGCTCTCGGGCCAGGTGAAGATCGTGCTCACGGCCGAGGACGGTCGCGAGGTCATCCTCTCGACCCGCAGCAAGGGCGACTTCTTCGGCGAGATGTCCCTCATCGACGATCAGCCGCTCTCCGCGAACGTCATCGCCATGGAGGACTCCGAGCTCCTAATCCTGCACCGGGAGGACTTCCAGCGGTGTCTGGAGGAGATGCCGATGGTGGCGTTCGGACTCCTCCGCGCCTTCTGCAAGCGGCTGCGGCAGGCGGACTCGAAGATCAGCAGTCTGGTGCTGCAGGACGTGCCGGCCCGCGTGGCCGGCCTGCTGTTGGAAATGGCCGATCAGAACGATGGCGTCAGCATCAGCCAGCAGCTCACGCACCATCTCATCGCGCAGATGGTGGGATCCAGCCGCGAGACCGTCTCCCGAGCCATGGGAGACCTCACCACGCAGGGGCTCATCGAAGTATCGCGCCAGTCGGCCACGATCCCCAACCGCCGCAAGGTGCGCCCTGGGCGCGCCGGTCCCGACACGGTCGAGGTCTCCCGGCGCATGATCCGGATACGGAACCGCGAAGGCTTGGAGGCGGCAGCCGGAAGGGACTAGGCCGAGTCCTGACGACACGCGAAGGGCGACCCCCGCATGGCGGAGGTCGCCCTTTTTCGAGCCCGACAGCAGACCGCGGAAGCGCTCAGCTCACCCCACCGGCCGGCACCGGTCCACGATCTCCTTCGTGAACTCCTCGTCGTCGTTGATCACCTCGTAGAAGTCATCCAGGTAATCCAACGTCCGGTCCTTCTCTCTCGGCATCATCCCGATCTGATCGCGAAACAGCGCGTAGATGTCCTCCCGCTGCTCGTTGAAGAGCGGGATCACCTCCTCCAGCGTCTCACGGCCCCGGCAGACGCCCCAGAACCGCCGCTGCCGCACCGAGCTGATACCGAGCTTCTGGTCCGGGATGGCATAGTTGGCATCGATGATCCCCGACCAGTCGAAGTCGTAGGGGATGGGATATACCGGTCCCGCCATGTTGCCGATCAGCAGCGCGTTGTGGCAGCAGAACTCCTCCCCCAACTTGGGAAACGCGATGGACCAATCGGTGTTGGCGATCATGTACTGGAACAGCTCGAACGTGCTGAGCTGCTGCTGGTCGAGGTCGAACGGTATCACCGACCCGAGCTCCAGCTCCTCCCACCCCATGCGCGCTGCCGCTGCCTCGTACGGCTCGATGAAGAAGGCGTACCTCGTCACCTGCTGTCCGCTCGACTGCTTGGTGTCCACGTAGGTCAGGCGGACCAGTCGGACACGCAGGCTGCGGTCGGTCAACTGATTGAACATGCGGTAGGTGAGGTACTCCTGCAGCACATTCTGCTCGTACTCCCGCGTACCCTGACAGTGCGCGACGAGCCGGAGCTTGTCCTGATCCTCAAACAACGTCCCCTCGACATCCCCCTTCTTGAAGTTGATGCGGAGGGAGGGGAAAGCACAGGTGCTCTCCAGGGCACGGAAGTGTCCCCGCACGCGCACCTGAACCTCGTACGTCTCCATCCTGCCGGCGACCGGATCCGCCACGCTCAGCGTCGCCGGGTACTCAGTGCGGTCGCTCCCCGACCGGTATCGGAACACGTCCTGGAACGGCGCCTCGAGAAACGCCGTGAGCACCTCGTCGGAGGCGAAGAGCGGTTGCGCCTCGCCGGGGCTGGGCGCCGCCTGGACGGACGCCGCCACCTGGGTGGAATCCGGCGCCGCCTGAGCGGAGTCCGGCATCTCCTGGGCGGCGGCGGGGAGGGCCAGGAACGCGACCCCCATCAGGACTCGAAGAACTCGACCAGCCATCACTCCTCCCGTCGCTGGAGCTGGCGGCACTCGTCGAAGATCTCCCGCTTGGCACGCCGCTCGTCAAAGATGATGGTGTAGAACTCGTCGTAATACTCGAGGCTCTTCTGGATCTGCCGCTCATCCAGCCCCTCCTGGGCGCGGTACAGCTCGTAGATCTCCTCGCGCTTCTCGTCGAAGAGTGGGAACGCACCCTCCACCACCTCACGCGGCTTGCAGATACCCCAGAACTTGCGCTGTCGCACTGAGCGAATGTTCAAGCGGGAATCGGGCGTCGCGTACGGAGCGTCCACGACTCCCGCCCAATCGAAATCAAACGGCACCGGCAACACGGGCCCAACCATGGTCCCCATCATGACCGCGTTGTGGCAGCAGTAATCCTCGCCCTCGCTGGCGAAGGCCACCGACCAATCGGTGTTGCCGATCATGAACTGGAACACCTCGAACGTCGCGAGCCGCCCCTGATCGATCTGATCCGGTGGCATCTGCGGCAGCTTGAGCAACTCCCAGCCACTGCGGGCGGCCGTTTCGTTGTAGTCCTCCAGGAAGAACGCGTAGCGCGTGAACGGATCGCGCGTGCCTTCCGTATCCACATAGGTGATCCGGGCCAGCCGCACCTGCACACTCAGATCACTGAGGAGGTTGAACACGCGGTACGCGAGGTATTCCTGCAAGACGTACTGTCCACGGTCGTTGCGTTGGTCGCGACAGTGTGTCACGAGACGGAGCCTGCTCTGCCCCTCGAACACCGTGTGCCTCAGTTGATCCCCGCCCATGTCCATGCGCAGCGGCGGGAAGCTGCAGTTCTTGCGCTGCGCCCGAAAGTTGCCCCGCACCCGGATCTCGACGTCCAGCTCCAGCGGACCCTCCTCGGCGTTGAGCGGGTCCAGATAGATGAGGCGTCCCTGGTGGAACTCCCGGCCCTCTCCGCGGTCGTCCAGTGCCGTCTTGAGCGGCGCCTCGACCGTTGCGACCAGCACGTCGTTCGACCGGAACAGGGGCGCGGCTTCCCTCGTCTCCCCCTGGTTCGGCAATAGCTCCTGCGCGGCGAGCCCGCCGAGCGGCAGGGCAGCCACAACACAAATCAGGCCCAGGACACGAGGCATATGTCTCCTTCTGGAGGGGGAATCCGGCGCCGTCCCTTGAGGCGACGCCCGGCGCGTGGCGCCCCGCTCGGCGCGGGACGATCCCCATATTCTGCCACCAACCCGGCGCTCCGCAACCCCCCTGGCTTCCGCCTCTGGGAACGGGGCAATAGAGTGGGGCATGAGACGACCGGCTCGCGGACCGCACCCCGTCGTGCGCCTGGCGGTCGCCCTCGAGGGCGGCCTCCTGGTCATCGCCCTGGCGCTCGGGCTACTCTTCGGCATACCCCCCTTCGGCGGCGCCCGCGTCACGCCCGGGGCGCTCGCATGGGGGACCGTTGCCACGGTTCCGACCCTGCTCCTCATGTGGTGGATGTCCAGCACGACCTGGTCGCCGCTGCGTCGACTGCGCCGCGCGGTGGAGGAGACCATCGTGCCCCTATTCGCCGACTGCGCGGCGGGTGAGCTGGTGCTCATCGCGCTGCTGGCGGGCGTCGGCGAGGAGGCTCTGTTTCGCGGCCTCGTGCAGCGCGGTATTACCGACATCGCGGGGCCCGCGGCGGGGGTCCTGGTGGCCGGGGCGCTGTTCGGCCTGGCGCACTTCGTGACCCACACGTATGCGCTGCTGGCCGCTCTCCTGGGGATCTATCTGGGGATGCTCTTCCTCGTGACTGGCAACCTGGTCGTCCCGATCGTCGTGCACACGCTGTACGACGTCATCGCACTGCTGCACTGGGTACGCCAGGCGCCGCGGCCGGACCTGGCCGTCGTGGAAGCGGACGCGGGCCGCAACGGCGATGCAGCGGGACCCGGCGACCGGGACGACGGGCCTACAGCCTGAGCACCGTCCCCCCCGCGGCCCATGCTGCGACTGCCTCAAGATAGCTCGCCGCGGTGAGCGTGCCCGGGAGACCCAGCGCGCCCAGGGCGGCCGTGACGTCCAGCTTCGCTGCCGCCATCTCCTCCTCGGAAGCGGAGCCAACCAGCCCGGCGCCGTCCTCCACCCCCACCGAGGTCACGCGTTCCGGCGAGGCGATCTCGGCAATATCGACGAGAACCTCACGGTCTCCCGCAGTCCAGCGTCGGATGGAGCGGGTCTTCTGGACCGCCACCACGACGAGGCCGGGGCGCGCCTCCCGCAGCAGCGTGAGGAGCGTGCACCGCCCCATGGGACGTGGTGGAGGCGACGTGTCGACGCCCAGCGCGCCCGCTAGCCGACGCACGGCATCGGGCTGCAGCGGAAAGGGATAGTCTTCCCGCTCGTCCTCGAGCCAGAGTTGGAGTCCGGTCTCGGCATCGACGTCGCGCAGTCGCTTCAGCTTGACCCCGGCCCGTGCTTCAAAGTCTCTGAGCTTGAGGTTGACGTCGCAGCCGGGATACCAGTAGTAGCTGTCCACACCCGCGAGGTCACCCGGGAACAGGCGCGGCAGGTTCTCGATCCGCCGCCGCACCTCCGGGTCGAGGGCACCGAAGCCGCGCCACTCCCAGTGGAGTCCGTAGGCCATCGTCAGTCGGGGAACGCCATCCGCTCGAGCAGGGCCTGGAATCGCAGATCGTGACGCAGGGCATCGAAGTAGGGAGACACCTGCAACAGCTCCATGGCGTCCCGGGCCTGATAGGCTCGCTCCAGCCACTCCATCGCCGCGTCCGCATCCCCCAGCGCCGCGTACGCCTGCGCGACACGGCTCGGGGACACGTAGCCCAGCTCAGACTGTCGCTCGAGCCACCGCAGTCGCCAGCGCCAGTAGCCTGCGGACCCGTCCGATGCGTAGCTCCGCGCAAGACCCTCCGCAGCGGTCGGAGCACTCCCTGCCGCTGTGAGCCGGCGACGGCGCACCGCGACCGCAGCGTCATAGTCTCCAGCCAGGGCGTGCGCATCCTCCATCACCTCCCACGCCCGATCCAGGTCCGGCTCGAGGGCCAGCGCCTGCTGCAGTTCCTCGATCGCGCGGGAGTACTGCCGGTCGTACAGCAACTGATCCGCCAGAACGACTCGGGCCGCGGGGTTCAGCGGATCCAGCTCTAGGCTGCGGCGCGCCTCCGCGATCGCCGCCTCGTGCCGCCCCATCGAGGTCAAGTGATACGCGTACCAGGCGCGCGCGATGGCCGAGCTGGGGTCTAGAGCGATCGCCTGTTCGTACTCCCGCTCGGCAGCGCTCCAGTCCCATTCGTGCATCGCCTGAATGCCGGCCAGCACTGCACGAGCCTCGGCGAGTCCCCCGTCGAGCGCCAGCGCTCGCTCGGCCGCCGCCTTCGCTCGTGGCTCCGCGATGTGCTCGGGGAGCCCGCCGTAGAACCCCAGCAGGTGCGTGGACAGGGCGAGCGCGGAGTGGGCGGGAGCGAAGAGGGAGTCGTGCTCGACGGCCGTCTCGAACAAGGTGATGGCCCGCCGGAACCCGTCGACGGATCCGCGCGACGCATGATAGCGGCCCTGCAAGTAGGCATCGAGCACTTCGGGGTCGACGGCACGGGACACGGCGAGTCGCGCCTCCTGCTGGGGCGTGAGTTCGGCCACGACCTCCCGCGCAATCGCGCGCGCCACCTCGGTGTACACGGCGAACACGTCACGCAGCTCGCGATCGTAGGTCCCGGCCCATAGATGCCGCTCGGGGTCGGCGGCGATCAGCTGTGCCGTGATGCGCACGCTGTCGCCCGCACGCACCACGGAGCCCTCGAGCACTGCGTCCACCCCCAGCGTCTGGGCGATCTCGGGCACCGACTCCTCGCTGCCTCGATACCGCATCACAGACGTCCGGGAGATCACTTTGAGGGCACCGATCTGCGCGATTTCGGCGATCAGCGCATCGTGCATCCCGTCCACGAAGTGGTGTTGCGCCGAGTCGCCCGAGAGGTCGGCCAGTGGCAGGATGGCCAGGGATTCGATCTGCTGCGCGCCGAACGCAGGGCTTCCCAGCACCCACCACATTCCCAAGACACTCAGGACCACGCCGAACGTGGTCACGGCGGCCGCGATCCACCTGCGAGATAGGCCCTGCACCCCAGCCCGGGGGCGTCCGATGAGCTGCGTACCGCAATGGGCGCACACGGTCCGACCCGGGAGCGCCTCCATTCCGCAGTTGTCGCACGTGACGATGCCCGCGGCCGGCACGGCCGCGGTGCTGACCAGCCCCAGCGCCTGCACGAACTCCGTGACCGTCTCGTAGCGGTCGTCGGGGGACTTGGCCATCGCCCGCTGCAGCGCCTCGTCCAGGTACTGGGGGAGTTCGGGCACCCGTGCTCTGGCCGAGGGGATCTCCTGGACGGCGTGCAGCACCAACGTGGCTTGCGCCGTGGATCCCTGGAACGGGGGCCGGCCGGTGAGCATCTCGAAAAGCAGACACGCCAGGCTGTAGATGTCGCTGCGCGCGTCCACGTCCTCCCCCATGGACTGCTCGGGACTCATGTACGCCGGCGTGCCAATGGGTGTCCCCGCGATGGTGATGTGGTCGTCCTCGCAGACATCGCACACCGCCTTGCCGATGCCGAAGTCGGTGACCAGGGCGTTGCCCTCGGTCAGCAGCACGTTCTCCGGCTTGATGTCGCGGTGCACGATGTTGTGCCGGTGGGCGTGCGCCAGCGCGCCTGCCACCTGGTGGGCGAGGCGCAGCGTTTCCTCGACCGGGACCCGCCGGTCCCGGACCATGAGGTCGCGCAGCGTGCCCCCGTCCACGTAGGGCATGACGTAGAAGAGGTAGCCGTCGGCGTCGCCCGAGTCATACAGGGGGAGGATGTGGGGGTGCGAGAGGGCGGCCACGATCTCGATCTCCCGCAGGAACCGCTCGGGGCCCACCGCCTGGCTCACCTCCGGACGCAGCACTTTCACCGCCACGCGCCGTCGATGCTTGCGGTCCTCAGCGCGATAGACGGTGGCCGCCCCGCCCCGACCGACCTCGCGGTCGATCAGATAGCGGTCGGCCAGGACGGCCCGGATCTGCTCATACTGCTGCGACATTGCCCCCAAACTTGTGGCTCCTTGGGCCTTCCCGTCCATAACACCGGCGCGGCGCGGGACGTGCCCGCCGGGGCGGGACCGGTGCGTTTCGCAGCCGCGTCCAGAATGCTATCTTGGTTTCAATTCTGAGCTTAGCGCCCGACGACGACCGTGCTCCCAAGCGACTCCAATACCCGTGTCAAGTTCGAGGATCTCGACCTCGAGACGCTCCCGAGCGGCCGCTGCCGCAGCAAGGTCACGCTCGCCTGGGACGAGGGCAACCGATTCGTGGGCACCGCGGAGGGAGTGAGCTCGGAGGTGGGGGTCCTGCGCTGTGCCGCCGAGGCGACGTCGCGGGCCCTGGAGGCCGCCGTCGACAGCCGAGTGCACCTCGAGCTCCTCGGCATCACGACCATCAAGGCCTTTGACACGGTGGTCGTGGTGGTGTCCCTGGCCAGCCGCTTCTCCGACCACACCCAGCGGGTCGTCGGCTCATCGGTGATCGACGGGAACCCCGCCGGGGCCGCCGTGCGGGCCGTCCTGAGCGCGACCAACCGGTTGCTCGGCAGCAACCTCATCTTCCTGCGCTGACGCGGGGCCGGCCACTCTGCCCCATATGAAGCGCGGGCGGTCACCTCGACCGCCCGCGCGTGCTTTGTCGCGATGGTGCCGCCGGCGATCGGGTCGGTCGTCAGGTCGCCTCCGACGCGGCCACCATCGCCGGTGCGCGCTGCACGCCTCGCGCCGCCGGCGTGCGCACGTTCCATCGATAGCCCAACCAGATCAGAATGAGGCCCGCAAACTCGGTCACGTAGAGCACTTCGACGTGCCCGAAGCGCGTGGCCGTCCCACCGATCCCGGGGAGCAGGGCCCCCACGGCGATCAGGATGTTGCCCACCATGCGGTGGTAGGTGCCTTTCTTGCGGCTGAACCGTATAGCCGAGAGGATCGCACCCCCGATCAGGAAGATGGCGGCGTACAGGTTGATGAACGGGCTGAAGGCCCGCACCCACTGCCACTCCATCACGCGGCCGGACAGCCGGTGCGACTCCACCAGCGCATAGTTGATCGGCGTGAGCAGCACGCAGAGGGCGGCCACCGCCATCACGGCCAGCAGGGCGACCGTCAGCCGGTCGGCGGTGCGGCGCGACAACAGCAGATACACCGTTCCCTGCGCCAGCGGCGCCCCGCCCAGCAGCGCACCGGCGATGTACCAGGCGCGGAACACGCCTGGGTTCCAACCGAAGAGCGTGGTCGCCGCTTCGGTTCCGGTTCCCACACCAAAGAAGAAGAGCCCGATGGACCACCACAGCAGATGGGGGCCCCGCCGGTCGCGATAGCGGCGGAAGACCACGATTGAGAAGGCAATCGCGATGACCGTGGTCACGATCGGGATGAAATGAACGGGCTCTCGCACGGTGCGCTGCTCCTTTCCGGTTGGTTCGCTCCCGCTAGAACGTCATGTCCCAGGAGACGAGCAGGCCGCGGCGCGGCTGCGGCCGGAAGAACGACGCGTTGGCAAACTCGGCGTACAGCTCGTTCGTGAGGTTCGTGAGTGACACGCCGATCCGCTGGCTGATGTGCCCTTGCTGGAAGAAGGTCCAGCCGGCCCGCACCGCGTGGGTCATGAACGCCGGGAACACGGGACCCACCGGAGGCGCCGTGCCGGTGAAGGCCTCCTTCCGCTCGCCATTCCAGCGGAACTCGTACTCGGCGAACACCCGACTGCTCGGGTGCACCCAGCGGAGGTGTGCCAGCAGCTTGTTCGTGTAGGTGTCTCCCACCGGATTCTCGGGGTCGTTCACGTCTTTGGTATCGAAGTGCGTGTAGTTCGCCCCGACGGAGAACCCAACCGGAAGCAGCACGTCGCCGACCAGCTCCACGCCGAGGAAGCGCAGCTTGTCCACGTTCACGTTCATGAAGGCCGGCAGGCCCGAGATCGTGTCGCCGGTGGCCTCGATCCGGATGCCATCGAAAATCGTGTTGTAGAAGAAGAACCCCTCGAGGTACACCGTGCGGCTCCTGAACCGGGCGCCGATGTCGAAGTTGAGGCTCGTCTCGGGCTGCAGGCTGTCGTTGCGCACCTGGAAGCCGCTGCCCTCGGGGGTCGGCCCCGCGAAGAACCGCTCCACCAAGTTGGGCGAGCGGAAGCCGCGCCCCACCGTCCCGATGAGCGTGACGTTGTCGTGCACGCTGTACATGGCGTTGAGGGCCGCCACGATCGTCTGGTCGGATTCGCTAGTCAACAGCGAGTCGGCGTACCCCGACGTCGGCTTCGTCTTGGAGTTCACGTCCTGCCAGCGCGCGCCCAGGATGAGCGACGCCCGGTCGGTGAGCTGCCAATCGGCCTGCGCAAACACCCCCACGCTCGCGTAGGTCGCGTTCTGCAGGTTGGCGACGCTGTCCACGTCGACGATGGGGGGACCGAAGCCCAGTATGATCGTCGCGCTGGTGTCGGCATTCTTGGAGTTGTCCCGGAAGTAGTCGACGCCGTAGGTCCACATGACGCTACCCCAGGCTAGCTTCTTGGCCTCCAACCGGCCGCCGAACGTCTCGATGTCGGTGTAGTTCTCCGTGAAGAACTGCAGCTCGGCTCCCGGCCCCATGGGAATGCCCGTGATGTTGTTGTTCAGCTGCCGGTTGTTGTTCTGGAAATACCCGATGAACTCGAGGTTGTCGGCGACGGGAATGTCGAGCTGGTTGCCCCGATAGCCCGCCGTGAACTTGTCGAAGTCCTGGAACGGATAGACGATGTCGATGCGGGTGGTCTCCTCGGTGTACTCCGCCGGCTCCACCAAGCCGAAGCCAGACGTGTCGGCCCGGTACCGCTCGTACTTGCCCCACACCTCGTGGCGTCCGGCGATCTCGTATGCCGCATACGCCTCGACGTTGTGGTCGTCGGTGCCGGTGTTGAGCACGGTGGTGGTGCTGTCGAGCGTGATCTCCCCGTAGGTTCCCGACGGCGAGAAGTAATCCGATGCCTGACGCGCACTCCCGATCAGCTGGAACGAGAAGTCGCCGAGCCGGCCGTTGACCGTGGCCACGCCCTTGGACTGGGTATCGTATTCGCTGTAGCGGAAGCCGAACGAGCCGTGGATCCCGTCGTACCGCGGCTTGCGGGTGCGCAGGTTGACCACGCCACCGATGGCGTCGGTCCCGTACAGCACCGAGGACGGCCCCCGCACGACCTCGATCGTCTCGATCTTGCCCACGTCCACCAGGGCCGGGATCTCGCCGAAGTCCTGCTGGCGCCGGGCGTTGTTGAGCCGCAGGCCGTCCTGGATCAGCAGGACCCGCTGGCCCCGCTGCCCGCGTATACTGGGCCGCACCTGGTTGGCACCGACCCCCGAAACGTCCAGCCCGGGCATCCGGCTAAACAGATCGGCGGCCGTGTTGGGCTTCAGCTCCAAGAGATCGGTGGCGTCCATGATCCCGACGGCCGAGGGCGTGAGGAACACGTCCTTCTCGCTGCGGGTGGCGGTGACCGCCACCGGCGTGAGGCGAACGGGGTTCTCCCGGTTGCGCGCCGCGGTATCCGGCTGCTGGCCGGGTGCCTGGGATTGCTGCGCGAACGACGGCGTGGCGATGAGGGTGAGGAAAGCGAAACCTGCGAAGAGCGAACGTCGGATAAGCATCACACCACCTCCGGCGGTGCAGTGGTTGGGCCAGAATGACCGACCGGAGCGGCAGCTAGGGGAGGGGGGCGCCACCGCTCCGGACCGGGTACTAATCTCCGAGCAGAATTATGGGCGATGGCCCAAGGTGAGGTAATTCGGACTTTTACGGAGAGGCCCTCCGGGGAACTACGGAGTACTCCTTCTTGCAGTCTCGCGGGCGTTTAGGCGTGCCTAATCGCTGATCAGCCCCGCCTCGATGGCGAACCGGGTGAGTCCGGCCACAGTGTGGATGCGGAGCTTGCGCATCAGGCTCTCGCGGTGGGTCTCCACGGTACGGGGGCTGATGCCCAGCTCGCCAGCGATCTCCTTGTTGGTGCGTCCGTCGGCGACGAGGGTCAGCACTTCGCGCTCCCGCGGCGTCAGCAATCCCAGGTTGCCCCGCCGCTGCTCCTCCTCCAGCTCCCCCCGCAGCGCCGCGCTCAGCTTCTGGACCACGGCCGGCGCGAAGTAGGCGTCACCCTGCTGCACCGTGCGCACCGCCTTTCGCACCTCTGCCGGTCCTGCATCCTTGAGCAGGTAGCCGCTGGCGCCCGCACGGACCGCCTCCAGCACGTACTCGGTGCGGTCGTGCATGCTGAGGATGAGCACCCGGGTGGACGGAAGGCGCTGTCGCAGCCGCCCGGCGACCTGGAGGCCAGACTGCCCCGGCATGGTCACGTCCAGCAGCACCACGTCGGGCTCGTGCTGCTCAGCCAGGACCATGGCCTCGGCGCCGTCCCCTGCCTCACCCACGACCTCGAATCCGGGGGTGCCCTCCAGCACGCTGCGGATGCCCTCACGCACCACCGCGTGGTCATCCACCACGAGCACGCGGATCAGCTCCGCACTCATCCGGTCCCTTCCCCGCCGAGTGGGATGCGCACCTCGAGCTCCACGCCCTCGCCCGATGCGCCACGCAGCGCCACGGACCCACCCAGCGCGTTGATGCGCTCTCGCATGCCGGCCAGACCCATGTGCCCCCGCCGCTCCAGCTCCTGCGGTCCCTCGCGCGGCGGCCCCCGGCCGTCGTCCTGCACGCTCAACACCAGGCGGCCCGCGTCGAGGCTCAGGCGTACCGTGACCGACTGTGCCTCGGCGTGCCGCGCCGCGTTGGAGAGACCTTCCTGCAGCGCGCGGAACAGCGCCACCTCGGCCTCGTTGCTCAGATCCGGCAGTTCCTCCGGCGCGGACACGCGCGTGTACAGGCCACTCTGCTCGCCGAAGTCGTGCACCAGCGCCCGCAGCGCCGGCAGCAGACCGAGATCGTCGAGCAGCGACGGCCGCAGATCGTTGGTGACATTGCGAATGCTGCGGATTCCCTTATCCATGAGGGCCAGAGCGTCGTCGAGCCGCCTGGCATCTTCCTCGCCTGCCGACTCCTGCATCACGCCGAGCTTGAGGCGCACCGCCGAGAACACCTGCCCGGTCTCGTCGTGCAGCTCGCGGGAGAGACGGTGGCGCTCCTCCTCGTGCTGTTGCACCATGCGGGCGGCGAGCCGCTCCAACTCGCGACTGCGCTCCGCCAGACGCTGGTAGAGATCCGCGCTCTCCAGGGCCGCTCCCATCTGCTGACCCAGCGCCACGAGAAAGCGGTCGTCCAGCGCGGCGAACGGATCGCGTGCGTCGCCCACGATGAGGAATGCCCCCGCGACGCTGGCTTCCTTGAAGATGGGAAGTGCCGCTGCGTACGCGTACCACCCGTCCCGTCGCGCTCGCCTGGGGGTATCATCCCGCACGAACTCCGGGCGTTGCGTGGCCACGGTCTGCGACACGGCCAGCGCGGCGGCACCCGCCGGCTTCTCCCTGGGCCATGCCGCACAGAGTCCCGCCCCCGCAGCGAGCCGGCCTTCCCCGTTCTGCAGCAGGTACATGGCGCTGCCCCGCACGCCCGGCAGGGTCAGCGGGCGCTCCAGCAGCCGCCCCAGCACCTCATCGCCGCGCTCGGCCCGCTGCAGGTCGCTCGAAATCGCCGAGAGCGTACCGAGGCCGCGACGCACGTCCTCCAGCACCAGCAGCAAGATCCCCACGCCCAGCGCCAGCTCGAACACGATGTCCAGGTAGTACCCCCACGGGTTCCACACGCCGCGCGCCCGCAGCCAGGGGTAGTCGAGGTGGTGCAGGCTCCACAGGAAGAGCGCCACGGCCAGCACCACCGCCCCGGCAGACTTGACCAGCAGGTGATAGCGTAGGAACACCCAGCCGGTCCACAGCGTCGCCGCGCTGAGAAACAGCACCGCGGGTCCGGCGGCCAGCAGGAAGTTGTCCAACCGGTAGATCGCCACGTACGACCACAGCGGCGGGAACAGCACCAGCGCCCAGTACCAATGGCGCCAGCGCAGCCCTTGCGAGAACACGAGGGCCGCCCACAGCAATGCCAGCGCCGTCCATCCCGTGATCACCTGGTGCCAGTAGAGCCACACCGGCGCGGACATGAGCACGAAGCAGAGGATCGCACCGAGGCGCACCGCGTACAGCGCCCACGCCAAGGCCAGCCAGCCGAAGTACGGCTTGCGATACCGCTGATACAGAAAGGCGCAAACCAGCACCAGGCCCAGCGTGATCGCCGTCTGCAGAAACGCCGCCGCCAGCTCGGACGTCGCGCTGGCGGGGACGGTCAGGTCCAATCCCTGGAGCAGGAAGAGTGGCATGGAGGCCTAAAGCTACCAGGGCGGATGGCCCGTTGCTACGAGACCATCCGCCCTTTGTGTGCGCGCAGCGCGACGGCCTACGGCTTGGTCTTCACCGGGGGCGCGGGACGCTGCGGGAAGC
This sequence comes from Gemmatimonadota bacterium, assembly GCA_039592335.1. Lineage (GTDB taxonomy): Bacteria > Gemmatimonadota > Gemmatimonadetes > Gemmatimonadales > GWC2-71-9 > WVYX01. The sequence goes on along the minus strand of JBDHBX010000004.1, from coordinate 81,781 downwards.
CCACCGGCTCGGCTTCGATTGTCTGCAGGATCTCCGCGATGGCGCGGTCGAGCTGCAGATCCCTGCCCTGCACCAGGGACGTGGGCGTATTGGCCACTTCAATATCCGGCTCCACCCCGTGGTTCTCCATGATCCAGGAGCCGTCCACGCCGTTCTCGCCGTACTGCGGCACGAATACGCTCCCACCGTCGATGAGGGAGCCGTGCGGGCTGTAGCCGATCACGCCACCCCACGTACGCTGCCCGATCAACGGCCCGAGATCCGCCTGACGGAACATCCAGGGAAAGATGTCGCCGTCCGATGCCGAGGTCTCGTTGATCAGTGCCACCATATGGCCGAGGAACACCGAGCCCGGGTAGGTGCTCGGCCACTCGAAGGTGCGGTTGAAGCTCAACCCCAACAGGTCGCGCCGCAGCCGATCGATGACCATCTGCGACACGTTCCCGCCCCCGTTGCCGCGCACGTCCACGATCAGGCCTTCCTTGCGGATCTGACCGTAGTACCACTTGATGAACTCGCGGATGCCGTCCGAGCCCATGTCCGGCAGGTGCAGATATCCCACACGGCCGTCCGTCTGCTGCGTCACGTAATCCCGTTTCTCCGCGACCCACGTGAAGTACCGCAGCGAATTCTCGTTGGTGCGCGGATTGACGGTCACCTCGCGCACCCCGTCGGTGTTGGGCCGGCTGTTCACCGTGAGGGTCACCGGGTGACCGGCCTTGTGGCGCAACAGCCGGTACGGGTTCTCGGGCGCCATCAGGTCCTGTCCGTCGATCGCCAGAATGTAATCGCCGACGCTCGCGTTCACCCCGAGCTCCGTGACCGGCACGCGGTAGCGCTCCTCATCGTTCTGGCCCCGATAGATCTGCGCGATACGATACCGGCCCGAACTCTCGTCCAGCTCGAACCGGGCGCCCAGCAGCGCCACCCGCGCCCGGTCGGGCGCTTCCCAGTCCCCACCCGCGATGTACGCATGCGAAACGGTCAGCTCTGCTATCATCTCACCAAGGACGTAATTCAGGTCCGATCGGTGTGCCACGTGCTCGAGTTGCTGCACGTACTGCTCCCGCAGCGCTTCCCAGTCGTAGCCGTGCATGTTCTCGACGTAGAACCAGTCACGGAAGCGGCGCCACACCTCGTGGAAGATCTGCTCCCACTCCTGGGCCGGGATCCGATCCACCATGAGACCCGCAGTGGAGACGGTCTTGCCGTCGCCGCCGTTCGGCTTCACGTCATACAGCTTGAAGCTCTGGCCGTGGCGAATCAGCGCCTTCTTGCCATCCTGCGAGATGGCGCCCCCGTTGATGTCCGCGGCCAGCGTGGATTCCTTGCGGTCCTTCAGTGAGTAGATCTTGAGGTCGGTGTCGATGTCCGGCGAGCGGCCGTAGTAGAACGGCGTGCCCCGCACGTACACCAAGTGACCCTCGATGGCCGCGAGCCCGAAGTAGTTGTCGTCCTCCACCGGGACCCGCACCACGCGCTCGGCGAGGCCATCGAACTCGATGGCGATGTAGCCCTCGGCCTCCTCGTCATCCTTCTCCTCCTCCTCTTCCTCGAGCGACACCTCGTCGCTCTCGGGCGGGAAGGGATGCTCCACGTCGCCTCGCAGGGCCAGGGCGTAGATCCCCGACTCGCGGTCCACGGCATAGTTGAACTCGAAGGACCCGATCTGCGGCGCGAACGCACGATCGGCGACGTAGTACAGGTAGTCGCCGCCCGCGCCCCAGGCCGGGCTGAACTCGTTGAAGTACTCGCCGGTCACGCGCCGCAGCTGCCGCTCCGCGACGCTGTACACGTAGATCGAGTTGAACCCGCTGGGATCGGACAGCGTGAAGGCTAGGAATCCGCCGTTGGGCGACCAGGTGTAGTCGGTCCGCTGTCCCTGGGGCTGGTTGGCGATCTCGGTCGCGCGCTGCGACTCAACCTCGATGAGCCAGATCCTACCCTCTTTGTCGCTCGACACCAGGTACTTCCCGTCGGGTGACCATTCGGGGGCGTAACGCATGCCCGTGGCCGCACCGTTGGTGGTGAGCTGCACCGGCGCACCGGAGCCGTCCTGATTGATCCAGTAGAGCTCCTCCTCGCCGCTCATGTCGCTGATGAACGCGATCTTGGAGCCATCCGGCGACCAGCGCGCGTGCTTGTCGTGCGCGTTGGAGGAGTTAGTGAGGTTGCGGGTCGGGCCCTTCTCGATCGGCGCGGTGAACACGTCGCCGCGCGCAACGAACAGGGCGCGCTCGCCCTTGGGGCTCAGCGCCCACCCCTCGATGTTGCGGGCGGCGCTCACCCGGCTGGGCCGCATGGCCACGCCGTCGTCGGGCACCGTGATGGAGATCTTGGTGGACGTCGCACCGGTGATGTCGTAGATGTTCAGCTCGCCATCCAGCTCGTACACGATGCGGCCCATGCCGTCGTCGCTGGGCCAGCGCACGTCCCAGGTGCTGCTCTGGGTGAGCTGGCTGGTCTGGCGCGTCGCCGGATCGTACGAGTAGAGATTGAGCGTCCCGTCCCGGTCGGACGTGAAGTAGATCTTGTCGCCCACCCACATCGGATCACGATCGGCCCGCACGTGGTCGGTGATTTGCTCCGCGTCGTTGCTCGCCAGGTCGAAGATCCACAGGTCCTGGGCCCAGCCACCCTGGTAGCGCTTCCAGGCGCGGAAGTCGCGGAACAGCGGTGAGTAGACCACCTGTCGGCCGTCCGGCGACAGTGCCCCCGCCCCCGACACCCGCATGGGGAGCGCCGTGGGCAGCCCGCCCTCGTACGAGACGGTGAACAGGCGCGGATCGCCGATGTCCCAATTGTCACGCAGGGAGCGGAACAGCACCGCACTTCCGTCGGGCGTCCAGCCGTAGACCTGGTTGTCGTATCCCCAACGGGGAGCCAGGGGCCCGCGCGCCGGGTAGTAGGTGAGCTGCTTCGGCACCCCGCCCGTCGCCGGAATCACGTACACCTGCTCGTCCCCGTCGTACTGGCCCGTGAACGCAATCCAGCGGCCGTCGGGTGAGAACTTGGCGAACAGCTCCTGTCCCGGATGCGCGGTGAGCCGCGTGGCCGAGCCGCCCGTGGCGGGAGCCAACCACAGGTCGCCGCCGTAGCTGAACACGACCTGGTCACCATGAACATCGGGGAATCGGAGCAGCTTCGTCTGGGCGTGGGTGATGGTTGGCAGGATCAGGGCCGCCGCCAAGGCCAGGCGGAGGCTGCGTGAGAGAGCTTTGATCATGGTTGTGACCTCTGGGTTGTCTGACTACCACAGGTACGGATATCGCCAGCGGGAGGTTGCAGGTGCGACTGCGAGCATCGGGAATGCCGCACGCCGCGGCGGCGGGCCGCTCAGAGCAGCTGCCGCACGAGCACGACCACGGCCGTGATGCTCGAGACCGTGAGCACGGCGGGCCGGATGTAGCCCCGATCGAACACCCGTGCCGTATGCCGCGACAACAGGAACCCCAGGAGAGTACCCGGCAGGAGCATGGCGGCCAAGATGACCTCCTGCCGGCCGAACCGGCCCACCAGGTGCAGGGCCGTGAGGGACAACAGGATCCCCACCACGAAGAAGCCCGACATCGTGCCGCGCAGCCGCTCGCCCGACTTGTGCTGATAGAGGAGGGCCATGGGTGGCCCCCCGATGGAGACCGTGGTGGCCATGAAGCCGGAGAGCGTGCCCGCCCCCAACAGCGTGCCCGGCTTCGGCTCCAGCTGGAGGCCGGAGGCGCTCAGGGCGACCGCCAGCAAGATCAGCACCCCGAAGATCAGCTCGATGTGGTCGGGCGGGACGATGGCCAGGACGGCGGCGGCGACTGCGACGCCGACGAACCGCCCGGTGAGCGCCCACTTGAGGTCCCCCCACCTGACACCCCGCCGGTTGCGGACCGCCAACAGGAGTACGTACACGACGGAGGTGCCCAGCAGCGGCCCTGGCACGAGCCGCGGATCGATGAGGATCAGCAGCGGCACGGCCAGCAGCCCCATGCCGAAGCCCACGGTGCCCTGCAACGTGGCGCCGAGCGTCACGATCACCGTGATGAGCGCGAACGCGAGCGGGCTCAAGTGGGCCGCGCCTGGGAGATCATGCCTCCTGGTGCCGGGTGGCGGACCAGATCAGAATCCCGACAATCACCCCGATGGTCGCGAGGGCGAGCAGCTGCACCGCCGCCTCCGGGATATTGGGCGGGAAGCCCTCGATCGGTTGGCCGCCACGCGCCGCGACCCACAGGGCGAGCACTACCCCCGTCAGACCTCCACCGCCCACGAGGCCGGAGCCGAACAGCACCCCCTGCTCGCGACGCCGCTCGGCCTCCTCCGGCGCCTGCTTCCGCGTGAGGAAGAAGCGCGCCAGGCCGCCGATGAACACTGCCCCCATGGTGGAGAGCGGCAGGTACACGCCGACGGCAAAGGCCAGCACCGGGATCTTGAAGAAGGAGGCGACGATCCCGATGCCGACGCCGATCATGATGAAGGCCCACGGCAGACTCTGGTCCAGCACGCCATCGATCACCAGTCTCATCAGCATCGCCTGGGGTGCCGGCAGCTCGGCGCCGCCCAGTCCACCCTCCACGTTGTTGTGCAGCAGCGCCACCACCAGCGTCACGACGCCTGCGGAGGTGATCACGCCGGCCAGCTCTCCGATCTGCTGCAGCCGCGGCGTGGCACCCAGCACGAACCCCGTCTTGAGATCCTGCGACGTGTCACCGGCGATTGAGGCGGCGATGCACACCACCGTTCCCACCATCAGTGCCGTCGCCCTCCCGGCCAGGTCGGTCCAGCCAGCCAGGTAGAAGATGAGGCTCACCCCGAGCAGCGTGGCAATGGTCATCCCCGACGTGGGGTTCGAGGTCACGCCCACCAGGCCCACGATGCGCGAGCTCACGGTGACGAAGAAGAAGGCGAAGATGGCAATGAGCACCGACGCCACCAGCCGCACCGGGATCGAGTCGATGTAGCCCAGAATGCCAGGCACGAACGTCAGGATCCCGAGGATGACGGCGATCCACACGAGCACCGTCTTGAACGACAGGTCGCGGTCGGTGCGATCCACTGCTTGCTGGTCCAGTTTCTCCGTGATCTGTCTGAGCCCGAGCTTGAATGACTCGATCATGGTGGGGATCGAGCGGATCAGGGTGATGATTCCGCCCGTCGCGACGGCCCCGGCCCCGATGTAGCGTACGTAGCGGTGCCAGATCTGGTCCGCCGGCATGTCGCGGATGAGCAACTCGGTCTCGGGGTAGAGCGGCTCGGTGAGCCCCTGCCCCCACAGATAGATGGCGGGAATGATCACCAGCGCCGAGAGGGCACCGCCCGCCACCATGACCGTGGCGATGCGGATCCCCAGGATGTAGCCCACCCCGATGAGCGGCGGGGAGACGCTGGCGGAGACGCTGGCCCGGTAGGCCAGGTCCACGTGGAAGGTGCGGGTCACGAACCTGAAGCCGTTCGTGATCAGCTGGAACAGCATGCCGACCCCGATGCCCCAGAACACCGGGTGGGCCTGCTTGCCGCCGCCTTCCGCGGCCACGAGCACTTCGGCGCAGGCCATCCCCTCGGGGTACGGCAGCCTGCCATGCTCGCGCTTGATGAGATAGCGGCGCAGCGGGATCATCGCGAGCACGCCGATGAGCCCGCCACACATGGCCAGCAGCGTGGTCTGCCGCCACGCCGGGGTCATCCCCCACATGAACAGCGCCGGGATGGTGAACAGCACGCCCGAGGCCACCGACGAGCTGGCTGACCCGATGGTCTGGGACATGTTGCTCTCGAGAATGCTGTGCCCCAGCCCGAACGCGGTGAACAGCCGAAACGCGACGACCGTGAGCACCGCCACCGGGATGGAGGTGCTGATCGTGAGCCCGGCCATCAGGCCCAAGTAGGTGTTCGCTGCCCCGAACATCACCCCGAGCAGCACACCAGAGATCACCGCCTTGACGGTGAGCTCGGTGAGGGTCTGTCCCTGGGTGAGGGGAACGAACTGCTCGCCTTGCTTGAGCTCGTACGCCGTGGAGGGAAGCTTCCGGCCGTTCATCTCGGGGGCTCCTTTGGGAAGGTCCGCACCAGCACCACGTCCGCACCGGGAGGAGTCGCCGCGAATCTTGGGCCGCGGGACCGGGGACCGCAACCCGCGCCGTAGATGCAGGACGGCCGCCCGGTGTCGCGTCGCCGGGCGGCCGCTTGCGCATGGGCCGGAGGCTGTCAGGCGCCTACGGCTCGGCGGGACGCCGCGCCCGCAGGATGATCGCCAGTGCAACCGCCAGCAACACGAGCACGATTGCTACCAGCTGGATCATGCGCCAGAAGATGTGATCCACCAGGTTCTCCGATTGACCGATGGCCCGTGCGACGATGCTGTCCATTTCTGCCATCATGGCTGCGCGCTCCCGGGTGATGGCGTCGAGCACGGCCACGCGCTCCCGCACCACGACCTCGAGCAGCGCCATCCGCTCGGCGGTCACCGCATCCAGTGTACCGAGGCGCATCGCATCGATTGCCCTGGTGAGCGTCGCCAACTCCGTGTGGAGCGCATCCAGCACCATCGCCCGCTCACCGCTCACCAGCGGGGGCAGCGTGTCGGCCAGCGCGGCGATGCGGTCGAGCGAGAGACGGACGCTGGTCAGCGTGCTGTCCACCGCGGGCATGCGGGCCAGGTCGTATGCCAGCAGCTCGAGGTGCCAGCGTAGCTCCTTGCCCAACGCGTCGTTGATGGAGCCGGCGCGGTCCGCCACGTCGCGCATGCTCCAGTACGTCGCCCCGATGGCGCCTCCGATGCCACCGCCCACCCCCCGCAGCGTGGCCGTATCGGCTGCCATCACGGAGGTGCGATTGAGCGTGGAGGCATCGATGGGATGGTCGGCGGCGAATCGCATCAACCTGGGCTCGAACGCGGTGGCTCTCTCTTCCCCGACCACTCGAACGACGAGCGCACGGGCCTTCTGCTCCTGATCCCGCAGCAACTCGATCGCCGCCGCGCGATGCCCGCCCGGGAGGATGTCGTAGCGGGGTGGCGGCGATTCGACAAACGAGCGCAGCTGCACCGTGAACAGCCACACGTCCAACATGGCGAGCAGAGGATCCGACACCAGCGCGGCCTCGCGGATGTTCCTGACGGCCATGGATTGCCACTGCAGCGCTCGGTACTGGATATCGGGATTGGGGTTGGCTCTTCGGATACTGTCCCCCAACAGCTCCGCGGCGTGGCCGAACTCGGTGGCGAACTGCAGCACGATCTCTCTGAGCTGCGTGGCCGTGACGGTCTCGACTCCCACGCGCTTCATGGTGGGGGACTGCGACGGCACGCTCACGCAGCCCGCCGCCACGACAAGCAGCAAGAAGAGCGTCGCACCACGCGGCACCAACGATCTGTTCGCCATCACCGCCTCCTTCCACCTCCCCGAGATCGGGAGCCGCCGCTACCGCGCGCCCGGTTGTAGTTCTGCGTGCGCTGCGACCCACGCTGGCGCGCCTGATAGTCGCGATTGAGGTTGGAGCCACCTCCCGACGGACGGGTGGAGGGCTGCTGCCCCGCCCGGTCGCGGGTCTGCCCGCCCGCCCCCGCGTTGGGACGTTCGCTGCGGTTCCCCCAACTCCCGCCCTCGCGCTGCTGCCACGAGCCGTCCTGGTTGCGTCGGTGCACGTTGCCATTCCGGTCGGCGTACACGTTGTTCGAGCGGTCGCGGGCCACGTTCGGCTGTCGCCGGTCCGAGGGCCGCGCGCGATCGGTGGTTCGGGCACGGTTGGCCTGCGAGTGGTACATGTTGCTGCGCCGGTGAGCGTCGCGCCGCCCAGCGTAGTAGCCCGCGCGGTATCCGCTGCGCCAACCGCGATGATACCCGTGACGATAGCCGCGGTAGCCGCGGGGGCCCCACCAGCCACCGCGGTACCAGCCGCCGAACCCGACATAGAACCGGAACGGGCCCGCCCCGTAGCTGAAGCCGAAGCTCCACCCCCACCAGGGATTCCAGTGCACGTGGAAGCCCCAGGTGACCGGGCGTGGGTAGTAGTAGCGGCCGTACCACGGCCGGTACCACCAGCCCGTGCCGTACACGATGGTCGGGCCGTACACGTAGCTGTAGGTGTACCCCGGGTAGTACCCCACGTACACGACGTCGGGCGTGGAGTCGTACACGTAGACGTACGTGACGTTGTAATTGGGATTGGTCGAGGGGATCGTGTAGATCTCCTGTGGGATCGTCTCCGCCACGACCCAGGGTCCGGTCGGGCTGTTCGAGACGTACCAGACCGCTCCATCGCACACGTAGTACTCGTCACCGACCTTGAGCACCTGAGACGCCGTGTTGACGGCGTACTCCACCTCGGTCTCCTCGATCGGCTCGAACTGCGGCTCACCGTCGTACTCAACTTCGGTGGTGGCATCCCGCTTCACGGCCGCCGTCTGCGGGATCTGATTGTCCATCACGGCCTCTTCGGCCTCGTCGGTGCCGGCCACGTACACTCTGAGGTGCCCCAGGTCCGATTCCGCCGGGATCTGCACGAAGCTCTGCGGCAGCGAGTCGGACGGCAGGTAGCTCCACGGTCCCTCCAACGCCTCGCTGGCGTACCACCGCCCCGACAGCACGAGGAAGAACCGCCCGGTCGCGACCTCGAGCACCACGTCACTCGAGGAATTGGAGACGTACAGCAGCTCTCCCCCCGCGAGCGGCGTGTACTCCGGCGGCCCCTCCGTCACGATGAGCTCGGTGGGCTCGGTGGCAATCACGATCGTGGGCGGCGGTCCGACCTCGATCTCTTCTTCGGCCGCCTCCTCGCCCCCGGCGGCCTCCTCCTCCTCGGCCGGCTCCTCTGGCTCCGGCGGTGGGGGGGCGAGCGCGTCAACGGCGGCAGGGACGCTACTGGTCACTTCCCAAGGCCCCTCGATGGCCGCCGCGGTGTACCATGCACTGGTGTCGGCATACAGGTAGTAGGTCGCCGCGTCGCGAGCGAAGAGAAGGGTGAACGGCGTGTTGATCACGCGCTCCAGGTCCGTGTTCTCCACTGCCTCGAGCCGTGGCTCGCCGTCGAGGGTGATCAGCACCGCCGGCTCGTTGCGGACCAGGATGACCGGCGGATCCGTGCCCAGCCCTTCGGCAGCGCGTTGGCGCTGCTCCTCGATGTTGAGGGCCGTGAGCAGTCGGTCCAGCGACATGCCGAGGTCCCACTTCGGAATCTCCAGCTCGAGGAAGTCCGCAAGCTGCCGCTCGTGCGTGGCGTCGGCGCCGGGAAAGTGCGCGCGGCTGATCCGGACCCCGAGGACGTTCACCCAGCGCTCGTCCCGGTCGGTCTCCACCACCGCGGTCATCCACACCACGCCGAAGACGGGCTGCTCGATCTCGTTCCCCTCCACTGACACTGCAGCGCGGGCGGTGACCTCGTTTTGTTCGAACGTCTCGACCTGTGGCTGGTACACGATCACCGTGTATCCCCCGCCGGATATCTCCCGCGGCCAGCCCTCGACGTCGTCGGCCGAGCCCTGCAGACCCATCAGTAGCGCGGCCGGGAGCGCCACCGTCAGCAGCGCACCCGCCATGAACTGCGATCTCTGCATCGCTTCCCTCATCTATCTACATCCTCATCGTGCTCTAGAACGCGAACGCGAGGATCAACCGCAGCGTCCTGTACTCCAGCTGCGCGTCATCGGGGAGCGGCCCCAGGATCTCGTCACCGGAGTCCCCGAAGAACTCATCGGTAGACTCGTTGCCGAACCCGTACGCCAGGCCCAAGGAAAGTGCACCGCCCCCAAGGATGAAGTTGGAGCCCACCGTCACAAAGTAGATGTTCCAGCTGGCCGCCGAGACATCGGTCCGGCCGTTTCCTTTGATGGCCGAGTTGTCGCTGCGGAAGCTCGCGGACAGGGAGAAGCTCGGAGTGAACACCCGCTCCACCCCGATCCCGAAGTTGACCACGGATTGCAGCTCCTGGCTCACCTCCAGACGCAACGTGTCGCCCGTGCTCTGAGCCACAAACGGCTCCGACGCCAGCACGTCGTACGCGGGGACGTCGTCGAACCACTCCACCGTGCCGTGGATGCTCGTCTTGCCGAAGCTGTACGAGGCGCCGCCGGCCACCGACCACGGCGACTTGTAGGTGACCGGCAAGTCGTCCTGCACGTTCCCGATCCAGAGCAAGTCGTTGGTGTCGTCACCGTCGAGATCCTGACCGGCCACCACGGTGTTCAGGACTGTCTCGCCCTTCCCGAGCACCCCAAGCCGCGGGGTGGTCGCGGTGAGCCCGAAGCTCACCCCCATCCAGTCGTACGTGACGCCCAGCTTCGCGAGCAGTCCGTAGTGGTAGTACGTGAAACCCTTGTCGAACAGCGAGATCGCCCCCGAGATGGAGGCTGGCTCAAACGCCTGGCCGTTGAGGGTGGTGCGGCCTTTTTGGCTCCGAATGGTGACGAACCCGGTGGCCCCGAAGCCAAGGCGCGGCCCGAGCGGGGCCGACCAGGTGAGCCCCGCCCACGACTCGTTGAGCTTGGTCGTGGACTGCAGCTCCACGAAGAAGTCCTCGGGCGTGGGGTCGCCGATCACATCGGTGGTGCCGCTGCCGGCGGCGCGCAGGTTGGCGTCGAACTTGTACCGCGTGAGAAACGAGTAGCCCAGCACGTGGTTGCCGAGGAACTTGAAGGGCATCAACCCGGCGAAGTATCCCGGCGCCACCCCAAGGTTGAGATCGCTGAGCTGCAGATCAAGATCGCCCGACCCCCGAACGCTCACGTCGCTGGCCTCGAACACCTTGGACGTGGCCACCAGGTCGGGCTCCTCGATGAGCGCCACCGCGCCTGGGTTGTAGTACACGGCACTGATGTCCACCACACTGCCCACCGCCGCACCTCCCAACAGGTTGCCCCGGGTGCCGTACTGGTTCGTCCAGTAGTGGGCGTCCTGGGCGAGGGCGGGTGAAGCGAAGATGGTCAGCGCCGCGAGAATGATCGGGATAAGGGATGTGTGAGCGAGTCGGGACATGGAATCTCCGTTGCCGCCGTGTGCTGGGCCGGACGCGTCCTCGAGAAGTCGCCGGCCCGCCTTGGGTGGAATGTGTGTCAGAGGACGAAGGCCCAGCGCACCATGAACTCCCAGGTGCGGTGCTTCGAGTCGCGCACCTCCGTCTTGGAAACGTTGGAGAGCCCGAGGGAGTAGCGCGCATCGAGCCAGGCGCGGCTGGGCCCGACGTCGATGCCGATCGCGGCACCGAACGGGATGCTCCATTCCGAACTGCTGGGGTCGAAGGCGATGTCCGAGGTGAAACACGACGTCTTCGGCGCCGAGTCTACAATCGCATCGCAGCCGAGTCGTACCCCCAACGCGATACCGGTGTACCCCTGAGCGTGGAGCTTCGATCCAAGCGGAACCGTGCCGGCGAAGATCAGCGGAAACTCCAGATACTTGGTCGTCATGTCCACGGCCTGCGCCCCCACCGCCGTCGTGCCCGACCCGCCCTTCTGCACGAAGTTGGCCTCGAGACGCGCCTCGCCGTGCGGGTGGAACGGCCACGCCAGGAACCCACCGGCCATGAACCCCCACTCGTACTGGGAGTTGGTCAGCCAGTCGCCACTGAGCGTGGAGTACGTGGCACCGCCCGTGAGACCGAACCAGTACTGCCCCAGGGCCGGGGTCGTCGTCGTCCCGCTCAACAGCAGGGTGAGCCCGACGATCCGCAGTCCTTTCATGGCTCCTCCTGGATAGGGTGGTACCGTGCCGCTCCATTTCTAATACCGCGTGGTTCCCCGCTTCGCCACTGGGAGTCTCCCTAGAACCGCACGGAGAGCACCAGCGGGACCGGCTCCTGTGCCGCCGCATTGGCCCCGCTCTGCGCGTCGGTCGCGCGCACGACCCAGCCGGTGAGGCCGCCCGCCGCAAGCCCTATGAGGCTCAATCCCACCGCGTCCGCGAACTCGAAGCTCGGCACCGCCTTCCACAGCACGAAGCCAGTGAGCGCGCCCGCCCCGAACCCGATGGCCGAGCCAGGACCCGACGCGCCGACCGCCCCTCCCACGAGTCCCAGCGCCGCCACGTCGGACCAGCCGAATCCCTCGGCCGGTGACATGGCCACCAGACCTACCAGCGTTCCGGCCGCGAAGCCGATCCCTGCCGCCAGCGCCGCGTCGGCCACGCGGTCCGCGTCGGCGTCACCCACGTAGAAGCCGCCGACCAGTCCCACCGCACCACCACCGATCGCCGTCACCCGCACGCAGCGGTGGCCCGCGTACGTCTGATTGCACGGCACGAGCCCACCGAGCGTTCCCAGCACGGCCCCCGAGTACGCCCCGAGCGCCGCGCCACCCACGCGGGCCCAGTCGGACCCGGTGCTCGCCTGCGCACGGAGGGGCTGCACGATTGCGCAGGCGCCGACGGCGATGAGTGTGAGGATCCGGGCGCCTCGGTGTCGCAGCGTTAGCAAGGGTGCTCCCGGAGGAGAGGCGGCACGACGGTCGCCAACAATATATGATTAGCGCCATGGCACTGCTGACCGCCGTGCAAGCCGGCCTGACCGACGCGCTGCAGCACCAGCCCCTCGTGGCGCTGGCGACGCTGTTCGGCGCCGGCGTGTTGACCAGCCTCACCCCGTGCATCTATCCGATGATCCCCATCACGGCCGGGGTCCTCGCCGGCACGGCGCGCACGGGAAGCTCACGGCGCCGCACCGTGATGCTGACGCTCACCTACGTCTGCGGCCTCGCCCTGTTCTACGCCTTCCTGGGACTGCTCGCCGGGCTCAGCGGGTCGCTGTTCGGTACGGTCTCGTCCAGCCCCTGGGCCAGGCTCGCCATCGGGAACCTGCTGCTGCTGTTCGCGCTTGCCATGCTGGACGTGATCCCAATCGCCGCACCGAAACGCCTGGTGCAGTGGGCGGGAAGGCTCGGCGGTGGGTCGTACCCGGCAGTCTTTCTGCTGGGTGCGACCTCGGGAATCGTGGCCGCGCCGTGCGGCGCGCCGGCCTTTGCCGTGGTGCTCACCTGGGTGGCCAGCACCGGCAGCGGGGTGCTCGGGTTCATCTATCTACTTGTGTTCTCGCTCGGGATGACCGCGCTGCTCGTGGCCGTGGGCCTCTCGTCCGGCACGCTGGCGGCGCTACCCAACGCGGGACCGTGGATGTCCTGGATCAAGAAGGGAGCCGGACTCCTGATGCTCGCGATGGCGGAGTACTACTTCATTCAGACGGGCATGGTGCTGTGAGTAACGCTCGTGCGCGTTTCGCGGCGTTGCTGTGCGTGACTCGCGTCGCGCCGTTGGCCGCAGCCGCGGTGCTGAGCCTCGTGTGCGTCGCGCCGCTCGTCGCACAGGTCGAGAATGAGATCGGCATCCCGCGCGGCACGATCCCACCCGCAGTCGAGATCGAGGACCTGGACGGCGAAGCGGTGGATCTCGCGCAGTTCGTGGGACACGGCCCCGCTCTGTTCCAGTTCTGGGCCAGGTGGTGTGACGTGTGCGAGGCGCTCGCGCCGACGATGCAAGCAGCGCACACTCGCTTCGGCGATCACGTGGCGTTCCTGGTCGTGGCCGTGGGGGTGAATCAGTCGCCGCTCTCCATCAGGCGACACGTGCAGCAACATCCGGTTACCGGACGCCTCCTATGGGACGGCGAGGGCCGCGCCACGCGGGCATTCCAGGCCCCCACGACCGGCTACATCGTGATCCTCGACGCGGAGGGCCGGGTGGCGTACACCGGGGTCGGCGAGGACCAGGACATCGAGGCGGCGCTGAGTCTAGTTCTCGGGCTCGTCGGCCGGGGGCACGATCCGCTCTAGGGCATCGCCCAGCTCGTCGTACGCCATTGGGTCGATCTCCCTGAAGGGAGCGGCCACGTAGGCGACACGCCCTTCCACATCGACAACGAACAGCGTCCGGTTGTCCAGGGCCCCGCTGGGCCGGTCGATGAACGCCCCGTACTGCTTCCCGAGCGCGGCGCCGGCGTCGCTCCCGAACAGGAACGGGAACTCGTCGTCCCGCGCCCAGGCCGCGAGATCCTCCGGCGCGTCGGTGCTGATGGCCAGGAGCACGATGTCCCGGCCGCCTCTGAACAGTTGCGCGTACTGATCACGGTACGCGTGCATTTGGATCGTTCAGCCACGCGTTCGTGCTCGGAAGAAGAACGCGAGCACGACGGTCTTGCCACGGAAGTCGCTCAGCCGAATCGGATCGCGAAGCACGCCGTAGCGGGTGGCACCCGGGATCTCGAAGTCGGGCGCCATCACGCCGACGTCGAGTGGCTGGGCGCGGTCCTGTCCCCGTACCGGCGTGACCACGCCGAGCGCGGCCGCGGCGGCTGCGAGCGTCAACAGGGATGCGTGCATGGGCACTGCTCCTCTGACTAGGGTTGGCGCTGGTGCCGCTCCATCTGCTCCCGGTCACCGTGCATCATCTGCTGCATGTGCTCGTGCATCATCCCGGCAACACGCTCCTGCTGCTCGGGTGTCAGCAGGGCCTTTGCCTGTGCCGCGACGGTCAGCAGCGCGAGCTTGGCTGTCTCCTCCGCGCGCATGGCCGCCTGCGCGTGCTGCCGCAGCTGGTCAGCGTCCGGAGCCTGAGCCTCCCACAGTTGCATGGCCTGCTCGTGGTGCCCCTTGGCCTCGGCCGCCGCCTGATCATGCAGCTCCGTGAGCTCCTTGCCCAACTCCTCCAGCCGGCTCACCTGCTCAGCGGTGAGCTCCAGAGCCGCACGCCGCTCCAGCAGATGCGGCGGGGCAAACACTGCCACATGCATCATCGGATCCATGTGCTGCATGTGCATGCCCTGCATCCTGTGCTCCCCCTCGGACATCATACCGCAGCACGCGTGCCCCTCCTGATGCTCGCCCTGCTTGTGCTCCTCCTGATGCTCCCGCTCCTCGTGCTCCTGCCCGGCCACCACGCCCGGCGTGGCAAAACTCAACAGCACGAGCCCGCACAGCGTTGCTCGCAGATACGTCATTCCTACCCCCAACTCAGCGGATGTGAAGCTCTCAAGCTAATCGGCCGCCCCCACCGAGCCACCCCGGACCGTGCGAGTCGCGCGGTCCGTCCGGTTGAAGCCGGTGGGGCAGCTTCGTCGCGCATCCCCATAATGCATTGTCACACAAGCACTTAGAAGGACACCCCTGACGTCCCTGTGACGTAGGTCATGTTTCCCCCCCCGCTCCGGTGGCAGCGTGGGCGCTAGCCGACGGGACCCAGGGGTGATCTTCCCGGTCGAGTACCTCCCTTGGGCATCCCCGCACACTCTCCAGCGTAAGGAGTGGGCTCTCATGTTCGAGTCGATGCAGACCTTGGTCCCCGGCGAGTGGCAGGGGACCTTCACGTTCCTGACCGCGCCGATCGCGTGGGTTCCCGCGTGGCACGTGCAGATGATCAACGTCGCGTGGTACGGCGACTCGACGACCCAGGTCCTCCTCAAGCGGCTGCTGCTGATGTTGCCCATGCTGCTGATCCTCGCGGCGATGTGGTGCACGATGTTGTCGCTCTACACCATTCCGTTCCGCTCCAAGCGGGGCCGCTTCACCACTGCCATGCTGATGGCGTGGTGGGATGCGGGCCGCATGATCTGGCTGTTCTGGGCAGGAATGGTGCGACTGGTCGTCGTCCTCGTGGGGTGGACATGGGGCATGATCCGGCTGACGTTCAAGCTGATCGGCGCCGGGATCAAGGGCACGTTCCGCTCACCACTCATGGTCCTGGACTGGACCTCGCGGAACTACTTCAAGCCGGGGGTGCCGTGGGTCGCGTTCCTCGCGCTCATGGTATGGTGCGCGGTGGAAGCCGTCATCTTCATGTACACCCTGAGCCCGACGCTCTCCGAGGTCCTGACCGGGATCACGGGATACGAGCCCAATCCGCGCCTCTTGAGCATCCTGCTCTGGGTCTTCCTGTACTTCCTGATCCTCGGCAGCTTCGCCTGCATCGAGGTGCTCAACCAGGCCATCAAGAGCAAGCGGGTGGGCGAGATCATCCAGATGACGCTCGTCGAGCTCTCGGTGATGTTCTTCGAGGTGATCTTCCTCTACCGCGAGCTGGTGGACGCGATCACCCCGTGGATCGCCCAGCAGACCAGCGAAGGCGTGCGGCTCGGCCTCATCTCCACGTTGGCCCTGGCCTCGTTCGGCTGGATCGGCGTGCGCGGCATGACGTGGTTCCTGTTCGGACGCTTCGGCACGCCGGCTCTGCTGGCCGTGCTGTCACGCGATACCATCCGCCAGGAGGCGATGACGCCGGTCACACCGTCGACCCCGCAGCCCGACCTGTTGCGCGGCCCCATCGCCGCCCTCAAGGAAGAGGCCGCGTGGTTCCGGGAGCGCGGCGAGGAGCTCTTCTCCCTGCTCACGCTTCCGGTGCTGCAGATCTTCGCGGCAGCGGTCAACTTCGTGCTCGTGCTGGTGACGTCGCGGCCGATGTTCGAGCTGCCGTTCCAGAATCTCAAGCAGGCGCTCGCCGTCTCGCCGCCCTGGCGCAGTAAAGACGATGAGAAGACGGTCCCGAGTTTCGAGGCCGTCAAGCCGGGAGGTATGCGATGAGATCCCGCCACCTCGCACGGGCTACCATCCTGGGCGCGGTGGGCCTCCTCGCGTGCATGGCGCCCTCGGACCGACCGGGGGCGCCACGCTCGACCCTGGTCATCGGGGTCGACGTGAGCGGCTCGTTCCGCAGCGAGTATGATGATGCCATCGACTTCGCGGCCCACTACCTGTACGGCCACTTGAACGGCCTGGGTGACCTCACCATGCCCTCGGCCGTGTTCGTCGGCTCGGTGGGTGGGGAACGCCCTGGAGAGACGAAGTCGTTCCAGCCGATCCACAGCTTTCAGGGCAAGTCGGTCGAGGAGCTCTCGGCGTACCTGCGTGAGCTGTTCCCAGCCGAGGATGCCTTCACCGACTTCAACATGTTCTTCGACCGGGTAGCCACCCACGTGAAACGCCGCAATCTGACGTTGGCGCCGCTGAACATCGTGATCCTGAGTGA
Organism: Gemmatimonadota bacterium; assembly: GCA_039592335.1. Lineage (GTDB taxonomy): Bacteria > Gemmatimonadota > Gemmatimonadetes > Gemmatimonadales > GWC2-71-9 > WVYX01. The sequence continues at coordinate 64,862 of JBDHBX010000004.1, read as the reverse complement.
TGGTGTGCCCGACGCCACGCCGGGCTCCGGTGTGGAGGACCCGTACGCGGCGATCGACCTCAACATGCTGGAGTACCTGTCGCGCAGCGTGACGGTGCGGCTGCTGTACCCGACGCCGTCGGTCGCCCAGGATTGGGAGCGCCGCGTCCCGCGGCGGCGCGTCCGCATGTGGACGGTAGATGCCCCCGTGATGCACGGCTGGCGGGAACAGGTGGTGACAGGCATCCCCCTGGAAGAGCAGGAAGGACTGTGGCGCTGGGTGAAGGACAACGTGGACTTCCGCGTTCGCAGTCGTAGGTTGTAGCAGACGAACCTGACGAACGGAGGCGGGCGGACGCATGGCGAAAGACGATCCCCGAGACAAGCGAAAAGAGAAGGAAGCGGCGATCGTCGACAAGCTGCTGAGGCAGCTCCCCCATGCCGACCCCACCCTGGGGGCAGCTGGGGCGAAACCCAAGCGTCCGCCTCCGTCCAAGCGAAGACCCCCGCTCTCCTCCGGCCGACCCAAACGCGAGAGCACACCTCTCGGCGTTTGGGTCCGGGTGCTCGTGGCGCTTGCCTTTGGCGTGGCGAGTACGCAGTGGCCCTACCGGCACGACTGCGGGTCTGCCGTGGCACCCTACCTGTTCATAGTGGCCATGATCCTGGTCATGGCGGGATGGGCCGCCGCGGGTTCGTGGAAGCACCGCCTTCCGGTGGCCCATGTGGTCTCGCTGGGGCTCATCCTGTGGGGCCTGGTTCTGGCCGCTCAGGACGTCTTGCCCCGCACGGGATACGCCAAGGCGGAGGGCTCATGGACCTGCGCGGCGGAGCCCGAGACGGGGACACCGGCGGGCATTCCTGCTCTGCCGGACAGCACGGTGCAGGACAGCGCTGGCGGGGCCGTACCGCTTGGACCGGACAGCGCGGCCGCCACCGAGGACGCGGCAGCTCCCAATGATTGAGGGGCGGCCCCGGTCTCGTCGGACCGGGAACCGCCCCCGGAAAGAAGCGCCCGACCGGCTAGCTAGCCGTCGTCGGTCTTGTCCACGGGAGCCTCCGCCGCTGCGCGCGCGGCCGAGCCGCTCGCCAGGCGCCATGCCGTGCCCAGCGCCAGGAAGAACCAGAGCAGATCCCATCCGCTCATCGTCGCCTGCATGCGGTCCATGAATCCCAGCTCACCGATGAAGTACTGCGCGAAGCGCGTGGCCACCGAATCCATCTCGTCCTCGTCCATGACTGCGATGCGTTCGTCCACGACCTCCTGGATCCGCGCCATCACGCTGTCGGGCACTTCATCCTCCTCCCCGAGCGCGTCGATGCTGGCGGTGAGGTCGGGCGGGAGCGCCTCGTTCTCCATCATGTCCACGAAGACGGCTTGCTGCAGCAGCTCCGGGCTGGCCGCGATCTCGTCACGCAGATCTGCACGCACCCCGATCTCGATGATGAGCCACTTTCCGACCAGCAGCCCCACCGCGGCCAGCACGGCCGCGCGCGCGCCGAGGCCCGGACTGGGCATGCCGGCCACCTTCAGCATGGTGAATCCCACCAGCCCCCCCACGCCCCAGGCCACCCAGCCAACCTCGTAGCCGGTGGACACCACGATCACGGCCCACAGGAATCCGCCCGCCACGGCTGCAACGAGACCCGCGATGACGGCGCTCTTGGTGCGTGACTCGGTCATGATCCCGCTCCCGCGTTGAACCGCGTCCGGGACCCGACCGCCGGGCCCCGAGCGTAGACCCAAGATCGGGGCCGAACGGGAGGCAACCGTGACGCCTGTCACCGGGTCGAAACCTTCCGGTACATCACGGTGATCACCTCAGCGCCGTGGACCCTGCTGTGCGTGCTGGTGGCGCTGTGGAGGTTCGAGCGGGAGGAGTTCTAGGGGGATCACCTCATTGCGCTGCCCACACAGAGGGGCAATAATGCGGCGTCCTCAACGGAAGCAGCGACCATGACCCGTAAGTGGTTGGTACTGTCTGCCCTCGTCCTGCTATGCGTCCCGAGTTCGGCTTGGGGGCAGTCCAAGCGGGGCGACGTGTCCGTCAACGTGGGGTACCAGTGGGGTGGCGGCCTGAACACGCGCGAGGGCCGCCTCGAGCTGGAACCCAGCATCAACTACGGGTTGGAGGTCAACATCCTGGCGCGGCGGGAGGGCGAGATCGTCCTGCTCTACAACCGCCAGGACACCCAGCTCAAGCTGGTCGGCGGCGGTTCGATCCCTGACGACACGCTCTTCAACGTGGCGGTGAACTACTTCCAGATCGGCGGCGCGGGCATCGCGCCGGTGGATGGCCCGGCGAAGCCATTCGTAGCGCTCACACTCGGTCTGACCTGGTTCGACCCGAAGTCGAGCGGTGTGGGCAGCGAGTGGCGCTTCTCCGGGTCGCTGGGAGCTGGCGTGAAGATCAGCCCCACCCGGCGCATCGGCATCCGCGCGCAGGGTCGCTGGTGGTTCAACATCCTCACGGCCGGCAGCCAGTGGTGGTGCGGGCTGCCCGGCGGATGCTATGTCAGCACCGCCGGCACCGTGATCAGCCAGGGCGAAGTCTCGGGTGGCCTGATGGTCAACTTCTGATGCGGCGGGGGCCGACGGGAACCCGGCGACACTTCCGGACCTGCCGGGTGTATAGAGGTCCCGGAGGCAACGAAGGAGGGGACGATGCGGAGCGGATTGATCGCCTTGATGAGCGCTGCGGCCTTCAGTGCACCGGCGCTGGCGCAGCAGCAGACCCTGGTGTCCGGAGGTCTCGAATCCGGTGGATTCGGCGCCCCAGTCGTACGGTTCTCTGAGATCAATGGCCAGTTTGCGGTGCTGGTCGGCGGACGGGGCGGGTGGATCATCAACCACACCTTTGTGCTCGGGGCCGCGGGGTACGGCGTGGCCACCGACGTGCAGGTGGACGGCAACCCCAACCGGCGCGGGCTCGAGTTCGGCTATGGCGGTGCGGAGCTGGAGGTCGTGCTCGGCTCCGACAACTTAATCCACGCGACGCTGCAGACCCTGATCGGGGGCGGCGCCTTTCAGCTCAACTATGGTGGCCCCACGGACGGCGTGTTCGTGTTCGAGCCGGCGCTCAACATCGACCTCAACATCACGTCCTTCATGCGCCTGGGCGTGGGCGGGGGCTATCGCTGGGTGACCGACGTGGACCTGGTCGGTTTCACCGACAGCGACTTCAGTGCATTTTTCGGGTCGCTGGTGCTCAAGTTCGGGAGCTTTTGACCCGAGCCCATCTTCGCCGTATACGCATCGACGGCGGGAGGCCACCGGTTTCCCGCCGCTTTTCTGTCTGCAGGGAGCTGATGGTGTCTACGCCGAGGGGTGTGGTTGTCCTGTTCTTGCTGATCGGCACGCCGGTGGCACTCGCTGCGCAGCAGGAGCCGTTGGGGAGTCTCGATCAGTTCGTCCAGACCGTGATGCACGACTGGGAGGCACCCGGCGTGGCGGTGGCGGTCGTGAAGGACGACCAGGTCGTCTTCGCCAAGGGATACGGCGTGCGGGAGGTGGGCGGTGCGGAGTTGGTCGACACCGAGACCCTGTTTGCGATCGCCTCCACCTCCAAGGCTTTCACCGCGGCGGCCGTGGGCATGCTGGTGGACGAGGGGCGCCTGGGGTGGGACGACCGCGTGACCGACCACCTGCCGGGGTTCCAGCTGTACGACCCGTACGTCACCCGCGAGCTCACGGTGCGCGACATCCTCTCGCACCGCAGCGGACTTCCCCCGGGCGACCTGCTGTGGTACCTCTCGCCCCACGATCGCCACGAGATTCTGAAACGGGTGCGCGGGCTCGAGCCCACCTGGAGCTTCCGCTCGCACTACGGCTACCAGAACATCATGTTCATCGCGGCCGGCCAGCTGGTGGAGGCGGTGACCGACACCAGCTGGGACGACTTCCTGCGGCACCGCATCTTCGACCCCCTCGGCATGAGTACCTCCGCCACCAGGTTCGCCGAGCTGCAACAACGCGCGAATGTGGCGACCCCGCACGGCAAGATCGACGGGAAGGTCTCCCCGCTCTCCTGGCGTGACTGGGACAACGTGGGCGGCGCCGGCGCCGTGCATTCCTGCGTCGCCGAGATGGCGCAGTGGATCCGCATGCAGCTCGGTGAGGGCGAGTACGACGGGCGGCGCTTCCTGTCCGACAGTGTGATCAGGGAGATGCGGCAGCCCCAGACGATCGTGCCGCGTGACACCGTGGACGAGCGGCTCTTTCCGGAGAGCCACTTCTACGCGTACGGACTCGGTTGGCGGCTCATGGACTACCGCGGCCGCATCGTGGTGCGCCACGGCGGCGCGCTGGACGGCATGCGCACGCACGTCGCCCTGGTGCCGGAGGAAGAGCTCGGCGTGGTGGCGATCACGAACGTGAACGAGAGCCTGGTGCCTCAGGCCATCGTGTGGCAGGTGATCGACGCCTACTTGGGACCGCGCGACAAGGATTGGAACGAGGTGTTCAAGGCGCTCAACGAGCGCAACGAGCGCCGCGCCGATTCGCTGCGGGCCGTGACGGAGAGCGAGCGCGCAGCGGGAACGGTCCCGACCCACAGCCTGGCCGACTTCGCAGGGAGCTATGAGAGCGAGCTATACGGCGAGGCGGAGGTGAAGGAGGAGGACGGACACCTCGTGCTGCGCATTGGCCCCGCCTTCACGGGCGATCTCCGGCACTGGCACTACAACACGTTCCGCGTTCAGTGGCGCGACCGCTACATGGGCCGGGACTTCGTGACCTTCCAGGTGAGCCGCCGCGGCACGGTGTCGGGGATGGAGGTGCAGGGGTTCGGGTTGCTGCGGAAGAAGCAGGACGCCGAGTGAGTCGATGATCGGGCACCAGCCGTAGGGCGCCCCCACCTCCCGGAGGCAGAGACATGAGCGCAGGGAACGCGTCAGGATTTCTCGCGAGCGTGGACCGCATGATCGGCGCGGCCATCGAGCGCACCGACCTCCCGCCTGGCCTCGGCGACGTGATCCGGCGTTGCCGCTCCGTCTACCAGGTCCGCTTCCCGGTTGAGATCCGCGGTGAGTGGCGTGTGTTCTACGGCTGGCGCGCCAACCACAGCGAGCACCGCCTGCCGGTCAAGGGGGGAATCCGCTACGCTCTCGAGGTCGACCAGGACGAAGTCGAGGCCCTCGCTACACTCATGACCTTCAAGTGCGCCGTCGTGGATGTGCCGTTCGGTGGTGCCAAGGGAGGGCTGCGCATCGACCCACGGGAGTACACCGCGGAGGAAATCGAGACCATCACCCGGCGTTTCACCATCGAGCTGGACCGGCAGGGCTACATCAGCCCCAGTCTCAACGTGCCCGCGCCCGACATGGGAACGGGAGGGCGCGAGATGGGATGGATTGCCGACACCTACCGCACGCTGCACCCCGACGACATCGATGCCGCGGGGTGCGTTACCGGGAAACCGGTTGAGTTCGGTGGCATCCGTGGACGCGTCGAGGCGACCGGCCGCGGCGTGCAGTACGCGATCCACGCCCTGTTCCGGCATGCCGAGGACGTCAAGGCCGTCGGGCTGAAAGGGAAGCTCGCGGGCAAGCGAGTCGTCGTGCAGGGGCTCGGCAACGTGGGTTACCACGCCGCCAAGTTCCTGGAGGAGGAAGACGACGCCAAGATCGTCGCCATCATCGAGCGCGACGGCGCGGTGGTGAACGATGCGGGGCTCTCGGTGGAGCGGGTGCACGCCTACATGCGCGAGCACGGCGGCATCAAGGGCTACCCCGACGGGCGGTACGTCGCGGAGGGCGCCTCGGTGCTGGAGGCGGACTGCGACATTCTCGTTCCCGCGGCTCTCGAGAGTCAGATCACGGCTGACAACGCCGCTGCAATCCGCGCGCCGATCATCGTCGAGGCGGCCAACGGACCGGTCACGTACGAGGCCGACCGAGTCCTGCGTGAGGCGGGCAAGATCATCATCCCGGACATGTATGCCAACGCCGGCGGCGTCACCGTCTCCTACTTCGAGTGGACCAAGAACCTTTCGCACATGCGGTTCGGCCGCATGGGGCGCCGCATGATGGAGATGCGATCGGAGACGGTGCTCGACTTGCTCGAGACGGTGCTGGGGACGGAAGTGCCCAAGGCTTTCGAGACCGCCCTGCGCAAGGAGGCCGACGAGCTGAATCTGGTACGGTCAGGTCTCGACGATACGATGCGCGACGCCTACGAACAGATCCGCGAGGCGTGGCGGTCGCGCGACGACGTTCCCGACCTGCGCACCGCCGCGTACATCGTGGCGATCCAGAAGATCGCGCACTACTACGAGAACTACGCCCTCTGAGGCGGCGGCCGATGCGGCGCGAGCCGCAGTTACACGACGCCGGGAAGGGCCGCCGCCGAGCCGAGTTCACTCGCGGCTACAGCGCGCCGAGGAACTCTAGCACGAGATCGTTGACGCTGCGACCCGCGACGGCCCTCTGGATCAAGAGAGTCCTGGTGGAGCGCCACCCCGTCGGCACCACCCCACCGCGCTCTGCTGCGCAACGATCCCGGGCGGGGCAACTCGGGGAACTAACGATGCGACCTCAGCTTAGCCGGGGTCGCGTTTTTCCATTACAGGGGGAATCCCCACGACTGTGTGGGCCCGTCTGAGCTGCGGAACTCTCAGAACGGCATCTGGTTGGCCCTAATGGACTACATAGGTTTCGAGCCACTTCGTCAGCAGGCGGTCGACTTCATCGACCTCCTGACCAGGCTGTTGCGGCATGACCTCCCACCGGTAGCCAGCGTTCACCAGGAACCATGCGGGTTCAGTAGCCGGTTCCTTGCGCGCTGCGTTGGCGCGCTGCCCTTCGTAGGACACGAACCGAAACGTGCGGCCGCGATGCGTGATGCGCCGCTGCTCTACCGTGTATCGACTGCCCATGTCTCACCCCGCTTGAACGCGCGTTGTGTTGTGCCAGGGCCGCCGGGGCCCCACCGACGATATCGATACGACCCCGGCCACCGTGGCGCGTTATGGCGCTCGGCTAGCTGAGCTTGGTGACGTTCTCAGCTGCTGGCCCTTTCTGGCCCTGCACCTGCTCGAACTCCACGGCTTCGCCCTCACCGAGCGTCTTGAAACCGGTGCTCTGGATCGCCGAGTGATGGACGAAGCAGTCCTTTTCACCATTGTCGGGCGTGATGAATCCAAAGCCCTTCTGGTCGTTGAACCACTTCACCTTGCCAGTGATGCGTGACATGTCGTACTCCTCTGTCGTTGATGCTCGTCGGAGTCCGGAATGCCCGCACTGGCCGACTATACATCGTGTTGTCCGCGCGTTTGCCCCGCGGCGGGCCGCCGCACCATGCGGCGTGCTGCAAGCGAAAAAGGGGAACCGCGCGTGTTGCCGGGTTCCCCATGCAATGTTCGCTATTTCTTCTGTGGCGCTCCGAACGAGTGCCTTTCAGCCTTGTTGAAGGTAACCTCGCCAGGGGTGATTGGGAAGGCTCCGGGCCGCGCCTGGCCAAGACTGGACTCCACGCCGTCGCCTGATAGCTTGCGCGGAAGGAACTCCCCAAGTGAACGCCACCGACACGGTCACAGCCGCTCTGGCTCAGGCGGAGCAACCGATCCGCGCCGAGGTATTCGGGATCGAGCGGCTCGAGCAGCACGCCGAGAGCCTAGCCGCTGCCCAGCGCACCACCGAGAAGCCCAGCAGGGGCCGGCTCCTCCTCCCCAGGGTCCGCGAGAACGGACGCGTGCTGGTGGCCGCCTACCGCAACATCGTCGAGGCGGTCCAGGACAAGCGCGAAATTGCCCCGGCCGAGGAGTGGCTGCTCGACAACTTCTTCGTCGTGGACGAACAGCTCCGGGAGATCCGGGATCACCTCCCGGGGAGCTACTACCGCCTGCTGCCGAAGATCGCCGAGGGTCACCTCGAGAAATATCCGAGGGTCTACGGGTTGGCGTGGGCCTACGTGGCCCATACCGACAGCCGGTTCGAGCTGGAGACGCTGCAGCGCTTCGTGCGTGCGTACCAGCGCGTCCAACCGCTCTCCATCGGCGAGATCTGGGCGGTGGCCATCCACCTCCGCGTGGCCCTGGTGGAGAACCTGCGGCGCCTGGCGCAGCAGATCATCGGCGCGCGCCACGCGCGCGCCGCGGCGGACGAATTGGCGGACCGGCTGCTGGGCCTGAGCGGTCGGCCGGCGGAGGACATGGACGATGTGCTGGGCCGCCTGGGCGACGCCCCGGTGGTGGGTGCGTTTGCGGTGGAGCTCGTTCAGCGGCTGCGCGACCAGGACGCATCGGTCATGCCGGCCCTCGTGTGGCTCAACGAGCGGCTGAGCGCCCAGGGAACTACGGTCCATGACGTCGTTGGCGGGGAACATCACGCCCAGGGCGCCGCCAACGTCACCGTCCGGAACATCGTCACCAGCATGCGATGGATGTCCTCCGTCGACTGGCTCGAGTTCTTCGAAGGCGTCAGTCTGGTGGACGAAGTCCTGCAAGCGACCCCCGGGTTCACGGCAATGGACTTCGCGACGCGCAACGAGTACCGCACCCAAATCGAGTTGCTCTCGCGCGGTTCGCGGCGATCGGAGATCGAGGTGGCACAGGAGGCCGTGCTCCTGGCGAGGAACGCTGCCCAGGAACACGAGCCCCGGAATGGGGCTCGAGCCGGCGTTCCGGAGGCCGAGCCGGGGCTTCCGGGCATTCCCGAGCGCGCCGAAGAGGACCCGGGGTACTACTTCATTGGCGACGGCAGGCGGGTATTCGAGCGACTCCTGCGGTTTCGTGTGCCGCTGCGACTCCGCCTCCGCCGCGCCACTCGTGCGCTCGCCACCACCGGGTACCTGGCCTGGATCGCTGCACTCACCGCGCTCGTGCTTGCCGTCCCCCTGGTCATCATGTGGAGCGCGGGGGCAAGCACATGGAGCGTTGTCCTGCTGGGAATCCTCGCGTTGGTGCCTGCCTCGGATGTCGCGGTGTCGCTCGTCCATCGTCTGGTGCCGCTGCTCGTTCCGCCCGAGCGGCTCCCCAAGCTCGAGCTCGCCCGGGGGGTGCCTCCGGAGCTGCGAGCCATCGTCGTAGTTCCCACGCTGCTCTCGAGCCGGGCCGACGTCGAAGAACAGCTCGAGCGACTCGAGGTGCACTTCCTGGCGAATCCCGAAGGTGACATCTACTTCGCCCTCCTCAGCGACTGGGTGGACGCGCCGCGCGAGAGTATGCCCAGCGATGCGCCGCTCCTTGCTGCGCTGGCCGCCGGCATCGAGCGCCTCAACGAGCGGTATGGCAGCCCTCCGGGAGGGGGGGAGCGGTTCCTCCTGCTGCATCGCCGGCGTCTCTGGAACGAGCAGCAGCGCAAGTGGATCGCCCGGGAGCGGAAACGAGGGAAGCTCCACGAGCTCAACCGACTGCTGCGTGGCGCCACGGACACCACGTTCGTTCCGGTCAACGGGCGAGCGCCCACGGCGCCCGACGGCGTGCGCTACGTCATCACCCTGGATGCCGACACCCGGCTTCCCAAGGGAGCCGCCTACCGCCTGGTTGGGGCGATGGCGCACCCGCTGAACCGGCCACGCTTCGACGCGCGCAAGGGGCGTGTCGTCCAGGGCTACGGCATCCTGCAGCCCCGCATCACGCCCTCCCTACCGACGGGACCGCGCAGCACGACGTACCAGCGGATCGTTTCGGGCCCCGGAGGCGTAGACCCCTACGCCGCTGCGGTCTCGGACGTGTATCAGGACCTCTTCGAGGAGGGATCCTACACCGGCAAGGGGATCTACGACGTCGACGCCTTCGAGACGGCTCTCGAGGGCAAGGTCCCGGAGAATGCTCTCCTCAGTCACGATCTCTTCGAGGGCCTGTTCGCGCGCGCCGGACTCGTGACCGACATCGATCTCTTCGAGGAGTTCCCCGCGAACTACGAGGTGGCCGCCCGCCGCAACCATCGCTGGGTGCGGGGCGACTGGCAGCTCCTGCCGTGGGTGCTGGGGCACGCACGCGACGTACAGGGGCGGAGACTGAGGGTCCGCATCCGGGCCCACGGCCGCTGGAAGATGGTGGACAATCTGCGCCGCAGCCTCGTGGCGCCGTTCCTGCTGTTCATGGTGGTGGCCGCCTGGGTCCTGCCCGGCGCTCCGCTCCTCCTGTGGACCGGTCTGTTCGTGGGCGCCGTCGCGCTGCCCGCCTTCATCCCGGTGTTCGACGGCCTCATCCCCCGACGACGGGGGATCTCCAAGCGCAATCACTTCCGCGCCGTGGGCCACGACACCTACGTCGCCCTCGCGCAGACGCTCCTGGCCATCACGATGCTGGCCCACCAGGCCTGGCTCATGGTGGACGCCGTGGTGCGCACGCTCTGGCGGCTGTACGTGACGAAACGGAATCTCCTCGAGTGGGTCGCGGCGGCGCACCAGGGGTACGGCGTGGACCTGAAGCTTCGGAGCTTCTTCCAGCACCTGCGTTGGGGCGTAGTCCTCGCCGTCGCGGCCGGGGCGCTCTGCGTCGTGCTCAATCCGGGCGCCTGGCCCGTGGCCGCTCCGCTCGTGCTCCTCTGGGTGCTGTCGCCCGTGCTCGCCTGGCGCATGAGCCTGCCGCCGCGCGTCCCACGGGAACAGATCCTCTCGGTCAGGGAGACGCGCGCCCTGCGGCTGATCTCCCGCCGCACGTGGCGCTTCTTCGAGACGTTCGTGGGCGAAGAGAGCCACGCCCTGCCGCCGGACAACGTCCAGGATGATCCCGAGCCGGCCGAGGCGCATCGCACCTCGCCGACGAACCTGGGGCTCTATCTCCTGAGTACGACGGTCGCGCACGACTTCGGCTGGATCGGGACGCTCGACATGGTGGAGCGGCTCGAGGCCACGCTGAAGACGATGACGAGCCTGCGCCGCCTCCGCGGTCACTTCTTCAACTGGTACGATACCCGGGACCTACGGCCGCTGGATCCCATATACGTGTCGACGGTCGACAGCGGCAATCTGGCCGGGCATCTGATTGCGCTGGCGCAGGCGTGCCGCGAGCGCGTGGGCCGCCCGCTCGTCGGACCGGCAGTCCTGGAGGGAATCCGCGACGCGCTGCAGCTGGTGCTTGAGTCGGCGGAGCAGGCCGAGCGCCCCGAGCGCACGCAGACGGTCACGACCGAGCAGCTGCGCGACGCCGTCGAGGAGATGGCGACAGCTCTGGATGATCCTCCGACGTCGCTTCCCGCATGGGCCCGCCGACTCGCGGAGCTGGACTCTCAGGCAGAGATCCTGCTCGACATCGTCCGCACGCTCGCCAGCGACGTCGAGGAAGGCGCACAGTCCGCGGTGCTGGCCTGGGCACAGGCGGTGCGGAACTCCGTGCGGAGCCACGCCCGCGACCTCGACACGATGGTGCCCTGGTGCGCGCGCGCGTCGGTGCTCCCGTCCGTGGCCGATGCGAATCCCGCACTGGCCGGGCTCCCCGAGCTCTGCCGCGCGGTCCAGGAGGAGATCGAGAAACGCGTCGGCGGGCCGGAGAGCAAAGACCGACGTTTGCTGCTCGAGGATCTGGAGGTGTCCAGCACGGCGGCCACCGCCCTTGAGCACCGCACCTCCGGCCTCGCGCTTCAGGCCGAACGGATGGTCCGGACCATGGACTTCCGCTTCCTGTTCGACTCCTCGCGCAAGCTGTTCTCCATCGGCTACCGCGTGGCCGACGGCACGCTCGATCCCAGCTGCTACGATCTACTGGCCTCCGAGGCGAGACTGGCGAGCTTCGTGGCGGTCGCCAAGGGCGACGTCACGCCGCGGCACTGGTTCCTGCTCGGCCGGTCGCTAACGCCGGTGGGACGCGGCGCGGCGCTCCTCTCCTGGTCGGGGTCGATGTTCGAGTACCTGATGCCGCTGCTCGTGATGCGGCAACCGGCCCTGAGCTTGCTCGACCTCAGCAGTCGCCTCGTCGTGCGACGCCAGATCCAGTACGGCGCGGAGCGACGGGTCCCGTGGGGCGTCTCCGAATCCGCTTACAACGTTCGCGACCTGGAGTTCACGTATCAGTACTCGGATTTCGGTGTGCCCGGCCTGGGGCTCAAGCGGGGGTTGTTCGAGGACGTGGTCGTCGCCCCCTACGCCACCGCCCTCGCCGCCATGCTGGATCCAAAGGCGGCTCTGGCCAACTTCGCCCGCCTGGAGGAGGCCGGCGCGCTCGGGACGTTCGGCTACTACGAAGCACTCGATTACACGCCGTCGAGGTTGCCTGAGCAGGAACGGGTGGCCGTGGTTCGGGCCTACATGGCCCATCATCAGGGGATGACCATCGTCTCCCTCGGCAACGTGGTGCACAACGGTCGCAGCCAGAGCCGCTTCCACGCCCATCGCATGGTCCAGGCGACGGAGCTGCTGCTGCAGGAGCGGACACCGCGTTCGGTGGCCGTGGCCAGGCCGCGCGGCGAAGAAGTGCGGGTAGCCGCCCACGTGCGCGACCTCGTGTTGCCGACCCTGCGGCGGTTCGAGTCGCCGCACGACATCACGCCGCGCACCCACGTGCTTTCCAATGGCCGCTACACGGTGATGGTCACGGCAGCCGGCTCGGGGTTCAGCCGGTGGCGCGACCTCGCCGTGACCCGCTGGCGGGAAGACACGACGCGCGATTGCTGGGGCACCTTCGTCTTCCTGCGCGACGCGGAATCTGGTGAGGTCTGGTCCGCCGGCTTCCAGCCGAGCGGCACCGAAGCCGAGCACTACGACGTCGCTTATTCCGAGGACCGGGCCAAGATCAGGCAGGCGCACCGCTCTCTGATAATCACGCTCGAGGTCGTGGTCTCTCCGGAGGACGACGCCGAGCTGCGCCGGCTGGCGGTGACCAACCTCGAGGGCCGGGACCGCGAGATCGACGTCACCTCCTATGCGGAGGTCGTGCTGGCTCCGCAGGCGGCGGACCTGGCCCACCCCGCCTTCTCGAACCTCTTCGTGGAGACGGAGTTCGTTCCCGAGCTCGGGACCCTGTTGGCGACACGACGCCCGCGCTCGGCGGACGAGCCCCGAGTCTGGCTCGCCCACCTCGTGGCGGTCGAGGGAGAGACGGTCGGCGCACTCCAGTACGAGAGCGATCGCGCACGCTTTCTCGGCCGTGGCCGCGGGATGCGCACGCCGCTCTCGGTGAACGACGGAGGGCGCCTGTCGAGCACGGCGGGAAGGGTGCTGGATCCGATTGTGAGCCTGCGGCAGCGGGTGGTGCTTTCCCAGGGCGAGACGGCACATCTCGTGTTCACCACGCTGGTGGCGTCTTCCCGGGAAGAGGCTCTCGAGATCGCAGAGAAGTATCGCCAGCCGGCGACGTTCGAGCGGGAGAGCTCGCTGGCCTGGACCCAGGCCCAGGTCCAGCTGCACCACCTGCGGACGAGCCAGGACGAGGCCCACCTGTTCCAGCGCCTGGCCAATCGTTTGCTGTACACCGATCCAACGTTGCGCGCGGGGACGCAGGTATTGGCCAACAACCGCACCGGTCCCTCCGGGCTGTGGGCGTACGGCATCTCCGGCGACCTTCCCATCGTGCTGGTGCGCATTGAGCGGGAGGAGGAACGAGACGTCGTGCGACAGCTCGTGCGGGCGCACGAGTACTGGTACTTGAAAGGCATCCCCGCCGATCTGGTGATCCTCAATGCGAAGGCGACCTCCTACGTGCAGGATCTTCAGGAGTCGCTCGAGGCGATGGTCCAGTCGATCCAATCGGCGGTCGGCCAGGAGCGGCGCACTGAGGATGGAGGTGTCTTCCTGCTACGCTTCGACCTGCTACCGGAGGAAGACCACACGCTCCTGCTCGCCTCTGCGCGGGTCGTGATCCTGGCGAGCCAGGGCACGCTGTCCGAGCAGGTGGTCCGGCTGCAGCGGGTGAGGCCGGGACCGGTTCCGCCGCGCCTCCGAGCGCCGCGCGAGACGGCCGAGACCGTCGCCGCTCCGACCCCGGAACTCGAGTTCTTCAACGGACTGGGGGGATTCACGCCGGACGGCCGCGAATACGTCACGGTCCTGGGGAAAGGACAGTGGACGCCGGCGCCCTGGATCAACGTGATGGCGAACCCGGAGTTCGGCTGCCAGGTCTCCGAGTCGGGCGCGGGCTATACCTGGTCCGTGAACAGCCGGGAGAACAAGCTCACGCCCTGGTCGAACGACCCCGTCAGCGACACCCCCGGGGAAACGTTCTACGTGCGGGACGAGGACAGCGGTCTGGTCTGGGGGCCGACAGTTCTCCCGATCCGGGAAGAACGCTGGCCCTACGTCATCCGGCACGGGCAGGGGTACAGTCGCTTCGAGCACGGCTCCCACGGCGTCGCGCTGGATCTGGTGCAGTTCGTGCCGCTGCGCGACCCCGTCAAGATCTCCCGCCTCACCCTGGAGAACCGGTCGAGCCGCAAGCGGCGCCTCACCGTCACCGCGTATGCCGAGTGGGTGCTGGGGGTCGAGCGGAGCAGCTCCGCGGCCTTCGTAGTAACCAGCATCGACCCCACCACCCGCGCCATGTTCGCGCGCAGCGCGTGGAACGGAGAGTTTGCCGACCGGGTCGCGTTCGCCGACTTAGGGGGACGCCAGACCTCCTGGACCGGAGACCGCCTCGAGTTCCTGGGCCGGAACGCGAGCCTCGATCATCCCTCATCCATGGAACGGGGAGCGGCGCTGTCGAGGAAAACGGGACCGGGTCTGGACCCGTGCGCGGCGCTGCAAACGAAGGTGGAGCTTCAGCCGGGGGAGCGAGCCGAGGTGCTGTTCCTGCTGGGCCAGGGGAGCAATCAGGAGGAAGCCCGCTCCCTGGTGGAACGCTACCGTACGATGGACTGCGACACGCTGCTCGGCGAGGTTCAGGATCACTGGAACCGGGTGCTGGGCTCGGTTCAGGTAGAGACTCCCGATTCCTCCATGAACCTCCTCCTCAACCGTTGGCTCCTCTACCAAACACTGTCTTGCCGGATCTGGGCCCGCTCGGCGTTCTACCAGTCGGGAGGGGCGTACGGATTCCGTGACCAGCTGCAAGACGTGACCGCCTTGACGCTGACGAGGCCGGACGTGGTGCGCGAGCACCTCCTCCGTGCGGCTGCGAGGCAGTTCACGCAAGGGGACGTGCAACACTGGTGGCACCCCTCCACGGGACGTGGGGTCCGGACCCGGATCTCCGACGACCTGCTCTGGCTGCCCTACGCGGTGAATCACTATCTCGCGATTACCGAGGACTGGGCAGTGCTCGATGAGCAAGTCCCGTGGCTCGAAGGGAGAAGCCTGGAGGAGCATGAGCAACAGGCGTACTTCGTGCCCGAGCAGTCGGAAGAGCGAGCGACGTTATATGAACACTGCGCGCGGGCCCTGGACCGCAGTCTCGCCGCGGGCAGCCACGGCCTTCCCCTGATCGGGGCCGGGGATTGGAACGACGGCATGAACCGTGTCGGCCATGAGGGCCGGGGAGAGAGCGTCTGGCTGGGTTGGTTCCTCCACCTGAACCTGATGGATTTCGCCCGCATCGCCGATCTCCGTGTAGAACCAGAACGTGCGCGGCGGTGGCGGGAGCGAGCCGCATCTCTCGAGGGCTCGCTGGAGGAGGCTGCATGGGACGGAGAGTGGTACCGGCGTGCCTTCTTCGACGACGGGACGCCGCTCGGATCGGCGGAGAACGAGGAGTGCCAGATTGACTCCATCCCCCAGTCCTGGGCGGTCCTCTCCGGCGCTGCGCGCGAGGAGCGGGCCCGCCAGGCAATGGAGAGTGTGGAGCATCAACTCGTGCGGTGGGAAGACCGCCTTGTGCTACTCTTCTCCCCCCCATTCGACAAGACCCCCATGGACCCTGGATACATCAAGGGATACCTCCCCGGCATCCGGGAGAACGGCGGGCAGTACACTCATGCCGCGATCTGGTCGGTCGTGGCGTTCGCCATGCTGGGTGAGGGAGACAAGGCCGTCGATCTGTTCGACCTGCTAAGCCCGATCTACCGCGCGAGCCGCCGTGCGGACGTTCACCGGTACAAGGTGGAGCCGTACGCCGTACCTGCAGATGTCTATTCCGAGCCTCCCCATGTAGGACGAGGTGGATGGACGTGGTACAGCGGGGCGGCGGGTTGGCTCTACCGCGCGGGGCTGGAGTGGATCCTCGGTTTGCGGAAGCGGGGTTCCGCCCTCTGCATCGATCCGTGCATTCCCCGAAGGTGGAAAGGCTTCGCGATCACCTACCGTCACGGTGACACCCTCTATCGGATCACGGTCCAGAACCCGAAGGGAGTCTGCCGAGGGGTGTCACGAGTTAGCCTTGACGGAACCCTGCTCTCGGGAGAAGCGCTCGTGCCGTTGTCGGACGACGGTGGTGAGCACCGGGTCGAGGTGGTACTCGGAGAGGCACCCTCTTAGCGGATCCTCTGGAGGCGTGCGTCGAGGAACAACTGCGCCGGCTCTTCGGAGCGAAGAACCGGCGTCTATGCGCCGCCAGGGAATCGAACCCCGAACCTACTGATTAAGAGTCAGTTGCTCTGCCAATTGAGCTAGCGGCGCGCGGGGGATAAGTATCGCCGCGCCCCTGCCCCGATGCAACCCCGCATTCGGGCTCCGCTAAGGCCGCCGCAGCGACCCAACCGCCCGATCGGCATCGGGCGTGATGGTCAGCTCCAGCTCATCGCCTGGCATGACCGGCATCGTCTCCGTGACGAAGCTCGCGGCTCCCACCAACCGCACCTGGATCTGCACTTCGGTCCACGTCCAGCGGAACGTGAGCGCCCGCACCGAGTTCCCCGGCACCGTGCCGATGCGCTTCTCCGGCACGGCGGGGGCCAAGGCGTAGACCGCGGCGTCGTAGAAGTTCTGGTTCTTCACGTGGAGCGTGAGCACGGGCTCGGAGCGCGGCGTCAACTCGTCCAGACTGCCGCCCGATCCGCCGCACGCCACACCGGCGAGTACGAGCCAGATTGCCACCCTGCTGCGCTTCATCGCCCTCATGTGACCTTCCTCGGCAACGGTCGGGCACACCCGCCCGGACGCATCCCCCATGCAACTTCCTGTGTCTCTCAAGGTACAATACACCGACCGGACGGGACTGTGTACATTCCGACCCTATGACAATCGCGACGGCCCTGCTCGCCGTTTCCGCCAGCTTCGCTCCCCTCCAGCAGGACAGCATTCCGCTGCCCGATACCATCGTGCAGCTGCCGGAGTTCGTCGTGAGCGGCACGCGCTCCACCCCGCAGCCGCGCATCGAGCAGGCCGCGAGCATGACCCTCACGATTCCGAAGGCGGAGACGATCAGCTCCAGTGTGATCGCCGCCGACCTGCTGCGGGACATCCCCGGCGCGTACGTGCAGCAGACGTCGGCCGGCCAGGGTGCCGTGGTCCTGCGGGGGCTCGTGGGCAACCAGGTGTTGTACCTGGTGGACGGTGTCCCCATGAACAATGGGACCTACCGCGACGGACCAGGGCAGTATTTCGCCACCATCGATCCGGAGCTCGTCGATCGCGTGGAGGTCGTGCGCGGCCCTGCTTCGGTGCTGTACGGCTCCGACGCCCAGGGTGGCGTCGTCAACGTGCAGACCCGATCGAATCCGTCCGCCGGCACCCGCAGCCTGTACCTGGCGGGCACCTACTCCTCGGCGGATCACGGATTTCGCGGGCGAGCGTCGCTCGGGTTGGCCGGATCCACCTGGCGCCTTGGGCTGGGCGGCTCGGTCGTGACCACGTCCGACCTCCGCGCGGGCGGGGACGTAGGCAAGCAGGTGCCCACGGGTTTCAACGCCGAGGGCGTGGACCTGGACTTCGACTTCATGCCCAACGACCTGCACACGCTGGACATCGCCGTGCAGCACTTCTCGATGCACGGGGTGCCCCGCTACGACCGCTACGTGGACTTCCGGGCCCCGGCGCCGGGCCGGGATACCGAGCATCTCTTCGAGCCGCAGACCCGCCAGCTCGCCTACGCGCGCTACGCCTTCACGCCGCACGGGACGGCGCTCTCGACGCTCGAAGCCACGGTGAGTCTCGCAACCCAGTACGAGGGACGCACCCGCGTGAAGCGGGAAGCCACCGGCAATCCCGCCGACGAGCGCACCCTGTGGCGCGACGACGTCTACACCCCGGGGGTGAGCCTGGTGGGCACCAGCATGACGGCGTTCGGCGGAGCGCCGGTGCTGCTCACCTGGGGTGCCGACTACTACCACGACCGGCTCTCCAGCCAAGGATGGCTGGAGGAGATCAGCACGGGGACACTCACCGAGCTGACCCGCCAGACGGCCACAGGCGAGATCGCGACCGGGAACTTCCCCGACGGTGCCAACGCAGACCGTGTGGGGGTGTTCCTCAACGCCGAGACAAGCGCGACCGACTGGCTGCGTCTCACGCTCGGGGCCCGCTGGAGCTGGTTCCGCAATGAGGCCGACGTCGGCCTCGAGCTCGGTGGGTTCGTGGTGAATACCAGCTCGGACCTCACCGGCCAGCTCGGCGTGGTCGTGGCGCCGGCGCCCGCGTGGCGCATCGCGGCGCGCCTCGCCGAGGGCTTCCGCGCTCCCAACCTGTACGATCTCACGCGGGCCGGTCCCGTGCCCGGTGGCGTGGCCCTGCCCAATCCCGAAGCGACGCCGGAGAAATCGTTGAGCGGCGAGCTGTCGGTGCGGTACCAGCGGAACGACGCGGTGTTCGACCTGACCGGCTACTACACGCGCATCACCGACTTCATCGATCGCGTGCCCGGCGAGTTCCAGGGGGACACGCTGTTCGACGGGGAGCGGGTGTTCCAAGGGCAGAACGTGGGGACGGCCCGGCTGTGGGGCATCGAGGCACAGGCCGCGAAGGCCCTCGGGCCGATCCAGCTCGATGCCACCCTGCTGTACACCTTCGGGGAGCAGGACGCGCTCGACGGCACCAGCGTGGAGCCGATGTCGAAGATCCCGCCCCTGGGCGGCCACGCCGCCGTGCGCTGGACGTCGCCCAAGCACCCCGTGTGGGTGGAGTACCTCTTGCGGTGGGCGATGCGCCAGGACCGACTCGGCACCCGCGACCTCGACGATCCGCGAATCCCCAAGCCCGACGGCACGGAGGGGTTCGCGGTTCACGGTTTGCGCGCCGGCTGGACTGTCGCCGACCGCCTCACGCTCACCGCCGGGTTCGAGAACGTGCTGGACGCGCTGTATCGCAATCACGCCAGCGGCGTGGACAACGCGGGCCGGCACGTGTGGCTCGGCGTGTCGTGGCGAGGAGCGTTCTAGACGGGCCGTGCGGCAACGGTGGGAGTGCCCCCAAGGGGAGTCGAACCCCTGTCGCCACCTTGAAAGAGTGGAGTCCTGACCGCTAGACGATGGGGGCAGGGATAGCGGTAACGGGATTCGAACCCGTGTTTCAGCCTTGAGAGGGCTGCGTCCTCACCCCTAGACGATACCGCCACACACGGCAGGCCGGCCGCCGCGACCACACAATATCATAGGGCCCAAAAGCACACGCAACCCGGCTTGGGCACCGTACTTGACAACGCCAGGTACTTTGCAATATAAAGTCACTGGCCCTTTGGGGCCGCGCGCGGCACACTTCCTCGTACCCGAACGCGCGTCGCGGAAACCGCGCGACGGCCGCACCCGTAGGTGAGGTAGCAATGGGAATCACTGGCGAAGCGCTCGTACCGACGCAGGAAGTCTCCGAACGCTCACGTGGCGTCGCGCTCATCCTCGGCGGCGCGCTCGGCGTGTTCGGCGCTCATCGCTTCTACACCGGCAAGGTGGCAACCGGGATTCTGCAGCTCTGCACCATGGGGGGCTTCGGCCTCTGGTGGCTATACGACATGATCCTCATCACCGCCGGCTCGTTCCGTGACGCGGACGAGAAGCGGGTGTGGCACTGGTGGGAGCCCAACCCGCAGGGCATGTCGCGCGGCCAGCTCGGTCCGCAGTTCGAACTCGTCCTGGAAGAGCTCGACATGATGCGGGGCGAAATGAACGAGCTGGGTGAGCGCGTGGACTTCATGGAGCGGGTCCTCACACGGACGCAGGAGCGGGACGCGCTGCCGCGACCCGCCGGAGAGCACTGAGTCCACCCCTCCAGGCCAATTTCACGCGCGGGCGGCACTCACTTGCCGCCCGTTTTGCACCTTCGCACCGCGTGCGCCGCCATTGACGGCACCATCCCCGGGAGGTATTGGGAATGGCATGGCAGACTCCCCCCTGACAGGTCCCGGGCACGCCGGCCGCTCCGCCGAAGCGGCCGAGTTCTACCGCCTGCGCCGCCGCCTGCGACTGGCGTTCGGGGCCCTGGTGCTCGTCACCGCGGTCGGGGTCCTGGGCTTTCTGCTGATCGGTGGTGCGGGCCAGGGCATCGTGAATGCCATCTACATGACGATCATCACCCTCACCACCGTCGGGTTCGGCGAGATCATCGACATGTCCAGCAACCCGGCTGGGCGCGTCTTCACGGTGGTGCTCCTGCTGGTCGGTATGGGCATCGTGGCGTACACGGTTCCAATGGCTGCAGCGTTCGTGATCGAGGGTCAGCTGCACAACATCTTTGCGAGGCGACGGATGCAGAAGACGATTGCCGAGATGGCAAACCACCACATCGTCTGCGGCGACACCACCGCGTGCTGGCACGTCGCCGAGGAGTTGATCCGAACCAACCGCGAGGTGGTGGTCGTGGCCCCCACGGCCGAGGCACTCGCCGAGGCGCGTCACCGGTTGGGTGATTGCCTCGGCATCGTCGGGGACCCCAGTAGCGACGAGGTCCTGCTCGAGGCCGGGGCCGAGCGAGCGGCAGGCATCGTGGTCTGCACCAACAACGACAAGGACAACGTGCTGGGCGTGCTGACGGCGCGTCGCCTCGCGCCGCGGGCGCGCATCATTGCCGCGACCGAGCAGCCGGAGACCGAGGTCAAGCTCCAGACCGTGGGGGCCGATGTGGTGGTGAGCCCCAGCCGCATCGGAGGGCTCCGCATGGCCTCGGCTCTGGTACGCCCCACGGTCGTCACCTTCCTCGACAAGATGCTGCGTGAGAAGGGCGGGACCCTGCGGGTCGAGGAGGTGACGATCCCGAAGGACGCCCACGTGAGCGACCGGACGCTGGCTGGGCTCGAGGTCGACGAGGTCGCAGGCGCGATGCTGCTAGCCGTGCGACATCCGGAAACCGGGGAGTTCACGTTCAAGCCGCCCCCAGACACCTCCCTCACGGCCGGGATGACCTTGGTAGTCATGGCCGACCCCGGCGGGCTCGACCGCTTGCGCAAGCGATTCCGGCGGGCCACCGGGAGCCAGTTCAAGCTCGAACAGACGACGGAGTAGTAATGGGATCCGGGTGAGGAAGGTGGACTGATGGAGCACGGTGGCGTCGTCACCATCGTCATCGCGGTCATCGGCCTGCTACTGGTGGCGGCAGCGGCGGCGATCGGGCTGAAGCGCACCCGCCTTCCCTACACCGTGGGCCTGGTACTGGTCGGCCTGGTGCTCGGAGCGCTGGCCGAGCGCGTGGCGTGGCTGGAGCCGCTGCACGAGCTCACCCTCTCCCCTGAGATCATCCTCTTCATCTTCCTGCCCACCCTCATCTTCGAGTCGGCGTTCAACCTCGACGCCCGCCTGCTCTCGCAGAACATGACGCCGGTGCTCACCCTGGCGATCCCGGGGTTGTTGCTCTCGACCGCGATCGTAGGCGGCCTCCTCGCACTGGTCACGCCGCTCTCCCTGGGATCGGCCCTCCTCTTCGGCGCCCTGATCTCCGCGACCGACCCCGTGGCCGTGACCGCCCTGTTCAAGGAGCTGGGAGCGCCCAAGCGACTCACGATCCTCGTCGAGGGGGAAAGCCTGTTCAATGACGCGACGGCGATCGTCCTGTTCCGGCTCATCCTGCTGGTGCTCGCCGGCGGGGCCCTCGCCGCCGGAACGCTGGGACGGGGCATCCTCGAATTCGTCGTCGTGTTCGTGGGCGGTCTCGTCGTGGGCGTGATTATCGGCTACCTGATGATCCGCACCATCGCGCTCGCACGGGACGAGCCGTTGGTGGAGGTGACGCTCTCGACCGTGGTGGCGTACGCCGCGTTCATCGTGGCCGACCACTACCTCGGGGTCTCGGGCGTCATGGCCACGGTGGGGGCGGGACTCATCGTCGGGACGCTCGGCTCCACCAGGTTCACCCCCGAGGTGCGGACCTACCTCCACCAGTTCTGGGAGTACGCCGCCTTCGTGGCGAACAGCCTCATCTTTCTGCTGGTGGGCATCACGGTGAAACTGAGCGGCCTGGCCGCGTTCGCGGGTGCGATTGGGCTGGCGATCCTCGCCGTCGCGGTGGCCCGAGCCGCGGCGGTGTACGGCCTCATTCCGGTGGTGAACCGGTTCTCAAAGGCGGAGGCCGTGGACCGGCGCAACCAGACCGTGCTGTTCTGGGGTGGCCTGCGCGGTGCCGTCGCCCTGGCGCTGGTGCTGAGCATCCCGGCGGACTTCCCACAACGCGGCATGCTGGTGGCACTCGCCACCGGTGTCGTGCTCTTCACGATCGTGACCGGCGGGGTCACGATGAAGCCGCTCATGCATCGTCTGGGACTCGACCGGCCGACCCTCGTGGAGCGCCTGGGACGTCTCCAGGCGGTGCTCGCGGCCAAGCGGGCGGCCTTTGCGCGGGTCGACGAGCTGGGCACGGCGGGTCACTTCTCCAACCGGCTCATCACCGACGTGGGGAACCAGTACCTGGAGGAGATGACGGCGGTCGAGCAGGACCTGGACAAGCTCCGCTCGGAGCTCGCGACCGACGAGATGCGTCGCGTGCTGTGGGCGGAGGCGCTCACCGTCGAACGACACCGCTACCGGGAGATGTTCGACCGAGGCATCATCTCGGAGCCGGTGCTGCGGGAGCTCGAGCTGTCAGTCGATCTCAGGCGCGATCAGCTCAAGCGGGGCGACATCCCCCTGGAGATCGTGGCCGCGGTCCCGATTGAGGTGCGGTTTGGCACGCGCTTCCTGAAGGTGCTCGGCAGGATCTTCCCACGCAGTCGCCTGGTGCAGCGCCATCGCCTGCGCGCGTTGGCCGCGCGCTACGAGCGCGACACGGCCGTGCTCGACGCCTGCGAATACGTGATGGCGGAGGTCACGCGGCTCGCGGAGCTCACGGGGGTGGAGGTGTCGGTGGCGGACGAGTGTCGCGCGGTGTACGAGACCCAAGCCGGCAACGTAATGGTGCGCATCGACGGCGTGGCCGAACACTTCCCCGAGTACGTGCAGGCCGCCCAGCACCAGACCGTCCAGCGCATCGCGCTGGACGGCGAGGCAGCCGCCATCGAGCAGCTGGCGTCCACCGGCGCGATCCCGCCCTCCGTCGCGCGGAGCGCGCGCCGCGCCGTCGAGGCCGAGGAACGACGGCTCAAGCGACAGCCCATCGGCGCGCTCGAACCCCATCCCGAAGACCTACTCGCCCGTGTGCCGTTCTTCCAGGGCCTCAGCAGAGAGGACTTCCAGAGCGTCGCCGGGCTGCTGGTCCCCCGCACCGTCCTCGCCGGCGACACGGTGATTCGGCAGGGCGAGCACGGCTCGTCCCTCTTTTTAGTCGCTCGGGGTGTGGTCGCCGTGATTGTGGCGCTCCCGGGCAAGCCGCCCAAGCGGGTCGCGTCGCTCCACGCCGGGGAGTTCTTCGGCGAGATGGCGTTGCTCACGCAGGCGCCGCGCAGCGCCACGGTCCAGGCGGTCACGGGGTGCCAGCTCTACGAGCTTGCCGGCGAGGACGTCGACCGGCTTTCGGAGCGAGTGCCAGCGGTGAAACGGGCGCTGCTGGACGCATACGAGGAGCGCCGCCGCAGCGGGCAGCGCCCCTCGTTGAGTAGCTGAGCGTCAGGATTCGGGCCGCAGCGCCAGGCCTCGCCGCTAGCGCTTCCGCGCCTTCTCCGTCCCTCCCAGCTCGCGGTACCGGAAGCACGACACGATGTGATCGTTCACCAGCCCCGCCGCCTGCATGAACGCATAGCAGATCGTACTCCCCACGAACTTGAAGCCGCGCCCCCTCAGTGCCTTGCTCATCCGGTCGGACTCCGTAGTGCTGGCCGGGAGCTGCTTCAGCGTCTTCCACGCGTTCTGTCTAGTTTCCCCACCGACGAACTGCCAGAGGAAGGTGTCGAACGAACCCACCTCTTCCCGCAACCGGAGGTAGGCGCGGGCGTTGCCGATCGTGGCCTCGATCTTCTGCCGGTTGCGGACGATGCCCGAGTCGGCGACGAGGCGCTCGATCTTCCGCTTGGTGTAGCGCGCGATCCTCTCAGGCTCGAAGCCGTCGAACGCACGGCGGAAGTTCTCGCGCTTGTTGAGGATGGTGCGCCAGCTGAGCCCCGCCTGAAAGCCGTCCAGCATGAGGTGTTCGAACAAGAGTCGGTCGTCGTGCACCGGCACTCCCCATTCCTCATCGTGATACCGGAGCATGGGCTCATCGGCGATCCAGACACAGCGCTTCAACGACTGCCCCCGTCGATCTGCCGCAGCAGCACCTCGACGGCGGCCTGGAGCTGGGCGTCCTCACCTTCGGCGCGGTCGTCGGGCCGACGCCGGATGATGATGTCGGGCACCGCCGGTCCATTCTCCATGTTCTCGTCGGTCGCCTTCACGTACCAGCCGCGGAACGGCAACCGCACGAACGAGCCGTCGATGAGCCCCGCCCCACCCGTGGAGATCACCGCTCCGAAGGTGGGCTCACCCACCAACGGGCCGAGCCCCAGCTGCTTGAAGGCGTGCGAGAAGATCTCGGCGTTGGAAAACGAGTTGCCGTTGCAGAGGGCGACCGACGGCTTGGTCCACGCCGCTTGGGGCAGCCGCTCACCGAATGGGTAGTGGGCGCGGAACTGGGTGTGCTGCGCCGCCAGATCGTCGGCGGCCCCTCGCGGGACGGTATAGGCGTGCTGCCGCACCGTGAGCACTGTCATCATGTAGTCCGTGGTCCAGCCACCACCGTTGAAGCGCACGTCGATGACGATGCCGTCCTTGCCATTGCCGCTGGCCACCAGCTCCCGCTCGAACCGCTCGAAGCTGGGCCAGTTCATACCCTGGATGTGGATGTACCCCAGGCGGCCACCCGAGTACCGCTCGGTGAGACTGCGCCGGTCGGCCACCCACTCGTCGTACAGCGGCCGGGAGAGGCTCTCGGTGGGTCGAATAATCACATCCCGCTCGCCTCCATCCGTGCCGCGCACCGTGAGAATCGTGCGCGTGTCCGCCCGGTCGGCCAGCAAGGCGTAGAAGTTCTGCCCGGCGACGGGCGTCCCCTCGACCGCGGTGATCACTTCACCTTCGGCGAGCTTGCTCGTCGCCCGGCCGGCTGGCGAATTGGGCACGACGCGCACGATGCGCACACCATTCTCGACGGGGTCGATCTCCACGCCGAGCAACCCGGTGCGCTCGGTCTGGGTGTCGGCCCGGTCCGAGCCGCGCAGCGCGAGGTGGCTCGCGTTCAGCTCGCCCAGCATCATGTTGAACACGTCGCGGAAGTCCCGATTGGTGGGGGCGCGCTGCGCCCACGCCCAGTACTTCTCGCCCAGTGCCGCCCAGTCCTGTCCGTGGAAGTCCGGGTCGTAGAAACCGGCGTTCAGAATCCGCCACGCTTCGTGGAACACCTGGGCGCGCTCCTGGGTGTATTCGATTTCCATGCGGGCCGAGATCGGCAGGTCCTCGCGCTTGGCGCCGTCCACCTCTAAGCGGGCGAGACGGCCCTGCGAGCCGAGCATGAACACGTACTTCCCCTTCGGCCCCATCTCGACGTCGCTCGGCGACTGGTCACCCGTCGTGAGGCGCTCCAGCTCGGTGCCGTCCCACTTGATCGAGTAGAGGTCCTCGTCGGCATCGATCGATGCGCGACCCTGCCGGTTGGTCACGAAGTAGAAGGTCTCGCCGTCGTGCGAAACGGCCACGTCGGACTCGTTACCCGGGAGCCGGGTCACCTGCTCCAGGCGCTCGTGGATGCGCTCGAAGTCGATCTGCATGGGTGCCGGAGCCTCGTCGTCCTCCTGCTGCTCCTCGACCTCCTCGCCCTCCAGCTCCCAGTCCTGCTCCGTCTTCTCCCAGTCGGCCTTGCGCAGCCACACGAACCACACGTCGGTATCGCCGTTGTTGCGATTCGAGAGAAACCCGAGCTTGGAGCCGTCCCGGCTCCACACCGGCGCGACATCCCCCTTGGGGTGCTGACTCACGTTCACCGGGCCCATCGAGCCATCGGCGGCGTGGATGTACAGCTCCTCGTTGAAGTCGAGGTCGTCCAGCGAGTACGCCACCCAGCGGCTGTCGGGGCTCCAGGCCACGCCACCCGGCGTCGCCCATCCATCCACCAGTGCACGCTCGTTCCCCAGAGCACCCTCACGCATGTCGCTCACCAGCAGGGTGCCGCGGCCGCGCAGAAACGCCACGTGATTACCGTCGGGCGAGACGGTGGGATCGTGCTCATCCGCCACGGTGCTGGTGAGTCGCACCGCGCGGTGCCGCAGGCTCTTGAACAGATCCGGCTGGCTGGGATCGCCCGACTCGAGGCGGTACAGATCGTACTGCCCCTCGCGGTCCGACGCGAAGAGCAACATGGTCTGACTGAGCCATCGGATGTCTCGGTCACGATAGGGATGCCGCGTGAGCCGCACGGTCCGGTCTTCCTTCGGGTCATTCGCCGTGACGAAGATCTCGCCGCGCACGACGAAGGCGACGTACTCCCCATCGGGCGAGACGGCGTACTCAGACGCCCGATCCGTGAACGTGCGCCGCTCCACCGGATCGAACCGCTGGTCTTGCGGCACCTGCACGGTGAGCAGACGTGGCGCGCCGCCGGCCGCGTCCATCACGTAGATGTCAGTCTGGCGCTCGAATACGACGGTCCCGCCGTCTGCGCTGACGTCGAGCGTGCGGGGACCGTCGTCGGTGTACCTCGTGAGCTGCTGCGGAGCGCCGTTGGGCGTACCGTCGTCGGCGAGCTCCATGCGGTACAGGTTGTAGGTGCCGTCCCGCTCACTGATGAACAGCACGGTGCGCACGCCGGCCCACACCGGCTGCATGTCGTTCCCGTCGAAGTCGGTCAGCTGGCCGTACATGCCGCTCTGGGTGTCGTACAGCCACAGCTCCTTGTTGGCGGGACCGTGGTAGCCCCTGCGGAAGTACCCGTTCGACCCGAACGCCATGACGATGAACCGCCCGTCGGGCGACATCCGCGGCGTGTAGCCCACCGCGTCCAACAGCCGATCGGGGGTGCCGCCCCTCGCGGCTACCGCGTAGATCTCCCACTCGCGCTCCACCTGCCGGTAGGTGCGGCGCGTCTCGAACAGCAGCCGCCCGTCAGGCGTCCACCCGGCGAGGTTGTCCGCCGAAGAGTGATAGGTGACGCGCCGCGGTGATGACCCGTCGGCCCCCATCACGAACAGATCGGTGGACCCGTAGCGGTTGCTGACGAAGGCGATCTGCGAGCCACCGGGGCTCCACCGCGGGGACGCCTCGTACGCCTCGTGGACCGTGAGGCGCATCGCCGACCCGCCGGCAACCGGCACGGTCCAGATGTCCCCCTGGTGGGAAAAGGCAATCGTCTGCCCGTCCGGGCTGATCGCGGGGTAGCGCACGAACGGCCGCTCGCCCTGCGCACCCGCGGTCGTGGTGAGTGTCACCAGCAGTGCGGTCAATGAGAGAATCGACGCTCTACGCATGACGTCATCCACCTCGTGAGGTGTTGGGTTGTGGGAGGCCTGAGATGCTACGGTCGGGTGATGAAAGGAAACCTGCGTGCGGGGGACGTGCTACCCCTGCGTCTCTAGCCAGGCCACGAGCTCGGTGAGGTCGCCGACCTCGGCCGTCGGACGCGCGGCGCCGCAGGGCTCCTCGCGCTTTCGGTTGACCCAGACCACGGGAAGTCCCAGCGCGCATGCCGGTTCGATGTCATGGAAGTAACTCTGGGCCACGTGGAGCCAACGGGCGTCCCCGATCAACTCTCGCGCCCGGTCGAAGTGTTGGCGCGCCGGCTTGTAGGAGCGCACCTGCTCGGCCGTCACCACAAGGTCGAGGTCCACGGAGAACTGTAGTCGCGTGCCGGCCAGCAGATCGTCGTCAACATTGGACAGGATGCCTAGCCGGTATCCCTGCTGCTTCAGGCGCTGCAGCGCCGGGTTGGTGTCGGGAAACACGCGCCACCCGGGCAAACCGTCGGGAAGAAAGCGCGCCCGTTCAGGCTTGAGGGGCCACTCGAGTCGCCGTGCGACGGCCAGTGCGACGTCCGCGAGGACCTCGCGGTAGGAGAGGTACGTATCGGACTGGATCTGTGGCTCCACCTCGGCATGAATCGCGAGGATCTGCTCACGGTCGGCCTCGATGCCGTCCGCTCGGGCCGCGGCAGCGATCGACTCGCTGATCCCGCGTTCCCAGTCGATCAGGGTGCCGTAGCAGTCAAACGTCAGGACGTCGTATGGTCGCACAGGCATTACTTCTTGGCGGCCTGCTCCCTCAGGATCTGCGTTGCATCCGCGCCGTTCACCGGCTTGGAGTAGAGGAAGCCCTGCCCCTCTTCACAGCGCAGCAGCTTGAGGTGCTCCGACTGTTCCTCGGTCTCCACCCCCTCGGCGATGACCCGGATGCCCAGATCCCGTGCCAGCTTGATGATGGCCTGGACCACCACCGACTTCTCGCCGGTCAGGCTGACGCGGCTCACGAAGGAGCGGTCGATCTTGAGGGTATCGATGTTGAAGCGGTTGAGGTACGACAGCGACGAGTACCCGGTGCCGAAGTCGTCGATCTGAACCTGCACGCCGATGTTGGCCAGATCCTGCACCAGTCCCTCGGAGTAACCCGGATCTTCCATCAACACGGTCTCGGCGATCTCCAACTTGAGTCGCTCCGGGTCGAGCCCATTCTCTTGCAGTATCTGGACGACGCGCTCGACGAAGTCGGGCTGCTGTAGCTGCTTCTCGGCGACGTTCACGCTCACGAAGAGGGCCGGGTGTTCCGGGAACTGCGCGAGCCAGGCGGTCATCTGCTTGATCGCGGTGCGCAGGACCCAGAGGCCCAGCGGCACGATGAGCCCAGTCTCCTCCGCGACGGGCACGAATTCCTCGGGCGGCACCATACCCCGTTGCGGGTGGTTCCAGCGGACCAGCGCCTCGAAGCCCGAGACCCGGTTCCCATCCAGGGACACGACCGGCTGGTACTCGAGAATGAACTGGGCTTTCCCCAGCGCCACACGCAGATCATTCTCCAGCTCGAGCACCGCCATGGCCCGGGCGTGCATCTCCTTGTCAAAGATCTCGAAGCGGGCCCCGCCCCGCGCCTTGGCGCGGTACATGGCCGTGTCGGCATCGCGCAGCAGGTTGTCCGGCCCGTTGGCGCTGCGCTGGCTCGAGGCGATGCCGATACTCACGGTGGCGTACAGCTCGTGCTTCCCGAGCAGGAACGGTGCCTTCAGCTCCTCCTGGATACGCTCGGCGACCCGCGTTGGATCGCTGGTCTCCTTGATGTCGTCCAGCAGGATGCAGAACTCGTCGCCGGCGAGCCGTGCCACGAAGTCGCCCGGTCGCAAGCAGCGCTCCAGGCGCTCGGCGAATCCGACGAGCAGCTCGTCGCCGACGTCGTGGCCCAGACTGTCGTTGACGACCTTGAAGCGGTCGAGGTCGAGGAACAGCACGGCGAACTGGTAGCCGCGTCGGCGGCGCGCGCGGCGCGAGGAGCGCTGCAGGATGTTGCTGAAGAAGGCCCGGTTGGGAAGCCCGGTGAGCGGGTCGTACAGGGCGTCCTTGGCGAGCTGCTCCTCCGCCTGCTTGCGCTGGGTGATGTCGGTGAGGGAGCCGGCCATGCGGTGCGGCCTGCCTTCGTCGTCCCGCACGGCCACGGCGCGCACCAATACCCAACGATAGGTCCGGTCCCAGTGTCGCACCCGGTGCTCGGTCTCGTAATGCACGGAGTGCCCGATCATGTGGGTATCGAGCTCGCCTTTCACCCGCTGCAGGTCCTCCGGGTGCACCCGGTCGAGCCACGCGTCGATGTTGGACTCGATCTCCTGGTCGGAGTAACCCAGGATCGCCTTCCACCGCTCGGAGAAGTAGACCTTGCCGGTATCGAGGTTCCAGTCCCACAATCCGTCGTTCGCCCCTCGGGCGGAGAGCGCATAGCGCTCCTCGCTCTCCCGCAGCGCCCGCTCGGCTTCCTTGCGCGCCGAGATGTCCTCGCAGGTCGTCACCACGTTGACGGCATTGCCGTCGGCGTCGTGGATTACGTCCGACATGAGGTGCACCGGGAAGGTGGTACCGTCCTTCCGGAGGTTCACCGACTCGCGGCGCCAGCTGGTCATCTTGGCGATCTCGGGAGGCGACATCGGCTCGCGCAGCTCCGGCGGTGCGAGCACGCCGACGTCCTCGCCCGTCAGCTCCCCGATGGTCCATCCGTGCATCTCGGCCTCGGCCGGATTCACGTAGACGATGCGTCCGTCCAAATCCGTGACGCACACTCCGATCTGCGTGGTCTCGACCGTCTTCTCCAAGCGAGTGATCTCGAAGCTGATGCGGCTGTGCTCGCTTGCGATGTCCCGCTGCACCCGCTGGTGGCGCGCGATGGCCCGGTCGACCAACCACACGGTGAGCAGCAAGGCCGCAGCCACCGCGAGATCGGTGGCGTGCGAGTGCTGCTGCCCGGGAGCGGCGTTGAGCGCCTCTGCCACCAAAGAAAGCAGCTGCAAAGCAGAGACCAGCACGATCGCGCCGGCGACGAGGCGAAACCGCCGGTCTACCGGACGCACCGCCAGCACGACCGCCCAACAGGCGGCGCCCAATAGCAGTAGGACTGAGATGACGAGCAGGGCTGTCATACGAGGGTCGGCCTAAGTTGTGATGGCAAGGGTAATCCCGCAAAGTCTGCCGACCGTTAGCCTTCGGCACCCGAACATAGGCCGAAGTTTTGCGGCTCGGGCCTAGCCGCACCGCGCCCCCCGGTTAGGATCAAGAAGACGGCACCACGCCGTCGTCACCAAGTCATTGGGTTTGGGAGGAGGTGCGACCTCATGGGAATCGACGTCACTTTCCTCGGACACTCCGGCTTTCTTCTGAGCAACGGGTCCACGACCGTCGCCATCGACCCATTCCTCACCGGCAACCCCGTTGCCGTCACCAAGCCGAAGGACGTGCGGTGCCAGGCCGTCGTGCTGACGCACGGCCACGGCGACCATCTGGGTGACACCGTCGCCATCGCCAAGGCGAACAACGCCACCGTGTTCGGCGCCTTCGAGATCTACGAGTACATGACGGAGCAAGGGATCGCGGCCGAGCCGGGCAACCCCGGCGGGAAGATCACCGCCGACTGGGGCTGGGTCGCCTTCACGCAGGCGTTCCACTCCTCATCCTACAACGGCCGCTACCTGGGGATGCCATGCGGCGCCATCGTGCACCTGGGTGGTGTGACCGTCTACCACTTGGGTGACACCACCGTGTTCGGCGACATGAAGCTGCTGGGTGAGTTCTACAAGCCGGACATTGCCCTGGTCCCCGTAGGCGACCGGTTTACGATGGGCCCGGAGCTGGCCAGCATGGCCGCCGAGCTCATCAAGCCCAAGGTGGCCGTCCCCATGCACTACGGGACGTTCCCCATCATCCGACAGGACGCGGAGGGGTTCACGCCCAAGGGGATCGAGGTGAAGGAGTTGAAGCCGGGCGAGACCTGGCAGTACAACTAGGCGGAGGCGACTCGACCCGCTCCCTTACGCGGCGCGGGCACCCGACAGATATTTACCCCCGTTACACATCTCGGTATCTCGAGGGGGCACCACCATGAAGAGCGTGAGCATCGCGGCGCTGCTGCTCGGAGCGCTACTGGTAGCGGCCTGCGTCGACACGGAGTTCCGCAGCGAGGCCGACACCTATCTCGCCGCGTACGAGGTAGAGGATCAGGAGCTGTACTACGCGTGGGCCGAAGCGGAGTGGGCGTCCAACACCCACATCGTGGAAGGCGACCCGACCAACGCCGCGCGCACGCGCGACGCGCGCGAGGCCAGGATGCGCTTCGCCGGGAGCGTCGAGAACATCGACACGATCCGGGCCTACCTCTCCCAGCGCGGCCGGCTGAGCGACCTGCAGGAGCGCCAGTTCGAGAAGATGCTCTCCACGGCTGCCCAGGGACCGATGACGATCCCCGAGGTCGTGCTCGAGCGCATTGCCGTCGAGACCGACCAGGTGGAGCGGCTCTACGGTTTCGAGTTCAGGCTGGGCCGCCAGCCCATTACGCCGAACGAGATCGATGCGCTGCTGCGCACCAGCACGGATCTGCCGGAGCGCCTGGCCGTGTGGCAGGCCTCGAAAGAGGTGGGACCCGTGCTGAAGCCGGGCGCACTCGAGCTGCGCGACCTGCGGAACCAAACTGTCCAGGCGCTGGGGTACAGCGACTACTTCACCTACCAGGTCTCCGACTACGGGATGACCACCGACGAGATGGTCCGCCTGTGCGACAACCTGGTGCAGCAAATGCGGCCGCTGTACCGCGAGCTGCACACCTGGGCGCGCTACGAGCTGGCCGACCGGTACGGCGCGGAGGTGCCGCAGCTACTGCCGGCGCACTGGCTGCCGAATCGCTGGGGCCAGGACTGGAGCGCGCTGGTCGAGGTGGAGGGCATCAACGCGGACTCCGCCATCGGCGCCCACACCGCCGAGTGGGTGATGCAGCAGGGCGAGGCGTTCTATGTGAGCCTGGGGTTCGACGAGCTCCCGGAGACGTTCTGGGAGCGCTCGTCGCTCTACCCACTGCCTCCTGACGCCGACTACAAGAAGAACACGCATGCCTCCGCGTGGCACCTCGACCGCGACACCGACGTGCGCTCGCTGATGAGTGTGCTGCCCAACCCATACTGGTACGAGACGGTGCACCACGAGCTGGGGCACGTCTACTACTTCATGGCCTATAGCAACCCCGACGTGCCGCTCGTGCTGCGGGGCGGAGCCAACCGCGCGTACCACGAGGCGATCGGCAGCATGATCGGGCTGGCCGCCACACAGCGCCGCTTCCTCGTGAACCGCGGCCTGGCGGACGAAGACGCCGAGGTGGACGAGATCGCGAAGCTGCTGCAGGAGGCCCTCAACCACGTCCTCATGATTCCGTGGGGCGCCGGGGTGATGACGCGATTCGAGCGGGCGCTCTACGTGGACTCGCTCCCCGGCGAGTCGCTGAACGCCACCTGGTGGGACCTCGTGCGCCGGTACCAGGGGATCGTGCCGCCCACACGCCGCGGCGAGGAGTACGCCGACGCGCTGAGCAAGACCCACATCACCGACGACGCGGCACAGTACTACGACTACGCGCTGGCCGAGGCACTGCTGTTCCAGATGCACCAGCACATCGCGACCGAGATCCTGGAGCAGTCACCGTACGACACCGACTACTTCGGCAGCGCCGGCGTGGGCGGGTTCCTACGGAACCTCATGGCCCCGGGTTCCAGCCGCCCGTGGCAGGAGGTACTGCAGGAGACCACGGGCCGCGAGCTCGATGCGCAGGCCATGGTCGAGTACTTCCAGCCGCTGTACGACTGGCTGGTGGAGCAGAACCAGGGACGGACGCACACGCTGCCCAACCTGTAGACCGCGATGGCCGACCTCTCCGTCGTCCACCACGAGGACTACGAGGTCGATATCGGCCCGCACGTCTTCCCGACCCTGAAGTACCGGCTCGTGCGGGACCGACTCCTCGCGGACGGCACGATCGCCCAGGACGACCTGGTCCGCCCCGAGCCCGCCACCGATGACGATGTGGGGCTCGTCCACACGGCGGAGTACGTCGGGAAGCTGAGGGCGGGAACATTGTCGGTGACCGAACAGCTCCTGCTCGAGGTACCCTTCTCCATCGAGTTGCGGGACGCCATGTGGCTCTGCGCCGGCGGTGCCATGCTGGCGGCTCGCGTGGCGTTGGAGCACGGCCTCGCGTTTCACCTCGGCGGCGGATTCCACCATGCCTTCCCAGACCACGGGGAGGGCTTCTGTCTCATCAACGACGTCGCCATCGCGATCCAGGCGCTGAGACGCGACGGCGCAATCGAGAGCGCCGTCGTCATCGACCTCGACGTGCACCACGGCAACGGCACGGCGGCCATCTTCTCCCAGGAGCCGGACGTGTTCACGTTCTCGATGCACCAGGAGCACAACTACCCGGCCTGGAAGCCGCCCAGCAACCTGGATCTCGGTCTGGAGGACGGCACCGATGACACCGAGTACCTCACGGCCCTGGAGCACCACGTGCCCCGGATCCTGGACACGCACCAGCCGGAGCTCGCGTTCTACCTCGCCGGCGCCGACCCCTACGAGCAGGACCAGTTGGGCGGCCTCCGGTTGACGATCGAAGGACTGCGGCGCCGGGATGCCATCGTGCTCGACGGCCTGCGCGAGGCGAGGGTACCTGCAATGGTGACCCTGGCGGGCGGATACGCGCGGCACCAGGACGACACGGTCGAGATTCACGCCAACACGCTGCGAGAGACGAAGCGCGCCGCCGCAAACTGGTGACTCCCCCGCAGTGCCGCAAACACGAGAGGCGCGACCCGAAGTCGCGCCTCTCTTTCACCCGGTGAACCGAACGACTGCTACGAACCGACCCGCGACGCCCGCTCGAGATAGAGAATAATCTCCTGCACCTCGAACTGCGTCGGCGAGCGCCGCAGCATCTGGGCACTGTGTTCCCGCATCCGGATCACGACGACCGGCCAGTCCGCCGGCGAGTGCTGAGCGGGATCGGGCAGCTCGTGGCAGCGGGAGCACTCTCGGCGATAGAGGTCACGCCCCTGGCCGGGCGGCAAGTCGGCACGGGTCACGGTCAGCGCATTGCCGATCAAGTAGCGCGTCAGCACCACCCGCTCCGCCGACGTGGGAACGGCAACATTGTATCTCGCGTCCAGCGCATCCATGCGCCTCCACATCCGGCGGAGGTACACTGGCCAGCCGGTCGCGGAGAACGACCCGGGTCCCGGCAGCGCATGACAGGCCGTGCAATACTGTCGCAGATACTGCGCCCCGTCGGACTCCGGATCGGGCAGGTCGGCGGGTCCGATGCCGGGCGGGGGGAGCGTGATCTTCGTCGAGGCGAGCAGGAGATCCTCACCCACGGTCTCCTGGGCGACTTCGCTGCCCTCCTCCTCGGGGGGCGGCTCCACGCAGCCCACCAGCACCACGAGCCCGAGCGCCACTCCCAACCAGCTCCGAGCCACCTCACGACGCGTCAGTCGCATCAATCTCTTCTCCCTGAGGTCGTCACTTGGCCAACCGCCGCGAACCACCACACAAGAAAGCATCCGGAGCGGCCGAACGCCAGCGGCCTCACGCCACCGGGACGTCCTGTTCCAGGCGCTCCACCAGGACCTCCCGCGCGATCGCCGGGTCCAGCGCGAGCTCCGTCTCCTCCACCTGAATCACCGGCGAGGGATGGTGCTGCACCAGCGTGATCTCGGCGCCGGGGACCACGCCGAACACCGCCATGCTGTTGTGGCGCTGCGGCCCTCCCGTCCCGAGGCACAGCACGCGAGCGCGCTCCCCGGGCTTGAGCTCTTCCACGGTGGTGACGTGCTCCGGCAGGTCGTTGTAGGGCGAAGGCTTGCGGAAGAGTCGCTGCAGCCAGGTGAAGCTCTGTGGCTTCTCCGGGTACTCGTACTGACAGCTCGGGCAGCGCACCAGCCCGCACATCCCTCCCAAAGGACAGCCGTGCTCGCACAACGTGTCCTCGCGCAGGAACTCGAATCCGCAGAACGGACAGGTCAGATACTCAGCCACACGCCCAACCGGTGAATGACCCCGCCCACGAAGAACGCAAACGGGAAGATGAAGGCCGCCATGCTCACGGCCGTCTTCATGCCGTGCTCCTTGGCGATCATCAGGAAGTTAGCGATGCACGGCATGAACAAGGTGATGGTGACCATGGCCACCAGGATCTGGTGTGGCGTGAGCACCGCTGCCGGACCCGTCGCCGCATCCAGGATGTACACGGCACCGAAGTCACGTCGCATGAAGCCCACGAGGAACGCGTTGGCCATCTCTTTGGGCAGACCCAGCCACCCGGTGACCAGGGGCTCCGCCGCCTGGGCGATGCCATCCAGCAGGCTGAGCTTGTCGAGCAGAAAGAGGATCGCCGTCCCCAGCACGAACAGCGGGATGACCTCCCGCAGGTACCAGTCGAGCCTGCTCGCCGTCTTCACCAGCACGTTGGAGAGCTGCGGCCGGCGCATGGGCGGGATCTCGAGAATGAAGTCACTGCCCTCACCGCCGATCACGCGGGCGGTGAGCCAGCCAACGACGAAGATCACGCCAATCACGAGACCCAACCACACGAGCGCACCCGCCGGCGAGAGACTCGCCATGAGTGCGAGCAGCACACCGAGCTGCGCCGAGCAAGGCACGGCCAGCGCCAGCAGCATGGTCGTGACGATGCGCTCCTTGCGGGTCTCCAGGATGCGGGTCGTCATCGTCGCCATGGTGTCACAGCCGAGCCCCAGGATCATGGGCAGGACGGCCTTGCCGTTGAGGCCCATCACGCGGAACACGCGGTTCACCATGATCGCCATGCGCGGGAAGTAGCCCGAGTCCTCCAGGATGCTGAACACCAGGAAGAACGCCGTGACGATCGGCAGCACGATGGCAAACGCGTAGGCCAGCGCCATCGTGATCGCTCCGTAGGGACCGACCAGGAAGTCGTGCCCGAAGCGCAACACCTGTCGCCACGCGCTCAGGTCGGCAGCGGGCTCGAGGCTGTACGCGGGGAGCACGACCTCCCGCTCCACGCTTCCCACGGTCACCTCGTGCACCGGTGTCGCCGGGATGCCGAACGAGTAGGTCAACACCTCCGTGTCGTGCGTGTGGGGGAAGGGCAACACCGCGTCGGTCGCGCCGATCACCAACGGATTGAGGCGCTGCTCGAACACCCCGACCTCGAGCAGGTCCACCAGCGTCCCGGCGCCGAACAGCCCCACGAACCAGAAGACCGTGAACAGGATGGCGGCGAGCACGCCGAGGCCCTTCACCGGGTGCATCGCCATGAGGCCCAGCCGCACGCGCACCGAAGGATGCGGCGGCCGCGCCACCGAGTACGTCTGGCCCAGGATCTCGTTCGCGTGCGCGAGCAGGACGCGGTTGTGGCCGTACTCGTCACCGGCAGGCGCCAGCACCTCCGCCGGCACCCGCGGGACGGCCGCGTGCGGCAGGGCGTCGATGAGCTCCTGGGTCCCCTGGTTCTGTGGGGCGACGGTGGCCACCACGGGGATGCCCAGGATCTCGCTCAGGCGTGCCGTGTCGATCTGGCGTCCCCGCTCTTCCAGCTCGTCGTACATGTTGAGAACGAGCACGGTGGGCTGCTCGAGCTCGGCCAACTGCAGGGTGAGCAGCAGGGCCCGCCTGAGGTTCTTGGCGTCGGCCACCTGAACGATGGTGGCGCCCGCGGTCTCGTCGAGCAGCTTCCGGGTGACCCGGGCCTCATCGCTGCGCGGCGCCAGGTCGTTGACCCCCGGCGTGTCCACCACCTCGATCTCGCGGCCGTCGAAGGCCGCCTTGGCCCGCACCACCTCGACCGTGGTCCCGGGGTAGTTGGAGACCGTGACGTAGCGGCGGGTGAGGTTCTTGAACAGAACACTCTTCCCGACGTTAGGATTGCCTACGAGCACGGTCGTTTTGCCCACGGAACTGCCTCGCCGCTCAGCGGTAAATCAGTACTGAAATACTCGCGTTTGGTGATTAAAGACGCTATGAAGCCAGGTTGAGGCCGGGAGCGCGCGCCCGCCTGGTCGGCGAACGCCGCGCATGTCATCTCCCTGAAAGACGGGGAACGTCAATCGGCCGGCTACTGGCCCACCCATTCGCGGCCTCCTATATATATCAGGTTATCCCCCAGGAGAAGCGCCCGAGTGTCCGAGCTCATCGAACGGTTAACCGCAGCACTGGCCGACAGTTACGAGATCCAGAACGAGCTCGGCGCGGGTGGCATGGCCACCGTGTACCTGGCGCGCGACCTGAAGCACGACCGCCTGGTTGCTGTGAAGGTGTTGCTGCCGGAACTCGCAGCGTCGCTGGGTCACGAGCGCTTCCTGCGGGAGATCCAGGTTACCGCCAAGCTGAGCCACCCGCACATCCTGCCGCTGTACGACTCGGGCCAGGCGGAGGGCTTCCTCTACTACGTGATGCCGTTCGTGGAGGGCGAGTCGCTGGCAGACATGATCGCCCGGGAGCAGCAACTGCCGATTCCCGACGCGGTGCGCATCACGCGGGAGGTGGCTGAGGCGCTGGGGCACGCGCACGCCTACGGCCTGGTGCACCGCGACATCAAGCCCGCGAACATCATGCTGTCGGGTGGGCACGCGGTGGTAGCCGACTTCGGCATCGCGCTCGCCGTGACCGAGGCGGGGGGCGAGAAACTCACCCAGACGGGTACGGCGATCGGCACGGCGATCTACATGAGCCCCGAGCAGGCCATGGGGCTCGAGAACCTCGACGGCCGCAGCGACATCTACAGCCTCGGCTGCATGCTGTACGAGATGCTTGTCGGGCAGG
The DNA here is from genome assembly GCA_039592335.1 of Gemmatimonadota bacterium. Classification (GTDB taxonomy): domain Bacteria; phylum Gemmatimonadota; class Gemmatimonadetes; order Gemmatimonadales; family GWC2-71-9; genus WVYX01. The sequence goes on along the minus strand of JBDHBX010000004.1, from coordinate 26,526 downwards.
TGCCGTTCACGGGTCCCAACCCCCAGGCGATCATGGCCCGGCACACGATGGATGCCGTGTCACCGCCGAGCATCATCCGGCAGACGATCACGCCGGAACTCGAGGACATCATCTTCACCGCGCTGGCCAAGGCGCCGGCCGACCGGTTCCGCACCGCCGGGGAGCTCGCCGAGGCGTTGAGCATGCTGGACAGTGGCACGCTAGCGCAGCAGCGGCACTCGCGGGCCGCCACGATGGCGCGCACGGCCCACACCGAGGCGCTGGGGCGCACCGGGCGCCGGAGCCTGCCGCGCAAGGCGATCGCGGCCGTCTCGGCCGTGGCTGCGGTGGGGATCGGGTTCGGGATCTGGCAGTTCTGGCCAGGAGGAGGATCGGGGTCGGCGGTTTCTGCGGGCGGCCTCGACCCGGCCAACGTGGCTGTGCTCTACTTCGACGACCTCAGCAGCACCGGCGAGCTGGGCCATGTGGCGGACGGGCTCACCGAGGGGCTGATCGATCAACTCGCGCAGGTGCGAGGCCTGGACGTGGTCTCTCTGAACGGAGTGGCGCAGTACCGGGACACAGAGCTTGCACGCGACAGCATCGCGCGGGCGCTCTCGGCTGGGAGCCTCGTCCTGGGAAGCGTCGAGCCGGCGGGTGATCGCCTGCGCGTGACGACACGGCTGGTGGACGGCGAGAGCGGGGTGGATATCGAGCGGGCCAGCTTCGAGCTCCCGGCCGCTGACCTCCTCGCAGCGCAGGACTCGATCGTCGAGAGCACCTCCAGATTCCTGCGCCAGCTGTTGGGCGAGGAAGTCCGGATCCGCGAGCGCCGTGCGGGCACCGCGAGCGTCGAGGCCTGGACCCTGGTCCAGCGTGCCGAGCGCGCCCGCAAGGAGGGCGAGGAGTTGAGGAGCGAGGACAGGGACCGGGCCTTCGACGCCTACCGGCAGGCGGACTCCCTGCTGAGGCTCGCCGAGGCCGCCGATCCCGACTGGCCCGATCCGGTCATCCAGCGGGCCCGAACCGTCTACGCCACGTCGCGACTCTACGACCGAGATCCCCAGCAGGCGGGGGAGTGGATAGAGGTCGGATTGGGCGTCGCCGAGCGAGCGCTCGAGCTGTCCCCCAACGATGCCGAGGCACTAGAAGTACGGGGAACGCTGCGCTACTTCAAGTGGCTGCACCACTTGGTCGACGACCCCGACCAAGCCGAGCACCTGTACGAGTCCGCCCGCCAGGACCTGGAGGCGGCGGTGCAGACCGACCCCCAGCTGGCTCGCGGCTACTCCTTGCTGAGCCACCTCTATTCGCAGACCGGCGACCTCATGTCGGTCGCGATCGCCGCGCAGCGCGCGTACCAGGAAGACGCCTACCTGCGCAACGCCGACGTCATCATCTCCCGGCTGTTCACGGTGTCATACGATCTGGAGCAACACAGCCAGGCCGCACGCTGGTGCGCCGAGGGCAGGAGGCGGTTCGCCGACGACTACCGGTTTGCGCGGTGCCGCCTGATGCTCATGACGATGCCGGAGGCCGAGGCGGACGTCGAGCTGGCGTGGCAAACCGTGGCGGAGTGGGGCGAGCTGAGCCCGGAACGCCTTGCCGAGTACCACGGCCACCTGGCCCGGATGTACGTGGGGGGGGTGCTCGCCCGCGCGGGGCTGGCCGACAGCGCGGCACGCGTGCTCGAGGGGGCACGTGCCGACCGCGAGCTGGATCCCCGCCGCGACCTCGCCTGGACGGAAGCCTACATGCGGGTACTACTGGGCGACCACGACGAAGCCATAGACCTGCTCACCCAGTACATGGCCGCCAACCCTGATCAGATCCACGGGGCCGACAGCGAAGCGGACGTGTATTGGTGGTGGAAGGACCTGCGCGACGACCCGCGGTTCCAAAGGGTGGTGATGGGGCGTTAACGCAACATCTGGTGGACGACCGAAACGGTTCGGATTGACCCACCATGAGCTTGACATTCCTCCAATGGTGGAGCACGTTCGTGCGACATTCCCTCTTCAGTTAGCCCTCGCGGAGGGTTCCTCCCGCGATCAAGGAGACAGGCAATGAAGCGCGCTCTATGTATGATGATCACGGCATTGGTTCTGGTGTCGTGCCTGGATGACTCACAGCCGGCCCCGGGGGACGTGACCGGTCCCGCACTGCACGTCACGGCGTCGCCGGGGCAGGTGGACACGAAGCAGGACACATACCTCAACCAGACCGACAAGGATCACGCGTACGGAGACTCGCTGGTGCTGAGCCTGAGGGAGTCGGCCAAGAACCGCATCCTGGTTGAGTTCGACGAAGAGACGATCACCGGAGCTGGGAACTTTCTCGACGCGGTCGAATTCGGGCGAGTGTTCCTCACCCTCACCATCGCGGAGAACCCCGGCGATTGGGGAGAGAACGGGCGATACGTCGACCTGCACCGGATGACTCACGGCTGGACGGCGGGACCGACGGAGGATGACCCTCCGCAGGGCGCAACCTGGAACTGCGCCGTGGATCAGAACCTGTCGAACCAACGTGCGGACTGCGAGGACGATAACGCCTGGGACGTCGGACCGAGCGGCCACAATCCGTGGGAAACGGACCCGACGGCCTCCACGAAAATCACGACGGGGCAGGGGGGTGACATACGGTTCGACGTCACGGACGACATCGAGGCGTTCGCCAACGGCACAGAGAACGTTGGGTGGGTTCTGATGCGGAGGGACGAGGTGGAGCAGGGAGGCATGTCGGTCCATTCGTTTGAGAATCTGATCTCCGCGGACGTGGCGCCCCGTCTAGAGTCGACCGTGTGCCCACCGAACGTGACCTGCGGCGAGACGCTGGTGAACACTGCCAACGGCAACAACGACCCCTTCACAGTCGCTGCCGCCGAGAACAACGCCACGATCGTGCAGCTCGACGTGACGGCAGACCAGATCGACATCCTCATCGGTCCTGGCAACGATACCCTCCTGACGAATGAGTACCCGGATGAGCTCATCTTCTCGCTACAGCGAGTCGACGAGAAATGCCTCGGCCACCCCGACCCAAGCCTCGAGGTCGGCCCCTGCTGGGAAGCCGAGATCACCGATCCGGCAGATGGCATCAACTACGACGCGGTGTTCAAGGATCCGCAGCTCTTCACGTCTTGCGTCCTCCCCGGCGCGGCCATCAGGGAGACGGCTCTGGCGGACGTGGTGCGACAGGCGAAACGGTCGGAGTTCGACCCGAATGCCGAGCAGCCGGACGCGGAAGACCCCACGTCGGTCGTGGTGGATCCGCTCACGATGCTGGAGCCCTCCGCACGGAGCGTCGACCTGGACTGCGAGCCCCTGCTGGAGCAGGGGCGCCTCGACCACCTGAACCCCGTGATGCGATTCGCCCGGGCGCTCTGGAGCCGCGTCACGCGGCAGGTGAGCCCGCGTCCCCTACAGGCCAGCACCATGGTCACGACGGTGGGACACCACCGCAACAACAGCAGTGACTTCCCGGAAGAGGAGAGCTTCCTCGCCTGGACGGCCGTGCAGATCCCGTACAGCGACGGCGGGTACACCTATCTCACCGTCGGGCGCAAGTGCGAGAGCTGCCCTGCTGACCGCGTCCCCAGAGGGTGGTTCAAGGAGGACTTCGTCGTGACTGCCGAGTGGCAGAGTGGCGTAGCGGCGTTCGGCGGCGCGGGCTCCTGCCCCGTAGATGAGGAAACGATTGGAACCTTGGCTGGATCCATCGTCACCCCATGGGAGTCGGCCAACCCCAACTTCAACCCGCCGGCAATAACCGAGCTGCTGCTGCGCAAGGAGTTCAAGCTGCTACCGTTCACCGGTGAGGGGGACGTCCCCGACCCCCACCCGGGTACGGTCTACCTGGAGGTCCGCGCCGCGGTGCACAACGACATCCAGGTCTACCTGGACGGCATGAACGTGACGGAGCACGTCTTCTTGCCGGATGACACCAACCTCAAGAGGAGCAAGGGCTGGATCACGAGCGACGCTACATGTCCCGAGTATGACCAGATCATCGTCCGGGTGCCGGAGCACCTCGTCTGGTCCGGCTCAGAGACCACGGCGACGACGCACTTGCTGGGCATCCGGGCGCGCAGCCGGGACCTGAATCCCGCCTTCCTGGACGTCCAGGTCAACGTGATCGAACCGTAGGATCGACTGATCGTGACCTGAAGAGCAAAGGGCGGCTCCTTGAGAGCCGCCCTTTACTTGTCCGCTCGCCGCTTCGTCGCTCGAGCCCAGTCCGCGACGGCGCCCCTATCCACCCTCCTCCCTCAGCCACCGATAGATCGCCCGCACGTTGAGCGGGAACCACGCCTCGTACTGGCCCCACTCCTCATACGCCGGCAGCCGCAAGCGCTCAGCGGCCTCGTCCTCGGTCCATCCCCGCTCCACGGCCTCGGCCACCGCGCTGCGCAGGTTGCGGTAGTACTCGATCTGGCGCATCACCGACCCCCGATCCCCCACCGGGCCGTGCCCGAACACGATCGTCTCGAACGGGATCTCGAGTAACCGCTCCAGCGCCATGAAGAACTCGGGCAAGTGATAGTCGGGGAGATCGCGGTATCCCATGCGGTCGTTCGACACGAAGTCCACCGCGAAGGCCACCTGCACGTCGGGCAAGTACGTCACCAACATGTTGTCGCTGTGGCTCGGGCCGAGATAGTGCAGCTCGACCGCGCGGTCGCCGAAGTGCAACGTCATCTTCTCCGTGACGGTGATGTCAGGCGGCGGCCGGTTCGCGTCACCAGCCGCCGCGACCTTGGCGTACGCCTTCTCGTGCGCGATCACCGGCGCGTCGCTGTCGAATGCGCTCCGCAGCACGGCTGCCCCGGTGGCGTGGTCCGCGTGGTCGTGGCTGTACACGATGGCCAGCAACGGTTTGCCGGGAGCCGTCAGCTTCATCTCCGCCGCGAAGTGCTCGGCGGCCGTGGTGGAGATTGGATCGACCGCGATGATCCCGTCGTCCGTCACAACGAAGAACCCGTTGTGGGAGCGAAAACGGAACTGGTGAATGCCGTCGGCGATCTGCGTCGTCTCGAACTCATGGGCCTGGGCCTCCAAATCCGGGACGCACAGGAACAGGAGTAGAAGGATGCCCAACAGGTGACGTGTCATGGTTGCCTCGGCGTGGGAGGTGGGGTTTGCTCGCTCAATCATGCAGCAGATCGCCGGCTCCCGCCACCGGCGCGCTGTCCTCACCCCCTCTGCAACACCACCACCGCATTCACCCCGCCGAACCCGAACGAGTTGGACATCGCGAACTCGGGCGCGCCGCTGAGCCCGGCGTCGCCGTTGCCGTTCCCCAGGTAGTTGAGGTCGCACTCGGGGTCGGGCGTCTCGTGATTCACGGTGGGAGGGAGCCAGCCCCGGGACAGGCCGAGCGCCGTGATACCGGCCTCGATCGCGCCGCTCGCACCCAGGGCGTGGCCGTAGTAGCCCTTGGTGCCGCTGATCGCCAGTCGCGCCGCATGATCGCCGAACACCCGCTTGACCGCCTTGGTCTCGGTGGGATCGTTGAGCGGGGTGGACGAGCCGTGGGCGTTCACGTAGCCGATATCGTGTGGCGCCAGGTGCGCATCCTCCAGCGCGAGGGACATGGCACGCGCCGCCTCGCGCCCGTCGGGCTTGGGAGCGGTCATGTTGTAGGCATCGTTGGTGAGCGCGTAGCCCATGATCTCCGCGTAGATGCGCGCGCCGCGGGCCACGGCTCGGTCCTTTCGCTCGAGCACCAGAACCGCGGCACCCTCTCCCATCACGAAGCCGTCGCGCGCCTCGTCGAACGGTCGTGACGCCCGCTCGGGATCGTCGTTGCGCGTGGACATGGCCCGAATGATCGTGAACGCCCCGAAGCTGAGCGGCGACAACGGCGCCTCGGCCGCACCGGCCAGCATCACGTCGGCGCGTCCAGCGCGGATCGCATGGAACGCTTCCCCGATCGCGACCGTGCCGGAGGCGCACGACATGGCATTGGTGGAATTGGGACCGGTGAGCCCGAAGTGGATCGCGATGTTGCAGGAGACGGCCCCCCCAAACACCGACGTGGCGAGCGCCGCGTCCACGCCGCGCAGGCCTTGCTGCAGGTAGACCCCCACCTGCCCCTCGGCATGTGCCACGCCACCCAGGGCCGAGCCCATCATGACGCCGATACGGTCTCGATCCTCGCGCTCCCCCACGATGCCGGCATCCTCGAGGGCCTGCGCGGCGGACACGACCCCGATCTGGGAAAACAGGTCGAGCCGCTTGGCGGACCGTTGTGGCAGATGGTCGCGCGGTCGAAAATCGTCGAGCTCCGCGGCGATCCGGCTCTTGAACGGCGTCGGGTCGAAGCGCGAGATCGTGCGGACCGCCGAGCGCCTCGCCTGCAGGCCCGTCCACAGCCCCTCCACCCCCGTGCCGATCGGTGTCACGCACCCGATGCCGGTGACAACTACTTCCGTCATGATGACTCTGCCTTTCGCTTGACGCCCGCCAGGGTGCGCGAGGCGATGCCGTGGATGAACACCGGGCCGATGACCCAGTTGGCAGCGATCCGGGAGATGAGGGGCCACCGCGGTCCGTCCCATTCATGGAGGATGGTCACGTCGACGCGGTCGCCTCGTTGTTCGAGCTTCCACTCCACATCCATTCCCCTGGTGATTCCACCGATGTGGCGGTAGCGCACGACGTGCTCGCCGGGAACGATCTCCATCTCGGACAGCCACCAGGTCGGATACTTGAAGACCCCGAACGGCCTCCACGCCGCCATCTCCACCACCCCACCCCGCTCGGTGCGCTCCTGCATGCGCACCCAGCGATAGTGCTTCAGGAAGTCCGGCCACCGCTCGACGTCGGCGGCGACCGCAAACACTCGGTCGAGCGGCGCGTTGACGGACGCCCGGTCAACGGTCCGCATCGCTCACCCTCCAGGTGGCGACGAGGCGAAACCCGGGACGGGCCGTGACCGCGGCATCCAGGCCTGCCTCACGTAGCAACTCCGTCAGCTCCTGCTTCGTGTATCCCCGCCGCACGGACACCACGCCGTCATGGCGGCTCACTGCGTGGAACCGCAACGCCGCCGCGGCGAGCCAGATCCCCGCCGCCGCGACCCGCGAGCGGCGCAGGTCACCCACCACGACCCCGGTGCGGGCGACGCGTGTCAGCTCGCGCACGAGCTGCAGCGCCGCCGCGCGATTGAAGTGGTGCAACAGCTGACTCGCCACCACGATATCGACCGACCGGTCGGCAAGTGGTAATTGAAACGCGTCCCCCTGCACCGACGGCAGCGCGCGCTCGCGGCAGAGCCGCGCCGCTTCCCGGTGCCGGTCGAGGGCGACGGGGATCAAACTCGCTGTCCCACGTTGCCGACGCCGCACGAGCCAGGACGCCACGTCCCCCATGCCGGCCCCTACATCCAGCAGCGTGAGCGTCTGCGCCGAGGTTCCTCGCACCAGCTGGTCCACACCTCCCACCACGGCACTCCTTCCGCCGAATAGGGCGTTGGCGCGCGCGATGTCGGCCAGGGTCGCGCGGGTGATGTCAGGAGCGAGATGCGGTGTGTCGAGCGCCTCGATCCCGGGCGCCATACGGGCCACCTCATCAGCCGAAGCACCGCGCAGCTCGCGCACCGACGTCATACCACCAGCTGCCAGACGTAGGACGGCTTGAGCACCTGTGCCGCCGGCACGAAGTCGCCGGTGACCCCCACCAACAGGTCTGCGAGCGCGGGCTTGGCGGCAAAGCGCCGGGCCACGTGGTCGAGCCACGCGGGATGGGCCACCATCCAGCTCACCAGGCGCTCCACGATCCACTTTCCCCCGAATTCACGTCGGCGAGCGGTGTCGTACAAGGCCAGGTCGGCAGCGCCGAGACGATCGGCCTCCAGTCCGCGCATGATCTGCTCCACGGCGAGCTCCGCCCCGCGCAGCGCCGCGTAGATCCCCTCCCCGGTGAACGGGTCGTAGAAATCCGCTGCGTCACCCACGAGGACGACCCGGTCGGCGGTGGCGCGCTTGGTGGTACGCGCAAACGGACCCGCCGCACGCACGGGAGTGACCTGCCTCCCTGCCCTGACTCGGTCGTACACCGCAGGAAAGGCCTGCAGCAGCTCGGCGGCCCACGCTTCCTGCGAGCCCCGCCGCCTCACCCGACTGAGGTCCGCTACCACCGCCACGTTGGTGAGTCCGCCGCCGACCGGTGCGAGCCCCACATAACCGGCTGGTCCCACGTGCATCTCCCCGACGTCTGCCATGCCGGTCACGCCCTCGTAGTGCGTCACCAGAGCGAGCCGCCGTCTGCGGCCCCGGCGTGCCACGCCCAGGATTCGAGCAATGCGGGAGTTCAGCCCGTCCGCCCCGATCACCACCCGGCCGGCGAGCAGGTCCAGGCGCCCGCCGGACCGCACCACGACGCGGCGTGCGGCGCCAGGTTCCTCGATGAGTGCCTCCACCGCCGTGTGCTCGAACAACTCGGCGCCTCGCGCCACCGCGGCGGCCGCCAGGTGGGCATCCAGCACCTCCCGACGGATGGCGAGCCCGTAGTCCCGATACCCGCTGAACGGGTGGACGCCCGCGAAATGGCCCGTGAAGGGCGTACCGCCGGGACTCACCACCCTCATGCCCCGGAGAGGAGCGGCTCCCTCATGGCGCAGGGTCTCGGTCAGTCCCAGGTGGTCCAGCACCCGAGCCGCTTCGGGACTCAGGTACTCCGCGCAGGGCTTGGGGCGCGGAAAGGCCCTGCGCTCCACCAGCGCGACCGAGCACCCCCGCTCCGCCAGGAGCGCCGCGGTTGCGCTCCCGGCCGGGCCCGCCCCCACCACGACGGCGTCATACGTGGGCATCGGGCTCGCCTTCAATCCTGGTGCGATGCGTCACGGCAGCCCTCGGTCCCAGCGCCCACTCCTTGGGTCCATTGGATGAGTCACGCGTCACGGGTAGTTTCCTGGCCGGTGGAAGCATGCTCCAACACATACAGGGGAACCGGTACGGGGTTCCCGCGAGGCACCTCCTCGTCCATGAACGAGCGCCGCCCCAAACAGCCGCCGCCCGAGGACCTGCTGCCCCAGTTGGACCTGGAAGAGCACCTGCGGGACCCGGGCATCAAGCAGCGGTTCGTGACCACCGTGTTCGAGGTGGTCGCGCCCAGGTACGACCGCTTCACCCGCGCGTTCTCGTTCGGGATGGACCGGGGCTGGAAGCAGCAGTTGCTCGATGAGCTGACAAGAAGAGTCCAAGGAAACACGACCGTGCTCGACCTGGCAAGCGGCACCGGCGACCTGGCCCTCGGCGCCGCGGCGAGCCTGCCGCACGCCCGGGTGCTGGGAGTGGACGTATCGCGGCGCATGGTCGCCGCGGCCGAGCAGCGACGACGCACGCTGGCCGAGCACCGGGCGCACTTCTCCGTCGGGCAGATGCTGCAGCTACCGGTGCGGGACGCGGCCGTGGACGCGGTCACGGTGGGGTACGGAATCCGTAACGCCCCCGATCACGGTGCGGCGCTGGATGAGATCGGCCGCGTGCTTCGACCGGGCGGCCTGCTCCTGATACTGGACTTCTACCGCCCGCGCAACCGGCTGTGGCGCACGCTCTACCTGCGCTACCTCGCGGTGGCAGGTCGTCTCTACGGCTGGTTGTGGCACCGGCAGTCCGTGGCGTACGGTTACGTTGCACCGTCGATCGAGCACTACCTGTCGTGGCAGGATCTCAGCGCGGCACTCGAGGACCGTGGGTTCGTGGTGAAGCGCGTCCACCGCAAGCTGTTCGGGGGCATCGCCATTCACGTCGCGCGCATGGCCGCATCGATGGGAGGGACGGAGTAGGTGCACCGGAACATGGACTCGACCGCGGCGCGCAAGCTCGCGGCACTGTTCGTGCCCGAGGGCCTGCTGCTTTTCGCCGCGGTGATCCTGCTCGAAGTGGATTCCCTCCAGGAGCCGCTCGCATCCTTCTCCCGGTTCGCGGTGTACGGGGTGATCCTGGTTGGCGCCCTGCTCGCGTGGCGCTTCCACCGCAACCAGTTGCTGTTGGCACTGGTGTTGCTCGCCCTCGCCGACGTGGGCATGGCTTCCGGGGCGTCGCGGCAAGCCATCGCGGTCCTGCTTCCGGTCAACCTCGTCCTCCTGCTCCTGATACCGGACCGGGGGTTCCTGACACCGATCGGCATCGCGCGCGCGGTGGTGATCCTGCTGCAGATCCCGCTCGTGGTGCTGGTGGGCCGCTCCGAGCGGGTAATCGCCCTGCTCGACACGCACCTGTTGCCGCAACCGGAAGTGCCGTGGACCGCCCTGGGGGATGTCGCGCTCACGGCCAGCATCGCGGCGTTCGTCGTGCTGCTGACGCGGGCCCTGTTCCGGCCCGACGCCACCGGCCGCGGATTCCTCTGGGTGCTCGTCGCGTCGTTCCTCGCCCTCAACGCGGGCGCGCCCTATGCCCGAGCCTTCTATTTCGCCACGGCCGGGCTGATCCTCGTGGTGGCCGTCATACGGCCGGGCTGATCCTCGTGGTGGCCGTCATCGAGACGTCGTACTCGATGGCCTACCGCGACGGCCTCACCGGCTTGCCGGCGCGGCGTGCCCTCGACGAGGCGGTGCGGCGCCTGGGCGGGCAGTACACGGTGGCCATGGTGGACGTGGATCACTTCAAACGCCTCAACGACGAGTTCGGACACGACGTCGGCGACCAGGTTCTGCGCATGGTCGCGGCGAAGCTCGAGAAGGTATCGGGCGGAGGGCGCGCGTTCCGCTACGGTGGCGAGGAGTTTGCCATTCTGTTTCCGCGCAAGCTCGTGGACGATGTACTCCTCTTTCTGGAAAGCGCGCGGCAGGACATCGAGGACACCAAGTTCAAGCTGCGCGGGACCGACCGCCCGAAGCGGATGCCCAAGAACGCGCGCAAAGGTGGGCGCCGCGCCAAGCGTGTCACGGTCACCGTCAGCATCGGCGTTGCCGCACCGACCGACGGCCAGACGAATCCCCTCGCGGTGATCGATGCGGCCGACCAGGCGCTCTACCGCGCGAAGCAGGCCGGCCGCAACCGCATCGAGGCCTAGCTCAGCAGCTCAGTCGTGCCGCACGCGCACGCTGGAGTGCACGAGCTGGTTCTCAAGGTGCCACTCGATGGTCTCCCCGGGCGTGACCAGAATCGACTCGGACAGATACCTGTCCGAGCTCCCGATGGCCTCGGCGGCGAGCTGAATCTCGTAGCGTGGCGCGAGAATGACCTTGGGGACCTCGAACTCCTCGGTGTTGAACGACCGAACGATCCCCAAACGCTGCTGGCTCGCTTCGGCCACGACGTAGATACGTAAATCTGCCCAGTTGTGGCTGATCACGACCACTGAGACGCCAGACGCCTGCGCGGCCCCGGGCGGCTGGTACGCCGCCGTCAGCGGTAGCGTGAGCAGGGCCGCCGCCCCAACACCCGCCAATGTACCTCCGATCCTTCCAGTACGCATGAGAACCATCCTTTGCCGACAGCATTCGTGCAGCGCTGCCCGCCTCCCCTGGTCTCACCCGGGGGAACACGGCTCTGCCGTGGATGGTTCCGGTTCGTAGCCCTCCAGCCGGCCGCTGCCCGCCGGCGCCCTAGCGGGATCCCCCCCTGGCCGATCCCAACTCGACCAGCCCAGCCGTCTCGGCATTCCGCAGGTACTCCAGCACATTCTCCGCCGTCACGGTCCCGTAGTAGTGGGCGCCCGCTTCCCGCGCCTCGGCAGCCACGTAGCGGTAGATCTCGAGCGCCGTGACCCGTCCGTCGACGGCACTCAACACTTCAAACGCCATGAGATCGTGCAGCCCGTCCACGCCGCGCAGCTGACGGCGGCCGGTGAGGAACTCCGTGGGACCGGCAACCAGGGACGGGCGGATCTGGGCCAGCTCCATCTCGGTCTCACTCGCAGGCGCGCGCTGCTGGGGAGGTCGCTCTCCATGGGCCTGCCGGTACGCAACTTCCAGCTCCCGCACGGCCTGGTCTTCCCGCCGATCCAACTCACGTATCAGGCGGTCGACGATGTCGTCCAGCTCGGGCGCGATGCTGCGCAACGAGTTGAGCGCCAGAGCCTCGCGCTCCCGCGCGTACCAGATCTGGTCGAACGCGTCGAAGTACACGCGCTCGGGATCCTGCGCGCTGGCAACCCATGAGAACGCCAGGCGGATGTTGCGGCCCATGCGCTCCATCCCTCGCCCCACGGTGTTCGCGTTGATCCCGGGGGCTGCCTCCCCATCCGCGCTCGCCATGATGTAGGAGATCAGCGCCACGGCGGCCGCGTTCCGTCCCAGCTGGGTGCGATCGATGTTCCACAGATCGTCGTCGCTCGAGTGGATGAACCGGTCGGGCATGTTGGTGAAGCTCACACCCGGCACGCCGATCGGCGCCTCGAGGAACGTCATGTGGTCGCTGCTGGTGTGAAAGAAGATCATCTCGGCATTGTAGCGGTGCAGTGTGCCGAGATGCGCGGTGTGCGGCTTCGGATAGAGAGCGGCCCCCGCCTGCGCCTGTGCCAACTCGTAGGTGTTGGCTGCCACCATGTACTCCACGACCGATTCAACCACGTCGTTGAAGAAGTGGAATCGCGTGGCAGGCAGGCGCGTGACGTTCTGCTTGCGCATCACATCCTGCGCCTGGTTGGCGCCGACCATGTCCTGGTTGATGTTCACCCAGATCTCTTGGTGCGCTTCCGGATGGTCGGCGAAGTACTGCCGCTGGCTGCCGATCTCGGTCACCCACCACATGCGGATGTTGCGGCGCGGCCGCGGGATCCGGCCTTCTTCGATCAGCCTGTTGAGCGCCCGTCCCACCTCCAGTACGGAGGCCGAGCCCGACGCATCGTCGTTGGCCGAGAAGCCCTCCTCCTGGAGGTGGCCGGTCAGCACGATGTCCTGTCCAAGACCCGGCTCGGTCCCGCGAATGTAGGCCTCCACCATCACCTGCCACGGCTCGGTCCCCTGCTCCGACTCGAACGCCGACTCCACCACGGCGCGCACGACGATCGGCTCCTCGGTCCGGAGCAGTCGCTGCCGCAGGGCAAGACCCTGTCGCAACGAGAGCCCGAAGGCAAAGGTCGGCTCGCAGCCGTCGGAGCCCTGACCCGGCGTCCGGATCCAGCGGAGCTGGTCGGGACGCGCGGGGCCGGCACCGCTGGTGCCCTGGTCGGTCGAGAACGGGCTCGGGTACCAGACCACGCCCAGCGCCCCGCGCCCACATACCGCTTCCTCCATGGCTTCGGACAGCGAGCCGTAGGTGAGCACGATCTTGCCGGCCAAGTCCTTGTCGGCGTAGTCACTCTCGCGCGCGGCGCCGAGGTCGATCAACTCACCTGAGACGTCGGCCGGGCGGCTGAGGTCCGCCAGGTGGAGCACCGATTGCAGGGTGCTCGCGATCCGCATCGGCGTGGGCTCCACGATCCACAGGTCGGCGAAGCTGGCGTTCCACGGGCGGCTGCGCGACGCCTGCTTGATGATCTGCACGTCGCTCAGCCCAAAGGCCTCGGCCCGCTGTGCCACGTACTCCGCCACGCGCCACAACCCGTCCGACCCACCCCGGGGTCGGTGGAACTGGGTCATGAAGCGGATGGACTCGTACGCCGCGTCGCCCGAGACCTCCTGCGAGATCAGCTGCGTGTAGTCCGGGTCCAGGAGCATGAGCTCCTGCGCCTCGGCGCCACGCGCGCACGCCAACCCTACCAGCGCGGCGGCGATACAACCCCTGAGGACCTCTGCCCGTGCCATGCTGCCTCCAGACTGTGGTGCGATGTAGGGACCCGATTCGGAGAGCAAAACTAGCAGGTTGTCGGCGGCGGCGCCTCAGCGTGTGATTCCCGCACTCTCCACGACGCGCACGACCTGATCCACCGCCAGGTCGGTGAAGGTCTCCCTCGTTCCACCGGGCCACGTGACGATCAGGCTATCGACTCGCGTGACGTCCCCGAGACCGAAGTGGGCAATGCTGGTGTGCTGCGACGCGTAGCTCGAGCCCCCGTGGATCTCCCGAATCCGGCTCTGCCCGCCGGCCACGATGCGGACACGGCTGCCGTAGGCATCGCGATTGCTGGCGGTGCCCTGCAGGCTCACCTGGAGCCAGTGCGCGTCACGGGCCCCGTCGTTGCGGTACAGCTTGGAATGGAGGCTCGTGCGCTCCTCGATCGACAGCACGTTCACCACGATGTCCAGGTCGCCGTCGTTGTCGTAGTCACCGTACGCCACCCCACGGCCCCGACTGCTATCCGCGATCCCCTCCAGCCTGGAGACGTCGTAGAAGGTCCCGAACCCACTGTTGCGGTAGAGCCGGTCCACGTGCGGCTGCATCATGCGCTGGAGGTCTTCGGCGGCGGCCAGGTTGTAGCGCGGCATGACCCGGCCGTTGGCGACGAAGAGGTCGAAGTCCAGGTCGTGATCGTAATCCAGGAAGCCGACCCCCCAGCTGGTCGAGAGCCGCAGGTTCACCCCCTTGGGAATCGCGACGTCGGCGAACCTGCCATCCCCCACGTTCTCGAAGAACACGCTCTCCTGGATGTTGCCGATGTAGTAGTCGAAATCGCCGTCGTTGTCGTAGTCGCCGATCCCGATCCCCATGCCGTTCATGGGAGCTGCCGTACCCGATTCATCCGAAACGTCGGTGAAGCGATTCTCGGGATACTCGTTGCGGAACAGCGCATTGGGCTCGAACAGGTACCCGAAGTCGTTGGCCACCCAGAGGTCGGGATCGCCGTCGGTGTCGTAATCCGAGAACGCCACTCCCAGGGTCAAGCCGTTGGGGTTCTCCACCCCGAGCGAGACGGCCACCTCCTCAAAGGTGTTGTCGCCGTTGTTGCGGTACAGGAAGTTCGGGATCCCGCCGGTCAGGTTCTCGTCGTACGGGAGAGCGCTATACGTCGCGTAGTTGGCAACGTAGAGGTCAAGGTCACCATCGAGATCGTAGTCGCCGAAGGCCGCCGCGCCGCCCCACACTGCCACACGGCTGATGCCCGCCTGCTCGGAGATGTCGCTGAACGTGCCGTCTCCGTTGTTGAGCAGCAGGTAGTTGACGTCGTGCTCGCCGGTGGTGAGGAAGAGGTCGCGGTCACCGTCGTTATCGATGTCGCCGGTGACCACCCCGACCGTCTCGAAGTCGTCGGTGAAGTTCAGCCCCGCCTGCCTGGTCCGGTCGCGGAACTTGCCGTTGCCGCGATTCTCGTATAGCCGGTCGCGACGCAGCCCGCCGGTGAGATAGATGTCGAGCCAGCCGTCGTTATTGTAGTCGAAGAAAGCCACGCCCCCGGCGATGCGGTGCGGGTCGTAGACGAAGTGCTTGATCCCGACCGAGCGGCTCACTTCCTCGAACGCCTGCGCGCTCGCGATCGAGGAGCCGAGTAAGGCCAGCGCTACCAGAAGGAATCCGGCGGCCTTCATCCCATCCACCATTTCCCGAGGGTGGGGTCGTCCGCGACGGTCAATTCTCCAGCCACCGGTCCCGTTACTCGTTGTCTGGGAAGGGGTTGTCAACCTTTGACGGGTTCGCGCCATCCAACTCTCACGGAATGTAATCGGGGCGGTCCGGATCGCAATTCTCCGGATCCGCAACCGACAGGCCGGCATTCCGTTGTACACTCAGGGCCTCTAAACGGTCGGGAGGGAAACGTGGGTACGAGACTCATCAGCGCATTCCTTATAGTAGTCACCGCCGCCGCGGTGGAGCTCACGCTGGGCTCCGGGAGGCTAGCGGCGCAGGCCAACGGCGAGGCGGAGCAGCAGGTCCGCTCCCTGATGGCCAAGGCCGAGATCCCCGGCCTGAGCATCGCCACGGTCGAGTCAGGGAAGCTCGCGTGGCACGAGGCCTTCGGGGTCAAGCACGCCGGGACCGGCGAGCCGGTCACCGAGACCACGGTGTTCGAGGCCGCATCGCTGAGCAAGCCGGTGTTTGCCTACGCGGTACTGCGCCTGGTGGACCGCGGCGAGTGGGATCTCGATGAGCCCCTGTGGAGCACGTTGCAGTACGACCGAGTCGCGCACGACGAGCGCGCCCAGCTCATCACCACACGCATGGTCCTGTCCCACATGACCGGGCTGCCCAACTGGGGCGGCACGCCGCTCGAGCTGGTGCGCGATCCGGGAACGCAGTGGGGCTACTCGGGCGAGGGCTTCGGATTCCTGGCGCAGGCGATCGAGCAACAGACCGGCCTGGGGGCAAACGAGCTGGTGCGGCGCGAGGTATTCGAGCCGTTGAGCATGTCCCAGAGCAGCTACGTCTGGATCGAAGCGTACGACGAGCAGGCAGCGACGGGCCACGGCCTGATCGGTACACCCCTCCCCAAGGGAAGACCCCGGCAGGCGCATGCGGCGGCGACCCTGCACACGACCGCAGTGGACTACGCGCGCTTCCTGGTAGCCATGATGACCGGCGAGGGGCTCGAGCCGGCAACCTACGAGGCGATGCTCACCCCGCAGTCACAGGTGTCGAACCGGGACTCGCTCGTCCCGCATGTGTACTGGGGGCTCGGCTGTGGGCTGCAGGAGACCGAACGGGGCATGGCCCTCTGGCACTGGGGTGACAACATGGACTTCCGGGCCTACGTGATCGGCTACCCAGCCGAGGACGCGGGCCTTGTGTACTTCACCAACAGCGAGAACGGTCTCTCCATCGCGGAGGATCTGGTCTCGTTCTTCTTCGAAGACACGCACTACGCCGTCCACAACCTGGACTACCCGCGGTGGGACGATCCGGGACGGCTGGCGCAGATGGAGATGCGGCGAGCGTTCCGGGACGAGGGGGTCGAGGCAGGCATGCGTGCCTACCAGAACTTCGTCGACGCGCAGCCCGACAGTGTCGTGCGACGTCAGATCGGCGGCCTTGCCGACTTCCTCAACGGCCAACGCCAGTTCGAGGCGGCGATCGCCGTCCTGACGGCCCAGGTCGAGCGCGACCCGTCGGCGTACGCCTGGGCAGATCTCGCTCAGGGCTACACCGGCACGGGCGACTACGCTCAGGCACTCGAGTGCTACCGCGAGGCCCTGTCCATGGACTCCACGCAGGCGCAGCGCCTCAATCCCCGCGTGGCGTGGCTACAGGTGGGTCTGGACCTGGATCCCGTCCCGCTCTCGGAGAACGAGATGCGGCGGTACGAGGGCGTGTACGGCCCGCGCAACATCGGGCTCAAGGAAGACGGCCTCGTGTACTGGCGCGAGGGCTCGACCAGTGAGACGCACATGATCCCCCTGGGGCACGACCTCTTCGCCCTCGAGTCCACCAAGACGTTCCGCATGCGGATCGTGTTCGACGAGTCGGGGCGCGCCACGAAGATCGTCGGGCTGTACTCGGACGGCCGAACGGACGAATCGCCGCGCAGTAACTAGGCGGCTCGGCCAGCCCCTAGCCGGCTGTCGCACCACGCGGCACGTTTGTGGCGCCTCATGCCATACGACGTCGTCGCTGCCCGCGAGGCCATCGCGGGGCTGGCCATCCAGACCCCCGTCGTGAGCGCGCCGGCCCTGGCCGCGTGCCTCGGGGCGCCGGTCGCCCTCAAGCTCGAGAACCTCCAGGTGACGGGCTCGTTCAAGGTGCGGGGTGCGGCCAACAGGATGCTCGCGCTGTCGGACGACGAGCGGCGCCGCGGCGTGGTAACCTGCTCGAGCGGCAACCACGGCCGCGGAGTGGCGTACGTGGCCGAGCGCCTCGGCGTCCCGGCTACGATCTGCGTACCGGAGTGGTGCGATCCCACCAAGCTCGACGCCATTCGACACCACGGCGCCGAGACGGTGCTGCACGGCTCGACCTACGACGAGGCCATGGCGCGCTCCCTCGAGATCCAGCAGGAGCGCGGCTTGACTTTCGTCCATGCGTTCGACGACCCGCACGTCGTCGCGGGCCAGGGCACGATCGGTTTGGAGCTGCTGGAGCAGATCCCCAAGCTCGATACGGTCGTGGTGCCACTCTCCGGTGGCGGCCTGATCGGCGGCATCGCGGTGGCCCTCAAGACACGCTCCCCGGCCGTTCGTGTGGTCGGTGTGTCAGCCAGCCGCGCGGCCGTGATGTACCAGAGCCTTCAGGCCGGTCGGCCCATCGCCTGTCAGGAGGAGCAGGATACGATTGCCAATGCCCTGGCCGGCGGGATCGGACTCGACAACCGCCACACGTTCGAGCTGGTGCGGCAGCACGTTGACGAACAGGTGCTGGTGGACGAGAATGCCATCCGGCTAGCCATGGCGTTTGCCGCGACGGAACTCAGGCTGGTCGTGGAGGGCGGCGGTGCCGTGGGAGTTGCCGCACTGTTGACGGGCCTGGTCGAGCCGCGGGAGGGACCCGTGGCCGTGGTGGTGAGCGGGGGGAACGTGGATCTCCCCGTGCTGATGCGGATCGTGGCAGAGAGTACTGACAACTGACTGCGGGGATTGCGATGCGAAGACTGATCGTCCTGTGCCTGGCGTTGAGCGTTCCAGGTATCGCGTACGGACAGACACCAACCCTGTCCGACGCGGTGCGCGCCTTCGTGCAGGTGGACGCGAGCGTCGTGGCGCTCACCAACGTGCGGGTGATCGATGGCACGGGAGCCGCAGCGCGCGAGGGCCAGACGGTGCTGCTGCGCGACGGCGCTATCGCCGCCGTGGGCGACGTGGGCACGGTCGATATTCCCGGCACCGCCGAAGTGCTCGATCTGTCCGACCACACCGTGCTGCCCGGCTTCGTGATGGTGCACGAGCACATGTTCTACCCGGCCGGAGACCGGTCGTACAATTCCCAGCTGGTGAGCTTCCCGCCACTCTACCTCGCGGGGGGCACGACCACTGTTCGCACGGCCGGCAGTATCGTGCCCTACGCCGACCTCAACCTGAAGCGCGCGATCGACGCCGGGCAGATCCCCGGACCCAAGATGGACGCGACGGCACCCTACCTGAACGGGCCCGGCCTCCCGATTCTCGCAGTCAATGCGCTGTCGGGGCCGGAGGACGCGCGCAAGATGGTCGCGTACTGGGCCGACGAGGGCTTCACGTCGTTCAAGGCCTACATGCACCTCTCGCGCGCCGAGCTCGGGGCGGCGATCGACGAGGCGCACCAGCGCGGCTTCAAGCTCACGGGACATCTCTGCTCGGTGACCTTCGGCGAGGCCGCCGAGCTGGGGATCGACGACCTGGAGCACGGCTTCCTGGCGGCCACCGACTTCGTGCAGGACAAGGAGCCGGACGTGTGCCCGCCCGGCGGCGACCGGACCGCGTCGCTGCTGGACGTGGATCTCGACGGTCCGGAGTTCCGCGAGGTGGTGCGTACCCTAGTGGAGCACGGCGTGGCCTTGACCTCGACCCTCCCCGTGTTCGAGACCTACACACCGGGGCGCGCGCCCGTGAGCAACCAGGCGCTCGATGCCATGCTGCCCGAGGCGCGGGACCAGTACCTCCGCACCCGAGCGCGCATCGCCGTGCAAGAGGGCTCCCCCTGGACCGTGCTGTTCGTGAAGGAGATGGAGATGGAGCGCGCTTTCGCCGCGGCGGGCGGGCTCCTGGTCGTGGGCACCGATCCCACGGGGTACGGCGGCGTGGTAGCGGGCTTCTCCAACTGGCGTGCCGTCGAGCTGCTGGCGGAGGCCGGGTTCAGTCCGGAAGGAGCTATTCAGGTCGCCACGCTCAACGGCGCCAGGTACCTGGGGCTGGACGACAAGGTCGGCACGGTCGCGGTCGGGAAGGTCGCCGACCTGATCGTGGTGCGCGGCGATCCCTCGTCCACGATCAGCGACATCCAGAACGTCGAGATCGTGTTCAAGGACGGAATCGGGTACGACTCCGCGAAGCTGTTCGCATCCGTGAAGGGAACGGTCGGGCTGCGCTAGCCTACGGCTCCTCTCGCCCCCGGCGCTGCTGCAACACCTCCGGCCAGATCGCCGGGTCGAGCGTGGCTGCGTGCAGCGGGTTGAACAACAGCTTGAACGTATTGTGCGACTGCGCCCGGAAGTGGGGCTCGAAGGAGAGCAGCACCACCTGCCCATGCCCCAGCGGCGCCCGCAGCGCTCCGGTCTCGCCGGCCAGGTAACGACTGCCGCCCAACACCCAACCGCTCACCAGGTAATCCTCCTCGGCAAAGGTCCCGTATGGCACCAGGTCGCGCTCGATCTTCTGTTCGCCCTCCTCCGCAGCCGGAATGATCTCGAGCACCTGACTGTTCACAAAGAAGGCGACCGCCTCTTCGGACATGCCGTACGCCAGCGGGTCTGCCGTGTCGAGCTCGAACCGCACCAGTGAGCCGGGAACGAAGAAGCTCTCGCGATCGGTATCGCGCACCGTGTTGCGCACCGGGAGGCCAAACAGGTCGATGGCGAAGTCCACCGCCTGGTCGACGGCTACCACCCAGCCACCGCGTTCGACGAACTGTTTGAGCGCCAGGGCACCCTCGAGCCCGAGGCCGCCGGTGTACTCCTCGGGCATCGTTCCCGCGAGGTGGCCGTGCAGCAGCCGCTGCGCGCTCTGATCCGGCAGAATAATCACGTCGTAAGCGCTGAGATCGCCGGAGCGAATGTCCGCGTCGTACAGGTTCTCGAAGTCGAACGCGTAGCGCTCCAGCAGCCAGCGTGTCCAGCCTTCGGGCATGTTGGCGCGCCAACTGCGGTAGAGGCCGACCTTCGGCGCGCGCACCTGGGTCATTGCCACATCAGGCAAGCGATCCGCCCGCGCCTCGATGCCCGTACCGCGCATGACTTCCTCGACCACCGCGCGCTCCACGCCGCTGGCCACGATGGATCCGGCCGGCCACGTCTCGCCACCGGCCTTGAACTCCTCCCGGGCCCACGCCAGCGTCGCACCCTGGGCGAGCAACAGGTTCGTTGCCTTGGCGCTCAGGTTCGGGACGTGCGAGAAGATGAATGCTGCGTCGCGGCTCCCCTCCACCCGACCCGTCGGCAGCGCGATCTCGGCGGGCGGGCCGACGAGCTGGCCTCGCACGTCGAACGGCTCGTCGATGCGATCCACCTGCACCCCCATGACCTGCGGGAACTCGTACCCGGTCATGTCGTACGGGGGATCGGGCGGCCCACCGGGATACTGCAGGATCTCGGGATACGCCTTCACGTCCATCAAGTCCACGAGGAACGGCCTGAACGCCTGCGGCCCCATGACATAGGTGCCGGCGGGGTAGCTGCGGTCACCCACCTTGAAGCTCCGCTCCGCCCGCTGCATTTCGATGCCGCCCCAGCGCAGGGCCTTCAGCATCTCGACCGCGCGCCCGGCATCCTCCTGCGCCGACAGATCCACCACGTAGGCGAAGCCGCCGTCCTTGGCACCCCGCATCTTCTCAATCTGGCGCGCGCCCATGACGTAGATGTTGTGGAGCCAGTCATCCCGGTATCGCGCCGCCGCGTCGAGCACCGCCTTGTCGGCGGTGAACATGTAGTCCATCGCGTCGGACATGTGCCAGCAGCCACCGAGCCACGGATCGGGATACATGGGCGACGGTCGCTTGGCCGGGAGATGATCGGCCCGTGCACCGAACGTCTCGGGGATGTCGTCTTCCTCGTAGCAGTGCGGAGTGGCGTATTCGTACAGGTGGGTCTCCGTAATGAAGCCGATCATATTGTGGAACTCAGCGGCTTCCGACATGTAACCGCTCCACCACCCGTCGTACACGATCCCGCTCGACGCGCCCGGCTTCTCTTCCAGGGCGAAGCGCCGCTTCATGGCATCGCCGATCAGATTGAGGCTGGCTACGACCAGGGGATCCACATTCGGGTTGATCGGATCCTCCACGGGTGGCATCCAGATGCGTCCCGGGAACGGCCCGCGCTGGTGATGGTTATACACCAGCTGCGGGAACCACTCGTGATACAGCTGCAGGGCCACCGCCTGGTGTTCCACTTGGGTGAACATGTACCAATCACGGTTGTTGTCGTGCCCGATGTAGTGGTGGTACAGCTCGGGCACCGGCGCCGTCTCGAACGGCGTGCCCAGGACCTGGCGGTACCAGTCCACCACGATGTCCAGGCCGTCGGGGTTCATGTTCACCATCAGCAGCAGGATCACATTCTCGCGGATGCGCCGCGCCTCGTCGTCCTCGGAGGTCGCCAGCCAGTGGGCCAGTACCGGACCGTGCTGCCCGTGCGCTACCTCGGTGGCGTGCAGCCCGATATCAATCCACACGATCGCCTTGCCCTCGTCCGCGAGCTGCCGCGCCTCCACACCAGTCAGGTCCTTTGCCAACGCGAGGCGTCGGCTGATCTCCTGGTAACGCGCGCGGTTGGCAAGGTTCTCGGGCGTCGAGATGAGTGCCATGTACATCGGCTTGCCACGCGAGCTTTCGCCGACCTGCTCGAGGAGCACGCGATCGGAGGCGTCGGCGAGCGCCTGGAAGTACGCCGTGATCTGGCCGTAGTCGGCCAGCATGAGATCGGTCCCCGGCGCGAAGCCAATGACCTCCTCCGGGGTCGGGACCTCGCTCGGCGGAGTGGATTGCGCCGTGGCGACGATTGGCAGCATCGCGGCCAGAACGATCGAGAGTAGTCCTGCCTTGGCAGCACGAGCAGTGCTCACGAAACACCTCCGGTAAACAGGTCGATCTGCGGTGGCTTGCGGGGGGGATCTCCAAGAGGGAGCCCTCCGCACGCACAAAGATGGAGGGCGTGCAGCCCCCCGACTAGGAGCGGACTTTCGTGGCCTGCGGCTGTCGTTCGGGGATCGGCAGCTACGGTTGCCACCCAGGTGACGGCCGAGGCAGCACCTACGGCGGCGCCAGCCTGGTGTAGCGACCCGTGGCTGAGGGAAAGTCGGCTCCCATTGCCAAGCCGCAGGCCGTACCGAAGCCGAGTGCCCCGACCAGCACCCTGACATCGAGCACCGAAGGCAGCCCGGGCGCGGCACCCGACGGGACCGTCGTGAGGACCGCCCCCGCCACTAGAGAGAGCATCGCCAGCCACTGGTAGATCCTGAGCCCGCCCACGACCGGGGTCTGCGGCTCCCCCCGGTACGATTCCTCCACGAACCGTGCGACGCCCGTGAGCATGAAGTATCCGCCGGCGATGAGGGACAGCGGGGCACCCAATGCCCAGAGGCGGAAGAGGATCACCCACGTGACCGCGTTGGCCATCATCGAATACAGCGGCGTGGGATGGAGCGGCACGCCCCGCAGGCCCGCGAGATAACTGACACGCGACTGCTCTTGCCAATAGCGGATGCCGACACCCTCCGATGCCTCGCTCCCATGGCAGCAGCCCTGCATCAGGCACCGCGCCCTCCCGATGGCCTGGATCCACGGCGCCGCTAGGGCGATCGCGCCAAGCAGCAGCATCGTGTTGCCCCCCACCACACCAGCCACGAGCGTGGTGCCGACCGCCCCGAAGACTGCACCGTAGTAGCCGAACGGCCGGGAGAGCTTCGACGACCCTTCCAGCTTCTGCGCCCACAGCCCGGCCCCGACCAGGCCGGCGAAGTGGATGACCACCAGTTGCCAGAAGGCGTCGGGACCCGCCACCCCTGCGGCAACTCCGAATCCCACCGCCCCGCCGAGCAGCGCGTACACACCGTAGCCCAGGAACCGGACGCGGCCGATGCGCCACTCGTGCCAGGAGTCCGCGATGCGCTCCGCCCCACGTCGCAGCATCTCCCAGATGAAGCGGTAGTTGCGCAAGACCACGAACGCGACCACGCCGGCAACGACGTCCGCGAGCGCGTGCATCCCCGTCGTGAGACAGCTGACCGCGATGAGCATCGCCCACACCCAGACCGCAACGGCCACGCCCCTCCCCCGCGTTGCCCAGGCCTCGGCGGCGATGAACGTCCAGATGACGTGGTGGAGGCGCGACGAGTGGCACGGTGAGGTACACCAGGGTGATCACGGCGGTCGCGATCAGACCGGTCACCGCGAAGCGCCGCAGCGCACCGCGCGTCCGTGCCACGAACACCGAACCGGGCACGAGCAGGTACACGCCGGCATAGATCGCCTCGGTCCACTCGATGACGGGCCAGCGCCGCTCGAACGGCAGGTAGGCCTCGATTGCATCGGGGGAAACTCCGAGCCAGTACACGCCCTCGAAGGCCAGCGTCCAGGGAATGAGCACCAGCACGAACACCGAGAAGCGGTCCCACCCCGTCGCTGCCTCGTCCGTGTCGGGGGGAAGACTGATCAGCGGTCGTCGCATGCGCTCCGCCCCGAACCGGCGTCGCAGGTCGTGGCGCTCGAAGCCGAGCACCAGGGCCGCGCACGCGAGCGCCACCACGGGCGAGACGAGCCACAGTCCACTCGCCGATCGTACGGCCACCGCCACACCGACGCACAGCAGGACGAATCCCACGTAGATCGGGTGCGCCAGATACCGGTAGACCCCGCGCGCCACGTAGAGCGGCGGCGGATAGGGGTTCATGGGCAGCCCCCGCCCGTAGGCCCACAGCGCCCATACCCCTCCCAGCATCAGCACCACCGCGAATCCCACCAGAATGGAACCGGCCCACGGATACGGGAGCGCGCGAAACGGCACCACGTCGGCGGTCGCCACCGCCCACAACACGAGCAGCGCGGGGAGCACGACCACGAACAGCGCCCCGTAGAGCCACCGGCCAGCGAGTTGGTTCACGGCCACCGGACCACCTCGTGCAGCGCCCACCCCGCGGGCGACCCATTGCCACCGGTCAGCATGGCTCGGCTGACCCGCTTCTCCTCATGCGCAGCGCGCCACCGCCGCATTAACAGAGCTGCGGCGCGAAGTGACCGCAGAGCCGTCGTGGTCAGGCGACCCGTTCGCAGCACCCGCCCGGCATCGAGCTGGAGCGCCGCTTCGTCTTCGGGGACGCTCACCGAGGTTGCGGTGATCTCTGCCAGCCGCCGCTCCTCGCCGTTGAGGAATACCCAGGTGGCCGGCGACGTACCGCGCCAGGCAATCCAGATCAACACGTCGGTAGCGGAGAGGAACCGCCCCCAGTGCAGCTCGTTGAAGGGGAGCTGCCAGGGCTTCACGGTCATGGTGAGGTGCTCGGCGTACCCCCGGCCGGTCACCGTGTAGTCCCCGATGCGAATCGAAGCATCCGCGCAGGGACATACACAGTTCCAGTGAACGTTTCCCCGCCGCCCTTCGAGCAGGGTGCGCTCGATACCGTCGACGCGGCGCTTCCAGGTGCCGTCCGCATGCAGTCGCCGACTGGACCAGTGCAGCTCACCGTGTCCGATCCAGGCGGGCGGCGGTCCGGGGCGCAACGTGTAGCGGTGAGTGGGGTCGCCGGTTCGCCGACCGAGGAGGGTCGCGCCGTAGTGGAGGTGCAGCGGTCCCCATCGAACCGATGCCCAGTACAGTACCGCGGCGTCGCCGCTGTCGGCCACGCAATCGAGATACCATTTCGAAAGGCGGAACATCGTGGCGATCCCCTTTCGAACGGGCGCCTGCGAACGGCGCCCAGTCCAAGGTATGTGTACCTGGTCAACTATCAACGGTGGGTCGTCAAGCGCGCGTCAAGCCCGCGATTGGCCTGGCACGCGCCGCCTGAAAGCCCTATCCGTACCCGACCCATCCGGATTCGTCGGCGCCCAACGTGACAGACACTCTGCAGCATCTCAAGGCGGCCCTGGCCGACCGCTATGCCATCGAGCGCGAGATCGGCAGCGGCGGGATGGCTGTCGTGTATCTCGCGCGCGACCTGCGGCTCGACCGTACCGTGGCGCTCAAGGTGCTGCGTCCCGAATTGGCGGCATCGCTCGGTGTGGAGCGCTTCATCCGCGAGATCGAGATCGCCGGCAAGCTCAACCATCCCAACATCCTGCCGCTGTACGACTCGGGTGAGGCCGACGGCCTGCTGTACTACGCCATGCCCTATGTCGAGGGTGAGTCGTTGCGGGATCTGCTCGCCCGCGAGCAGCAGCTGCCGCTGGACGAGGCGCTGCGCATCACCCGCGAGGTGGCCGACGCGCTGAGCCACGCGCACGCGTACGGCGTCATTCACCGCGACATCAAGCCCGAGAACATCATGTTCCAGTCGGGGCACGCCGTGGTGAGCGACTTCGGCATCGCTCGGGCCGTGACCGCGGCCGGCGGGGAGAAGCTCACGCAAACGGGGGTCGCCGTGGGGACTCCGGTGTACATGAGCCCCGAGCAGGCGGCGGGCGTGGGCACGATCGATGCCCGCAGTGACGTGTACGCGCTGGGGTGCCTGTTGTACGAGATGCTGGCCGGCGAGGCGCCGTTCACCGGTCCCACGGCGCAGGCGATCATGGCGCGGCACGCGATGGATCCGGTGCGCAGCCTGCGCACCGTGCGCGACCCCATCTCGGCCTCCGAGCGCTACGTGACGACGCCCTGGTACGGGAACGTCCGCCTCGACAACGATGCGTATTTCCTGGCCCTCCACTACGAGCGGCTCGGGACGCTGTACGAGGAGCGGGGCGACAGAGAGAAGGCGTTGCTCTACTACGACCGCCTCGTCGACCTGTGGCAGAACGCCGACCCCGCGCTGCAACCGCGGGTCGAGGACGCGCGACGGCGCATGGCAGAGCTGGTGGCCGAACCGCGATAGCCACAAACCGTCCTCCCAGACACAACACGGCCGCCGACGCGATGTCGGTGGCCGTTTCGCTGTGCAGCTACGCCGCTCGAACCGCTACGGCCAATTCACGATGAACTGCGCGTAGCCCCACCAGGTCGTGCTCTC
>JBDHBX010000003.1:0-213727 GCA_039592335.1 Gemmatimonadota bacterium | reverse complement strand
GTCCCGGATGGGGTCCCAGCGGGGATCGAGGCGGAGCGTGGGGCCGGTCACGAAGACGGAGGGGCCCGTCAGCAGTGGTTCGATTTCCTCCAGGGCCGTGTCCGCTGCGCCGGCCTGCGCCAGAATCCAGGCACGATTTACCGCCACTATCGGACCGAAGAAGGCGTCCTCGCGGTACACCGCCGACTGCTCGAGCCAGCGGGCCTCACGCAAGGCCTCCTCGCGCCGGCCCAGGCCGGCCAACGCCAGGCCCCGGGCGGCGTGCACGGTCCATTCGTCGGGGAGATCCTGCATCACGGAGTCCAGGAATGTGCGGGCCGAATCGAATGAGGCGCGCGCCGCCACACGGTCGCCGCGCAGTTGGTGCGCCCAGGCCGCGTACAAGGACGGGGGCGAGAACTCGATATACGGACCCATCACGCTTGGGCGCGCAGCTGCGAGGAGGCCTAGTAGACTGTCGGCTTGACGTCCCCACAGGAGTAGCATGGCCCGTTGCAGGGTGGCACTCCCCAGATACATGCCTAGCTCTTCCTCTTGCGGCAGGCGATCCAGCGCTGCGCGGAGTGTGTCGAGCTCCCCACGCCATTCGATGTACACCCATCCCTTGTCCATAGCGGCCATATGGAAATCGGGCACCAGAGTCAGTACCCGGTCGATCGCGCGCACGGCGTCGGCGTAGCGGTGGGTGACCCGAAAGGTGACACCGCCAAGATCCTGGAGAACTTCTGCGTCCCGTGGCTCCAGCTCCGCGGCCCGCTCGAACGCCGCGAAGACCTCCTCCCAGTTCCCCAGGCGGCGGTGCGCAGTGCCAATCCAGAACCACGTCTCGACGTCGTTGGGCACGCCTTCCAGCGCGATCGCGAATTCCTCCAGCGCCCGCGGGAAGTCGCGGGTCACGTAGTGCACGGCGCCCATGGCGAAGTGTGCCTGCGGCAGGTCGGGCGCCAGCCGCAGCGCCGCCTCCGCTTCCTCGACCTGTCGCTCCGACCGCGCCGCGGAAGGATCATAGCGGAACCAGTACATCGACCCATGCACCTGTGACAGCGCCGCGCGCGCCAGGGCGAACTCGGGATCGAGCCTCAGCGCCTGTTCGTAGAGCTTCTGGGCAATCTCCAGGTCCTCCTGGCGGAGGCCCGGGCGCCGGCGGTACACCTCACCCTGGAGGTAGAGGCGGTACGCCTCGTCATTGTCCGTCGGCACGGCAGCGATCGCGCTGGCCTCATCCTCCGTGAGCGCCGCGCCCACCGTCGTCACGACCTGCGCTGCGATCTCGCTCTGCGTGGCGAACAGATCGTTGACAGTGCGGTTATACCGCTCCGCCCAGAGGTTCTCGCCGGTCGCGGCATCGATCAGCCGCACGTTCACCCGCAGGCGCTCCTCCTCCACCTGCACACTGCCCTCCACGATCGCCCCCACTCCCAACTCCTCGGCAATCGTGTCCAGCGGCTTCGTCGTGCCCACATAGCTCAGCACCGAGGTGCGGCCGATCACCGTGAGCGCAGCCACCTTGGCCAGCTGCGTGATGAGCTCGTCGTGCAGACCGCTCGCGAAGTACGCCTGCGATTCGTCGGCCGTACGATCCTCGAACGGCAGCACCGCGATGGCGGTGCGCGGATGATTCGAGCCCGCGCCCCCCGGTCGCAGCCACTGGCCCAGCACCAGGGCCCCGGCCAGCACCACCACCAGCGTGCCACCGAGGAGCACCCGCTGCGTCACCGTCGTGCGGGTCGGTGCGGTCACTCCCCGCTCCAGCGCCTGCACGAACTCCTGTGCCGTGACGTACCGGTCCGCCGCCGACGTCGCCAGCCCACGCTGCAGCACCTGCTCCACCCCCTCCGGCACCGTGCGCCGCACCGTGCGCACTGACCGCGGTGGCTCCGTCACCTTGCGCGCCAGAATCGCCTGCGCGCTGGTGCCCGGAAACGGCGGCTCCCCCGCCAGCATCTCGTACAGCACGCAGGCCAGCGCATAGAGATCGCTGCGCGCATCCACCACCTCCACCCCACTTGCCTGCTCCGGGCTCATGTAGGCCGGTGTACCTACCGCCAGGCCTGTCTCCGTAAGCCGCTCGCCGCCGGCCACATCGATGGCGCGGGCGATCCCGAAGTCGGCCACCACCGCGTGGCCGCCTTCGAACAGGATGTTGTCGGGCTTGATGTCGCGGTGCACGATGCCCTGCGCATGTGCGTGGTCCAGCGCCTCGGCCACTTCCTGGGTGATCTGGAGCGCCTCCTCCAGGGGGAGCTGCCGCTCGCGATTCAGGCGATCACTCAGTGACTCGCCCTCGACGTACGGCATCGTGTAGTAGAGCAGGCCGTCGGCTTCCCCGCGGTCGTGCAGCGCCAGGATGTTGGGATGGGT
The DNA here is from genome assembly GCA_039592335.1 of Gemmatimonadota bacterium. Taxonomy (GTDB): domain Bacteria; phylum Gemmatimonadota; class Gemmatimonadetes; order Gemmatimonadales; family GWC2-71-9; genus WVYX01. The sequence goes on along the minus strand of JBDHBX010000003.1, from coordinate 211,366 downwards.
GAGCCGGGCGGCGATCTCGGTCTCGCGCAGAAACCGCTCCCCGCCGAGGGAGGCCGCAAGCTCCGGCCGCAGCACCTTGAGCGCCACCTGGCGGCCGAGCTTCCGGTCGTGGGCGAGATACACCACCGCCATCCCGCCCCGGCCGAGCTCACGCTCGATCCTGTAGCGGTCACCAAGTGCGCTGCGGAGCTGAGCAAGGACGTCCGGCACGCGCCGAATCCCCGGGATCGGATTCGGTTAGAATAGAACCCGATGCCGGGATGCACCAGACGCATACGACAGCGCCCGGTGCGGGGCCGGGCGCGATTAGTCGGATGTCTCTGATTAGCGGGTACCTACCAGGTACAGGGTGGACACGTGGACACGCCCGAGCGGGCGTGTCCGGCTGTCTCGACGCGGCAATCGATAGGCTCATGCGCGCTGCGGAAACGCGCGTTCCCGGGGTCAACCTCCAAATTCGGCATCCGACCAGGGACAACCTGTGGGACCATCCCAGATACGCTGAACCGCTGAGATTGATGCGGTTGGAGTAGAAGACAGCAGCAGCACCAGGACTTTCCCGAACCCCGGTACGTGCCGGGGCTCTTTGTGTTTGCCGCGCGCCGTCGAGCCGGGGGGCGTTTAAGGAGGGTGCGGGAAGAGGGGAGCCGGAGTGATAGGGCGAACCAGGGCTGTGCGAGACCGGGGTCCTGCCGGAGCGAACCTCAGCGCGGAATGGATCGGAGGCTCGAGCGTCGACGCCAAGTGTGACCGGGGGAGCCTGCAGTGCCGCCGAGCCTTAACCGCGGTGCAGTTCGCGTAGGCAGGGGCCCGGTCAAGCGAAGAGCTAGGAGCAGCCCCGCGCCGCGTCACTCGTACCTTAGCGCCTCCACCGGGTCGAGCCGGGCCGCCCGGTTCGCCGGCAGCATGCCGAACACCAGGCCGATCGCGACCGACACGCCCGTGGCGACCACCGCGCTCCAGACCGGCACGCCGGTGGAGAGCCCCAGCGCTCCCTTCAGCACCTGGCCGGCGCCCAGCCCCACGAGAATGCCCACGGCGCCGCCGACCGCCGTGAGCGTGGCCGCCTCGATGAGAAACTGCCACAGAATCTCCCGCCGCGTGGCGCCCAGCGCCTTGCGCACCCCGATCTCGCGGGTCCGGCTCGTGACCGAGACCATCATGATCGCCATGACGCCGATCCCACCCACCATGAGTGCGACGCTCGATAGCACGATCATCACTAGGAAGAACACGCCGGTGAGTTGGTTGAAGATGCTCAGCACCTGGTCCGACGTCAGCATGTCGAAGCTGTTCGGATCCCCCGGGTGCAGCCCCCGCATCTTGCGCAGCTGCAGGGTCGCCGCGTCCATCGCCTCGTCCACGGTGACTCCTTCGCGCGGCTTCACCAGGATGATCAGAGACTGCGTCTCGTCGTAGCGAAACGAGCGCTCCGCTGTCACATACGGGACGATCGCGGAGATCTCCTGCCCTGGTGCCTGGAAGATGTTCTCCGGCAGGCGGTAGATCCCCACGACGCGGAACGACCTGCCGGCGATCCGCATTAGACGGCCTACCGGACTGAGCTGCCCGAACACCTTCTGCGCCGCCTCCTCCTCCAGGATCACGACCGGGGAGCCCGTCCGCACCTCGGTGGAGACGAAGGTCCGGCCGGAGACGATGGCACCGCCGAGGATCTCCATGAAACGATCGTCTGCCCCGTACACCACAGTTTGCTGCGTGCGCACGCCTTCGTGCTCCAGGTGCTCGAACACCCCCATCCAGATGGCGGAGTAGTGAATCTCCGGCAGGTCGGCGATCGCCTCCGCCTCTTCTGTGGTCAGCACGGGGCGAATCCGTACCTCGCGTGGCAACTGGTCGGCGTTGAGTGGGGTGGACGAGAAGAACCGCAGGATTCGGAACGTGGTGGGGCCGACGATCTCCAACGTCGTCACGATCTGCTCGCGGATGCCGTGCACGATGGACGCCATGGACATGACGGTGGCCACCCCGATCACGATGCCCAGGATCGTGAGCCCCGAGCGCAGCTTCTGCGACCGGATGGAGTCCAGTGCCATCCCCGCCCCTTCGGCGAAGTTCGAGAGTCGGAGTCTCACGGGAGGTCGCTACTCATTTCGCATCGCGATGATCGGATCGAGCCGCGCTGCCCGGCGGGCCGGGTACACGCCGAACACCACTCCCACGCCCGCGCCCAGGGTGAGGGCCAGTGAGATCGACCACATCGTGACGCGGGCCGGCAAGGGGGAGACGACGGCGACGAGCTGTGCTAGCGTCCACCCCGTGAGGATGCCGAGCAGGCCGCCGATGGTTGCCAGGACCACCGACTCCGCCAGGAACTGGCGCTGAATGTCACCGCGCCTCGCGCCCACCGACTTGCGGATGCCGATCTCGAACGTCCGCTCCGACACGCTCATCAGCATGATGTTCATGATGACGATGCCGCCCACTACGACACCGATCGCCACGACCGCCGGCACCACCGCGAAGATGACGCGGGTGAGGTTCTGCCAGAACGTGATCAGTCCCTCGGCGGTGTCCACGGTGAAGTCATTGGCCTCACCGGGGCGCAGTCGCCGCGCAATCCGCATCGCTTCCTCGGCGCGCAGCATTGCCCCCGCCACCTCGTCGGCGCGCGCCATCTTCACCGAAATGGTGGTGGTTTGGCGCCGCCCGTACATCGACTCGAACAGTGTGATGGGGAGCATCACGAACCCGTCCCACGACTGCCCCAGCACGGTGCCCTTCTTCTCGACAATGCCTTTGACGACGACCTGGGTGCCCCGCACACGGATCTTGCGTCCGATGGCGGCGTCGAAGTCGTCGAACAGCCGCTCGGCGACGTCATAACCCAGCACCGCGACCCGGCGCCGTTCGCGCACGTCTACGTCGCCCAGCCCCTCGCCGGCCGCCATCTCGTAGTCCTGCACGACCTGGTAGTGCGGGGTGACGCCGAATACGAGCACATCGCCCACCGTCTGGTTACGCCACGTCACGTCGGCCTGCGGGGTGGGCCACCCTGATTGGAGCGCCACGGCCTCCGCATCGGGAATGGCGCGCTCGATGAACACGAGCTCCTCCGGACGGATGACGGGGCGTCGCTGCAGCTCGCGCCACTCCTCGTCGTCGAACAGTCCGACGGAGATGGGGATCCGGCGGATCTGGAAGGCATTCCGGCCCACGATGGCGCCCGCCAGGTTCTCGCGCACGTACGCGTTCATTCCCTGGATGATCGCGACCACCGCGACCAGGAACGCCACCGACACGATGATGCCGAGCAGGGTGAAGAACGACCGCAGCTTGTGGGCGGCGATCTCGCGGAAGGCGAGGCGGAGACCCTCGAAGATCGGCATGGCAGAAAGCTAGGTAACTGGGTGGAAAGTTGCCCAGCCGCTTGTGTTACGGAGCGGGGTCGCTGGAGGTTCCGTCGGCGCCCGCTACTCGTACCTGAGCGCCTCCACCGGATCCAGCCGCGCCGCCTTGGCCGCCGGGTACATCCCGAACACGACGCCGGTGAGCACCGACATCGCGAGGGCGGCCACCACCGAGAACATGGGGATCGTGGCCGGCATGGACGTGACCGCCTTGACGATCTCGGTGGCGATGGCGCCCAGCACCATTCCGATGGCGCCACCTACCAGGGTGAGGGTGGCGGCTTCCACGAGGAACTGCCACAGGATCTCGCGGCGTTTGGCGCCCAGCGCCTTGCGGACGCCGATCTCGCGCGTGCGCTCGGTCACCGAGATCATCATGATGGCCACGACCCCGACGCCGCCCACCATGAGTCCCACGCTCGACAGCACGAGCATGACGAGGAAGAACATGCCGGTGACCTGGTTCCAGCTGTCGAGCAGCCGGTCCTGCGTGACGACGGCGAAGTTGTTCTCTTCGGCCGGTCTGAGGCTCCGCATTGAGCGCAACAGGCCGGTCACGTCGTCGATCGCGGCCTGTACGGTGACCTGCTCGCTCGGCAGGACGAGGAAGTTCATCCAGCCGCGCCAGTAGGGGACGTACTTCTGGAACGTCTTGTGCGGGATGAGCGCTTCGGGGCGGTTCGACTCGCCGAAGATGTCGGGCGGCGGGATGTGCACGCCGATCACCTCGTACGGCACGCCGTGCACCCTGATTCGCTTGCCGATCGGGTCGAGGTGGCCGAACAGCTCGTTCGCCAGCTTCTCATTGATCACGACGACCCGAGAACTTGCCTCGCTCTCGAGCAGGGTGAACGACCGGCCGGGCAGCACGTCGCCGCCGGACATGAACGTCCACTCGGGGCTGCGCCCCCGGATCGGCACGTCCTCCAGCTTGACGCTGCCGAACTCGACCGGACCACTGGAGCCGTCTTCCGTCACGACGTGGGTGATGGAAGGCAGGTCGCGAATGCGCCCTGCCTCCTCCATGGTGAGCGGCGGCATGCGGCGCCACGGGCTCATCTCGTCGGATCCGTCCGAGACGTTGATCCCGCCCGAGAAGTAGCGGAACACGAAGAAGGTGCGCGGCCCGAGCTGGTTGAAGATGTCCTCTACGCCGCGGTTGATGCCGGTGATCATCGATCCGATCACGACGACCACCATGACGCCAATGGCGACCCCGAGGATCGTCAAGGCCGCGCGGACCTTGCTGGCCCGGAGCGACGATAGCGCGATGCCTACGCCCTCAAACAGTTGCGTCATGATTCACTCGTGCCGGATGGCCTCCACGGGGTCGAGGCGTGCGGCGCGGCTGGCGGGGTAGAGTCCCGCGCCGATGCCGACGCCGGCGCCGAGCAGAACGGCGACGACGATGGACCACGGTGCCACCCGCGCGGGCAGGAAGGTGGTCGCCTGTACCACCGCAGCCATGCCGAGGCCGAACGCGATCCCCATCGCCGCGCCCACCGTGGCCAGCGTGGCGGACTCGACGAGGAACTGGCGCATGATGTCGCGGCGGCGCGCCCCCAACGACTTGCGAATGCCGATCTCGCGCGTACGCTCGGCCACCGCCATCAGCATGATGTTCATGATCACGATCCCCCCCACCACGAGGGCGATGCTCACCAGGCCCGGCAGCGCCGTCATCAGGAACTGGTTGATGTTGTCCCAGAAGTCGAGTACGGCGTCGGCGGTCTCGATGGAGAAGTTGCTCTCCTCGGTCGGCCGCAATCCCCGGCGGCTCCGCATGATCGCCTCGGTCTGGGCGATCGCCGCCTGGAGCTCCTCCTGCGAGCCGGCCTGCACCTTGAGCTCGTCAAGGACCCGCGGCGGGTTCACGTAGCGCTTGATCGGCGAGAGCGCCGGCGCCACGGCGAACTTGTCGAGCGACAGCCCGAACACGCTGCCTTGGGGCTCGGCCACGCCGATCACCCGGTAGGGAATCTTGCGGACGCGCACTTCCCGGCCAATGGGGTCCAGGTCCTCGAACAGCCGGCCTGCCAGCTCGTTCCCCAGCACGATCACTGGCTGTCCGGTGCGCACCTCCTGCGCGCTGAATCCGCGTCCGGCCTCGAGGTCCATCGTTCTGATGGTGAACCAGTCCTCGGTCGTGCCGATGAGGTCGATGTCGCGAGCGACCTTCCCTCGGTACTCCACGATGCCGCGGCGACTGGACTCCCACGCGATGACCACGGGAACGCTGAGGCCAGCCTCCACCGCGCGCGCATCCTCGTAGGTGATGCGGGGGCGCCGCCGCCACTGGCGGCGGGTCTCGCTGGAGATGTCTCCCATCTGCACGCCGGGGTAGCGACGCAGCTGGAACGTGTTCACGCCGAGGAGCTTGTTGGCGAAGCTCTCCGTCATGTACTCGTTCATGCCCTCCACGACCGACACCACCGCGATGAGGAACGTCACCCCGATGAAGATGCCGATGACGGAGAAGCTGCTCTTCATCTTCTGCGTCCAGATGACGCGCAGCGCCAGGCGGATCGCCTCCCGGAACGGCATGGGCTAGGCCGCTTTCCTCACGGTGTCGGAGTGCACGACGCCGTCGAGCAGCGTCACCACCCGGCGTGCGTGCTCCGCGATGTTGGCCTCATGCGTGACCATCACGACCGTCTGCCCCTGATGGTACAGCTCCTCGAACACCGCCATGATCTCGGAGCTGGTGCTGGAGTCGAGGTTCCCCGTCGGCTCGTCGGCCAGCAGAATGCTCGGGTCGTTCACCAGCGCGCGGGCGATCGCCACCCGCTGGCGCTGCCCGCCCGACAGCTCGTTGGGCTTGTGTTGCATGCGGTCGCCGAGTCCTACCCGCTCGAGTGCGCGGGCGGCGTGGTGGCGACGCTCCTTCCCGCTCACGCCGGCGTAGATCAGCGGCAGCTCGACGTTGTGCAGCGCACTCGCCCGCGGCAGCAGGTTGAAGGTCTGGAACACGAATCCGATCTCCCGGTTGCGCACCCGCGCGAGCTCGTCGTCGGGCATCTGGGAGACCTCCATTCCGTTGAGCCAGTACTCACCGCTGGTGGGCGAGTCGAGGCAGCCGATCAGGTTCATCAAGGTGGACTTGCCCGAGCCGGACGGCCCCATGATGGCCACGTACTCGTTGCGGCGGAGGTCCATGTCGACGCCCCGCAGGGCGTAGACCGTCTCGGCCCCCATCTCGTACTCCCGAGTGAGACCGGAGACCCGGATCAGCGGCTCTCCCGACATCAGCTACCTCCCTCGCTGCCACCCTCGCTGGTGGCGCGCACGCGCGCGCTGTCCCGCAGGTCGCGAATGGTCTGATACGGCCCGGCCACAATGGTGTCGCCCATCGCGAGCCCCTCGAGCACCTCGAAGTACTCCTCACCCGCGATGCCGACCTTGACCGGTCGGAATTCGGCGAGGCCGTCCTGCACCACGAACACGCCCTCGACCTCTTCGGCGCCGGCGGTAGTGTCCTGCGGCGCCGTCTCGGTGGAGATCGGGGTGTGCTCGCGCACGGTGAGGGCAATGATCGGAACGCTCAGCGAGCTGTCGCGTGTCGCGGTCACGATCTTGGCCGTGGCCGAGAGGTCGGGACGGATACCCGGCGGGGGATCGTCGAGGGTCACCTCGACGTCGTAATCCACGGCCTGGTTCGTCCCGCCGGCCGTTTGCGCCACCCCGCGCACCGCGCTCTGGGAGATCCGCGTGACCCGCCCGGTGAACGTCGTGTCGGGGAAGGCGTCGATCGTCACCTCCGTGGAGTCATTCATGTGGAGTCGCACCACGTCGGTCTCGTCGACCCGAACCGTCACCTGGATGATCGAGAGGTCCGACACGGTCAGGAGCAGCCCGGTCTCGCGTGAGAAGGTCCCGGGCACAGCGACCTCGCCCTCTTCCACCGCCAGGCGCGTGACCTGGCCGTCCATTGGGGCGCGTAGCACCGTCTTGGCGAGCTGTTCCTGCGCCTCCTGCAGGCTTGCCTGGGCCTGCTCGACCTGATGCTGCGCCGCTACGGCCAGCGCCTCGGCCACGTCGAAGTCCATCTGAGACAGCTCGAGCTGCTGGTCGGAGACGAGGTTGGGGTCTTGGTTGCGCAGCTCCTGCGCGCGGTTCCACGCCCGTTCGGCCTGGTTGCGGTTGACGCGGGCCTGCAGCGCCGACGCCTCGGCCGAGGCCATCATGGCCCTGCCCCGGGCCACGGCCGCCTCGTATTGGGATGGATCGATGCGCAGCACGAGATCGCCCTGCTTGACCCAGTCGCCCTCCTCCACAGGGATGCGGATGATGCGGCCCGTGATGTCGGCGCTGATGTCCACCGACCGCTTGGGCTCGATCTGCCCGCTGGCGGTAACCGTGGCAACGAGGTCGCGCTGCCCGACCTCCTCCAGCCGGACCGACTGTCCCCGGTCCCGGTTGGAGGCGGCGTTGAGGCCGATCAGCGCGACGATGGCCACGCCGATCCCGCCAAAGATGATGACCTTCTTCTTCTTCATGACCGTCTCACAGTGTTAGCGCAGTGGCCTGCCTACGGCGTTCTCGAGCGTCGCAATCGCCTGGTGGTAAGCGTAGATCGCGTTGATGTAGTCGGCCTCCGCCTGCTGGGCCGCAAGCTGCGCGTCCAGGAGCTCGAAGAAGGTTCCGGACCCAACTCGATAACGCTCGGTGGCCAGTCGAAGTTGCTCCTGAGCCGCCGTCTGGTTGTTCTCCTGGATCCTGATTGCCTCGTACGCCGCCAGGAGCTGAAAATACGCCTGGCTCACGTCGGTGCGCACCTGCAGCTCCCGCGCCCGCACGGCTTCCTGGGCGTCCTCGGCCGCGATCGCGGCCTGGGAGACCTCCAGCGGCCGGCTGAATTGCGTGAACAGCGGCATGGAGATCGAGACGACCGCGCCGAATGGCTGCGTCGTGAACTTGAATGGGAAGACGTTGTTCTGCTCGATGATGTTGGCTCGATCCTCATCGGTGACCTGGAAGACGCCGCAGTCTAGCGGCGTCTCCCCTGGGTTGAGCCACAGCTGGTTGGAGGCCTGGCACGTGGCGATGTTGCCCGCCGCGCTGCCCTCGGCCTGGTCGATCAGGAACTGTGAGTTGGTGAATTCCTGCGTGAAGCCCCTCCAGCCTGCCTGGAACGAGAGCGTCGGCAGCCAGGTGGCCTTGGCCGCGCCCTCATTCGCCTTCGCCGCCGATTCGCTGGCCCGGAGCGACAGAAGGTCGGGGTTGCCGTCCTCCGCCGCCAGCAACAGCTCTCCCAGCTCCCACTCCGGCTGGGTGATGGGAAACGAGTCCACCAGGGTCACCGACAGCGGATCGCTGGGTGCCGGAATGCCCATGGTCTGGAACAGGCGCAGCCGGTCCACGATCACCAGCTGCCGCGCCTGCAACAGCGTCACCTCGGACTGTCCCTTGGCGACCTCGGCCTGCCGCACGTCGAGCATCGTGTTCTGGCCCACCTCGAAGCGGGCCTGCGCGAGCCGCAAGAACTCCTCGTTGCGCTCCAGCTGCTTCTCCGACAACTCCACTTGCGCTTCGGACTGGCGCACCGCGAGGTACTGCTGCTTGACCGTGGATTCCAGGTTGACCTCGGCCCCGCTGATCGCCGCCTGCGTGGCGTCGTACTGCGCCTCGGAGACGCTAGGGCCCATGATCGTGCGGCCGTCCAGCCGGGCCGACATGGTGAGGCCGTAGCTCGAGTTGACCGTCGGCGAGCCCTGCTGGAATTCCGCGGTCAGGAAGCGCTGCGAGCCGGCGCCCGCATAGCTCAGCGAGCCGCTCAGATCCACGGCGGGAACGAATGCCGCCCAGGCGTTGCGTACCGACCAGGTGGCCGGGCCGAGGTCGTTGGCGATCTGGCGGAACGTGGGGTTGTACTGCCACGCCAGGTCGACGGCCTGCTGCAGGGTGAGCTCCCGCGGAATCGTGGGATCGGCTTGGCTCTGCGCGAGCGCCGGGAGCGCCGTTGCCAGAGCCACGACGAGAATGGTGGTTCTACGTGTCATGAGTCTTGCCTTCGGTGGTTGCGGTGAGTGTTCACCATTCGTACGGCCGGGCGGCGTAACACGTTGAGTGCACACTCCTTCGTACGGTTGGGCCGACGAGGAGGTTTCAACCCGAGACACCCTGGGAAAGGAAGCGCCTCGGGCGGCTCCCGCCAAGGGCTGGAACCTGCTGTGGGGTACTGACTTACGCGGTGGTTAGGGACTGCGGAGAACGGTCGTGCCGCGGCTCGGGATGGAGACCTTGATCAGCCGGCCTCGCTCGTCGTACCAGAGGTCGCGCCGCTCCCCCTCCACGGTCATGCTCAGGTGGTGCAGGGTAAGGCGGGCGGTGCCCACCTCCGTGCGGTCGCTGCCGTGATCGGCGACCTCGGCGGTGGCCCGACCACCCTCCCTGAGCGTGATGGCCCGGACTGCGCCGGGGGGCAGCGGGAGCGCCACCGCGTGGGGGGCGAACAACGAGTCGTCGAGCACCAGGTGCCGTTGGGCGCTGGGGTACTCGCGAGCGGCTTCTCCGCTGGGCGTCACGACCCGCACGGTCACGCGCCGGGGGCCGAGTCGGATCAGCACGCGGCGCAGCTCACCGTCCTCCGCCTCCACCAGCGTGGCGGCCGGCAGGGAATCGGGCCCGAACTCGACGACGGAGGTGAGCCGGCGGGTGGGCCGCTCGGCCGGGTACGAGACGACGCTGGCGATGGTGAAGCCGTCGGGGGCGCCCGAGCGGCGACCCCGCTCCACCACGAACTCCTCCTGCCCCACCAGCTGTCCCTCCCGCATGATCACGAGCGTGCCGCGATCGATGACCTGCTGCGCAGTGAGCGCCGTGGTCAGAGGCGAGACGAGGGCCAACAGGCCGGCGAGCACGGTGGTCCGGAGCGAGAAACGCATGCCTACTGCGACCCTGCCGGCGCCGCTTGGTTCCGGAAGACGCGGGAGGCGATCCGCTCGTAGATGAAGTGGTAGAGCTGCTCCCCTTTCTCCACCGAAGCCAGGCTCGGCCGCCCGAGCGAGCCGGGGCTGTCCTTAGGGATGGCGCCCCGACCGCCCCGTTGGTAGCGACGCGCCACCGCCTTGGGGGGGAAGTAATCGCGGGCCTTCTTGAGATCGACCAAGGTCGCATCCACGTACAGCAACAACGAGGTGTCCAGCTCGCCCCCGTGGATCGGTCCGGTCCCGCCGCCATTCGACTGCTCGACGGGGACCGCGAAGATGTCCACAGTGCGTACGCGGGCGCGCCGAGTGTGCAGGGTGGAGACGGCCTCCAGGTGCGGGTCCGAGCCGTGGGCGGTGATGATGATGAACTGCTCCACGCCGCCGGCCTCCCAGGACCCCACCAGATCGTTCAGAAAACGGTGCAAGGTCTTGCGGTGAACCGACGCACTCCCAGGATAGTGGTTCATCGTGGGTGCGTTGACGCCATATTCCACCGTGGGTGCCCGCAGCACGCCGAACTCGGTTGAGAGGTCATCGGCCAGCTGCTCCACGATGAACGTGTCGCAGCCGAGCGGCAGGTGGGGGCCGTGCTGCTCGGTGGTGCCTACGGGAACGATGAGACGGGGGTCGCGCTCGAGCCGGGTGCGCACCGCGTCCGGACTGAGGTACTTGAGGTAGATCGGGTGCTCGCGAGGAGACTGCGGATCGCTCATTGGGAGCTCGCGGTAGCCGCCGAGGCAGTCGTGCTCGGGCTCTGGATCGACGAGCCGGGCGTGGCCTGGGCCGTCGTGGCCTGCGCGCTGGCCGTGTGCGTGGCGGCCGCCGCGGCGCGCTCCCGGAAGCTCGGGGCGCTCGCCACGGCCGTGGCCGCGGTGGCGGCGGCCGTCGCCATGCTCGGTACGTCGCTGCGCGTCCGCGCCGTGGAGCAGCGGTGGCTGGAGGTACGCGAGGCGCTCATCCAGCAGGCGAGCGAGCGGCTCGACGCGACGCTGGGCGCCGCAGTGGATCTGGCGCGTGGGTTGGCCGCGCACGCCGCGGACCTCGAGGTAGAGACGCGGGAGGAGGCGTTCGCCGCGCTCGACGGCGTGGTCACGACCGTCCCACCGGAGCACGGCGTCGTCATTCTCGACGAGACCGGTAGGCCGTGGAGTTGGGCGGGGAAGTACCGCGTCCCCCCGCGGCGCGACACGACAGAGTTGTCAGCCCGCATGACCCCATTCTACGTCTTGCTGGAGGCGCGCCGCCAGATGGGAAGCTGGAGCGCGGTGGGGAGCGTGCTGCTGGCTGCCGACAGCGCCGTGCCCGACCAGGGACAGACGGTGGCGTCCCACTTCGTGCGGACCACCGGCGCGAGCCTGGAGTTCTACACCCCGGGGTCCGCGCCGCTGGCAACCGACGTGTTCGACTACTGTCTGCCCTCGTGCACCCCGGTAGCCGGCGAGGCCGCTCCCGACACGCTGTTCAGCGTGCGCACCGTGCCGCCCTCCCAGGGGTCCTACAAGCTCGGGCTCGTGGCGGGGGGAGCGCGTTGGGGCACGCTCCTGACGCTGGCGACGCTTGCGCTGCTGGCGCTGGCCGGTGGCGCGACGGCGCGCTGGGTCGGTGTGGTTGGCTTCGCGGTGGCGCTCATCGTCACCCCTGCCGGCCAGCACGTGGGCCTGGACCCGCTGTTCAACTCCGCGATCTACTTCCATCGCTGGTTGGGTCCTCTCTCCGCCTCGGCCGGCGCACTGTTGCTGGCGGCGGCGCTGGCGGTCGTCGCCCTCGGGCGCGGGGCGAGACGCCATCCGAGGCGCACCAAAGTTGGGACCGTGCTCGCCGGTCTGTTGGTGCTGGCCGCGCCCTATTTCCTGTGGACACTGGCGCGGGGGATCACGCCGCCGGCGACGGGCGTGGGTGTGCGGCTGTGGCTCTCGTGGCAGGTGTCGCTCGCGATCGTGGGCGTGGCGCTGGGACTCGCCGCGGCGCTGCTCCTCGGTTCGGATGATGGCGTGCGGAGACGCGGCTGGACGGCGTGGGGGGCGGTGGCGTGGGCGGCGGCGCTCGCCGTGGTGGGTCTCATTGCCTGGCAGCCGAGCGGTGACTGGCCTGTCTGGTACGGGCTGCTCTGGGTGCCGTCGCTCGTGTTGGCGATCCAGCCGGCGTCGCGGCCACGCCGGCTGGTGACGCTCACGATGGTCGCCGGTTTCGCGGCGGCCCTGCTGACGTGGGGCGCCACGCTGCACGGGCGGCTCTTGCTCGCCGAGCGCGATGCCCAGCGCCTGCGTGGCGGCGATCCGGTCGCCCTGGGGTACCTCGACCGCTTCGGCACGAGCCTGTCGGAGGCGGCGGCTCCTACCTCGGCCGCGGCCCTCTACGCCAGCTGGCGCCGCTCTCCCCTCAGCCAGGATGACTACCCCGCCGTGTTGGCCACGTGGGGGCCCGACGGGGAGCGCGTGGCGGCCCTGGAGCTGGCCGAGTTGAACCTCACCCCCGCGCTGCTCCAGGAGCTGGCGCGCGAGGCACGCAGCCGTGGGGAGCCGGTGCTTCGGGCGGTCGAGCGGGAGCCCGGCATGCATTACGTGACGGCCGTCCCGTTCGGGGACGGCTCGGTGGTGACGGTGGGGGTGGCGCCCCGGTCCCGGCTCATCGAGCCGGTCTTGGTGGGACGCTTCCTGCGTGGGGAACGGAGGCTGATCGCGCCGTACCAGCTGTCGCTGGGCGAGCCGGTCGTGGCTGGCGACGTTCCCGCGGAGGACCGCATGGTGTGGCGTCGCGTTGCGTGGACGGTGCGGGCCACCCAGGTGGTGCGGCTCCCGTCGGGGGAGCACCATCTGCACGCCGTGGTGTCGCTGCGTGACGTATCCCAACTGGTGGTGCGGGGCATGCTCCTGGTGTTGCTCGACGTGGCGATCCTGCTCCTGCTCGGGCTCGCGGGCGAGACGGTGAGCGGCACGCTGACGGTGCCGCACGCGCTGCGTGATGCCCTGGGCTTGCGGTCGTACCGCCTGCGGCTGACGGTGGCGCTCGCCGCGTTCTTCGTGATCCCGACACTGGTCTTCGCTTCGTGGTCGATTGGACGGCTGCGGGCGGAGGCGACGCGGAGCCGGGACCTCCTCATCCAACAGACGTTGAGCGATGCCGTGGGGACGGCGCGGCAGTTCGGCCCGATGGCGGAAGGGGATGTGCCTCGCCAGCTCCAGGACCTCTCGCAGCGGTTGAGTGCGGATCTGGTCTGGTACGAGGAGGGGGTGCTCGAAGCCGCCAGCACCGCCGTGCTGGCCGAGCTGGGGCTTCTGGGGGTCTACCTCCCGCCCGACGTGCACACCCGGCTTGCGCTGCGCGACGAGCTGGAGGTGACGGCGAACGCGGTGATCGGCGGCCAGCTCACCCGCGTCGGCTACCGCCGTCTCCCGGGAACCGGGGATGCGTTCCCCGTGCTCGCCGCCCCGCGCCTGGTGGACGTGAGCGACATCCTGCGAGAGCGGGAGGACCTCGCGTACGGACTGTTGCTGGTCACGATCCTTGGGGTGGCGGGTGCCGCCGCGCTGGCCGCGCTCGCCGCGCACTCGCTGGCGCGTCCGGTGCAGTCGCTGCGCGCCGCCGCCGTGGCCGTGGGACAGCGGGACGACCTCCCGCCCTTCGGGCCGGACGTGCCCCAGGAGTTCGAGCCGGTGATGGACGCGTTCGTGCGCATGGCACAGGACGTGGACGCGAGCCAGCAAGCCCTCGAGGGCGCGCGCCGGCGCACCGCCACGGTGCTGCGCAACGTAGCGACGGCCGTGGTCGCGCTCGATCGCAGCATGCAGGTCACGATCGCCAACCCGCGTGCCGGCGAGTTGCTCGAGGTGGAGCTCGAGCACGGCACACCCATCGCCGCGGCCACGGACGCCGCATGGCTCCCGGTATGGGAATGGGTGATCGACTTCATGCGCTCGGAGGGGGATATCGACGAGCGCGAGTTCACGATCGGCGCGCGCCGCATCCGTGCGCAGGTGGCGACGCTTCAGACCGACCCCAGAGGCTGCGTCGTGGCGCTGGACGACACCACCGAGATGGCGCGTGCGGTGCGGGTGTTGGCCTGGGGTGAGCTGGCGCGACAGATCGCCCACGAGATCAAGAACCCGCTCACGCCGATTCGGCTCGGCGTACAGCACCTGCAGCGGGCGCGGCGCCAGGGGCGGGGCGACTTCGACGCCACGCTGGAGCAGACGGCGCAGCAGATCCTGGCCGAGATCGAGCGGCTGGATGCCATCGCGCGCGCGTTCTCGCGCTTTGGGGCACCGCCGGCGGAGGCGGCCGCGCTCGTGGCGAGCGATCTGACCGAGATCGCCCGGGACGCGGCCGCGCTGTACTCCCTGGGGAGTGGTGGGGCGGAGGTGCGCGTCGAGGCTGCGGGAGCGGTGGAGGCGCTCGTGCGAGCCGATGAGGTGAAGGAGGTCCTGATCAACCTCATCGAGAACGCCCGCGACGCGGCGGCTTCGCAGGTGACCATTCGGCTGGCCTACGAGGGCGAGGACCGTGCCACGATGGTGATCGAGGATGATGGGCGCGGCATCACCGACGAGCACAGGATCCACATTTTCGAGCCGCGCTTCTCGACCACCTCGAGCGGTGCGGGACTGGGGCTGGCCATCTGCAAGCGCCTGGTGGAATCGTGGGGCGGCACCATTGAGGTGGAGAGCTGGGTGGGGAAGGGGACCAAGGTGGTGATTGGGGTGGGAAGGGGGGAGTGAGGTGGCGGGAACCTTCCTGGCCGAGCGCGGTTAAGACTGGGAACCCGAGACACCTTATCGCCAATGCTGATACGACGCCCCGACGACATCCCATCCTCTGAGATCACCGACGAGTCCCTCTACTGGGACCGCCGCCGGTTCCTCGGCACCGGAGCCGCGTTGCTGGCAGGCGCCGCCGTGCCGGGACTGCTGAGTGCGTGTGACGCCTCCGCCAAGGAGGTGCGGCCCGCGGGGCCCCGGGAAGACGAGCTCACGCCGTACGACGACGTCACGAGTTACAACAACTTCTACGAGTTCGGGACGGGGAAGGAAGACCCGGCCAAGCACGCGCATACGCTGCGTCCCCGGCCGTGGACGGTCGAGGTCGATGGGGAGGTCCAGCGGCGCCAGACGTTCGACATCGAGGACCTGCGGCAGCGGTTTCCGCCGGAGGAAAGGGTGTATCGGCTGCGGTGCGTGGAGGCGTGGTCCATGGTGATTCCCTGGCTCGGCTTCCCGCTCAAGGACCTGCTGGCCGCCGTCGAGCCGACGTCCAATGCGGAGTACGTGGAGTTCACGACGCTATACGACACCGAGCAGATGCCCGGTCAGAAGCGGGACGTGCTCCCCTGGCCCTACGTGGAGGGCCTGCGGCTAGACGAGGCCATGCATCCGCTCACGCTGCTGGCCGTGGGGCTGTATGGGAAGGAGCTGCCCAATCAGAACGGTGCCCCGATCCGGCTGGTGGTACCCTGGAAGTACGGCTTCAAGAGCATCAAGTCGATCGTGCGGATCCGGCTCACGCGTGAGCAACCGCGGGCCACCTGGAACGTCGTGGCGCCGCGCGAGTACGGTTTCTTCGCCAACGTGAATCCCGCGGTGGACCACCCGCGCTGGAGCCAGAAGCGGGAGCGGCGCATCGGTGACCTGTTCAAGCGGGCCACGCTCCCGTTCAACGGCTACGGCGACCAGGTGGCACAGCTCTACACGGGGATGGACCTGGCCCGCCACTACTAGTCTCCCATGACCCGCCTTCAGTTCGTACGGTGGGTGCTGAAGCCCACCGTGTTCGTGGCCGCCCTCGTCCCGCTCGGGCTGCTGGTGCGGGATACCATGACCGGTGGGTTGGGCGCCAACCCGGTCGAGGAGATCACACACCGCACCGGCCTCACGGCCATCACCCTCCTCATGCTCACGCTGGCCGTGACGCCCGCGAGCCAGCTGCTCGGCGCCGGGTGGCTCATGCGGCTGCGCCGCATGCTGGGCCTGTTCGCCTTCACCTACGCCGTGCTCCACTTCCTCACGTACGTCGCCGACCAGACCTGGCTCACGGGCGAGGGGCTCTCGCTGGCCGTCGTGGTCGAGGACGTGGCGGAGCGGCCCTACGTCACCGTGGGCTTCGCCACGTTCCTGCTCCTGGCCCCGCTCGCGGTGACGTCGACGCGCGGGTGGGTGAAGCGCCTCGGCGGCAAACGCTGGCAGCGACTGCACCGACTGGTGTACCTGGCCGGCGCCGGTGCCGTGCTCCACTTCCTTTGGCTGGTCAAGGCCGATACGCGTCGGCCGGCCCTGTACGGGCTCGCCCTGGTCCTGCTCTTGGGGTACCGGCTGGTGCACCGCCGAGTGAGGCGGCGGCAGCCCGCTCGGCGCGATCCCTCCTCCGCCGAGTCCCGCGAGTCCGCCCTGTCGCGCTGAGCGCCCGAGCCGCGGCCCCTCCCCGTTTCCGTTTCGCGCCAAAGGCATTAGGCTACGTCGGGCTGGCGAGTGGTGGTGTGACCCCACTCGCCGACGGTTGAAGTGGAAACAGGGGAGGAAGGTCGGTCTCATGAAAGCGAACAGGTTTGTCGGCATTACCGCGACGGCCGCGATGGTCCTGCTCGCCGCGAGCTGTGGTGAGGACCCCGTGCTGACAGCGGCACTCGATCTCATGACGGCGGAAGAGCTCGCGGCGCACGTGGAGATTCTGTCCGCCGACTCTTTCGAGGGCCGGGGGCCCTCCTCGGTCGGTGAGGAGCGTACCCTCGCGTACCTCCAGGAACAGTTCCGGGCGATCGGGCTCGAGCCGGGGAACGGCGACAGCTACCTGCAGGAGGTGCCGTTGGTCTCTATTGCGGCGAGGCCGAGTGCCCAACTCACGATTACGGGGAACGGCCGCACCACGCGCTGGCGCTACGGACGCGACTTCATGGCCTGGACTACCCGCGTGGTCAACCGGTCGAGCATCAACGCGTCAGAAATGATCTTCGTGGGATATGGCATTGTGGCGCCGGAGTACGGCTGGAACGACTACGAGGGTGTGGACGTCACCGGCAAGACCGTGGTGATCCTGGTCAATGACCCGGGCTTTCCCACCAAGGACGCCGCGTTGTTCAATGGCAACGCGATGACCTACTATGGTCGCTGGACCTACAAGTACGAGGAAGCGGCGCGGCAGGGTGCGGCGGCCGCGCTCATCATCCACGAGACCGAAGCGGCGGGGTACCCCTGGGCCGTGGTGGAGAGCAGCTGGAGTGGGCCGCAGTTCGACCTGGTGCGCGAAGACAACAACATGTCGCGCGTCGCCGTGGAGGGCTGGCTCACGCTCGACGCCGCGCGCGACATCTTCACGCAGGCGGGGCTCAACTGTGACTCCTTCGCGCAGCTCGCGAGGACGCGCAACTTCAATCCCGTGCCGATGCCGGTGACGGCGTCGGTCACGCTGCGCAACACGGTGCGCCGCTCCACGTCGAACAACGTGCTGGGCATGCTGCTGGGCAGCGAGCGCGCCGACGAGTACGTGGTGTACATGGCGCACTGGGATCACCTGGGAATGGACGCCTCGCTCGAGGGCGACCAGATCTACAACGGGGCGCTCGACAATGCGACCGGCACAGCGGGCCTGCTGGAGCTCGCCAGGGTGTATGCGTCATTGGAGACGCGGCCGCTGCGCTCCGTGATGTTCCTCGCCGTGACGGCCGAGGAGCAGGGATTGCTGGGCTCGGCGCATTATGCCGTGAACCCGACGGTCCCACTCGCCAAGACGGTGGCGGCGATAAACATGGACGGGCTCAACATCTACGGACCGATGAACGACGTCACGGTGATCGGCCTGGGCAACTCCGAGTTGGACGACTACCTGACCGACGCGGCCCGCAAGCAGAAGCGGCGCGTGCGGCCCGATCCAGAGGCGGAGAAGGGCTTCTACTTCCGCTCCGACCACTTCAACTTCGCCAAGGAAGGCGTTCCGGCGCTGTACACCGATCAGGGGATCGACCACGTGGAGCACGGCGAGTCGTGGACGGTGGAGCGCAAGGCCGAGTACACCGCGGAGAACTACCATAAGCCGTCCGACGAGTACGACGTGAACTGGGATCTCAGCGGTGCGGTGGACGACCTGCAGCTGCTGTTCCGTGTGGGCTTCCGGCTGGCCAACGAGGACACTTTCCCCAACTGGCGGGAAGGCGTGGCCTTCAAGGCGAAGCGTGATTCGGTGATGGCGGGCGGCGAGTAGGCGACCGCCCTCGTCCGAAAGCAGAGCGGCCGGCTCCGGGTCTCCGGGGCCGGCCGTTCGCCAAAGGGCGGGCACGCTCGGCGGTTAACCCTCGTCGGGTTCCACGAACCCGATGTACGGCAGGGTGCGGTGCTGCTCGTCGTAGTCTAGCCCGTAACCCACCACCCACGCGTCGGGGATGTCGAATCCCAGGTAGTCGATGTTCACCTCTACCTCGTGGCGGTCCTTCTTGCGTACGATGGCACAGGCGCGTACCGAGGCGGGGTCCCGGGTCTTCAGCAGCTCGATCAGGTAGTGCAGGGTCCGGCCCGTGTCGACGATGTCCTCCACGACGAGCACGTGCCGGTCCTCGATGCTCTCGCGCAGGTCCATCACCAGCCGCACGGCCCCACTGTGCGTGCTGCCCTCCTCATAGCTGGACAGCCCCATGAACTCGATGCGCCGGGGAACAGTGAGCCGGCGGGACAGGTCGGCGAGAAAGATGAACGCGCCCTTGAGCACCGCGATGAGCGTGATCTCGCCCTTCCCGGCGTAATCGCGGGAGATCTCCGCGGCCAGCTCGTCCACGCGGCGCTGGATGTCGGTTTCACTGATGAGAACGGTCGGCTGGCTCATAGCACCCAATCTAAGTACAAGAGGCGGCGGGCACCCGCCCGCCGCCTCGATGCCGCGTGTCTCAGGATGGCGTAGCGACTACCGCGGCCAGCGCGGCACGCCACGTCCCGGCGTCCACGGCACGCCGGCAGCCTCGAGCCGGCCCTCGAATGCCACGAGGTCCACCTCGATCAGCTGTCGCAGGTCATCCACGATCTCGCCGAACTGCTCCGACGCGATCTCGTAGTTGCGCCGATGTGTGGCAGTCGGCGCCGACGTCGTGCTCCAGTGCCCGCGCACGATCTGCTGAACACGGCTCTGGATACCCGGCATCCCGGGCTCGTTGCGACGCGGCATGGTCCGGTCGCCGCTCAGCGCTTCCTGGAGGTCCATGAGCCGGATCTCCAGTGCCCTGGCTTCGTCGCGCACCGTGAGATCCACGTTGGGTGACTCCTCGATGGCGCGCTTGATGAACTTGAGCCGGTTGGCGGCCTCGCTTGCTGCCCGGCTGGCGCCCATGACGGCGCGCTGCAGCTCGCCGGTTTGCCTCTGGAAGGCGAGCAGCGCCGCGCGGTCGACCTCGCCGAGGCTCGCCATGCCGAGCGGCTCGACCTCGAAGGTCGTGGGACCCACGAGCTCGGTGCTCACCCCGTTCACGCGCTTCTCCAGGCTCACCGTGTAGGTGCCCGGCAGTGCCATGGGACCGAAGCCACCACCGAAGAAGCCGCCACCCCCGCCGCCCTCGAGACGGGTCGGCGTATAGGCCGGATAGCGGAAGTCCCAGGTTACGCGGTGGATGCCCTTGCCGGTCTTGCCGGTGATGCGCCGCACCACGTCGCCCATCTCGTCCCTCACGATCAGCGTCACCGCTGGGTCTTCCTCGCGGTCCTCGGCCTTCAACGCGTCCCACGCGGGGTAGGGTGTGTCCTGCCCCGCCTTGGCGAGCTTGCCCTCGCGCTGCTGCCGCTGCGCGCGCTGCGTCTTGAGGGATTCGCGCAGGTAGTAGGTGAAGGTGGCGCCGAACGCCGGGTTGGGCGCGGTGTAGAAGCTCGCCCCCTGGCTGGCCTTCTCTCCACCGCCCAGGGTGCGTCGCTGGATGTACATCAGCGAGCGCTTGATCGGGAAGATGTGCGCCTCGTGGGCCTGCGCGAAGGCGTCGCTCACCTCCCGCAGCGGCGTGTAGTCGTCCAGGATGTAGAAGCTGCGACCGAACGACGCGGCCACGAGGTCGTTCTCCCGCCGTTGGATCTCGAGGTCTCGCACCGCGATGGTCGGCATGCCGCCCTTGAGCTGGACCCACTTGCGGCCGCCGTCCACGGTGAAGAAGATGCCGAACTCGGTACCCACGAACAGCAGGTTCGGGTTCACGTGGTCCTGCGCGATCGTGTACACCGATCCGCGCTCGGGCAGGTCGCCCGTGATCGATGACCACGAGCCGCCGCGGTTGGTGCTCTTGTACACGTAGGGTTTGAAGTCGCCCATCTTGTGGTTGTTGAACACGGCGAAGACCGTGTTGGGGTCGTGCACCGAGGCCTCGATGTCGTTGACGTAGGTCATCTCGGGCACGTCGCCGACCTTGTCGATGCGCCGCCAGTTGGCGCCGCCGTCCTCCGTGACCTGGACCAGGCCGTCATCGGTCCCGACGTACAGCAGTCCCCCGACGAGCGGGGACTCGGTCAGGGCGACGACGGTGCCGTAGAACGACGTGGAGCGGTTCTTGGCCACCGCGTCCACGCTCCACACCCGCCCCATGATCTCGAGGCGGTTGCGGTCCATGTTGCGCGTGAGGTCGGGGCTGATCGCGCGCCACGTGTCGCCGCGGTCGTCGCTCTGGAACAGGATCTGCGCGCTGAAGTAGATGCGCGACGCCGAGTGCGGACTGATCAGCAGCGCCGAGTCCCAGTTCCAGCGCAGCGGCGGGCCTTGCGTCTCGGGCTGCGGCTTGACGTCGATCATCTCGCCGGTGCGACGGTCGTACCGGACCAGGCCGCCGTACTGCCACTGCGAGTACACGATGTTGGGATCCTCGGGGTCGACCGCCGGATCGAAACCGTCGCCGCCCACCGTGATGAACCAGTCGCTGTTGCGGATGCCGTGCACGTTCGTGGTGCGGGACGGTCCGCCCTGGGTGTTGTTGTCCTGTGTGCCGCCGTATACGTAGTAGAACGGCGTATCGTTGCTGACCGCCACCTTGTAGAACTGTGTGGCCGGCAGGTTGGCGTAGAAGTGATAGCTCTTGCCGCGATCCCAGGTCTCGTATAGCCCGCCGTCACACCCGATGAGCAGGTGATCGGGATCGTCGGGGTCGAACTCCAGCGCGTGGTTGTCCACGTGCTTCCACTGCTCGCCCAGCCGCTCGAACGTCTTGCCGCCGTCCTCCGACACCATCATGCGGGTGTCCAGGGAGTAGACGCGGTCGAACTTGTGGGGATCGGCGTAGATCTCGTTGTAGTACTGTGGGCTCGAGCTCATGTAGTCGCTCATCCGCTTCCAGTTCTCCCCGCCGTCGGCGGAGCGGTAGAAGCCGCCCTTGTCCCCCGTCGCCTCGACGATGGTGTAGAGCACGTCGGGGTCGATGGGCGAGATGGTGAGCCCGATGCGGCCCTTGTCGCCGCGCGGTAGGTCCTTGTTGATCTTGCGCCAGGTCGCGCCCGCGTCGGTGGACTTGTAGAGGCCGGACTCCGGCCCGCCGTTGAGCAGCGTCCAGACGTGGCGCCGCCGCTGGTAGGAGGCGGCGTAGATCACGTCCGGGTTGCGCGGGTCGAACAGCACTTCGGTGACGCCGGTGTTCTCACTGATCTCCAGCACCTTGGTCCACGTCTCGCCGCCGTCGGTGGTCTTGTACAAGCCGCGGTCGCCGGCGGGCGCCCACAGCGGACCCTGCGCTGCCACGTAGACGACGTCCGAGTTGCGCGGATCGACGAGGATCCTGCCGATGTGCTCGGAATTCTCGAGCCCCACGTTCTTGAAACTGCGGCCCCCGTCCAGCGACTTGTACACGCCGTCGCCGTAGCCGACGCTCCGTTGGCTGTTGTTCTCGCCCGTGCCGACCCACACCACGAAGCGGTTGTTGGGATCGACCGTGACGTCGCCGATGGAGTAGGAGCCGTACTTGTCGAAGATCGGGCTCCACGTGGTGCCGGCATTCTCCGTCTTCCAGACGTTGCCGGAGGCCATGGCCACGTACCACGTGCTCCGTCTCACCGGGTCCACAGCGATGTCGATGACCCGTCCCGACATGAGCGCGGGGCCGATGTTACGCAGCTTGAGCCCCGAGACGAGGCTGCTATCCAGCTCGGGTGGCTTGTCCTCGTCTTCTCTCTGCGCGAGCGCCGGCGGCGCGGGCAGCAGGATGGCGAGCGCCAGCAGGAAAACCCATGTCCTTTTCATCAAACCCCTCCCCGGTGAGTCCCACCGCATCGAATCGGATTGTCGACAAAGCTATCGTCCGGGGCCGGTCTCAGGAACGACCGGCCAGGCTAGAGATCGATCACCACCCCGAGGGTGAAGTACGTCGTGTTGTCGGTGTAGAACTGCCCCTGCCACGTCGGCCCCGTAAAGAACTCCGAGATCAGGCGGATGCCGCGCGCCCGGTCGGCGCTGAAGAAGTGGAACCCTGCGTGAATCGTGAGCTGCGGCTTCCAGTCGTCGTCCTCGTCGAGCTGCACGTCCACCGCTGCATAGGGCCGGCCCCCGTTCAGCGGCTGCGCCTCGAACTGCAGGCCCCCGCGCAGGTTCCAGCGCTTCATGTCGGGGGGATCGCGGCGGAGCACCCAGCTCCCGCCGGCATACACGCCGAGCAACTCGTGCGCCTGCAGCAGGCCCACCAGCTCCAGCTCATCGCGCGTGAAGTCCACGCGCGGCACCTCGAAGACCTTGATGTACTCGTCGCCCATGTGGGCGCTGGTGTGAAAGTAGCGGAAGCGCAGCCAGTGGTTGCCGCGGTGCAGCACGAACGGGATCGCGAGGATCCAGTCCGTCGCAATCAGGTCCTTCTCCCGCGTCTCCATGTTCCAGCGGCTGAAGATCCCGGCCTCGACCCCAAACACGAAGCCGTCCGCCAGGCTGTTCCCCGCCAGCAGGTAGATGGGGAATGACGCACCGAAGTCCGCCTCGCCCTCCAGCAGCTCGCCGAAGAGGTGCGGGCTTTGGGTGACGAACACGAGCTTGGCTGCGGTGATCGGCTCGCGGTAGCCCGCGTAGAGCCGGGGCAGGTACGCGCGCCGCGGCAGGAAACGATCAACGTCCTGGGCCCCGGCGGCGCCAGGGGCGACGGCGGAGACCACCACCGTGATGAGGAGTGCTGCCAGGATGGCTCGGGGAAGCTCCACGTCGTCACCGCCCGTTCGCAGGTCGGAGTTTACCCAGGTGGCGCGGCCGGGACAACGCGGCGTGGTGGGTTCGGGGCGGTCACCAGGAGGCGCGCTCGCGCTACAGGATCCCGCCCGTTCGGAAGCCGACGCCCACTACCACGAACAGCACCGACAGAATCGTGACGAGAACGACGTGTACCGCGAGGGTCGGGAGCCGCTCTGCGTTGAGGCGGGGAATGACACGCAACCGGGCGTGGAGTGCCAGTGCGAGCGTGAGCACGAGCAGGCACAGCTTGGCGAAGATGTTGGCGGCCGCCGGCGAGCCGAAGGCAAACCACGCCCCCGGGTCGGGCAGGAGCCGGTGGGCGAGCCACAGGCCAGTGAGCAGCTGGAGCACGAGCGCCGGCATCCCGAGCTTCTCGTAGCCCCCTTCGAACTGCTCCACGATCGAGGGATCCTTTGCGCGCAGGGCGCGCGGCAGCACGGTGATGGCCAGGACCAGATGGCCGCCCGTCCAGATGGTGGCGCCAAGCACGTGCAGCAGCAGGATCGCCTGATGCATGTCGGCTCCTCGTTCGGGTTCGTCAGTCGGTTCGGATACTAACGGGTCGGCGCTAGCGTTGCCGCTTGAACACCGCGATCACGTCGCGTCGTCCAATTTCCCGCCGACGAAGCTCCCGGTCTTCATCGAGAGCATCTTGTATTCCCACTGCATCGTGTGGCTCCTCGTGTTTCGTGCTTAGGTGCGTCCCCGACTCTGACCGGCCGTGAGGCCGCCCGCGATGAGGTGGGCCGCGCGCAACGGCTCGGGAATGCTGCCGTGCACGGCGAGCCGCCGGATCACCCGCTCGGCGTCCCGTCTGGGGATGCCCACCCGCTGCACGTGGACGCCGGCCAACGGCTCGGGCGGCCCCAGCTGCTCAATGATCTGCCATTTGCGCTCGCCACCCGGCAAGAGCAGCAGAGCGCGCCGCACCTTGTGTAGCCGAGGCTGCTTGCGGGCCACGACCATCACCGGGACGTTGAGCCGCTCATGCAGGTCGTGCAGGTCCACGACGTTGAACCCCGCCAGCGCGATGCCCTGGAGTAGCACCAGTTGGAGTTGCGGGGCGTACTTCGATCCGCTCACGAGGGCGGCGAGGTTGCGGGCCGCGTTGGCGCCGTCGCGCCGCACCTTGCCGCTGAGCACGCCCTCCAGGCGGAGGCCGGCGAACACGGCGCCCACCACGGGCACATCGCCCCGGTGCTCGCGCGCGAACGGCGCGTCGTCGAACCCCACGACGTGGGAATACGAGCGGGCCTTCATCGCCCTACGACGAGACTGCGGCGCTCCATCAGGAGAACGTCGTGGAACTTCCCATCTCGTTCGCCGATGCGTTGCCGCACGCCCACCGTCCGGAAGCCACAGGCCTCGTGTAGCGCGACGCTCGCCTCGTTCTGGGGGAAGATGGCGGCCTGCAGGGTCCAGTACTCCGCGCGCTCCGATTGCTCGACCAGCTGCTGTATGAGGATCCGGCCGATCCCGCGACCCTGCGCGTCGTCGGCCACGTAGATCGTCTCATCGGCCACGCCGCGGTAGCAGGGACGGTGGGACACCGAGGTGAGGGCCGCCCACGCCACGACCCGTCCATCATCCTCAGCGACCAGCCGGCACTCGGGCTTGTGCGTCTGGTCCCACTGCTCCCAGTCAGGCGGCTCGGTCTCCAGCGTGGCGATCCCCGTGGCAATGCCTTCCTGGTAGATGGCGCGGACCGCCTCCCAGTCGTCGGGGGTCATGGGGCGGATGGTCACGGGCATAGCGCTGATAATGACGTGCCACCGACGGGGCCGCCAGCGGATGCGCCTGGGTTTGCCGCTACCCGTGCCGGCGGAAGAGACAGAAGACGAACGGCTGCACGACGCCCGTGGGGGTGAGGTGATCCTCGCCGCGGGCTTCGCGCAGCTCGAAGGCATCGCCCAGCTCGGCGGACAGCATGGCGGGACTGTATCGCCGCACCTCCAGTCCGCTACACCGCGTGGGTCCCTCGAGGCCGAACGTCGCGATGATGACGTGCCCGCCGGGCACCACCCCCTCCTCCAGCGCGCGGCGGTAGCCCTTGCGGTCCGATGGATCGGTGAGGAAATGCAGCACGGCGCGGTCGTGCCACAGGTCCCACCGTCGCTCGGGGTGGAATCCGGTGACGTCGGCTTCGATCCACTGCACCTGCTCGGCCCGCTCGCCCAGCCGCTGCTTGATGTGCTGCATCCCTGAGCTCGACACGTCCAGCACACTGACGTCAGCGCAGCCGCGCTCGAGCAGCTCGTCCACCAGTGTGGAGGCGCCGGCGCCAACGTCGATGATACCGGCGTCGCGCGGCACGCCGGCTGAGTCCATGAGTTGCAGCGACAGAGTCGGCCGCGGCTGAAACCAGCCCACCTCGTCCGGCGACTGCGTCACGAAGACGCGCTCCCAGTGTGTCTTGCGGCCCATGCTCCCTTTCGATCCTCCTGCCTCGCGCTATGCTCGGCGCACGATCGCGTCCGCCGTCTCGCGAATCTGCTCCCAGGTCCGCTCTACGTGGCGCCGCCGCGTGCCCGCGGCGCCGATGGCCAGGCGCAGCACCAGCCGGTCGTCCAACCTGGCGTGTGACAGGTAGAGCCTTCCCGACGCGTTCAGCTCGTCCATCAGGCGCTGGTTCACCTCGTCCCCACCCACGTGGCGGAAGCATACGAGATTGAGCGGAGTGGGCGCGGCGAGCTGGAAGCGGTCGTCCGCCTCGATCCATGCCGCGAACTTCTGGGCGAGCTTCACGTGCTCGCGCACGTGGAGCTGCAAGCCCTCCACGCCGTAGTGCCTGATCACGAACCACAGCTTGAGGGCCCGGAAGCGCCGACCCAGCGGCACGTGCCAGTCGCGGTAGTCGATCACTGCGCCCGACTCCGAGGACTTCGTGCGCAGGTACTCGGGCAGGATGCTCAGAGCGTCGATCAGCGCGCTACGATCGGTCACGTAGAAGGCGTCGCAGTCGAAGTTGGTGAGCATCCACTTGTGCGGGTTGAAGCAGTAGCTGTCGGCCAGCTCCAGCCCGTCGTGGATCCAGCGGAACTCGGGGCAGAGGGCGGCCGTCCCGGCCAGGGCGGCGTCCGTGTGGAGCCAGAGGCCGTGGCGCCGGCAGATCTCACCGATCGGCTGCAGCGGATCCATCGCGGTGGACGGGGTCGTGCCGACGGTCGCCGCCACGAAGAAGGGCAGGTGACCGGCCTCGCGGTCCTGGGTGATCGCCCGCTCCAGCGCGTCCGGCCGCATCGCATAGGTCTCATCCACGTCGATCAGGCGCAGGTGGTCGCGCCCGACGCCGGCGATGCCCGCCGCCTTGGTGATTGACGAGTGTCCCTGGCTCGATATGTAGGCTGTCAGCGTCCGCGTCACTCCCTCGGCGTTGGCGCGGCCGATCGTCGCCCGCTCCCGCGCGGCCAAGAGCGCGCAGAGCGAGGCGCTGGAGGCCGTGTCCTGAATGACGCCGCCGCCCGCGCCGGTCGACTTGAACGACTCGGGCAGGGCGAGCATGTCCACCAGCCAGTCCAGCACGTGCGTCTCCAGCTCGGTGCACGCCGGGCTCGTGGCCCACGCCATTCCCTGCACGCCGAGACCCGAGGACACCAGGTCGCCCAGAATGGCCGGGCCCGACGCGTTGGCAGGGAAGAACGCGTAGAAGTTGGGCGACTGCCAGTGTGTGATGCCCGGCAGGATTACCTCGTTCAGGTCGTGTAGCACCGCCTCCAGCGGCTCGCCCTGCTGGGGCGCGGTGTCGGGGAGCTGCCCGCGGATCTCACCGGGTTTGACCTGGGAGAGTACGGGGTACTGCTCCACCTGCTCCATGTATTGCGCCACCCAGTCCACTACGGCGTGTCCGGCGCGGCGGAACTGGTCAGGGGTCATGTGGATGTCGGATATGGTGGTCATGGCTCGTTCACAGCTGCGAAGAAGACCGCGAAGGCATCGTGCGCCCACACGACCTCGGGGTTCTCGAATCCGGCCGCGGCGAGCTCCTCGAGCGTCTGCGCCGCGGTCCAGGGATGATCCTGCCTGCTTTCCTTCTCGAAGTTCCAGTCCACGAAGTCCTGCGCGCAGCCCGCGGCGAGGGCGTGCTCGGCGCGTTGCCGGGCGAAGTGCTGCTGCACCGCCGGATCGGGATGCATGATCATCTCGCCCCAGATGAAGACGCCGCCGCCGGGGTTGAGCCAGCGCCGGATGGCGCCGAGCGTCTCCCGCCTCGTGTCGGGGGGCAGGTTGTGCAGCACCAGGTTCGAGAACACGGCGTCGAAGGAGCGCTCTGGCGCATAGCCCGCGATGTCGTGCCGAACGACGGTGACGCGCGTCCCGTGGGGTGCCAGCAGCGTGCGCGCCTGCTGCAGCATCTCGGGCGAAGCATCGAGGGCCGTCACGCGGGCTTCCGGGAACCCCCTGAGCACCTGGTCCGACACGTTGCCGGTGCCGGCGCCGATATCCAGGACAGCGCGGGGAAGGGCCAGCTGCAGGAGGTCCAGGATTGTCTCCAGCATCTCGTCGTACCGCGGCACGAGCTGCCGGATCTTCTCGGCGTACCCGGTGCTGAACTCGGCGTAGTAGTCACGAGCGGTGCGTGTCACGGTAAGTGAGCCATCACTTCTTGATGTGTAACCGCATGATGGGACGGGTGGGCGACCGCCGCGCCACCTCCTCGAAGCCGGCCCGCTCGAAGGCCGAGGCTAGGCCGAACCAGGCGAAGGCGTCGGGCATGCGGTCCTGCTTCGGCTCCACGGGGTAGCCCTCTACAATCCGGGCCCCGTGCCGCTTGGCGTGGGCGACCGCGGCGCGCAGCAGCTCCACCGATACGCCGGTACCGCGGTGGGCCTTCTCCACGAAGAAGCAGACCACCGACCAGACCGGGTGGTCGTCCACCGGCTTGAGGATGCGGGAGCGCTCCAGCGTGCCGTAGTTCTCGCGGGGGGCGACGGCGCACCAGCCGACCGGTTGCTTCCCCGCGTACGCGATTATTCCTGGGACGTCGCCCTTCCGCACGATCGCCTTCATCGCCCGCTTGTTGCCGGCGCCCTTTCGCTTCTCGAACTCCGAGCGCTTGAGCCGCCACCACATGCACCAGCAGCCCCCGCAGGCCCCGCGCTCGCCGAACAGCTGCTCGAAATCGGCCCAGCGGGCAGGGGTGAGGGGGTGGAAGTGTAAGCGGGACTGCTTCGGCG
Organism: Gemmatimonadota bacterium; assembly: GCA_039592335.1. GTDB lineage: Bacteria > Gemmatimonadota > Gemmatimonadetes > Gemmatimonadales > GWC2-71-9 > WVYX01. The sequence goes on along the minus strand of JBDHBX010000003.1, from coordinate 182,755 downwards.
TCTGTCGTGTCACGACCCGGTCCCCTCCCATCTGACTCGGGGTCTAATAGAGCCAATTCTGGACTGGAAGCAGGCCGGTCGCCAGGCCTGGGCAGTGAGCCCGCCGGCTCCTTGCGGGCGCTCGTCCCCCCGGTATCTTCGCGAGGAGACTGGGTTGAGGCCGTGGCTGCGCCCTCCGCAGGCCTCTCGGGACGGGTTAGTGCATGGGTATTGGGATTCACACGCTTTGTGGGTGCCACCTGGCGTATGACTACGGCAGCCGGGCAGCGCGTGTGTGTGTGCCGCCCAACTGGTATTACGAGTGACACAGGCGTGTCGGCCGTTTGGCCGCACGCCTTTTCTGTATTTGGGATTGTAGCGTGACGAGCCGACGGAGGAGGCGCCGGCGTGAATCGGCGTGGTTCCTTGTCACCCCTCTCGATGGAGGTAACTACATGAGCACTGCATCACGAATTGGGTTGCGGCTGACGGCCGTGGCTGCGCTGGCGGTGTTTGCGTTTGCGTGCGCGGATGGGCCGGCGGAAGCGCCGATCGAGCAGCCGGACTTCTCCGTGGTCGGTACCGGGGATTTCGAAATCAGTGACCGGCACTTGATCATGTTCAGGAGAAAGGGCGTCCCCGCCGGGTTCACCGCCGATGTCGAGAGGCTGGGCGGCAGCGTGGTCTTTTCGCATGACATTGGCGTCGCGGCGGTCAGTGGGCTGGACGAGACCGCCGCCAGTGCGCTCGGTAGGAAGAAGTACGTCAGAAAGCTGTACGAGGATAATGCATTTGAGCTCAATCCGATCGTGAATGACGAGGCCGTTGAAGCCGACGCAGTAATGAGTCCCGGCGATCCGACAACTGCAGACTTCTATCTGTGGCAGTGGAACATGCGGGCGATTCAAGCAGACGATGTTTGGGGTGCGCAGAGGACGGGCTCCTCGGATGTTACTGTCGCGATTCTCGATACCGGCATTGACTATCTGCACGCCGATCTTGAGGGGCGCGTGGATCTGTCACGATCCGTTTCGTTTATGCCGTTCGATGATTACTTGACCGATCTCTACTTTGCGGGTCGCGACTACGTGACGGATCTGTACTTCCACGGCACTCACGTGGCAGCCACGGCAGTGAGCAATTCGTATGTCGCGGCTGGCGTCACGACCCAGACGACTCTCATCGGCGTGAAAGTCTGCGGGTACGATCCAGACTCTCTTGCCATAGGTGTGGTTTATGTTAGCTGCCCGTTCAGTGCAGTCATAGACGGCGTGCTTCACGCGGTGGACAACGGTGCCGACGTCATCAACATGAGCCTCGGCGGTGGGTTCACGAAGGCGCACAACGGATGGTTCGTTGGCTTCATCAACAGGGTATTCAACTACGCAAACAACAGGGGAGTAACGGTTGTCGTATCCGCAGGCAACGCAGCTTGGGATCTGGATCATAACGGCAATGCTTTCGCGACCTACTGCGATGTACCCAACACGATCTGTGTATCGGCTACCGCCCCGGAAGCCGGCGCTGGCTACGCTGGCCCTTGGATCGGAATCGACGCCATCGCCCCGTATACGAACTTTGGGAACTCCGCGATCAGTGTTGCCGCGCCCGGCGGGGATGCGATAACCAACGACGCTGGCTGGGTTTGGGCGGCGTGCTCACAGACGAGCTTGGTGATTGGCTGTTGGTCCTCGCCCACTTGGGTTGTGGGGGCGAGTGGCACTTCCATGGCCGCGCCGCACGTTTCCGGCGTGGCGAGCCTACTCGTTGAGGACGTTGGCAGGAGGCCCGGTCGCATCAAGACCATCATCCAACGAACCGCGGACGACCTCGGCAAGAAGGGGAACGACCCCTACTATGGCAAGGGCCGTCTCAATGCCGCCAGCGCGGTAGGCGCCAACTAGGTTCCTCAAAGACCTGGAACGCCAAACGGCTCGCCGGAACTCTCCGGCGAGCCGTTCCGTGCCTGGCCGCCTGCGACACTAGCGCGCGCGCAGTCTCTCCCCCCCCACCCTCAACCTCCCAATCGCCCAAATCCCAGCCGCCGGCCCGAGCGCCAGGAACGCAAAGGCCCAGCGCCACCCGATCAGCTCGGCCACGTTCGGCACCAGCTGAATGGTGACCATGGTGAGCAGGAAACCGAGCGACGTCTGCAGCGTGAGCGCGGTGCCCACGGCGTGCGGCGGGCTCACCTCCGTGACCAGCGCGCTGAACTGGGCCGAGTCGGCGATGACGAAGAAGCCCCACGCCAGCGTGAGCGGCACCAGTAACCAGAAGCTCGCGCCGAACACCACGCCGATCAGCAGGGCGCACGTGCCGCTCGCGGCCATGGCCCGAGTGACCAGCCGCTCGTAGCCGATGCGGTCGGCCATCCAGCCGCCCCAGAGACATCCGGCGCCGCCCACGGCGATCGCGAGGAATGCGACAAAGCTCACCTGTGGAGTTGTTGGTGCTGGGTGCCCGGATGCGGCCAGCGCCGCGGCACTGGCGGCGAGGAACGCCGGGATCCAGGTCCAGAAAGCGTACAACTCCCACATGTGTCCCAGATACCCACCGGTGGCGAGGCGCCACTCCCGGCGCCGCAGCACAGTACTCACGAGCTTCCACGAGAACGGCCGGCGCTCGAACGCGTGCGGCCCGTCGCGGTACTCCGTGGCAACGAGCAGCGCTGCCAGCACCGCACCGGCGGACACGGAGAGGACGACGAACGCGATGCCGCTCGGCACCCAGGCGCGCATGAGGTAAGGCCCCGCTTTGCCCACGGTCAGCGCGCCGACCACCGTGCCGATCGCGAGGCCGCGGCCCTGGCGGAACCAGGTGGCCGCCATCTTCATCGCAGGCGGGTAGACCCCGGCCAGGAAGAACCCGGTTGCGAACCGCAGCACCAGCGCGAGCTCGTACTGTGGTGCGATCACGAGCAACGCGTTGGCGAGCGCTCCCAGCACCGCAGCGGCGGCGAAGTAGAACCGCGCCGGCACGACGTCGGCGAGGTTCAGCACCGCAGCCACGGCCGTCCCGACCACGAATCCCAGCTGCACGATCGCCGTGAGCCAGCCGGCCTCGGCCTGGCTCAAGCCCCAGAGCTGCTGTAGCTCCTCGGATACGGCGCTCGCCGAGAACCAGAGGCTCATGCCGAGCAACTCGGCCAGGGCGAGCAGCCCCAGTGTGAACCACTTTCCGCGAGCGGACGTGATCATGGCGCCAATATACGACAAGCCCCGCAATGAGCGGGGCTTGCACCGTGGGCTCGCAGCTGCGCGGCGGCGCCGCTCGCCTCTCTACGGGTTCTCTCTTGCCGCCCTCCCCAACTTCTGCACCAGCTTTCTGGCCCACTCGTGCACGTCGTGCTTGGCCTCGCGCTTCCTCAGGGCCTGCATGCGTGCGTGGCGTTCCTTCTTGGGCATCGTGAGCGCCTGGTGCAGTTTGGCGGCGGTGTCGTCGATGTCGTAGGGGTTGACCATGATGGCCTCTGTCATGGTCTCGGCAGCCCCGGCCGTGTGTGACAGCACCAGCACGCCGGGGTTGCCCACCTGGCAGGCCACGAATTCCTTGGCCACCAAGTTCATGCCGTCCCTCAGCGGCGTGACGGAGCCCACGTCGGCGTCGCGGTACATGGCGGTGAGCTTCTCGGGTGACACCGAGCGATAGAGATACCTGATCGGTGTCCAGTTTGCGGTGCCGAAGCGCCCGTTCACCTGGCCCACCAGCTCGTCGATCTCCCGCTTGAGCTCCTTGTACTCCGTGACCTCCGAGCGGCTTGGGACCGCAATCTGCAGCAGGGTGACCTTCCCCCGGTGGTCCGAGTAGGTCTGGAACAGTCGCGCGAAGGCGTGGAGCCGCTGCGGGATGCCCTTGGTGTAGTCGAGCCGGTCCACCCCCAGCACCACGTGCTCGTCCTCTCGGAAGCCGGAGTCGGGTGCCTCCTTGGCCAGCTCCTCGTAGTGCTTGAAGTCGATCCCCAACGGCAGCGCGATCACCCGCACCGTGCGCCCATCCATCTGCACGATGCCGCGCCGCTGGTCGACCTTGAGTCCCAGCAGCCGGTGCGCGCAGTCGAGGAAGTTGCGCGCGTACCCGGAGACGTGGAATCCGACGAGGTCCGCGGCGAGCACGCCCCGCAGCAGCGGCCGTGCCCACGGCAGCACGCGGTAGACATCGAACGGCGGGAAGGGGATGTGCAGGAAGAACGCGACGGCCGTTGAGGGCGCCAGCTTCCGTAGCCTGCCCGGCGCCAGCATCAGTTGGTAGTCGTTCACCACTACGTGGTCGTCGGGTCCGATCACGGCGGCGGTTGCCTCGGCGAACCGCTCGTTCACGCGCCCGTATGCCTCCCACTCGCTCGTTTCGAAGACGGCTTGCCCGGGAAGCGTGTGAAACAGGGGCCAGAGCGTGCGGTTGGAGAAGCCTTGATAGTAGGGCTTGAAGTCCTGGCGTGGGATGCCGACCGGCTCGAGGTGGTAAGGGTCGTTGATCGCCGAGACACTCTCGCCGGGGCGCAATTCGAGTCCCGGCCAGCCGATCCACACGCCGCCGCGATCTTCCAGGATTGGCGCGAACGCCGCGACGAGGCCACCGCTGGAGCGCACGCGCTCGGGTCCGTTCGGTCCGCGGCGCAGTGTAACCGGCAGGCGGTGGCTCACGGTCACCAGTGCGACCTCGTGGCGCTTCTTGGCGCGACCACTGGGCATGGTTGTCCTTCCGCCGGACTGCATCGACAGGTGTACCTACAAGTGTACCGCCTGGGAGGGTCTCAGGCGAGGGCGCGACCGTCTCGTTACGCACTTGATTACATTGTTTCCCCAATGACCATATCGAACTCCTCGACGGTGCAGGGCGTCGTAGCCCTTCCCGAAGCGTTCGCGAGCCGCTACGGCGCGCCCGTGATCACGCACATCGACACCGACATTTTTCGCCGCACCTACTTCACCCACTGCCTGCAGTGCACGTTCTGTGACGACTGGTGCTGCCAGTACGGAGTGGACGTGGACCTGTACCATTACGGGCGCATTCAGGGCCACGCCGCCGGGATCGAGCGCTACACGAAGATTCCGCGGCAGCGGTGGTTCACGGGCGAGTTCGAGAAGGATCCCGAGGTCCCCGGCGGCGGCTCCCACCGCACACGGGTGGTGGACGGCTCGTGCGTGTTCCGCAACCGTGAGGGCCGCGGCTGCCTATTGCACGCCTACTGCCTGGAGGAGGGACTCGACCACCGCGAGCTGAAATCGATGGTTGACTGTCTCTTCCCGCTCACCTTTTACGACGCCACGCTGTGCGTGGCAGACGAGGTAGGCGAAGACGAGCTGGTGTGTCTCGACACCGGCCCCACGATCTACCATGGTGGGCGGGACGAGTTGAAGTACTACTTCGGTGAGGCGTTCATCGAGGCGCTGGACGCCCGCGAGGCGAGAGCAGTGAAGGCCTAATCCCACTTGGAGGTGCGGGCCGCGCCGGCCGGCACCAGATCCATGAAGCGGTGCCCCTCGAACTCCACCGTTTCGCCGCGCGAGAATCCCACCGGTGAGCGGAATTCCGGCCCGTCGAACACGAAGGTGTGGAATTCCCCGCGCTCGCCGCACGGGTCCAGGTCGTCCCGCGTGCTGATCTCCGTGACGAGATCGGCATCGAACTCACGTCCCAGGAACGACGCGGCCCCGCGCGCGAGATCGGCGCTCACGATGATAGCGCGGTAGCCGCGCTCTACCACGGCCCACGCCACCTCGACGGCCGGGCCGCCCCACAGCGGCTCCACGTGCTCCAGCCCCGCCGCCTGTACGCGTTCCTCGTACCAGGACCGGACGTCGGCCAGGCTCACGTTGCCGAACACGACGCCCCTGACGCCGAGGCCCTTGAGCTCGCGCAGCGACTGGGTGAAAGTGGACTCGAAGGTGGTGGGGAGGGTCGGCATGCTGAGGCACTCCAGGCCCAGCGCTTCCGCCTGCCGCCCGATCAGCTCGTGGCGCACCCCATGAAACCGCACGCGCCCGGTCGCCCCGTCGTGGAAGCTGACGAGGTACCGAACCTCGAGCCCGGCGTCGCGCGCGCGGTCGAGGGCGAGAATGGAATCCTTCCCGCCGCTCGTCATGAGGGCGTAGACCATGCGAGAAGGTACAGGTCGGGCCGCGGGGACGTTAGGGTGGCCCGACCGTGTGTCCGCGGGCGGCTAGGGCGCTCCCAAACGGCGCAGCGTGTCGACGGCGTTCTGGTTGGCGGGGTTGAGCTCCAGCGAGCGTCGGTAGTTCTCGATCGCCAGCTCCCGGTCACCATTCACCATGTACGCTTCTGCGAGACCGTCGTACTCGTTGTACGATCCCGGGAAACAGTCGACGTTGCGGAGGCCGCCACTTGACTCAGGCACGGCACCCCGTGAGTAGTTCTAGACCGTGACCGACGAGAAGACGCAACAGAAGAAGAGGCTCGACCTCGGACAGGTGTGGCGCGAGGCGCGTGAGGTCATCTGGACGCGCCGCCGCCGTCTAGCCCTTGGTGCGGTGATCATGATCGTGAACCGGCTGGCGGGCCTCGTGCTTCCCGGCTCATCCAAATTCATGATTGACGACGTGGTCGGGCAGGGCAAGGCGGAGCTGCTCATTCCGCTGGCCGCCGCCGTGGGCGGCGCCACCCTGGTGCAGGCGACGACCTCGTTCGCACTGGCCCAGGTGCTCGGGGTGACCGCTCAGCGCGCCATCGCCGATATGCGCAAGGCGGTGCAGGCGCACGTGAGCCGGCTGCCCGTGAGCTACTTCGACTCCACTAAGACCGGCGTGCTCATCTCCCGCATCATGACTGATGCCGAGGGAATCCGGAACCTGGTCGGCACCGGCTTGGTCCGGCTTACCGGCGGCCTGGTGACGGCCGCCATCGCGCTTGCCGTGTTGTTCGTGCTCAACTGGAAGCTCACGGCGGTCATCCTCATTGTGCTTGTCACGTTCGGTGGGGCGATGGCGGTCGCGTTCAACAGGCTGCGGCCCATCTTCCGCCAGCGGGGGAAGATCAACGCCGAGGTCACGGGCCGGCTGGCCGAGTCCCTGGGCGGCGTGCGCGTCGTGAAGGCCTACGTCGCCGAGCGGGGAGAGCAGCTCGTGTTTGCCCGCGGGGTGCACCGCCTGTTCCGCAACATCGCCAAGGCGATCACCGGGATCTCGGGGATCGGCGCGTTCACCACGGCGATCGTGGGTGCGATCAGTGTGATCATGATCGTGGTGGGTGGCCGGGCGATCCTCGACGGCACGATGACGCTCGGCGATTTCGTGATGTTCATCTTCTTCACCGGCCTGGTGGCCGCGCCCCTCGTATCCATCGCCGAGATCGGTACCCAGATCAGCGAGGCTTTCGCCGGCCTCGACCGCATTCGCGAGATCCGGCGTATGGCCACCGAGGAGGAAAAGGACTGGGACAAGGAACCGCTCGGGGAGATCGCCGGAGAGATCGGCTTTCAGGACGTGTGGTTCGAGTACAACCCCGACGTCCCCGTGCTCAAGAACGTGTCGTTCAGCGCGCCGGCCGGCTCCACCACCGCGCTGGTGGGATCGAGCGGCTCGGGCAAGAGCACGCTGATCTCCCTGGCGATGGCCTTCAACCAGCCGAACGCCGGGACGATCACGGTGGACGGGCGCGACCTCGGCACGGTTCCCCTGCGCGACTACCGTGGCCTGCTCGGCGTGGTGCTACAGGACAACTTCCTGTTCGACGGCACCATCGCCGAGAACATCGCGTTTGCGCGGCCGCACGCCACGCTCGACGAGATCAAGGAAGTTGCGTGCATCGCACATGCGAACGTGTTCATCGATGAGTTCGAGGACGGCTACGACACGATCGTGGGCGAGCGCGGCATCAAGCTGTCGGGTGGCCAGCGCCAGCGGATTGCCATCGCGCGGGCCATTCTCGCCGATCCCCGGATCCTGATTCTGGACGAAGCGACGTCCAGCCTCGACAGCGAGAGCGAGGCGATGATCCAGGACGGCCTGCGCACATTGCGGCATGGCCGAACCTCGTTCGTGATCGCACACCGTCTTTCCACCATCCGCAGCGCCGATCAGATCCTGGTGCTCGAGGAGGGGGAGATTGTGGAGCGCGGCACGCACGACGAACTGCTCGCCAGGCGCGGCCGCTACCGCCAGCTGTACGACAAGCAGTACCTCATCGAGCACGACCGCTTCATCAACCCCGGGGAAGACCACACACCGCAGCCGGAAGAGGTGGAATCGGTGCCCGGTGGGGGTGTGCGGTCGCCGCGGGATCTGTAGCAGGACGAGCTGTGCCCACGGGGGGTGGGTAGCTAGCGCTGCAGGTCCTGCAGGTACTGCCTGAGCTCGTCGAAGCCGGCCAGGTACCGCGCTCCCATCGCCTCGATCCGGCGGCTCAGCGGCGCGGTCGCCGCTCCCCCGACCAGCAGCTCCACCCCGTCGGGCAGCGCCGCTCGTAGTCCTTCGAGTTCCGCCAGGAGTCGCGCGGCATCGTCTGCCCGGATGCTGCTCACGGCCACCGCGTGGGCGCCGGCCTGTCTCGCGGCCTCCGCGATGTCGGCCGCAGGCAGGTCGGGTCCCAGCTGGACCGTGCGCCATCCCTCGGTGCCAGCCACCACCCCCACCAGAATGGCACCCATCTCGTGCCGCTCACCGGCGGGCGTCGTCACCAGTATCAACGGCGCCGAGCCGGGGACCTCCAGGATCTCCTCCATCCATTGGAGCGTGCGCCTGACGATGACGGACGCGGCGTGCTCATGCGCTGGGGTGAGCGTGCCGTGGTGCCAACGGTCCCCGATCTGACGGAGCAGGGGGGCGAGCACGTGATCCACGAAGTCCGTGGCTCCCAGGCCGAACACGGCCTGCCTCAGCACGAACTGCAGCCGTCCAGAGTCCAGGGCCTCCACCGCGGTGAGCGCGCCGGCCAGGTAGTCCTGCGCTGCGCCGAGGGTCCCGGGGGCCGTCGAAGCGCCCGAGGCACGGGCGGCGGCGTCCTCCTCCAGCAGCGCGACCAGCTCCTCGTTGCGGAGCTCGGCCACCTGCCGAATGGCTCGGCCGGCCTGGGTGGCGCGATTCAGCAAGCCGAGGCGCTCGATGTCGGCGTCCGAATACAGTCGCTGTCCGCCCTCGCTGCGCTGCGGGGTGACCACGCCGTAGCGCCGCTCCCAGACCCGCAGGACATCCGGGGACAGGCCGGTTCGCAGGGAGACCACCCGGATCGGATGGCGTGGCTCGCGGTTTCCAGTCGGTGCGCTCATGGCCGATAAAGTATCATTCTGTCTAAGTCTTGTCAACATATGACGTTAGACATTCACTTGACAAACCCTAGACTATCACATACATTCTTGGACGTCGGTTGGACAGTCAAGCGTTTCGAGGAGGTCAGAATGAACAAGCTGGACATCGTCGCCGCAGTGCTGTACAAGGCCCTGCAGTGGCGGGCGATCCAGCGCCGCCGGCTCTCCGCCCCAGCGCGCGGCTAGGTGGCCGGGCTTCCGTATAGATCAAGTCGCATTACCCATCACTTCTTGGAGGCACCCATCATGCAGTTCCGCACCCTCACTACCCTGGTCGCCGCCGGCCTCTTGGTCGCCGGCTCGGCCCAGGCCCAGATGAAGCACTCGAGCAGCTCGGCCGGCTACACATCGGACGACATCGTAGACGTGGCGGTCGCCACCGGCTCGTTCAACACGCTGGCGGCAGCGCTTCAGGCCGCGGGCCTGGTCGAGACGCTCAAGGGCGAGGGCCCGTTCACGGTATTTGCGCCGACGGACGAGGCCTTCGCTAAGCTGCCCGCGGGCACCGTCGAGGCGTTGCTCGAGGACAAGGAGAAGTTGACCGCAATCTTGACGTACCACGTGGTGGCCGGCCGCGTCACCTCCGATCAGGCGGTGGAGCTCGACCGCGCGACGACGGTGAATGGCCACGACGTGAAGATCAAGGTAAAGTACGGCTCGGTCTACGTGAACGATGCCAAGGTGGTAAAGGCCGACGTGGAGGCCTCGAACGGCGTGATTCACGTGATCGACACGGTGATCTTGCCCGAGTGGTAGCCTGATGGTTGAGGAGGGGTCGGCGCTGATCCGCCGGCCCCTCGTTTCACCTGCACTCGTCTCGTGGCGTCGCCCTCCGGCGGCGCCCCCGAAAGGTCCATGAGCCCCGTTCCCGGTATCCGCATCCGAGCTGCCAACGACGCATCGCCGCGCCGCGCAGGCCGGTTTGTGCTGTACTGGATGACCGCACACCGGCGGCTCACCGCGAACTACGCTCTCGAGCGGGCGGTGGAGTGGGCCAACGAGCTTCGCCAGCCGCTGCTCGTGCTGGAAGCGCTCCGTGCGGACTACCCCTGGGCCAGCGAGCGCTTCCACGCGTTCGCACTGCAGGGCATGGCGGACCACGCCGCTTCCCTCGCGGGGCGGCCGGTCGGCTATCTTCCCTACGTCGAGCCGGAGCCGGGAGCGGGGAAGGGCCTGTTGGAGACCCTGGCGCGGTCGGCCGCCGTGATCGTGACCGACGATAACCCGGCGTTCTTCCTCCCGCGCATGCTCGACACCGCTGCCTTGCGGGTGCCTGTCCAACTCGAGGCCGTGGACGCCAACGGGCTCCTCCCCCTCGGGGCAGCGCCCCGGGCCTTCGGGACCGCGCATCAGTTCCGCCGCTTTCTGCACCGCGAGCTTTCAGAGCATCTCGTGGATTGGCCGCTCGAGGATCCGGTGGCGGCGCTCGACGCACCGCGCTTCGGCGGTGTCGATCGGGCCGTGACCGATTGCTGGCCAGCGGCCCCTCCCGCGCTGCTGGCGGTTGAGCCCGCGGCCCTGACGGCGCTGCCGGTCGATCACGCCGTGCCGCCGGCCGCGCTGCGGGGCGGTCCCCGCGCCGCGTTCGAGGCCGTCGACCGGTTTCTCGTCGAGCGGCTCCCGCACTATGCGGAGTGCCGTAACGAGCTCGGTGAGCCGGGCACCAGCGGTCTCTCGCCGTACCTCCACTTCGGTCACCTGGGCGTCCACGAGCTGTTCGCGCGGGTGGCGGACACCGAGGGGTGGACACCCGACGAGCTGAGGCCGGAGGCGAGGGGCGGCCGTGCCGGGTGGGGCATGCGAGAGAGCGCCACCGCCTTCGTGGATCAGCTGGTCACGTGGCGCGAGCTGGGATACAACATGTGCGCGTTTCGCTCCGACTACGACCGCTACGACTCCTTGCCGGAGTGGGCTCGGCGGACGCTGGCGGACCACGCCAGCGATCCGCGGGAATACCGCTACGACCTCGCCGCGTTCGAAACGGCGGCCACGCACGACGAGTTGTGGAACGCGGCGCAGCGCCAGCTGCTGCGCGAGGGGCAGGTGCACAACTACCTGCGCATGCTGTGGGGCAAGAAGATCCTGGAGTGGTCGGCCTCGCCCGAGGAGGCGCTGCACTTCATGGTCGAGCTCAACAACAAGTATGCGCTGGACGGTCGCGATCCGAACTCGTACTCGGGGATCTTCTGGGTGCTGGGCCGCTACGATCGCGCCTGGGGGCCGGAGCGGCCGGTGTTCGGCAATGTGCGCTACATGAGCTCGCAGAACACGGCGCGCAAGCTGCGTGTGCGGCCGTATCTCGAGCGCTACGGCGCAGAGGCGCTGGCGCCATGAAGAACGGCAAGCGGTTCGTGCTGTCGCGCACCCAGATCGTGCCGGCCGACCTCGACGATGTCTTCGCGTTCTTCCAGAACCCGCGTAACCTCGCCGAGATCACCCCCTCGTGGCTCAACTTCCAGGTGCAGTGGGCGTCCGATGCGGCCGTTCGCGAGGGCACACGCATTCGCTACCGCATCCGCTGGCTCGGTCTCCCGATGCGGTGGGAGTCGCGCATCGACCGCTTCGTTTCGAACGTGTGCTTCGCCGACGAAATGGTGGTGGGGCCGTACAAGTCGTGGTATCACCTGCACACCTTCCGCCCCGTGGTCGAAGGCGTCCAGGTGTCGGACCGCGTCGAGTACGCGCTGCCGCTCGGGCCGATGGGGCTGGCGGCACACGCCATCATGGTGCGGCGGCAGCTCGACGCGATCTTCGACTATCGAGCGCGGCGGATCAGCGCGATCTTCGCGGGCCCGTAAGCCCTTCGCACCTCGCTTGGAATCCCCCCAGACGCAGCGTACCTTCGGTACATGACGTCGAAGGCGACGCCTGACTACACGCTCTTCCTGGTTCGCGTGGCGCCCGAAGTCGCCACCAAGGCGCGCAGGACCCGCCGACGCTTTCAGCAGCGGCTCGTGCACAACATGCGCGATGCGCTCGCCGCCGCCAACATCGATTCCCGAATCGACGCGCGCTGGAGCCGCATTCTGGTGGAGGCGTCCGATCGCTCCGCGCTCAAGCGCCTAGCGGCGGTGTTCGGGGTGAGCAGCGTGTCCGAGGTCGAGGCGCGGCTGGCCGCCGACCTCGACGAGATCGTGCGCGCCGGCGAGTCGCTGTTCGCCGATCGGGTGCGGGACCGGAAATTCGCGGTGCGCGCGCGCCGCGTCGGTACGCATCCGTTCACCGCGCAAGACATCAAGGTGCGGCTCGGCGCCGCGCTGGACCGCCATGCCGCGTCGGTCGACCTCGATCATCCCGACGTTACCGTTGCGGTGGAAGTGCGCGACGAGGAGGCCTTCCTCTACAGTGGCCGGGAGCCAGGGGCCGGGGGGCTTCCGCTCGGCGTCGAGGGGAAGGCCGTGTGCCTCATTTCCGGCGGGTTCGACTCGGCGGTGGCTGCGTGGCTCATGCTCAAACGCGGCATCTCCCTCGACTACGTGTTCTGCAACCTCGGTGGGGAGGCGTACGAGCGCGCCGTGGTGTCGGTGGCCAAGATCCTGGCCGACGAGTGGAGCTTCGGGGATCAGCCGCGCATCCACGTGGTGGAATTCGTGCCCGTGGTGGACGACCTCAAAGAGGAGGTCCAGCCGAAGTACTGGCAGGTCGTGCTCAAACGGCTCATGTATCGCGCCGGTGAGGCGGTCGCGCAGGACATCCGAGGCGAGGCCGTGATCACCGGGGAGGCGGTGGGGCAGGTCTCCTCGCAGACCCTGGGAAACCTGCGCGCCATCGATGAGGTGGCCTCGCTGCCCGTGTTCCGGCCGTTGCTCGGGCTCGACAAGCTCGAGATCATCGCGCTGGCCGAGCGGATCGGCACGGCCGTGCTGAGCGCGCACGTGCGGGAGTACTGCGCCATTCTGCCCGACCGGCCGGTGACGCATGCGAAGCCGGCCGCGGCGCGCGACGAGGAATCACACGTCGACCTCTCCTTGCTGCAGCATGCGGTCGCTGAGCGGAAGACGCTGGATCTACGGGCGCTTCAGGATGTGGATCTGGTCCAGCCCTACCTCTTCGCCGCGGAGATCCTCGACGGTGCCGTGGTCTTTGACTGTCGCGAGCCCCACCACTTCCAGCACTGGCACTATCCCGGCGCCGAACAGCGCGACATCACCGATCTGGCGGCGCACTTCAAGAGCCTGGACAAGACCAGGACCTACGTACTCTACTGCAGCTTTGGCGTGCAGACCGCCTACGTCGCCGAAGTCATGCAGCGGGAGGGCTACGAGGCCTATTCGTTCAAGGGCGGGGTGCGCCAACTGATGCGGTACGCGCGAGAGCAGGGTCTCCCCGTCACGGTCTGAGGGAGCTGGCCCGCGGCTGGCGCTCGCGCGGCCGCCGGCCCATACTTGGGCCCGCATCACCTCCCAACACTTCTCGTCTGTCAGAAACCGGTGTCGACGCCCAAAGGATCGCGCGCATGACCGAACCTCGAGCCGCCGCAGACGTGGTGCGCCCACCGCCGCCGACGCTCTATCGCTGGGCGGTGCTGGTCGTCGTCAGCCTTGCGATGTTCGGGAATTACTACGTCTACGATTCCGTTGCGCCCATCGCCGACATTCTCAAGGCCGACCTGGGGTTCAGCGACGAGAACATCGGCCAGCTCTACTCGGTGTACAGCATCGCCGCGGTGATCGTGCTGCTCATCGGCGGTGTCGTGATCGACCGGTTCGGTACGGTTATCTCCATCATCTTCTTCGGCGCCCTGTGCACCGTCGCGGCGATTCTCAATGCCGTCTCGGGCGAGCTGTCGGTCATGCTGTCGGCCCGCTTCCTGCTCGGCATCGGCTCCGAGCCGCTCATCGTGGCGATCACGACCGCGCTCGCCAAATGGTTCAAGGGGAAGGAGCTGAGTTTCGCCTTCGGGCTGAACCTCACCTTCGCGCGGCTGGGGCAGGTCGCGGCCGACAACTCCCCCAGCTGGGCGGGTTTCGCCTACACGGGCTGGCAGGGGCCGCTGATCGTGGCTGCGGTGCTGAGCCTGCTGTGCGTGGTCCCGGCCATCGGCTACGGCGTGATGGAAACGGGGGCCCGGCGGCGCTACGCGCTGGGCGAGCGGGGCGAGATCGACCGGCTCGTCGTGAAGGACATGTTCCGCTTCGACCGGTCGTTCTGGTTGGTGGTGCTGCTCTGTGTGACCTTCTACTCGGCGATCTTCCCGTTCCGCAGCTTCGCCATCAAGTTCTTCATCGAGGGCCACGGTCTCACGCGTGAGGGCGCCGGTGGCTTGAACAGCATCCTGCCGCTCTCCGCCATGATCGCGACGCCGCTGTTCGGCCTCCTGGTGGACCGGTTCGGCAAGCGTGCGCTGTTCATGGCCGCGGGCTCGTTCCTGCTCATGCCGGTGTACTTGATGATGGCGTACCAGCTCGTGCCGCTGGGCGTGCCGGTCGTGATGATGGGCCTCGCATTCTCCCTCATTCCCGCGGTGATGTGGCCGGCCGTCGCGTACATCGTGCCCGAGAACCGGCTCGGGACCGGGTACGCCGTGATGACGCTGGTGCAGCAGATCGGTGTTGCGGGGATGAACTGGCTCATCGGCAGGACGAACGACGCCTTCGAGGCGAGCGCCGCCAACCCGGGCGGCTACGCCGCCGGCATGTGGATCTTCTCGGTGTTGGGCGTTCTCGGGTTCCTCTTTGCGGTGATGCTGCGCAAGCAGGAGACCGGTCCCAAGGCCCACGGGCTGGAGACCATCACGGTGAGGTCGACCCTGGAAGCGGAAGCGGTGGCACGGGCGAAGGCCCGGGAGGAGTGATCGGCGAGACACGCCGAGCGCATCCAAACGCGAGAGGCGGCCTCCGTTGGAGGCCGCCTCTTTCGGTCGGGGAGGAAAAGCCGCGACGCGTCAGGCCGAGCAGTGGATGCTCGCTCACCCCTCCAGCGAGAACCTCACAGGGCCGCGAGGCCGCCCAACACGTCGTGGTTGGATACGAGAACGTGGCTGGGTCCGGTCGGGTTCCCAGGTGGTGCTGATGGACGAAACGTGCTATGGGGTAACGACTTACGTCGTGCGCCGCCACACCGGCGCAGCCTGCCTGAACGGCGAGGAACTTACCAAATATTGTCAGACGTGTCAGATTGCGACCGAGGGGGAATGAGCGAGCCATGAGCCCAGGCGACACCGGCGAATTCACCGTCCGCGCGGACGAGCCGGCCAAGGTCGGACGCAAGAGCCGAGAGCAGCTCCTTTCGGAGCTCGAGGTTCTCGAGGTGCAGTTCGAGGCGTCGCGCGAAGCGCGCCAGGTGCTGCAGCGGGCCGAGGAAGCATTGCGCAAGAGCGAGGAGCGCCTGCGCAGCTTCTTCGAGCACTCGCATGACGCCCTGTTCGTCATCGAGCCAATGGGTGGCGCGATCCTGGACGTCAATCCGCGGGCCTGTGAGCTGCTCGGGTACACGCGCGAGGAGCTCATGAGGCTGCCGGTCTCCGCCATCCATCCCGACGAGGTGGGCCAGCTCCAGGACTTCACCCGCCGGGTGCTGCGCGACGGCATGGGCTGGACTGATGAGCTCAGCTGCGTCACCAAGGACCACACCAAGCTGGCGGCCGAGATCTCCGCCTCGGCGGTGGACATGGAGGGCGAGCGGCGGGTCATCGCCTGGGTGCGCGACGTGACCCAACGCAAGGAGGCGGAGGCGAAGCTGCGCGAGAGTGAAGAGCGCTTCCGCCGCCTGGTCGAGCGGGCCGCCGACGCGATCTACGTCATCGAGCAGAACGGCCGCATCGTGGAGGTGAACCAGCACGCCGTGGTTTCCAGCGGCTACCACCGCGGTGCGTTGAGCAGGATGCGCGTGTGGGACGTCTGGGAGGGTTTCTCGCCGGAGCGGCTGCGCCGCAACCTGGAGGAGATCGAGCGGTCCGGCCCCACGACGATCGCCGGCTTGCATCGCCGCAAGGACGGCACGCGATTCCCCGTGGAGGTGCGCACCTGCCTGCTGGAGGAGGGGGGCACGAAGCGGGTGCTGGCCCTGGCCCGGGACATCTCCGAGCGGGTTCAGGGCGAGGAGCAGCGCCGCAAGCTCAGTCTCGAGAAGGTGTACCTGCAGGAAGAGATCGAGATGGAGCACAACTTCGGGGAGATCGTGGGTGCCTCGACCAACATCAAGAAGCTGTTCCGGGACATCGAGCGGGTGGCGGCGACCGACTCCACCGTGCTCATCACGGGCGAGACCGGCACCGGCAAGGAACTGGTCGCGCGCGCGATCCACGGGGCGAGCACTCGCAAGGACAGCGTCCTCGTGAAGGTGAACTGTGCGGCGCTCTCCGCGGGCCTCATCGAGAGCGAGCTGTTCGGGCACGAAAAGGGTGCCTTCACCGGCGCGACGCGGCGCCGGGAGGGGCGCTTCGAGTTGGCCGACGGTGGCAGCATCTTCCTCGACGAGATCGGCGACCTACCGGCGGAGCTCCAGGTGAAGCTGTTGCGAGTGCTGCAGGACGGGGAGTTCGAGCGCGTGGGCGGCAGCAAGTCGATCACCGTGGACGTGCGGGTGATGGCGGCCACCAACCGGGACCTCGAGCGTGCCGTGGAGGAGCAGCGTTTCCGCTCCGACCTGTACTTCCGGCTCAAGGTGTACCCGATCCCTGTGCCGGCCCTCAGGAACCGCAAGGGCGACATCCCGGTCCTGGTGAACTACTTCGTGCAGAAGTACGCTAAGCGGATGGGGAAGACAATCGAGACCGTGCCGCAGCGGGCGATGAACGCGCTCAAGAGCTATGTGTGGCCGGGCAACGTACGGGAACTCGAGAACGTGATCGAGCGCGCCGTGATCGTGAGCCCGGAGACCGAGCTGGAGCTGGGCGAGTGGCTGCGGGAGTCGGGACCGGTGGCTGCCGAGGGTGCGCTCCTGACGCTGGACGAGGTGCAGCGGCGCCATATCCTGAGCGCGCTGGAGCACACCAGCTGGCGGGTGAGCGGGCCCAAGGGCGCCGCCCGCATCCTGGGGATGAAGCCCACGACGCTCCAGGCGCGCATGAAGAAGCTGGGGATCGTGCGTAACGGCGGCGCCTGATGAGATGGTGCGCCACCGATATTTCGTCGCCTGACGAAATATCGTAAGTACTGTGTTCGCGGCCGGGTCCGATTGCCCGGCCGTCATGTCTTGTAAGTATTTCTTTTCCAACTGTTTAGACGAATCGTGACCGTCCGGCTCGGTGTGGCACGTGGTCTGCTATAAAGGAGTAGCGAACCCACTGCCAAGGACCGGAGCGTGCTGCGCATTACCCGACTCGCCGAACTGCCCCCGCAGATCACTCTCAAGGTGGAGGGGCGAATTCAAGGCGACGCCGTCAGCCTGCTCGAGCAGGAGTGCCGCGAGCAGATCGACGTTGGGCGCCGGGTGCAGCTCGACTTCGCCGACGTGGCCGCGATCGACCGGCACGGCATCGCGATGCTCCGCGAGCTGCCGAGCGATCAGTTCGAGGTCGTGCACGCCGCACCCTTTCTTGGCGCCCTCCTGGGACAGAAGGAGCCGTTATGACCGCTGTTGCCACGGAGATTCCCATGGCGGTCGCACCGCCGATCTTCGAGGACCTGGCGATGCCGCACTCGGAGTTCCTCTACCGGTTTGCCTTGCGCCTGAGCGGTGAGCCCGCCATGGCCGAAGACCTGGTGCAGGAGACGATGCTGCGGGCGCACAGCAACTGGCACCGCTTCGATGCCGGCTCGAACGTACGGGCGTGGCTGGCCACGATCCTCCGCAACTCGTTCATCAACGAGTACCGCCGGCGCAAGCGCGAGGTGGACCGCATGAGCGTGGAGGACATGGAGTCGTTCATGATCCTGAACCGGGGGGACGCTCCTGACCCGGAGCGTGACTTCTTCAATGGGTTGGTGGACGACGAGATCGTTCAGGCCATGGACGAGCTGCCGGCGGAGTACAAGCAGGCGCTCCTGATGAGCGACATGGACGGGCTGCCTTACGCGGTGATCGCTCGGGAGACGGGGGCGCCGCTGGGCACCGTGAAGTCACGGATCCACCGGGCGCGGCAGTTCCTCCAGAAGAAGCTGTTCGGCTACGCGATCGAGATGGGCTACGTGAAGCCCGACATCGGCCTCCAGGCGGCGTAGGACGATGCATCTCCTGAGCACCGTGCCCGCCGACGTGCACAGGCTCGAGGAGGAGCTGAATGCCAAGCTCCTCGCGGGCCGGTTTCTCGAGGCGTACGAGGAGTTCTACAGCGAGGACGCCATGCAGCCCAGGAGGGGGCTGCGCGGTCGCCACGCCGGCTCCGATTATGCACGGGCGCTCGCGTTCTTCGGCTGGGTGGAGACCTTCCTCGGGGCGTTCCCGGTACGCAGCGTGACCGCCCGCGACACGTCGGTCTCCGAGTGGATCGTGAATCGGCGTCCGCGCCCCGGACATCGGGCGGGCACGCAGGTCGTGGCACGCCACTGGCGCGACGGCAAGGTCGTACGTGAGCGGTTCGTGGATCGGATGTAGCGGGGAAGGTCGCCGCACCGCCTGCCGACGGGCAGGCCAATAGAAGCGAAGCGAAGCCGCTGGGCCCCACCGATGTGGGGCCCTTGGCGTTGTGAGCCTGCCGCTTCGGCGTAAGCGGAGCTGTCGCAGTTTTCTGATCCCATCCCGCATCGCATCGATCCCGCCATTCCCGCATGTCGCTCTACCATGGGGCACCCTGGCCCCGAGGATTCCCATGCTCGCCCGCGTGCGTTCGGCCGCGGTGCTCGGCATCGACGCGTATCTGGTCGATGTCGAGACCGACATCGCGAAAGGTCTGCCCTCGTTCACGACCGTAGGGCTGCCGCATGGGGCGGTGAAGGAGGGACGGGAGCGCGTCGGGGCGGCGGTGGCGAACTCGGAGTTTGAATTCCCGTTGAAGCGGATCACCGTCAACTTGGCCCCGGCGGACGTACGCAAGGAGGGCTCGGCGTTCGATCTGCCTATCGCGCTGGGGATCCTCGCGGCCACGGGGCAGCTCAACCCCAACGGCCGTGGAGCGAAGCGGAGCGGGCCGCCCGCCCTCGGGGAGTACGTCGTCGTAGGTGAGCTCTCCCTCGAGGGTGGGTTGCGCCCGGTGCGCGGCGTCCTGTCCATTGCGCTGGCCGCGAAGGCGCAGAGGCTGAGAGGCGTCATCGTGCCCGCGGCGAACGTGGCGGAGGCAGGCGTGGTGGAGGGCATCGAGGTGCTGGGGGCCGAGGCGCTCGCGCAGGTGGCAGCGTACTTCCGGGAGGGGAAGCCGCTCCCGCGGGCCGCCGTGGAACGGGGGTCGCTGTTCGGGAGCGCGTCGAATGACGCGGCCGATCTCGCCGAGGTGCGCGGCCAGGAGCACGCCAAGCGCGCGTTGGAGATCGCCGCAGCGGGGGCGCACAACCTGCTCATGATCGGCCCGCCTGGCTCCGGCAAGACGATGCTCGCCCGCCGGCTGCCGACGATTCTCCCGGAAGCGACGCTCGAGGAGGCGCTGGAAACCACGAAGATCCACAGCGTAGCCGGATCGCTGTCGCCCGGAGC
Source organism: Gemmatimonadota bacterium (assembly GCA_039592335.1). GTDB lineage: Bacteria > Gemmatimonadota > Gemmatimonadetes > Gemmatimonadales > GWC2-71-9 > WVYX01. Next base: position 163,008 of record JBDHBX010000003.1, on the reverse strand, counting down.
CGCGCTTGTTACGCTACGGCCGTTTCGGGCGCCGCACCACACCATCAGCGACGCGGGAATGATCGGTGGAGGTGCGCACCCGCGTCCCGGTGAGGTGAGTCTCGCCAACGGTGGCGTGCTCTTCCTCGACGAGCTCCCCGAGTTTCGCAGGAACGTGCTGGAGGTGCTGCGTCAGCCGCTGGAAGACGGGTTCGTGACCATCTCGCGTGCCGCCGCCTCGCTCTGCTATCCCGCCAGATTCATGCTCGCCGCCGCGATGAACCCGTGTCCCTGCGGGTATTTCGGCAATCCCAGTCGCGCCTGTACCTGTGGCCTGCCTCTGGTCGAGCGATACCTGTCGCGCGTCTCCGGGCCACTGCTCGACCGCATCGACCTTCACATCGAGGTCCCGGCGGTGCCGTACCGGGAGCTCTCGTGCGAGCGGAGCGGGGAGTCCAGCGCGGCCGTGCGGGAGCGGGTGAACCAGGCGCGCCTCCGCCAACTCGAGCGCTTCGGGGCGAGTGAGGGCCTGTTCGCCAACGCCCACATGGCTCCCAAGCACCTGAAGCGGCTCTGCCGCATCGGCCAGGGGGCCGACGCCCTGCTCAGGACCGCGATCGCGCGCCTCAAGCTCTCGGCTCGGGCCTACCACCGAGTGCTCAAGATCGCCCGCACCATCGCCGACGTAGAGGGTGACGGCGACATCCAGTCGCGGCACGTCGCCGAGGCGGTGCAGTACCGCAGTCTCGATCGGCCTGTGAGCTGAGCGGCGCGAGACATGGACGCGAGGCGCTGGCCTTGACGTCTTCCGTCGCCCGAGCTCGCCTTGCAGAAAACTGTCAGGAGCCGCTATAGCCGTCGCGTGTCAGGGGGCGCGCTTGACCCCGGAGGGTCGCTCGGCCACCGTTCTAGGAGAGCGAAAGGGGTGATGTGGTGATGCGTGGCGTGCCTGGATTGATCCTGCTGCTTGCGATTGCCGTCGTCGTGGGGACTCCACATCGGAGCGAGGCGCAGCAGCTCGGCGTGACGCTCCGCGGCACGGTGCTGGATTCGGTACTCCAGCCGGTCCCCGACGTGGTGGTGCGACTTCTGGACCTAGAGGCGGCGAGCCGCACCGACTCGACGGGCCAGTTCCGCCTCGAGCAGATCCCGGCAGGCCACCACACACTCAGCCTCCAGAAGCCCGGGTTCCATCCCCAGACGCTCGGCTTCGATCTCACCGAGGCCCAGCACGGAGAGATCGACGTCGGGGCTGTTCCCCTCCAGCCGGCCCCGCCGCCGCAGCTGACCCTTGGGGGCACGATCGCCGACGCGCAGTCCGGGGAACCGGTGGACGGAGTCCTCATCTGGCTGAACGGGGGTGTCCTGGGCGAGACCGGGGAGGACGGCTCCTTCCGGGCGAGTGTCACAGAGGTCTTCTGGGGCGCGAATGAGCTGGAGTTCAGCCGCATTGGATACCTCCACCGGTCGCTACGCTTCTGGGTGGTGGAGTCAGAGGCGGAGATGGCGTTCGAGCAGTTCACCCTTCAGTCGCTCCCCATCCTGCTGCCCGAAGTCGTTGTGCTGGGCGAGCGGACCGTGTATGCCTCTCCGCGCCTCGCCGGGTTCTACCGGCGCCTGCGGGGTGGCTTCGGCCACTTCATCACGAAGCAGGATGTCGAGGCGATGAACGCCACGTACCTGAGTGACGTTCTGCGGATGGTGCCCGGTTTAATGGTCGGACCAAGTGGCCGCCTCGGTGCGGTGAGCGTGCAGATCGCGCGCGGCCTAGGCCGCTGTGCCAACCCGGTCATCTTCCTCGACGGGCACCGCATCGACGACGTGGTGCTGGATCTCGATCTGGATGCCTGGGTGCACCCCGAAGAGATCCTCGGCATCGAGGTCTACCGCGGGCCGTCGGAGATCCCTCTTGAGTTCAACCGCGCGGGCACCGGGGGCGGCGAGATGCTGTTCGGGACGGGCTGCGGCGCCATCCTGATCTGGACGGGCTAGCCAAGCGGGCAGCGCGGCGTCTAGGTGCCCAAGCCAAACGGGCCGGTGATCACCGGCCCGTTTCTTTTCACAGCACGTGAGCCTCCGCCATGCGGCGTGAGGTGGCGCACCCGTTCGCTACGCTACCGCAGGTCCACCAGCAGATCTTGCTGGGCGATCGCGCCCTGCTGCAATCGGAGGATCGCCGGCTCGGCCCAGCGGTCGAGCACCGTGGCCCACACCGTGATCGCGATGTCGGGCGGGAGGCCGCAGGCCCGGTAGGACCCCTGCGCGTCGGTCTTCGCCTCCATGTGTGCCCGCGGCGCATCAGGCCGGGCGCCAGGCTGGGTCCATTCGAAGAACACGGTTGCGTCGGGGAGGTGGACTCCGCTGCTGCTGTCCGCCACGAACCCGACGACGAGGCCGTCGCTGGACCGATAGAGGTGGGACGGGCACAGGCTTGTGGCAACGGCGGCGACGGAGGGAACCGACAGGGTCACCGACGTAGCGTAGCCCTTCCTGAGGACGATTTCCTCGGAGGGGAGGGGGAGATTCCAGGCCTCGAGCTGGGGGTGGGTGAACTCCACCACGTAGCGACCTTCGGGCACGTCGTAGATGCGGAATGCCCCTCGTCGATCGGTAAGGGCGCCGAGATCGGTGCCGCGCAATCGTATCGAGGCTCCCGCGAGTGGCTGCCACGCCGTGCTGTCGAACACGGCCCCGAGCAAGGTCGTGGTGAGCTGGCCGTCGAGCTGCTCCCCGCGCCGGCTGAAGGTGGCGGTCACTTCGCCACCTTCCTCCTGGATCGAGACCACGGAGTAGAAGTCGCGCGTCCCCGCGCCGCCAATGCTGCTCCTGCGGCGGCGCTCGATCTGAATGACCGGCATGCGAATCCACCAGCGCCGTACGATCCAGGCACCGGTGCGCAGCCGCTCGAACGCGACGTGGCCGCCCGCGGCTCGCGGCGACACGTCGTAGTCGAGATTGGCGTAGCGGAACTCTAGGTGACGCAGCTCGGCCGTGCCGCGGTCCAGCCACAGGACGCCGCTGACGTCGGGGAGCTCACGGTCGCTCACCGGCTCGAAGAACAGCCCCACCAACTCCGCGTGATCCTCGTCCCCGGCCTCGAGGCGGAAGCAGTGGTCCTCGAGGAACGTGTCCGAGAGCAGCACCTCGGCGTCGGGAGCATAGTAGCTCAGGTTCGTGCCCGCCGGCTGCACGTAGCCGCCTGCGGACAGCTCCCCAGCGGGGAGGGAGCGAAACGGCTGCCGAGCCACGCTGACGTTCTCGTACTCCCGCTGCGACCGGATCGCGAGGTCCCCGGGGTCGAGCTCTCGTTCCCACTGGACCATGTGGAAGCGCAGTGCGGCACGCGCCTCGGTCCACGCCGTGATATCGAGGGCCTTGCGCGCCTCCTCCCAGGTGGCGGCCGTCTCGCGGCCGAGCTCGGGAAGGAGACTGCACCGCTTTTCTTCCTCCACAACGACGGCCGTCAGCTGGATCGTCTCCGCGGCCACGTCCATGGTGTAGCGCAGCGTGTCGCCTTGGAAGAGATGGAGCGACGGTGAGACCTCTGTCTGATACCCGACGCGTCGTACTTCCAGCCGGTAGATGCCTGGCTGGGGCGCCCGGAGCACGAATCGGCCATGGGCGTCGCTGAGCTCGACTCCGTGCCGCCTGCCAGGTCCGTCGATGAGGCCTACCAGGGCCCCCGGCACTGGTCGCTCCGTCCCGGCTCCCGTCAGGCGTCCCTGGACGACCTGCGCGGTCACGGGGGTGCTGTGAACGGCCAAGAGCAATGCGGTCGCGAGGGCAGTGCTGGCGCCGCGCATGATCGTATCCTTGTCGGGACGTGTGGTGTATCAACATGTAGTCTACCCCGTGCGGGCAGCCAGTTCCACTGCTGGGAGCGGGGTCAGGGGGGGCACCGCGGGCCTGGGGGGTGTATCATTCAAATGCTGCCTGGTTGAGCAACCCAGGGGTGTGCTGCCACGTTTCATACGGGGTGGGTCACGCCATGTCATTGACATCTTCCGGGTCCCGAATCGGCGAGCGAAGGGCACGAAACCCCGCGCTTCGGCGTGTGGCGTTTCTGCTGTTCCCCCTCGTGCTCGCTGCCGGACTCGCCGCCGCCCAGGAGCCGACGGCCCGCATCGTCGGCACCGTCACGGATTCGGCGACGGGGCTGCCCTTGGCCGGAGTACAGGTGACGCTCCTCGGGACGGCCCTGTCCGCGTCCACGAGTTCGGAGGGACACTTCGAGTTTCCCGGGTTGTCGGCCGGTCGCTACGTGGTGCACGTGCGGACGGTGGGGTACGCTGGGGCCACGCTCGAGGCCACCCTCGCTGAAGGCGCCGTCGAGGAGTTCGCAGTCGGCCTCGCTGCGGTCAGCGTAGTGCTGCCGGAGGTGGTGGTGGAGGGTGAGGCGCAGCCTGTGATGCGCACGGCGGGCCTGCAGGGTTTCTACCGGAGGGTGGCCCGTGGCCACGGGTATTTTGTCACGCGGGAGGACGTCCAGCGGATTAGGCCGGCTGCCACCAGCGATCTCCTCATGGCAGTACCCGGCATCGAGGTCACGCGGCAGGGAGGCAACTGGGAGACGAGTATCCGCTCGGCCGAGACTCCCCTGACCCTGAGGGACGGCGTGCCTGCCGCGTGTCCGGTGCACTTCTACGTAAACGGCCGCCTCTCTTCCTCAGACCTCGAAAGCGGCAGCTTCAATCCCAGCTCTCTCGACTCCTACCGCCCCACCGAGATCGAGGGGATCGAGGTCTACCGCCGCCGCACCGAGATCCCGCACGAGTTCATGCGGACCGGCGCCTCTGGTCAACCGCCCTGCGCCGTGATCATTGTCTGGACCAGGGAGGGACCGACCCGGCGGTAAGGCAGGATCTGCCTTCCATCCTCTTCCCTCCGCCGTTATTAATTCGCGCATGTCCGACGCGTCGAAGCTCGAAGCGCTGATCGGCGCCGTCCCGTCGCTGCTCGTGGGGTACTCGGGTGGTGTGGACTCCTCGGTGCTCGCGGTGGTGTCGCGGCGAGTGCTGGGCAAGGAACTCTCGATGGCGGCCCTGGCGCTCAGCCCCTCCCTGTCGGCCGACCAGCGCGACCGGGCGCGCGACCTCGCGCGACGGTTCGACCTCCAGCTCGTGGAGGTGCGGACCGACGAGATGGACGACCCCGACTACGTCGCTAACCCCACCGATCGCTGCTACTTCTGTAAGCGTGAGCTGTGGACGAAGCTCGCCGCGCTCGCTGCCGACCGCGGCATCGCGGTCGTGGCCGACGGCACTAATGCCGATGACCTGGGAGAGCATCGGCCTGGGCTCGCCGCCGCGCGCGAGCGCGAGATTCGCTCGCCACTGGCAGAGGCGGGATATACCAAAGCCGACGTACGCGCCGCCGCGCGGGGGCTTGGATTGCCCAATTGGGACGCGCCGGCCGCCCCGTGTCTCTCGAGCCGTGTGCTGTACGGGCTGTCGGTGACGCCGGACCGGCTGCGTCAGGTCGAGCAGGGTGAGGCGGCGCTGCGCGCGGTGGGGGTCGAGGGTGATCTGCGGGTGCGGCATCGCGGGCGCGAGGCGCGCATTGAGGTAGCCGCGTCGGAGTTCCCGCGCGTGCGCAGACAGCGGGAGGTCATCGGCGAGCGCCTGCTCGCGCTCGGCTTCGATCGGGTGACGCTCGACCTCACCGGCTATCGTCGGGGAAGCCTCCTCTCGGCGAGCGAGACCCCGCTCGAGTTACTCACCGAGCGTACCTGATCCTCGATGCGACTGTTCATCGCGGTCAATCTTCCCACGGACGTCCGAGAGACGCTGTGGGAAGTGGCCGCGCCGCTGCGCGCGGCACGGTATCCGGTCCGCTGGGTCGCGGCCGAATCGATTCACCTCACGCTCAAGTTCCTCGGGGACGTGGACGCCACGCGCGAAGCTGAGATTGCCAGCGGTGTCGCGGCGGCGGCGGTCGGCGCCAAACCCTTCCCGCTCCCCGTGGGCGGCTTCGGGGCGTTTCCGTCGGCACAGCGTCCGCGCGTGGTATGGGCCGGCCTCGAGCCGGTACCACCCCTCGAGCTGCTGCAGCATCGTATGGAGCAGGAGATGGAGCGTCTCGGGTTTCCGACCGAGGGGCGTCCGTTCCACCCACACCTCACGCTCGGTCGCGTGAAGCGGGACGCCCGACCGGCAGCGCTTGCCGGGCTCGCGACCGATTTGGATTCGCTGGTGTACGAGACGGAGGTGTCCGTGGAGTCGGTGGATCTGATGCAGAGCACGCTGACGCCGCAGGGTGCGCGGTACACGCGGCGGCGGGTGGTAGCGCTGGCATGAGGGGCGGGTGCCTTCGCGACGCGCTGGCGCTCATCGGAGCGCTGACCGTGTTTGTGGCGGCTGGCTTCGCCGCCTGGGAGTACCGTCGACCCATCGTCACAGGTGTTCGCTCGGTGGCCGGCCAGGAGCCGGCGGATGCGCCTCCTCAAGAGCCGGCCGTGGGGGTGCCGAGCGACGCGTCGCTGCGTTCGGCGCTGCGCAAGGAGGAGTTGATTGCGCGGCGCGGCGGCGCCGAGCGCGTGCGCCTCACCGCCGACGAGATGGCGTCGATCATTCAAAGCCGGCTGGATCCTGTGGCGCGCCGGGCGCTGGACTCGCTGCGGCTGACCCTGACGGAGGAGCGGGTCACGCTGGATGGACAGGTGTTGATGGAAGTGTTCAGCAGGGAACTCCTCGGCCCGCTCGCGGGGTATGTCCACGGGCGGCAGCCCATCCGGGTCGGCGGGGCGGTCGCCGTGCGGGACACGGGGATGGTAAGTTGGACGCCCGACGCGGTGACGGTCATGGCATTCCCGTTGCCGCACTCCGCGATTCCGAGGCTGGTGAATTACCTTACCGGCGGTTCGGAGGGGCAATTCATCCTGCCAGTGCCACGCACGGTAGGTGACGTGGAGGTCGGTCCGAGTGGTGTGACCTTCTACCGGTGGGACGAGTGATGGCGAAACGGGTTCTGGTGGTGGACGACGAGAAGGGCGTGCGCGAGGCGCTGCGTCAGATCCTCGAGTATGAAGGTATCGAGGTGCACACCGAGGAGTCCGGTGCCGCCGCGCTCAACGCGTACCCGGAGTTCCTCCCGCACCTGGTGCTGCTTGACGTGAAGATGGCGGGCATGGATGGCCTCGAGACGCTGTCCCGGATGCGGGAGCAAGATCCGGCGGCGCAGGTGGTCATGATCTCGGGCCACGGGACCATCCAGACGGCGGTTGAGGCCACGCAGCGCGGCGCCTATGATTTTCTCGAGAAGCCGCTCGACACCGATCGCATCCTGCTCACGCTGCGCCACGCGCTCGAGCAGGCGGAGCTCGAGTCGGAGAACGTGCGCTTGCGAGCGTCGGTCGGCGACAAGTACGCCATCGTGGGTGACAGCGCCGCGATCCGACATCTCATCGAGATCATCGACAAGGTCGCCCCAACGGCCGCGCGGGTGCTCATCACCGGCGAGAACGGGAGCGGCAAGGAGCTGGTCGCTCGCGGCGTTCACCGGGGGTCGCCGCGGGCCGGCCAGCCGTTCGTGGAAGTCAATTGCGCAGCCATCCCCAGCGAGCTCATCGAGAGCGAGCTGTTCGGACACATGAAGGGCTCGTTCACCGGGGCGTTTGCCGACCGGGCGGGCAAGTTCGAGCAGGCCGACGGCGGCACGCTGTTCCTGGACGAGGTGGGTGACATGAGCGCCGCCGCGCAGGCCAAGGTGTTGCGCGCGCTGGAGGAAGGTGTGGTCACCCGCATTGGCGCCACCAAGCCGGTCTCGGTCGATGTGCGCGTCATCGCCGCGACGAACAAGAACATCGACGAGGAGATCGCGGCGGGTCGGTTCCGGGAGGACCTGTACTACCGGCTGAACGTGGTGCCGGTCGAGGTGCCACCGCTCCGCGGACGCCGGGAGGACATCCCGCTCCTCATCGAGCGGTTCGTGGCCGACCTGGCACGGGACAGCGGGGTGAAGCCCAAGACCTTCGCGGAAGACGCGGTCCTGGCGCTGGAGGGTCGCGACTGGCCCGGGAACGTGCGGGAGCTCAGGAATGCCGTCGAGCGCCTGGTCATTCTCTCGGCCGGCGAGGAGGTGACCGCGGCAGACGTGGCCCGCCTCACCGGTGCCACCGCGGACGCCGCGGTGGGCAACCTGATCCACTGCGACACCTTCGAGGCGTTCAAGCAGACGGCGGAGCGTGCCTTCCTCGAGGCCAAACTCGAGGAGAACGGCTGGAACGTGAGCGAAACGGCTCGCAAGCTCGACATGCCGCGCAGCAACCTGTACAAGAAGATCGAGAAGTACGGGCTGCAACGCGCATGAGCGTCCGACCGTTCCCTGTTCCCCGTCCTCTGTTTTGGGTGGCGGGGCTGGAGCAGCGGGCTGCGGCGAAGAAGGGCCACTCACGGCACAGCAATCGTTCGGTGGTGGATCGGCGATGGTGACATGATGGCGGCATGCGGAACCTGCGCGCGTCCGTCGCCGTCATATTGAGTGTGGGTGGCGCGGCATTGGATCTCGAGTCGCTCCGGGGTGTACCGCGAGCCAGGGTGGTGCGGGCGGAGCTCGCAGCGGGTGAGCGCGCGGCGTGTGTGAGTGCAACGCTGGAGCACGAGTGCGAGGTCGGCGAGCTGGCGACGGCCCTGCGTGCCTGGGCGGCGGCCCGCGGGTGGTCCGTGGCAGTTGCGCCGTTGGCTCGGCCTGACTAACGTAAAAAAGCTCTTTGGGGGGAGATCGACCCTGCAGGATCGCGTCCGGTTGGCAGCGGTTGGGATACACTGCGCATTCCGCTGTGCACAAGGTTCGCCTCGCTCCGACCTATCGCTGCGATCGGTCGGGATCCTTGACCTCCCCGTCTGTTGTGACACCGCCGCGTACGCTGATCGTGCCGGGATGAATACGGGCGCCGCTTCGACTGGCTGCCCGTTGTCGTATAGCGCAGGTTCCCACTAGAGGACCCGTCGGAGGAACTGCTCGTATGCGACTCGGCCCCGCCCGGAAGACTTCTGTCGACGAAGGCTCGCTGGACCAGTACCTCCGGGAGATCAGTCAGTATCCGCTGATCAGCCGGGAGGAAGAGGTCGAGCTGGCGAAGCAGATCAAGCAGAGCGACGAGGAGTCGCTCGACAAGCTGGTGCGAAGCAACCTCCGCTTCGTCGTCTCGGTCGCCAAGAAGTACCAGAACCAGGGCGTGAGCCTCTCCGACCTCATCAATGAGGGCAACCTCGGTCTCATTCGGGCGGCCCACAAGTTCGACGAGACTAAGGGTATCAAGTTCATCTCCTACGCCGTGTGGTGGATCCGACAGGCGATTCTCCAGGCGCTCGCCGAGCAGAGCCGTATCGTTCGAGTGCCGCTCAATCGCGCAGGCACGTTGCACCGGATTGGCAAGCGCTCGTCGGCGCTACAACAGGAACTGGGACGCGAGCCCACGGTGGAGGAGATTGCCGAGGGGATGGACATCTCCGAGGAGGAGGTCGCCAAGACCCTGTCCATCTCCCAGAGTCACCTTTCCCTCGATGCGCCGCTCACTCCCGGGGAAGACAACAAGCTGCTGGACTACCTGCCCGACACGCAGAACGCCGGGCCCGACCAGGAGACTTTCGAGCGGGCGTTGTCGGACTCCATCGAGGAGGTGCTGAGCACGCTCAAGGAGCGCGAAGCCAAGATCCTGCGGCTCTATTTCGGCCTCGACGGACAGGAGCCCATGACGCTCGAGGAGATCGGCAGCATGATGGGCATCACCCGCGAGCGGGTAAGGCAGATCAAGGAGAAGGCCCTCGCCAGGCTGCGGCACGTGAGCCGGGCGAGGGCGCTGGAGAGCTTCCTCTCGTAGCGGCAGGCGCAAGCTCGAAACAGGGAACGGACAGTGGATGGGCGCGCCGTTCCCCGTTTTCCATTCCCCCCTATATTCAGTCTCGATGAAACTCGGCATCATCTCCCTCGGCTGTGACAAGGCGACCGTCGACTCCGAGCGTCTGGTCGGTGACCTCGTGGGACACGGTGCCGAGGTCGTGGGGAACCTGGGTGCGGCCGATGTCGTGCTCGTGAATACGTGCGGCTTCATCGACGCCGCGAAGCGGGAATCGATCGAGGCCATCCTGCACGCCGCCGATCTGAAGCAGGCGGGCGACGTCAAGGCGGTGGTCGCCGTCGGCTGCCTGGTGCAACGCTACCAGGACGAGTTGCGACAGGAGATGCCCGACGTGGATCTCCTCCTCGGGTTCCACGACCTCCACACGCTCGTGCCCGCACTGGCGGAACGGGGGCTGATCGACGATCCGGCTGCGAGCCATCCCGGCGTGCGCCAGTACCTCGGCGACGCGCCGCACGTGCGCTACCTCAAGATCTCCGAAGGGTGCGACCACGGCTGCGCCTTCTGTGCCATCCCGCTGATGCGGGGCAAGCACCGCTCCGAGCCCGTGGAGCGGCTGGTGCGGGAGGCGCGCCAGTTGGAGGCCCAGGGCGCGAAGGAGATCAACCTGGTGGCGCAGGACTTGGGACATTTCGGTCGTGATCTGGGGCGCGGCGGACCCCAGTTGCCGGACCTCCTGGAGGCGTTGCTGGAGGGGACGAGCGTGCCGTGGTTCCGTCTGCTCTACGTGTACTCCGCGGGTCTCACCGAGCGGCTCGTGGAGCTGATGGCCGGCGAGCCTCGCATCGTGCCCTACCTCGACATCCCGATCCAGCACGCATCGGACTCGGTGCTCGAGCGCATGCGCCGTCCGGAGCGACGCGACTCGATTCGCGAGAAGGTGTCCCGGCTCCGGTCGCGCATCCCCGACATCACGATCCGCACCACGACGATCGTAGGATTTCCGGGCGAGACCGACGCGGACTTCAGGACGCTGTTGGATTTCGCCGAGGAGATGACGTTCGAGCGGCTCGGCGTGTTCACATACTCCGAGCAGGAGGGCACTCGCGCCGCCGAGTTCGACGACGACGTGCCCGACGACGTGAAGCGAGCGCGGCAGGAGGAGCTGCTGGAGCTGCAGCGGACGATCTCCGAGGAGCGGCTCGGGCGCTACGTAGGTCGTGAGATTGCGCTGCTGGTGGATCGCATCGCCGACCCCGACGAAGCGGGGGCGACCCACGTGGGGCGCACTCCCTGGCAGGCCGACGATGTGGACGGGGTGACCTTTGTGGCGCAGGGTGGCTGGGCCCGGCCCGGTGATCTTCTCCGCGTCACCCTCGACGACAACGTCGACTACGACTTCCACGCCACGGCGAGGCCGGAGGGAGAATGAGGCCGTCCTCGGTGCTACTCGGGGTCGGGATCGCGACGCTGCTCGCGGCGTGCGGCAAGCCGACTCCCTCGCCCGGCGTGACCGACGAGCCCGACGTTCGCATCGGCCTGGTGGTAGGTGCGAGCGAGGTACGCATCACGGGGGAGGGAACCGTTGGCGGCGTGGTGAGCGGCAGCGTGGCCTTCCGAGTCTCTGCGGACGCAGAGGTGCGCGTGGCTCCCGACGGCCGCGCCATTCGGGTGTCAGGACCCGGTGCCGGGCGGTACGAGCGTATCACCTTCGTCAGCCTCGATCGCTCGCGGTTCGTAGAGGTGAACGGCAAGCCCTACCGCGGGGTCGTCGAGGTGTTCGTCCACGATGGGGCCCTCAACGCGGTGAACGAGCTGTCGCTCGAGGCGTACGTCGCTGGGGTGGTGAATGCCGAGCTGGGGCGACGCGCCCCGAACGAGCAGGCGGCAGTCGAGGCCCAAGCTATCGTGACGCGGACCTACGCGCTCAAGAACCGCGGCCGGTTCGCGGCGGAAGGCTATGATCTCCGGGCGACGGTGACGGATCAGGCGTATGGGGGCGTGGAGGTCGAGAGCGATCGCGGGTGGGCCGGCGTACGCTCGACTTCGGGGACGGTGGTCACCTACCGCGGGGAGCTTATCAGCACCTTCTACCACTCGACCTGCGGATACTCCACCGCCTCGCCCGAGGAGGTGTTCCGCTTCGGCCGGCGGCTGCCGTACCTGACGCCCGTGTCGGATCGGCGGTCGGGCGGGCACTACTGCGATATCTCGCCCAACTTCCGCTGGACGGTCGAGTGGGACGCGGCAACGCTGGAGCGTATATTACGGCGAACGGTGTCCTCACGGCTCGGTGTGGAGACCGCTATGCTCGACGAGTTGCGCGATGTGCGTGTGCAGCGCACGGGACCGTCGGGCAGGGTTGCCGAAGTGCGGATCGAGGTGAGCCGCGGTGAGATACCCGTGTTCGGTCCCGACGTTCGCGCCGTCTTCACCAGACCGGACGGGCGGTCCCTGGGCAGCAGCGCCTTCCAGCTCGCCGTCGACCGGCGTGAAGGTCGAGTCGAGCGCGTCACGGCAACTGGCGCGGGGTGGGGGCACGGAGTCGGGATGTGCCAGTGGGGAGCCGTCGGCCGGGCGCGAGCCGGGCAGGACGCGCACACGATCGTGACGACCTACTTCCCGGGAACGACTCTTGAGCGCTGGTATTAGACTCGGGCTCGCCATGTTGCTCCTGCCGGGGTCCGTGTGGGCCCAGGGCTTCTGGGATCAGTTCAGCTATGAGGGTCTTCGCCTCGCGGGCATCGGCCTCGAGGGCGGTGTGGTCTGGTCCAATCGACTGACGACCGAGCCCGTCGGTGCGCTGCGCATCGACTTCGGCAACTTCGCGCCCAAGGTGCGAGTGCTGCTCAGCGCTTCGTACTTCAAGGGCCAGTTCCGCCAGGAGGAGATCGACGAGTTCGAGCGCCAGCTCGAGGACATCATCGACGATCCCACCGTTGCGGTCGACTTGGGGACGATCAGCTGGGCCGATTTCGGACTCGCGCTCGACTTCCACTACCTGTTCGAGCCAGCGCGGCGCGTGCGGCCCTACACGGGCCTGGGTCTGGGGTTGCATCTGCGCAACGGTGATGGCGAAGCGATCAACGGGACCTTCGTGGAGCGGGCGCTGGACATGGTGGATGTGGGCATCGTCGGATCGCTCGGGTTCGAGATCGGGCTCACTAAATCGCTCGTGCTCACGGCCGACGCGCGCGGGGAGGCGACGACCGAGCTGCTGACGGCATCGGTGCGCGGCGGCCTGACGTATCGTCTGCCTCGTAAGGGGAGTCCGTGAGCCACCGCTCCGCGGCCGACGGCTGCGAAGTCGGCCTGTGAAGGCGCTCGCGCTGCCGCCAGGGGACTGGCGCCTGGTGATTGGTGGGGCCCTCCTCACCTGCGCCGCCTACCCGCCGTTCCATCTCTTCCTCCCCTCGTTTCTCTGTCTCATCCCAGCCGTCTGGCTGATCCTCGAAGGCGCCGACGACCCGCGGCCGGTGCGTCGGCACCTGGCCCAGGGATTCTGGTTCGGCCTGGTGGCCAACGGTCTGTTACTCCACTGGATGGTCGTTGCCCTGTGGCACTTCACGCCGCTGTCCGTCCTGGGATACGCCGGCGCCGTCATCGGCCTGGCGCTCTACAGTGCGGTCCTGTTCGCGGTGACCGGATGGGTAATGCGGACCACGCGGCTCTCCGTGCTGCTCATTTTCCCGCTGCTGTGGACGGCGCTCGAGTGGATCGTGGGGCATCAGGGTGACTTCCGCTTCCCGTGGCTGGGGCTGGGCACCTCGCTCACCGGCTACCCCACGGTGGTGCAGCTCGCCGACATCGTGGGCGCGCGGGGCGTCACCTGGCTCCTCGTGCTCGCGAACGTCGCGCTCGCGCTCGCTTGGCGACACCGGGCCATGCGGCGGCAGGCCGGCGTACTCGCCGGCGGCGTCGGTATTGGCATCGTGGTGGCCCTGATGTACGGCGTCGTGCGCGAGCGCACCGTCGATCTCCGGACGGCGGGGAAGGTGACGGTCGTGCAGCCCAACATCGGGTACGAGGAGAAGTGGGAGCAGGCGCAGCAGGACTCGATCGTGAACGGGCTGCTCCACCTGACCGCCGAGGCGCTGAGGGGGAATGAGTCTCTGCTCGAGAAAGCGCGGTCTCGTGATCCCGACCTGGTCGTGTGGCCGGAGGTCGCCGTGCCGGGTTACTTCCGGCAGAACCCGATATGGATGGTGAACGTGAGGGAGTTTGGTGGTGCCACGCGGACCTCGATCTTCCTCGGCGCTCTCGACTTCGCGCAGACGGAGGAGGGTCGCGTCGAGTTCTACAACGCGGCGTATCTGTTCAACGACTGGGGCTTGTCGGACCGGTACCCCGTCTACCACAAGCGGTATCTGGTGCCGATCACGGAGCGCGTGCCCATCGCCGGCCCGCGCTGGATCCACTCGCGGTTCTTCGGCGGCTTCACACCGGGCACGGCGCTGCCGGTGTACGAGCTCGGGCTGCGGGGCTCGGACACGGTGCTGCGTTTCGGGGCGCTGATCTGCTACGAGTCGGCGTTCGAGAACCTCGCGCGCGGCTACCGGCGGAACGGCGCGGAGTTCCTCCTCAACATCACGAACGACGCGTGGTTCGGCCGCACCATTGGGCCCTACCAGCACGCCGCGCACCTGGTCATGCGCGCCATCGAGAACCGTGTGGGCATTGCCAGGGCGGCCAACTCGGGGATCTCGGAGTTTGTCGATCCCCTGGGGCGGGAGCACCAGCGGACCGCCCTCAACGTTCGCACGTTCGAGACGCGCGAGATCCTCACCACCGACGGGGTGACGCTCTACGCCCGGTTGGGTGACTGGGTAGGGACGCTGTCCCTGCTGGCGACGGTGTGCCTCGTCGGGTACACGCTGTGGCGTCGGCGGTAGCACGGTTCGGCGTCGATGTCGGTGGCACGTTCACCGATGTCGTTGCGCTCTCATCCCACGGCGATGTCACGGTCGGCAAGGTCAGATCGACGCCCGGCACCGTTGCCGCCGAGGTGTGGGACGAGGTGAGCCGGTTGCGGGCCGGGGAGTCCGCGGCCCAGGCCCTGATTCACGGCACCACCGTTGCCACGAACGCCCTGCTGGAGCGCAGCAGTGGCCGTGTGGTGCTCGTTGCCACGGCGGGTTTCGAGGACCTCCTCTGGCTCCGGCGGCAGGATCGCTCCCACCTCTACGATCTCTCGCGTGACCACCCGCCGCCCCTCACGGCGCGCGACGACGTCGTCGGGGTCGACGAGCGGGTCGGGGCCGAGGGTGTGGTGCGGGAGTTGGTCGACGCCGAGGTAGAACGCGTGGTGGCCGAGGTCGAGCGACACCGGCCCGATGCTGTGGCCGTGACGCTCCTGTTCAGCTTCCGTGACCCGACGCACGAGCGGCGTCTCGCGGCCGCGCTGCGCCAAGCCCTCCCCGACACGCCCGTCGCTGCCAGTTGCGAGGTGCTGCCGGTGTTTCGCGAGTATGAGCGCACCAGCACCACGACGGTCGAGGCGTATCTCCGTCCCAAGGTGAGCGGCTATCTGGCCCGCATGGGCGCAGACGCCACGGACCGCGGCATCGGGGAGCTGCGGATCATGGCCTCGAACGGCGGGACGCTGAGCGTCGCCCAGGCGGGCGAGCGCGCGGCAGCGCTCGCGCTTTCGGGTCCAGCCGGTGGGGTCGAGGGCGCGCGACTCGTCGGTGCGCAGCTCGGGATGCACGATCTTCTCACGCTCGATATGGGTGGCACCAGCGCCGACGCCAGCATCGTGCTGGGTGGTCGGCCCATGATGCAAGCCGCCGGGGCCGTGGGAGGAGTGCCGTTGGCGCTGCCCCACGTACTGATCGAGACCGTGGGGGCGGGCGGCGGCAGCGTGGCATGGGTGGATGAAGGTGGCGCATTGCGGGTGGGACCGCGCAGCGCGGGTGCGATACCCGGGCCGGCATGCTACGGCACCGGAGGGACCGAAGCGACCGTGACTGACGCGGCCGCGGTGCTGGGGTGGCTCGACGCCGCGCATCCGTTGGCCGGCGGACTGCGCCTCGATGTGGCGAAGGCGGAAGATGCGGTGGGACACGTGGCGGAGGCGGCGGGACTTTCCCTCGAGCGGTGCGCGGACGGCGTCATCGAGGTCGCCAACGCCGCCATGGTGCGGGCGCTCCGGCGCGTGAGCGTCGAGCGGGGCGTCGACCCTCGCTCCATGACGCTGGTCGCGTTCGGTGGAGCCGGTCCCATGTTTGCCTGTCGCATGGCCGACAGCCTGGGGATGGAGCGCGCGCTTGTGCCACCGCACGCGGGGGTCCTGTCGGCACTGGGTCTGGCCTCGGCGCCGGACAAGCTCGAGTTCGCGTCGTCGCTGCATGCCCTCGCACACGAGCTCGACGCTCAGCGCTCGCAGGCAGCCTTCACCGACCTGGAGGACCAGGCACGGGACGCCCTCGTGGGAGCGGAGCTGCTGCGCCTTGCCGACTGCCGCTACCCGGGGCAGGGCTATGAGCTCACCGTGCCCGTGGGAGCTTCGGGCGATGATACGGCCGCCGCCTTCCACGACACGCACCGCGAGCGGTTCGGCCACGCGGATGCGGCGCGTCCGGTCGAGCTGGTCAACCTGCGCGTGGTCGCGAGCCGGCGGGGCGCCGACGTGCGGCTGGCCGAGCGTGTGGGCGCGCCGGAGCCGCCGGGCGGCGATGGGCGCGCGCCGCTCGACGCCCTCGGATCCGGGACCGTCGTGGATGGACCGTTCATGCTCGACGTGATCGACTGCACGATTCGGATCGAGCCGGGCTGGCACGGCACCGTCCACGCCACCGGCGCGGTCGTCCTGGAGCGCGCATGACGCTGGACGCTATCGGCCTCGAGGTCATGGCCCACGCGTTCTCCGGCCTCGCGGAGGAAATGGGCGCGGTGTTGGTGGCCACCGCGCTCTCCCCCAATGTGCGCGAGCGGCGGGACTCTTCGGCAGCCGTGTTCAGCGCCGACGGCGAGATGATCGCCCAGGCGGCGCACATCCCGGTGCACCTAGGGGCGATGCCGGAAGCGGTGTCGGCGGTACGCAGACTGAATCCCGAGCCCGGCGACACGTTCGTGTTGAACGATCCGTACACCGGTGGCACCCACCTCCCCGACATCACGATGGTCCATGCGGTGGAGGTGGACGGAGCCGTAGCCGCCTACACCGTGGTGCGGGCCCACCACTCCGATGTCGGCGGCTCGCGTCCGGGGAGCATGCCGCCCCACTCGACGGAGATCTTCCAGGAAGGCCTCGTCATCCCGCCGGTCAAGTGGACCGCGCGGGGGGCCGTGCAACGGGACGTGGAGCAGCTGCTCCTTGCCAATGTGCGCACGCCCGACATGCGTCGGGGCGACCTCGCCGCGCAGCTCGCGGCGTGCGAACGGGGCGCCGCGCGCTACCGCGAGCTCATCGAGCGCCACGGTCGTGGTTACGTGGAGGGTGCGGTACGCGATCTGCTCGACTACGCCGAGCGGCGCACGGGGGCGGCCATCGCCGCGCGTGTCCGGCCGGGTCGCTACGGTGCCGAGGATTGGCTCGAGGGCGACGGCGTCACCGAAGAGGACATCCCGATCCGTGTGACGGTGGAAGTCACCGACGCCGGCTTGAAGGTGGACTTCGCCGGCACCGCGGCGGCCGCCGCCGGCAACGTGAACTGCCCGCTCTCGGTCACGCGCTCAGCCGTGCTGTTCGTGCTGCGGTGCCTGGTGGACGAGGACATCCCAACCAACGGCGGGATGCACCGCGCCGTGACGGTGTGGGCCCCCGAGGGATCCCTGGTGAACGCACCGTGGCCCCGGGCGGTCGCCGCCGGGAACGTGGAGACGTCGCAGCGGATCACTGACACGCTGTTTCTCGCGCTCGCCGAGGCGGCCGACCTCGCCGCCCAGGGGCAGGGCACGATGAACAACGTGGTGCTCGGCGGCGACGGGTGGACGTACTATGAGACGCTCGGGGGGGGGCAGGGTGCCTCACCGGGAGCGTCCGGGCCGTCGGGCGTGCACGTCGGCATGTCCAACACCCGCAACACGCCGGTGGAGGTGTTCGAGCTGGAACACCCCATGCGGATCGTGACGTACGCTCGCCGCTCCTCCAGTGGCGGCGCCGGGCAGCGTCGCGGCGGAGAA
Source organism: Gemmatimonadota bacterium (assembly GCA_039592335.1). Classification (GTDB taxonomy): domain Bacteria; phylum Gemmatimonadota; class Gemmatimonadetes; order Gemmatimonadales; family GWC2-71-9; genus WVYX01. The sequence goes on along the minus strand of JBDHBX010000003.1, from coordinate 145,106 downwards.
GGGGTGATCCGTGCCTACCAGGCGCTCACGGAGGTGGAGGTGAGCGTGATCAGCGAGCGCCGTCGCCGCGCGCCACAGGGGGCCGCCGGAGGGGAGCCCGGAGCCCCAGGCCGCAACACGCTCAATGGCGAGCCGCTGGGAGGGCGCGTGGCGCTCACGATGAAGTCTGGGGACGTGCTGCAGGTCGAGACGCCGGGGGGAGGGGGCTGGGGGACTCCCTGAGGCTCACTCCTCCCGCTTGTCGAACACCTTCGCCTCCACGAACAGCTTCAGCAGATCGGGATCGAGCATTCCCGCTTCGGTCTCGGTCTCGAGGATGTCGACTGCCTTGGGGGCGGGGACCGCGCGCTTGTAGGGCCGGTCGGCGGCGGTGAGCGCGTCGAAGATGTCGGCGATCGTCATCATGCGGGTCTGAATCGGGATCTGACCGCCCGCGACCCGCCGCGGGTAGCCCGTGCCGTCCAGCTTCTCATGATGCCCGTAGGCGATGGCCGGAATCGACTGCAGCTCCTTGGTCCAGGGAATCTGAAGCAGGAAGCGGTAGGTATGGGTCACGTGGCTCTCGATCTCCAACCGCTCGCTCTCATCCAGGCTCCCCTTGCGAATACTCAGGAACCGCACCTCGTCGCCGGTGAGATAGGGCTGCCTGCGGCCATCGAGGTCTTCGAAGTACCGGTCGGCGAAGTGGATCAGGTTCTCGAAACTCCCCTCCGGAAGCACGGTGGGCTCATTTGATTCGAGGACCAAGTGCATGAACCGGTCGAGCTCCTCCAACTGCTCCCCATGTTCTCCTTCGAGGGTGCGCAGGAACTTGTCGTATCCGTCCCTTCCGTGCTTTTCGAGGTACTCGGCGCGCTGCCGGTGGTACTCGGCCTCGGTCGTGCGGCGGATGAACGCGAATCGTTGCCGGATCAGCGCGAGGTCCGGCGGGTAGAGCTTCTTGGCCTTCACCAGCACCTGTTCCCGCACGCCGACCTTGCCGAAGTCGTGCAGCAGGCCGGCGTAGCGGATCTCCCGGATCTCCTCCCTGGAGAACCGCACGTGGCGATAGGGGCCATAGGCGTTCCGGTCCACGGTCTCCGCCAGTCCTACCGTCATTGTGGCGACACGGCCGGAGTGGCCGAACGTGGTGGGGTCGCGCTGCTCGATGGCGGTCACGGACGCCAACACGAACCCCTCGAACAGCCGCTCGATGTCCTCGTACAGCTGGCTGTTTTCGATGGATACGGCCGCCTGTCCTGCCATGGAAGACACCAGCTCCACCAGCCGGTGCGTGTAGGGGATGACCTCCGCGTCGAAGTCCTCGGGTTCGGCGAGCTCGGCGTCGCCGTGGCGCTTGCGGTTGATGAGCTGTAGTACCCCGATGACCTCGTCCTTGTGGTCCATCATCGGGACGGTCAGGATCGACTTCGAGCGGTACCCGTACTTCTCGTCGAACGAACGGTTGAACGTGTAGTCCACGTCGGGCGGCAGGAAGTACACGTCATCGATCACCAGCGGCTCGCCCGTCGTCGCCGCGTACCCCGCAATGCTGGTCGTGTCCATCGCCATGGTGAACTCGACAAACGGGATGTCCGGCCGGGAGACGTTCTGGGACAGGGTGAAGCGCAGCCGCCTCGTTCCGTCCTCCTGCTGCTCCACGATGTACAGGCTGCCGCCGTCGGAGCCCGTGATGCGCAGCGCCTGCGACAGGATGAGCTCGAGCAGCGCGTGGTAGTCACGCTCGGTGGAGAGCGCCATCCCGATGCGCGTGAGCTCCTTGATTTCGCGCGTGCGGAACGCCGCCTCCTGCCGCGCGCGTATGGAGTCGGCGCGGGCCGCGGCCTCGCGGTAGGCGCCCCGCAGCGCCACCAGGAGCTGGCGCGGCTGCCACGGGTGCGGCACGAAGGCGGCGATCAGATCCTCGGGCAGCCCGTCGGGCACGTCCTGCTCGTTGAGGGCGCCGGTCGCCACCACCGCTCCACCCTCGCCCACGAACCGTCGTAACCGGTCGGCCGGGAAGCGCTCACGGCTCGCCGCGGAGAGCACCAACACGGTGGGTGAACCGGTCACCGCCAGCTCGCCGTGCGGCTCGACCAACTGCGGTGTGATGCCCTCGGTTTCCAGGGCTGCCGCGACGGCATCGAGCTCGAACGTGCCGGTGTGGAGCAGGGCGTACTTCATGGCGACGGCGTGGTGGTGTCGGCGACCGCCGAGTCGGGTGGCGGTGGAGGTGTGACGCCCCACAGCATGCGCAGCGGCCGGCGGCTGAGCTGCTCGGCGAAGTGCTCGAAGACCACCGCGGAGCGGGTGAGCCGATCAATCGCGAAGTCGATGTCCTCACGGTTCTCACTCGCCATGTCGTGCGCGGTGATCGCGAGGCTGTCGAGCTCCACCAGCAGCCGGTTCGTGGTCTCGAGCGCGATCATGATGCTGTCGCTGACGGGCCCGACCCGTGGCTCCACCTGCGCCAGGATGCTGTTGGTGCGCTCCAGGCCCTGCGACAGCTGGTCCAGCACCTGCTCCACTTGGGGGCGGGCGCTGGCGAGCAGGGTACCTGTCTCATCCACGGTCGCCGTCGTCTTCACCACGAGGTCGCGCGTCTCGGTGAGGGCTTCGAGAATGTCCCCCTTCATGCCGGTGGCGATCTCGAGCAGCGCCTCCATCATATTGCTGCGCCGCTCCGAGTCGAGGGTGTCGCCGGGCTGCAGATAGGCAGAGGCCGGAGAGGGCGGGGGCATCTCGAACTCGATGATGGCGGCGCCGACCAGCGTTGGCGGCGGCGCGATGATCGCCTGGGTACCGATCGGGAGCTGCAGGCGTGTCCCGTCGGGGAAGCGCTCGCGGATCGACAGCGTGGCGATGAAGTCGAGCCGGTTGCTCGCGGAGTCGAGGTGCGGGTTGACGGCCGTGACCCGCCCGATCTCGAGGCCCTGGAGCTCCACGCGCGTGTCCTGGGTAAGGCCCTCGGCCTCCGCGGCAAGCATGTGCAGCTGGTAGCGCCCCTCCAGCAGGCCGCTTGACAGCACCACGGCGCCCACCACGATCCCAATGGTCACGAGGATGAAGAGCCCGACGAGGAAATCGGTGCGTCCCGTGGCTACCTCCCGCTCACGTGTCGCGCACGAGCGCGCCCTTGGCGAGGCGGTACCGCACCTCGACCCGCGACTCGAGCAGCTGGGGGATGAACTGCCCCGTCATGAACACGGTGCGCCTCGAACCTGTCCCGGTCTCCCCACCTCGCGCAAGCTCCAGCAGCTCGGCGGCGGCCCGGGTGGGCAAGCCGTCGAACGGGTCGGCCAGGATCACCAGGTGGGGGTCGAACGCCAGCGCCCGCGCGAGGGCCGTCCGCCGGCGCTGTTCCTCGGTGGCCTCGGCGGGCCGGAGGTCCGGCGCGTCGGGCAGCTTGACCATCGTCAGCATGATCCGGATGCGGCCGTCGATCTCGCGCTCGGTGAGGTCGCTGCCGTAGCGCAGGGGCAGGGCGACGTTGTCCCGCAGGGAGAGGTTGTGCAGCAGGCCGTCACCGGCGGGCAAATACCCCACTTGCCGCCGGAAGGCGAGCGCGTCGCGGCGCGACAGGCCGGCCACGTCCTCCCCGAAGAGCAGCACGCGGCCGGCCGCTGGGGGCCTGAGGGCCAGGGCGTACCCGGGCAGAGCGTCCACCCCGCTTGCCTCGGGGCCGGTGACCACGACCGCCCGGTGCTCCGGTACCTCCAGCGTGATCCGGGAGCCGAGTCCCGGCAGGGCCACGTCCTCGAAGCAGAGCGGCGCCGTCATGCTAGGAGAATCACGAAGAGGCCGGAGCAGAGGAAGATCGCGATGATGCTGCCCACGGCGGCCCGGCTGGCCGCCACCGGGATCTCGGTGGGCGACCCCCGCACGCGGAGGCCGTGGAAGCTGGGGATGGTGCCCACGATGATCCCGAAGACGAGTCCCTTGATCACGGTCACCCACACGTCGCCCGCCGACACCGAGGCGAGCACGATGTCGAAGTAGCGCTCCGGCATCATCCCGTTGGCCGTGGCCGCCAGCAAGCCCGAGACGATCGCGACCAAATCGAACACGATGATCAGCCCCACGATCGAGAGGATGGCGGCCCCGAAGCGCGGCAGCACGTGGTAGTGCAGGGGATCGATGCCCATGCCCTCCAGCGCATTGATCTCGCCCATCACCTTGTTGGTGGCCAGCTCCGCCGCGATGGCCGTGCCCGATCGGCCCGCCACCGCCAGGGCCGTGATCAGCGGTCCCAGCTCCCGCACGATGACTACCACCATGAGCCGCCCCAGCAGCTCCGTCGCGCCGAGCCGCCCCAGCTCCCGGACCGCCTGTGAGATCACCAGGAAGCTGAGGATCGACGAGAGGACAAGGATGATCGGGAGGGCCTGGAGGGCTGTGAACCACACCTGCCGGAGCAGCACCCGGAAGGCTACGCGGCGGCCGGCCCGGGGAAGCCACCGCACCGCCTCCAGAGTGAAGAAGGAGAAGCGCGCCAGCGCCCCCAACAAGGCGATCGAGCGCGCTGCTCCTTGCCCGAGTGCTGCGACTGGCGCCGTCACGCGCCTATGTTACTACCCCTGCTGGAGCTGTCTCAAGGCCTCCTGGGCTTCCGTGTACTCAGGGAAGTCCCGGGTCACCTGGCTGAACAGTTCCACGGCTCGCTCGGTGTCGCCACGGTCCTGGTACAGCAGGGCCTTGCTGTAGAGCCTCAGCGCCTCCTGCGGGATGTTCTCCGAGCGGTCGCGGCGGCCCTCGAACGCCTGCTCCGAGAGCACCGGGAGGTCGAGTCCCCTGGTGATGTTGTTCGCCAGGTCCACGACCATGGGGAACAGGTTCTCCCGCTTCTCGCGGCCCCGCTCCACCTTCACGATCTCGCCCGTCTCCACGTTGACGATCCGCGCGTTCACGCGGAAGTCGCCGTACCAGTCGATGAAGCTCCCGAACACCATGTACCTGGCGCCCACGAGCTTGCCGACTTGGGCTGCGGTGCCGGCGTCCACCGTGCCCGAGGCGCCCAGCTCCATCTCGGCAAGGAGGTCGTTGATGCGACCGCGCTCCACGACCCGCAGCGCGTCATTGATGGCGAACTCCGTGAGCAGCAACTGCTGCATCCCCACGGTGAGCGCCTCGAAATCCTCCGCGTCCTGGCCGTAGGACCCGCCGTCCTCAAAGGGCATCACCGCGACGCCCGGCCGGCTGTCCTGCCCCAGGAGGACCTGAGGTGCTGCGAGCCCCGCCGCCAGGGTCAGGGCCATTACCGAACGCCAGCGCATGCGTACCTCCATCCTCAGAGGGTGAGCTGCATCCCTTCGGTGGCCGCGATGACCTCGAAGGTCTGCCCCGACTCCTCCGCGGCCGTTTGTGCCGCCTCGACCACGTTGTCCATGGCCGCGTCGTCGTGCTCCGGTCGGTGGTGGAACAGCACCAGCCGTGCCACGCGTGCCTCGGCCGCCAGCGTCACCGCCTCGGCATACGACGAGTGTCCCCAGCCGCGGTGCTGGTCGAGATCGTGGGGCGTGTACATCGCGTCGTGGATCAGCACGTCTACGTCCTTCAGGAACTGCACCAGCTTCCGGCGCCACCGCAGCCCGACGTCGTACTCTCCGCCCGGCCCGAGCTCGTTGTCGGTGACGTAGGCCATGCTGGCCCCGCCTCCCATCGGCGTCAGCCGATATCCCAGGGTATTGCCGGGGTGACGCAGCCGAATCGCGTCCACTTCGAAGCCGTCGATCTCGAACGTGCCCGGCTCCACGTGCTCCACGAACAACTCCGCGGCGACGCGATCGAGCGGCACCGGGAACACCACCGGGTGCATCTGCTGTCGCAGGATGGCGTCGAGATCCACGTCCCCCTGCTTGGACCCCCAGACCCGCACCTCGTTCCCGTCGTCGAAGAACGGTGCGAAGAACGGGATGCCCTGGATGTGGTCCCAGTGGGTGTGGCTCAGCAGCAGGTCCACCTGCAGCGGGCCGTTGCCGCGCTCCACCAACTCCTGTCCCAGGAGCCGGATGCCGGTGCCCGCGTCCAGGATGACCAGCCGGTCGCCCGCGTCGCCACTGTGCTCCACCGCGACACAAGGCGTGTTGCCCCCGTACCGGGTGGTCAACGCGCCGGGGGTGGGGATGGACCCCCGCGCGCCCCAGATCGTCACCGTGTGTGTCATCGGGCCGGTTCAGTCACAATCCCGGCGAACGTACCGGCGGCGGTGACGATCACACAAGGTGTGGAGTCACGTCGGTCCCGTGACATGGCTCACTAAAGTCCGGCTAGCTCCTCGAGACCCGGGCGGTCGCGGATGGCGATGTCCTTTCGGGAGACCTCGATGAGGCCCCGTTCTCCCAGGTCCCGGATCGTGCGCGAGACCGTCTCGCGGCTCGACCCGATCATCTGGGCGAGCATGTGGTGGGTGATCTTGCGCGGGATGTGCGTCCCGTCGTGCTCGTCGGCCAACTCCACCAGGATCCGCGCCACCCGCCCGCTCACGTCGAGCAGCACCAGCCCGCCGATCGTGTCGTCGGCGCGGCGCAGGCGGCGTGAGAGCGCTTGCAGCAGCCCCAGAGCGATGCGGGGCGCCTGCTCCAGGCACTGCCGGAACTCGTCCCGCCTGAGCACCAGCAGATTGGAGTCCTCGGTGGCGATCACGTGCGCCGAGCGGGGCTGATCGTCGATCAGGGACATCTCCCCGAAGAAGTCGCCGGAGCGCAGCATCGAAAGGATGACCTCGCGGCCGTCCTCACCGATCAGCACCACTTTCACCTCGCCGGCGAGCACCACGTAGAGGGCGTCGCCCGGGTCGTCCTCGAACAGGATGACACTGTTCTTGGGGTAGGTTCGCTCCCGGGCCACCTCGGTGATGCGCGTGACCTCTTCCTCGGTGAGCTGTGTGAAGAGCGGGATGTTGCGGAGCCGCTCGGCCACCGAAAGGGACGCGTCGTCACGTGAATCTTCGCCCATAAACAGGCCTAGGTTACGTTCCGGCCGGGAGCCTGTCAATCGAATTCCGTGGGGCCGCTTGCCCCCAAGTCCGTGCCACGTTTATATTTCCGCCTCTTCGGAAACCCTGGGAGTGCTTGGTGAAAGCGGATATCCATCCCACCTATCAGCGCGCGGTCGTGCAGTGCGCCTGCGGCAACACGTTCGAGACGCGCTCGACCCTGGCCGACATCCACGTGGAGATCTGCGCGCGCTGCCATCCGTTCTTCACCGGCAAGCAGAAGCTCGTGGACACGGCTGGTCGCGTGGAGCGTTTCCGCCAGCGCTACTCGGGCACGGCCAAGAAGACCGGAGCGTAGCTCGCCATGGAAGCGCGGCTCGCGGCCGCGCTTGCTCGCGCGGCCGAAGTTGAACGAGAGCTTGCCGACCCCGCCACTGCGCGCGATCCCGCAAAGCTGAAGGCGCTGGGGCGGGAGCATGCCCGCCTGGAGCCCATCCAGAAGACTGCCGCCCGCCACGAAAAGCTGCGGGATGAGTTGGAGCAGGCTGAGGAGCTGGCGCGGGATTCCGATGCGGCGCTGGCGGAGCTGGCCCAAGCCGACTTGGAGCGGCTCGGCCCCGAGGTTGCCGCGCTGGAAGCAGAACTGCTGCAGCTGCTGGTCCCACCCGACCCGCTCGCCGACCGCGACACCATCGTGGAGATCAGGGCTGGCACGGGGGGCGACGAGGCGGCCCTGTTCGCAGCGGACCTGCTACGTATGTACACCCGGTATGCCGAGCGGCGCGGCTGGCAGGTGGACATGGTCGGCGCCTCCGAGGGCAACGTGGGGGGCGTGAAGGAAGCCGTGTTCAAGGTCGCGGGGGAGAAGGCCTACGGCCGGTTGCGCTACGAGTCGGGCGTCCACCGGGTGCAGCGGGTCCCCGCGACCGAGACCCAGGGCCGCATCCACACCTCCGCCGCCACGGTCGCCGTGCTGCCCGAGGCGGAGGAGGTGGACGTGAAGATCGAGGAGAAGGACCTCAAGGTGGACGTCTTCCGCTCCTCGGGACCCGGCGGACAGAGCGTGAACACCACCGACAGCGCCGTGCGGATCACCCACGTGCCCACGGGACTCGTGGTCCAGTGCCAGGACCAGAAGTCTCAGCTACAGAACAAGATGCGAGCCATGGAAGTGCTGCGGGCCCGGCTGCTGGACCGCATGGTCGCCAAGCAGGAGGCCGAACGGGCCTGTGAGCGACGCGCCATGGTCAGCACCGGCGACCGCTCGGCCAAGATCCGCACCTACAACTTCCCCCAGAGCCGGGTCACCGACCACCGCATCAACTTCACCACGCACCGGCTGGATGGGGTACTCGATGGCGAGCTGGACGAGATCATCGAGGCACTCGCCGTCGCGTACCGCGACGAGCGCACCGAGAGCTGAGCCATATGCCGACCGTGGGCGAGGAGCTGCGCGCCGCCGCGCAGCGGCTGGCCGAGGCGGGGTGTGAGGCGCCACGCCGGGAGGCAGCGGGCCTGTGGGCCCGGCTCTCGGGCCAAACGGTAGGCGACGCGTGGCTCGAGCAGCGCGCTGAGGCCGCGGAGGAGAGTCGCGCCCGCTACCGCGACGTGGTGAAGCGTCGGCTGCGGGGCGAGCCGGCGGCGTACGCGGCGGGGACGGCAGGGTTCCGGTGGCTGGAGCTGCAGATCGATCCCCGGGTACTCATCCCGCGGCCCGAGACCGAAGGGCTGGTGGAGTGCGTGCTGGCGTGGGCCGCGGACCGGGAGCTGGGTGCCGCCCTCGACGTGGGCACCGGGAGCGGGTGCATCGCCCTGAGTCTCGCGACCGAGGGCGGCTTCACCCGTGTCGTGGCGACCGATGCTTCGACGGCGGCGCTCGAGGCGGCGCGGCAGAACGCGGCCCGCGTGGCGCCCCCGACCCCGGTGGAGTTCCGCCAGGGTGACCTGCTGGACGCGGTGGTCGGGGAGACGTTCGATGCCATCGTCTCCAATCCCCCCTATGTGACGGCGGAGGAGTTCGACGCCCTGGACGGCGGCGTGCGGCTGTACGAGCCACGCGAGGCCCTGGTGAGCGGGGAGGGCGGGCTGGAGCACTCTCGCCGGATCCTGGAGGGCGCAACGGGGCACCTGGCGTCGGGCGGCCTGCTCGCGCTGGAAGTAGATTCTACCAGGGCGGAGGCGACCATTCGCCTCGCTCGAGAGGCCGGTTGGCGTGGGGCTCGCCTCGAGAGAGACCTGTTCGGACGCCTGCGCTATCTCGTCGCGACCAAGGAGTGAGCTGTGATCGAAGAGAAGGCCCAGGAGCTGGGACGTCTGATCGGACAGAGCGACGACTACAAGGCGCTCAAGCGTGCCCGTGACGGCCTCGAAGGAGTCGAGGAGCTGGACGCCAAGTTCGAGGAGCTGCAGCAAGTCGCGGCGCGCCTGGAGAAGGCGATGGCGGAGGGCGCGGAGCCCGCGCAGGCCGACGGCGAGGCGTACCAGCAGCTTCTGGGCGAGGTGCAGTCCGATAGCCGGTACCAGAGCCTGGTGGCGGCCCAGGCCAACTTCGACAAGCTCATGCTCCGGGTGCAGGACCAGATCATGGAGGGCATCAAGAAGGGGTCCGAGAGCGTGATCATCACCCTCGACTGAGGGAACCCGACGTGGCAGGGTTGTTCGTGGTCGTGGAGGGGCCCGAGGGGGCAGGCAAGACGACGCTGGTCGCCCGGCTGGCCGGCCGGCTGCGCGAGGCGGGCCATCAGGTGCTGGAGGTACGGGAGCCGGGGGGCACCGATACGGCCGAGGCGGCCCGGGATCTGGTGCTGGACCCGGCCCGGGCATGGACCCCGGTAGGGGAGTTATTCCTCATCCTCACGGCCCGCGCGGAGCTGGTGGCCAAGGTGATCCGGCCCCATCTGGACGACGGGAGTTGGGTCGTGATCAGCGACCGGTTCGATCTCTCCACTGTGGCGTATCAGGTGGTGGGGCGCGGGCTCGACCGGGAGGCGGTCCTGGCGGCCAATCGGCTCGCAACCAATGGGTTGGCCCCGGACGTTACCCTTGTGTTGGACCTGGACCCGGCCGAGGGCCGGCGGCGCCAGGACTCCGAGGGCAAGCAGCCCGACCGGATGGAGCGGGAGGACGCCGCCATGCACGACCGCGTGGCGCAGGCCTTCCGGGAAGCCGCGGGAGCGGGCATCATCCATCTGGACGGGACGCTGGGGCCGGACGAGCTGGCCAATGTGGCCTGGAACACGGTGCGGGAGCGGCTCGTCGGAACACCGTAGGGGGCGGCAGGGTTGAAGCACTCGGGAGTTTCGAGACGGACACGATGGAGGTAGGCGCATGAGGGGTCAGCGGGTTCTGTTGCTCGCTCTGGTGGGGTTCATCTCATTCCTGTCGGGCGGATGGCTCCTCCAGCGGGGCACTTCGCGGGCGGGCAACATCTACCAGCAGGCGAGGCTGTTCGACGACGTGGTGGGCTACGTGGCCGACTACTACGTCGACTCCGTCGGCGTCGACGAGCTGTACGACATGGCCATCGACGGCCTGCTGGACCGGCTGGAAGACCCCTACGCCCGGTTCCTCCGGCGGGAGGACTACGAGGAGCTCACCGAGAGCACCACCGGCAACTACGGCGGGCTCGGTATCCGCATCGACGTGCGCGACGGTTGGATCACCATCATCGCGCCCATTGCTGGGACACCGGCCGAAGCGGCCGGGCTGGAGACGGGCGACCGCATCATCGCCGTGGCGGGCGAGTCCACTTTCGGGTGGAAGAGCGACCAGGCGGTGTCCGTCCTGCGGGGCAAGCCCGGCAGCGAGGTCGAGATCACCATCGCGCGCCCCGGGCTCCCCGAGTCGTTCCAGGTCACCGTGGCGCGGGCGCTGATCCACATCAACGCGATCCAGCTCTCCACGATCCTGGGTGACGATGTCGGTTACGTCTCCCTGGTGTACTCCAGCGTCAGCGAGACGCTGGCCCGCGAGTTGGAGGACGAGGTCGTGCGGCTGCGCGAGGAGGGTGCCCGGTCGCTCATTCTCGACGTGCGCAACAACCCCGGCGGGCTGCTCGACGCCGGCGTCGATGTGACCGACCTGTTCCTCGACCCGGGCGAGTCGGTCGTGGACACCAAGGGGCGGGCCCGCGGCAGCTCCGATTCCTACCGGGCGCGGCAGCAGCAGCGCTGGCCCGACATGCCCATGGTCGTGCTGGTGAACGGCGGCACCGCGAGCGCCTCCGAGATCATCGCCGGGGCGCTGCAGGACCACGACCGCGCCCTCATCGTGGGCACGACCACCTTCGGTAAGGGCTTGGTCCAGACCGTGTTCCGACTGGGGCGCATGGAGGCGCTGCGCCTCACGACCGCGCGCTGGTACACGCCGAGCGGCCGCACCATCCAGCGGCCCATGGATCGGCAGGGTCTCGAGGCGCTGGCCGTGGCCCAGGTCGAGGGCCCCGGCAGCGACACGGCGGCGGTGGACTCGAGCCAGGTGCATCGCACTGCTGGCGGGCGCGTGGTGATCGGTGGCGGTGGGATTCACCCCGACCTGGTGGTACCGATCGACACGCTGAGCGAGGTCGAGCAGGAGTTCCTGCGGGCGCTCGGGTCCAAGCTCCCGATGTGGCGCGACGTCATGACGACGTACGCACTGGAGATCAAGGCGGCTGGCACGGTGACCGACCCCAACTTCTCGGTGACCCGCCAGATGCGCGCCGAGCTGCTGACGCGCCTCAAGGAGCGCGAGATCGAGGTGACCGACGAGCAGTTCCGCGGTGCCGCAGCGCTGATCGACCAGCAGTTTGCCTACGAGGTACAACGCTATGTGTTCGGGCGAGAATCCGAGTCGCGCCGGCGCATCTCGGACGACCCCCAGGTGCAGAAGGCGTTGGATCTGCTGCAGGAGGCGCGCACGCAGACCGAGCTCTTGACTCTCGCGGAGCGCGAGGGCACGGAGGTCAGCCGCACGCCGTGAGCACCGTTGGGATCGTGGGGCCGGGTCGCGCTGGTGTCGCGCTCGGCCTCGCGCTGTCCCGGGCCGGCCACCGCGTGCTGCTGCATGGCCGGCACTCCTGCGAAGTTCCCCCCCCACTCGCACTGACCGTCGGCGACGTCCCGCCCTGGCTGGAGGAGGCGGAGATCGTGCTGCTCGCAGTGCCGGATGACGTGGTAGCCGAGGTCGCCGCGTCGCTGGCGGCGAGCGGCGCGGTGACCGGGAGCCACACCGTACTGCACCTGTCGGGTGCGCTTGGCCTCGACGTGCTCGCGCTGCTCGGCGCGAGCGGTGCGGCGCTGGGTTCGCTGCACCCGTATCAGACGTTGGAGGCGTCGGCCGAGGGCGCGGCCGGCCTCGCAGGTGCGGTGGCCGGGGTGGGTGGCACGGCGGAGGCAGTGGCCGTCGCGTCGACGCTGGCACGCTCGGTGGACCTCGTGCCGGTCGAAGTGCCCGAGGAGCGGCGGGCCGTGTACCACGCGGCTGCGGTCTTCGCGTCCAACTACCTGGTGACGCTCGTGGGGGTGGCCGAGGGGCTCCTGGGGGAAGCGGGAATGAGCCCGGAGCAGGCACGTGCGGCGCTTGGCCCCTTGATGTCGGCGGCGCTGGAGAAGGCGCTGGCCGACGGACCGACGAGCGCACTCACCGGCCCCGTGGCACGGGGCGACGCCGACACGGTACGCCGGCACCTGGCGGCGCTGCCTGAGGACGTGCGGGATCTGTATCGCGAGTTGGCGCGGGCCGCGCTGCGCCTGGCGGACCTTCCGTCCGAGCGGCGAGCCGCCATCGAGGAGGCGCTGGAGCCCTAGCTACGGGCCTTCCTTCCTCACGATGACCCCCGGGTCTTTGACCCATGGGAACACGATTGAGCCGCCGAAGGTGAGCACCAGGCGGCTCCCCACGTCCGAGCCCTCGCCGAAGCGGTAGCCGATGTCGATCCGTCCGGTGCGCGCGGCCGTGCCGAGCGCGCCGCCGGGTCGCAGCCCGATGCCCACGTTCCCGCCGAAGCGGGCCTCCTGGTCGGCGTACCAGGCGCCCCCGTAGTCGAGGAACGCGGCGAAGCCAAGCGAGAGCAGGTTGAACAACCCCTCGAGCGCGAACCAGCGGTGCTCGAGGGTGCCCCAAATGGACCGGTCGCCCACGAACGAGTGCGCTGCCCAGCTGCGCGGGGGCGTGGTGAAGCCGAGGTCGAACTGCTCACCGGGGGGCGGGTCCTTCATCACGCCGCCCTGGATGAATAGGCCGGTGGAATGGCGCTCGGCGAACTGCGTGCCCAGCGTCAGCTCGAAGATGACGCGCCCCGAGTCGAGGCCGGCGTCGTTGAACAGCCCGTTCGCCTTGAGCGTGGCCACGAAGAAGCCCGTCCTTCCAGTGCCGCCGAACGCGGCCTCGAGCTGTGGTCCCAGGCCGTTGCTTTGGTAGCCCCACGCGCCGGGCGCCAGGTTGAGACCCAGCTTGATGCGCGCGCTGACGTCGATGTCCTCGGTGACGAATCCGTTGAAATAGCGCATCTCGGCGAAGCGGGTACGGCGCCACTCGGCCCACAGGCCGACGACGCCGTACACGCTGTCGGGCACGCTCATGCCCGTGTCCTGGAAGAGCACGTACTTGTCCTGGCGGAGCTCCGCCAGCCCGCCCAGCCGGAAGTAGCCGGTCGGCGTCGCCCACGTGGCCCAGCCGCCCCATGCCCGGTTGATGAGCGCATCGCGACGGTACTGCGTGGTGTCGGTGCCGGCGCTATCGACCCGAAACTGCAGCACGCGTCCCCCGGCGGCGTCGCCGTGGTAGTCGAGGGAGAGCCGGTCCTGGTCCGAGTAGAACGGGTCGCCGCCGCGCCACCACCCGCTGGTGCCGTCGTTCCAGAAGCTCACCAGGCCCTTGGCCCGTATCTGGCTCCCACCGATGCGGCGGAAGTTGGCGGCCAGCTCGGGACCGTGCCGGTCCACGTCCTTCACGTAGGCGATGCTCGCCAGGTTGCCCGTTCCCAGCAGGTTCGCCTCGGTGAGGCCGAACCGGCCGGTCCAGGTTCCGTCGGTGGCCACGCTGAACTTGAGGTTGGGTTTGGTGGTCCAGCCGTCCTGGGTGTTCACGATGAGAGCGAACTTGCCGTCGATCGTCGCCGTGTCGATGCGCACCGACTTGAAGATCTCGCGCTTGCGCAGGTTGCGCTCCGACTCCTCCAGCGCCGCCGCGTCGAACGCGTCGCCTTCGTGCAGTAGCATCTCGCCGCGGATCACATTGGGGTTCGTGATGATGTGGAGCGTGTTCATCACGCGAAACAGGCCCTTTCCCTCGACCTCTTCCGGCGTAAAGGGATCCCCCGTGATGATCACGATCGTGTCGATCGTGGGTGGAGGGGTTGGGACCTCCTGGGCGGCCAGCGGATCGGTCGCCCCACCCCACGCGAGCGCGGCGAGCCCGATCGCCAACAGGGCGCGACGGCTCAGGCGCGCGCGCGATCCGATCAGCTCAGAACGACACATCCCACTGCAGCCGCACCCGCCACCCCTCGTGATCCACGGTCGCGTTTTCCTGGAAGGTGAAGTGAGACACCTCTGCGGTGAGCTTGTTGAGGTGCCCGTTGAAAAACCAGTTGGCGGCCAGGGCTATGTCCCGTTGCAGGTCGTCGGGCTGCTCGGAGTCCGGGTCGTACACGTCGAAGCGCAGCGCGAGCTCGAGGGGAGGGGGGATCGCGCGAATGGCCTCGTGGAGAAAATACCCGAGCTGGGCATAATTGCCCAGTAGGGTGGTCTCAGTGCCGTTCACGTGGTCGATGATGCGCTTCCAGTGAAACTCCTGCTGCCATGAGAAACCGCGGAGCATGAACGCGGTCTCACCCATCCACTGATTGACGCGGTACTGACCTGCCACGCCGTCCCCGAAGCCCTCGAGCTGGCCGCCCCCGTCCTGCGAGAAGCGGGTGTACGGGCTGCGGTTGGTCACCGCGGCCAGCGCGATCGACGCCGCCGGCTTGGGCCGCCGCTCGAGGTCCGAGCCTGAGAAGGGGACCACCCGGCCGAACGGATTCCACTGCACGCGGCCCATCCACATGAGGTGCTCGTCATCGTTCTCACGCGCACCACGGCCCGTGCCGGTGAACACCGACGCCCAGTAACTCAGGTCGGCGGCCCCACCGCCCTCAAGGCGTCCGTACAGGGAGAGGCCCTGCTGCCGATCCACCGTGAATGGGCGATTGATGAGCGACCGATCCGAGAGCTGCTGCTGGCCGGAGGAGATCACCCGCTCACGGCTGTAGTGCGCCTTCCACTGGCCCGCCTTGAGGCGCAGGCCGGTCCACAGCTCGAGCCATACGCGGAAGTCGAGCAGGTTGCCGGCCGCCAGCTCGTACTCGAAGTAGTACTTGAGCCAAGGGCGGAAGCCGTGGCCGCCCACCTTCAACCGCGCGCGGTTCACCTTGAAGATGTGCTGGTCCACGTCCGTGAAGTCGAACGTCACCGGGTCGGCGTCCCACGGGTACGCATAGCGTATCTGCACGCGCGCCTGGATCTGGAGCAGGTAGTTGCCGTCACGCGTGCGGAACTCGAACCCCTTGTCGCCGTGGCCCACGAGAGGCGGGGCGCTGTCGGGCGGCGCCTGCGCGACGGCGACGCTCGCCCCCAGCAACGACGCAGCGGCGAGCGCGAGTGGCAGACGTGCCAGAATGCCGCTCACTCCTGCGCCACGTTGATTACCAGACGCCGCCCGTGGCGGGGCTGCACCGGCCGGTTGTTGTCGTGCATGACCGCCTCGAAGCGGGCGAGCTGCTCCGCTGAGGCATAGCCATGCTCGAGCATCACCAGCCACTGCACGCCCTCGGTGCAAGGCGGTGTCGTGAGGGAGCCCTCGTAGCCGTAGTACCGCGGGTCGTCCGGGAGGAGCTCGTCGATCTCGAACGTCACGTCCTCGAAGCGCACCGAGTCACCCGGCACCTCCGGTATGGCCTCAACCAGCGGGGCGGCGAGCGCGTTGTACTCGCCCTCATCCACGAGCACGCCGATCACCGCCAGCCCGCCCGCGTCGCTCTGGTGCACCAGGTGCAGCTCCATGGCCGAGTGTTGACCGTCCACCGTGTGCTCGCTGGGCATGTGGAAGTGGTACTGCACCAGCCCGTACTCGGTGCCCTCCAGCGTAAGCGTGCTCCCCTCGTCGTAGGTGACCTGGATGGTGTGCCCGTTGTCCAGCACGTCGACTACGTGCTCCTTGCGGACCACACTCAGGCTGGCGGGCTCGTAGTCGCGCGTCACCGCGGCGGTTACGAAGGTGTCTGGTGCGGTCAGGTCGATGGGCGACTGCCGCGTCCCCTCCGCACAGAGCGCGAACGCGGGGCTCAACTCGGCCCAGTGGATGGAGCCCTCCTCGCCTTCGTAGCCCCAGTGCACCGCGACACGGGCGTGTGTGGCAGTGTCGTCGGCGGTGGGCGTGCAGCCGATGGCGGCGGCGGCAACGCCCACGAGGGCGGTGCGCGCGCGTACGATGTGAATCACTGCCAAGGACTATCCTCCCGTCGCATCACAATCCGCCCCACCGAAACTGATATGTGACCGCGATCGCATCGAAGTCCGGACCACGCTGCACTCGCACTCCCGACGCGAGTATGAGTCTGACCGTGTGCTGTGGTGCGAGTTGTGCTGCCCCCGTGAGGCCGAAGCGGAATGTGGAGATCAAGGTCTCGCGCTCGACGTTGTCGATCACCGTGCGGCCCCCGATGCCGTATCCGCCGTCCAATGCGATCCAGAAACGGCTCCCAATCGAGCGGATGAAGTGCAGTTTGAACGCTGCCAGCGGGTGCTGCTTCAGCTCGGAGCCGCCGAAGAAGTCGGGGTTGTCGGTGAAGAACCAGCCGGCGACGTAGGCCTCCAGTATCCACGGCCCCGTCGCGTGCGACGCCCCGATCTGAAGTCGGAAGCTCCAGCGGTTTGAGCCCAGGTTGATGAGCTTGGAGGGGTCGTACTGGCCCAGCGGCACGATGACACGGAGATTCGCGCCGACGATGGTCTTCTGCTGGTACCCCCTGAACTCGGCTGCCCGCAGCGCCGGCGCCCCTACGAAGTTGAGCGACAGCATCACCCGTGGGTCCCCAAAGCCCGTCGCGGCGCGACTCGTGTCCTGCCCTTCGACCTCACCCACCCACGATCCGGAGGCGAACGGCAGAAGCACGTTGAGCTTGCCGGACATGCCGAACAGGGAGAGTGCGCGCACGTAGCCACCGAGCACGGTGTGGGTCCGGCCATCGCGGATTTCGATTGGAATGGCGGGGTCGAGCAGAGTGTTGCCACGGGCATAGCCGTAACCGAGCAAGGCGAAGTTCCAGCCGACCGGCACATTTGCCAGCGCGCGGGGCTCGAGTTCCTGGGCCGCGGACATCGTCGGAAGCAGGGCGAGCAACGCAAGCAGTGCCCAGTGCCCTGATCGAGCGCCGCGGCCCCGCCGACCTCCCCACCTGCCTCCGCTCACCGACGCCATGGCTCAATCCCTGCCTCGGCGCTTCAAGAGCTTGACCCATAGCGGATAGCTCAGCCAGGAGAGTTCCCACAGGCCCGGTCCAACGAAGGCGAATGGGATCGTGACCAGCGCGGTGATCGGCTCCGCCAGGATGCGGTGGGCCAGGGCGCGCGCCTCCTCATCGGTGACGTCGGGGCGAAGCAGGCGGCGCCGCTTGATCGCATAGGCCCACGCCCAGCCACCGCTAATGCCGAGCAGCGCCGCCGCGACGCTCTCGAACGACCTGGCGCCGGCGGATGGGCCGAGGTTGATCCCCAGGCCGATCGCGTACAGGAAGAAGAACAAGAAGAACAACTGCAGAATCATGAGTGACGTGTGCCGTCCGTCGGTCCGCACCAGGTGGCCCAGCAGGACGTTGCTCTGTAGCCAGTAGATGATCGTGATGGCGATGGCGACCACGACGACGGCAAACGTCATCCAGTTGTCCAGCACGAACGGGCCGATGGCGGTCCAGTGCCAGTCGTCATCGCCGGGGCGGGGGACGAACAGGAAGATGCGCAGGATGACGAGGGCGTAGACGACGTCGCTCACCCGCTCGAGGCGGCTGAGCTGCAGGATGGCGCGATCTTCCTTGTGCTCGCGGGAGGGATCGCTCTGGGGTGTCGTCATGGGACGGTCTCCGGGGCAGCGTATCGGCGCTACTCCTGTTGGTGAACAGTGGCTACCTCACACGTTCCTGCTCCAGAATCTCGATCGATTCAATCCTCCACGTGTTGTCCACCGGCACCACGGTCACCCGCGTGTCGTAGCGGTTCTGGCGAAAGTGGCGGTGGCCGAAGTGGGTCACGGTGCCGCCCACCGTCCACGAGGCGTCGGCGTCGAAGCCCCCGTCCTCGCGCGGCTCCACGGTGCGGACCTCGGTCACCTCGACGGCGTCCACGCGTGCCCGGGCGCCGCCGCGTTCCTCCATCACCATGGCCCGCTGGTGCTCCAGGTAGATGTCGGTGAGTGTGGAGCCCGTGACCGCCACGGCGAGTCGGTCGTACGCCGCGCCCTCGTCGCGGAACTCGAACGCACGGTACACGTTGGGGAGTACGCTCGCCAGCACGCGACGGGCCTGGTGTGGCGACGTCACTCCGCCGACCGATGCCGGCAGCGTGATGGAGACTTGTGCCAGTGGCGTGAACGCGAATGCAACGGCCAGGGTGACGCGCGCGGTGGCGAACGACGTGGCGCGGTGGCGCCCGCGCCAGCCGACCACGAGCAGAGCGATCGCCAGGCCGGCGAGCAAGAGCGAAAAGAGCGGCAGCGGTAGGCGCGGCGGCTCGACGGCTACCGCGGCCACGCTGGGCACGGGACTCTCCATGAGCTCGTTCACCCAGCGCAACACCGGCTCTTCGGGTGTGAGCGTCGTGGAGCGTGACGACTCGGGGTCGATGGCGGTTGCCGGGATGGCCGCGGCACCCGCGGGGAAGGTTGCCCATGAGAGCGTGACCTCGTCCGGCATTCCCGATGTGAGATATACAACCGTTACCCCGAGGAATGCCTCGTCAACTGCCTCGCGTACCGGTGTCTGGCGCGGCAGCACTCCCTGCGCGTCCACCGTCATGAAGCTGACCCGATCGATCAACCCGTCCACCCGGGCCCCGTCGATCTCGACGATCGTGCGGGAGGCCACGTAGTCGGCGAGGCGCCGCGCTACGGCGTCCTGCGCCGCGACCTCGAGGTAACCGTTAGCGGCAAAACCGAGCGTGATTTCGGCTGCCAAATCCTGGAGCCGTAGCAGCGCCTCATGGCGCACCTCGAACGGCTCCACGGCGAGGTAGCTCTGGACGGGAATGTCGAGCCGCTGCGTGGCGACCCGTCGTGATGTGGGCATCCCGGTGGCGGAGGGCGCCGCGCCTGCGCCGGGGAGCCGTGGGGTCGTCGTTGTGGCTAGGACGTCGCTGGCCGGTGTCACGAACGCGAGCGAGAGCAAGGCGGCGACCGCGGTGCCGCCCAGCACGTAGGCGAGACCCCTGCGCCCGCGCGCCTCCTCCGCGGGCCAGCGCCCCACTATGAAGCGTCCGATGGCGGTGGCGAGCACGCCAAGCGCCAGTAGCGCCGCGTCCATCCCCAGCACGAGCACCAGGAGGTGTGACCACTGGACCGCGCTCCCTTCGGGCGCGGCCGGGAGCAGGGCCGCCAGAGCCACGCCGTGGAGCAGTCCGGCCGCAGTTGCCAGACCTGTGACGCGTCGCGCCTGCGGCTCAGCACGCAGCGCCTCCCGCGCCAGGAACACCACGGCCAGCGCCGCGCAGATCTCGGCGATGACGGACTCGAGCGGCCGGCCGAGCAGCGCCGTGAGGCCCACCGCCACGAGTTGACCCACCGCAAAGGCGGTCACCATCCGAATCGAACCCAGCGCCCCACCTAGCAGCACGAGCGCCAGCAGAAACGCCACGTGCACCCAGTGCCCCACGATGTGCCGGGCACCGCGTACCACCGCGTCGCGCGCGTCGCGCAGCCACTGGGTGATCGGCCCCACGTTTGCCTTGGGCACCTGCCAAGCACTCTCCATGGCGGCAAGCGCGTGTGCGAACCGCTCGCCCGATAGCAGCTCGAGCCGCATGACCGTTCTGACGGAGGGGTTGGGCACGGGGTAGCGGATGCCGATGGCGTGGCCGGCCAGGCCTCCGGGGCAGCGGTAGGGCTGGCGATTGAGCCAGCCGCCCGACTGGCTGAGCACGACGCGTTCCCCGTCGGGGCGACAGTGGTCCGGTAGCTCCGGGTGGGGCATCGCCTGCGCCGGAATGACCGAGGGCACGAACCACTGCACCAGGAAGGCTCCGGGCTCGCGCTCCTTGAGCTGCACTTGCACGGGCGGCACGTCGTCGGCCGCGGCGGGCGCCGCCAGCGTCAGCGCGAGAGCCAGTGCAACCGAGCGTGGGCGCAGGCGCAATTCAGCGATCTCCCGCCGCGGAATCGCCGCCCAGCGCCAACGCGCGAATCGCCGCCTCGTCGATCTCCACCGTGTAGCGGCTGCGCACACTGGCCAGCATCGCGTCGTTGGCCTGCTCTCGCAGCCACGTCCCGTAGTCCAGCAGCACACGGGGGCGCACCAGGTCGAGGTCGGGGACCTGCCTCTCCTCGGCCGCCACAACATACGCGAGGTGCAGTCCGTAGCCGGACGCGATCGGTCCCTGCCACTGGCCAGGCTCCAGCTCGAACAGTGCGGCGGCGAAGCGCTGCCCGAAGGTCCGTGCTACGTCCTGCTCGCGTTGCAACGGGTACTCGTGCTGCAGCATGAACCGGTCGCCCAACTCGGCAGGCTGAATGGAGCCCGGAGGCGCGTCCCGCAGTCTAGCGAGGAGCCGCTCCGCGTCGGCCACGGCGGCCTCGCCGCGCCGGTCGAGGTTGAAGTAGATGTGCGCGAAGCTGCGTCGCTCGGGGATCAGGTAGCGGTCGAGGTTCTCCTGGAAGTACGCCTGCAGCTGCGTCTCGGTGGGCTGCACTTGCGACGCGAGATCGCTGGTGAGGAACTCGATCTTCTGCACCATGCGCCGCCGGATGACCTCGTCGTCCCGGTCGAGCCCCATGGTCAGGGCCTCGCGGTACAGCACTTCCTGGCGCACGTAGTCGTCCACCAGGCCACGCAGCTCCCGCTCCGTGGGTGGCCGCTGCCAGCGACTCTGCCAGGTGTCGCGCAGCCAGCGGATCTCGGTCTCGGTGACCGCCACGCGCCGGTCGGCCTCGGCGGCGGAGTCGCCACGGGTCAGTAGCAGGTTCAGTCCGAACAGTGCCACGCCGATGGCCAGGAAGTGGAACAGCGGCTCGCGTAGCCAGCGAGTGAGCTTCTCGTTCATGGTGTGGTCGATCGTCTCTCGTTCTCCGAAGGAACGGGCCGACCCAGGTGCCTTCAGCGTCCCCGGATCGGCCCGTGTCGCTCCAAAGCTAGTTGCCCGCTACGGCGTGTACCAGATCGGGCTGGTGTACGCCCGCTCCTGCGTAGTCATCTGGACCTCGGGATCCATTGTGATCCCGAACCGCAGAGCGTCATACGCCGTCCAGCGCGGCGTTGGGATCTCGATCACCCGCGCGTAGTAAACGGCCGGCTGCGACGCATCGAAGTCGGGATCGGTCCACACCGTCAGCAGCTCCGGCGCCCCGATCGTGTTGGTCCACGTGGCATTCGCCACGTCCACCGTGTTGCCCACCGGCGGCAGCGTGCCGTCGGGGCCCGGCTGGCGGCGGCCGGCGTCGCTCCAGGCCACGTCGTACACCTTCTCGTGCCGCTGGCCGCGGCCGTCGAGCCAGCCTTTCACGATCTGAATACGGTCGAGGTTGCCGGAGAACGGGTCCTTGAGTGCGCCCACGAGGAACGTCGGGGCTCCATTGCCCGATCGTACGGGCAGGTCCCCGCCCATGGGCACGCCCTTGCTATAGCCGACGCCTCCGGGCATCCGCAGCTCCGCGTCGTCTGCGGTGAACTCCCAGCCGCCGAAGAACCGCACCAGCATGCGCGGCCCGGTGGTGGCGTAGGTTTCCCTGCGCATCATGGCGTCGAAGATCGCCTCACGCGTATTCTCCGTGGCCCACACGGCCGCGTACCCCGAGGAGACCTGCTCCCAGCCCAGGATCGTGACGTCACCAAGCGCGAGTACCGGGTGTTCCCACCGCATGGCATCGGGCTCGGTGCCGGAGTGCTTGCCGAAGAAGTTCTCCTCCTCGGCGGTAGCGAGCGACGTGTGGCTGTCGGTCGAGCCGATCATGCCGAACTTGTACGGATTGACGCCGACCTGCTGTTCGACCTGCAGTCCCAACTGCAGTGCGGTCCGGGCGTACTCGTACTGCAGCATCTCACGCGTCTTCAGCTCGCTCAGGTTGAGGTTGCCCTTGTCCCAGGTCTCGTAGTCGGCGAACTCGTCGGTCGGCGACAGGTAGGGGTGAGCCTCGCCGTCTCCCTTGATCTGTGTGGCTTCGTAGAGCGGCTCCCAGCGGATCCGCGTCTCGGCGTACTCCCGGGTTAGCTGCCGGTTGGTGACCGGGTTGACCAGCGGGAACATCATCCCGTTGCTCAAGTTGCCGTTGTGCGGGATGGCCAGCAGCCGCCCCCCCGTCTTGTCCTCGTAGGCCTGCAGCACCGTCCACAGATCCTCGGGGTTCGTGCTGCCCGCGGGCCGGAACATCGTGAATGGCTCTGTCCGGACCGCCTTGTCGCCGCCGTCCCGGTACACGACGACGCGGTGCAGGTTGTTGCCCGGTGGCACCAGCGATGTCCACTCGTAGCCGATGAACGCCGTGAATTCACCCGGCTCGTTGTACTTCTCCGCCGCCTCGATCGTCTCTTCCCAGGCGGAGCGGTACGGCGCCGAACCCGGAGCGTAGTAGAGCGACTGCGGGAAGGTCCCCTTCGACGCCGCGTCGATGATCTCGAGCGCCGCTCCCACAGCCTGCTGGCCCCCCGCCTGGATCATCTCGTACCATCGCTTGCCGGTCGGATCAGCGAGGATCTCTGGTTTACCAGCAAACAGGTTCGGGAAGAAGCCCATGTTGTCTGAGTGGTCTGCCACCACGAGGAAGTCGAGCGGCCGGCCGAGCTTCACCCGCTGGCCGGTCGCCGCCGTGACTTCCTCGCCGCGGGCGAAGCGGTACGCATCGTCGAGTCCCAGCCGGTTGCCGAAGGCCCCCGCGTCCATCGACATGGCGGTGTGCAGGTGCGTGTCGCCCCAGTACACGTGGGTCGGGAAGTTGCGCCCCGCATAAGGGGAGAAGTGCTTCTGCGATTTGAACGCTCCCTCCAGCGCCTCGGGGGGAGGGATTGGGTCCTGTGCGAGGGCGGAATTGGAGATCACTGCCGCAGCCGGCAGCAGGACAGCTAGAACTCTCGTCAGGGTGCTTGTCATTGTCTGCGTTCCCACCGGTCGAAGGAGGGCACTCCCGCCGGCCCCGTGGCCGGCGGGGTGCAAGTTCGCGTGTTGCAGTCGCCCAGGTCCCACCCGGAAGTTACGGCGTGTACCAGATCGGGCTCGTGTACGCCCGCTCCTGCGTGACCATCGGGACGCCATCCGGCATGGTGATGCCGAACCGCGCCGCTTCGTATGCCGTCCAGCGCGGCGTGGGGATCTCGATCACTCGTGCGTAGTACACGGCCGGCTGCGACGCGTCGAAGTCGGGATCGGTCCACACTCTGACGAACTCCGGCGCACCGATGGTGTTGGTCCACGTCGCGTTGGCCACGTCCACCGTGTTGCCTACTGGGCGTTCGCAGCGATCGTCGCGAATGCTGCGACCGTCGGAGCAGGCAACGTCGTACACCTTCTCGTGCCGCTCGCCACGACCGTCCAGCCACCCCTTCACGATCTGAATGCGATCGAGGTTGCCCGAGAACGGGTCCTTGAGCGCCGCCACGAGGAACGTCGGCGCCCCGTTGCCCGATCGCACGGGAAGGTCGCCACCCATGGGCACGCCCTTGTTGTAGCCGACGCCTCCCGGCATCCGAAGCTCGGCGTCCGCCTCAGTGAACTCCCATCCGCCGAAGAACCGCACCAACATGCGCGGTCCGGTGGTGGCGTAGGTCTCCCGGCGCATCATGGCGTCGAAGATCGCCTCGCGCGTGTTCTCGGTGGCCCACACGGCGGCGTAGCCGGATGAGACCATATCCCAACTCTCGTACTTCTTGTCGCCCAGCTGCGCCATGGGGTGCTTGTAGCGCTCGGGGCTGGGCTCGGTGCCGGAGTGCTTGCCGAAGAAGTTCTCTTCTTCGGCAGTGGCCAGGCCCGTGTGGGAGTCGGTAGACCCGATCATGCCGAACTTGTAGGGGTTCACGCCGAGCTGCCGCTCGAGCTGGAGCCCGATCTGGAGTCCCGACCGGGCGTACTCGTACTGCAGCATGTCGTTCTCTTTCGCCTCGCTCAGGTCGAGGTTGCCCTGGTCCCAGTTCTCGTAGTCGGCGAACTCGTCGTTGGGTGAGAGATAGGGGTGCGCCTCGCCGTCTCCCTTGATCTGGGTGACTTCGTACAGCGGCTCCCACTTGGCGCGGGTCTCGGCGTAGTCTCGGTCGAACGCCATGCCGGTGAACGTGTCCAACATGGGGAACATGATGCCGTTGCTGAGGTTGCCGTTGTGCGCCAGCGCAAGGATCTGGCCGCCCGTCTTGTCCTCGTACGCCTGCATCTGCTCCCACAGATCGCGCGGGTTGTCGCTGCCCAGTGGCTTGAGGGTGGTGAAGGGCAATACGGCGCTGGCCTTGGTGCCGTCATCCCGGAAGATCACGACGCGGTGCAGGTTGGCGCCCCGTGTGTTGGAGGTCCACTCGTAGCCGATGAACGCGGTGAACTCCCCCGGATCGTTGTACTCGTCCGCGGCGTCGATCATCTCCTCCCAGGCGTCCCGGTACGCCGGCGTCCCGGGTAGCGACGCGAGCGCCTCCGGGAAGGTGTTGTCCGAGAATGCCTGGATGACCTCGACGGCGACCTGTACGCCTTGCTGACCGCCGGCCTGAATCATCTCATACCATCGCCGGCCGGTCGGATCGGCGAGCATGTCCTGGTCGCCCGAGTACAGCCGCGGAAAGAACCCCATGTTGTCGGAGTGGTCGGCCACCACCAGGAAGTCGAGCGGCCGGCCCAGCTTTACCTGCTGGCCGGTGGAGGAAGTGAGTTCCTCGCCGCGCGCGAAGCGGTAGGCGTCTTCGGGCGTGAGCCGCGCGCCGAACGCGCCTGCGTCCATGGAGAGGCCCGTATGCAGGTGCGTATCACCCCAGTACACATGAGTCGGAAAGTTTCGCCCCGCGTAGGGAGAGTAGTGCTTCTGTGCCTTGAAGGCGTCCTGCAGACTCTCTACCGGCGGGATCGGGTCCTGGGCGAGAGCGGGGCTGGCGCCGAGTGCGAGCAGCGCACCGAGCGTCGAGAGGACAATGAGGGGTCGCATCGGGAATCTCCGGTTCGCTGGGTTTGCCTCGTGGTCGTCGCCGGTGGCGTAGGTAGCCACCGGCGGCGGATGTATTTCACTGATCGTGCAGCCGGCCCGCCGGCTCACTTGTTTCCCGCGCGGGCGGCTTCCAGGCTTCTCATGATTGCGTCGACGCTGAAGCTCCCTGGTGTCTGGCGCGGCCTGCTTGATAGGTTGTCTGTGAATGCCGCCGGGCCGTCGCGCAGTACCTCTCCGCGTACCCTTGCCCCGCGTCCGCAGAATCTCTGCTCGGGTACGCATACTTGCAAGAGCAGCGGACTCGGTTGTTACTCGTGCGTTACGTCTGAAGTGCTCCGAGTGTCGAACGTTTGTTCGGCCTATCGGTCGGGGAATCCCCTACGGCGTGACTACCCGCACCCCGTCCGGCACCTCGAACCGCAGCTCGGCGGCCGCAATCGGCGCGTTGGCGCGCAGATTCGCGAGCACCAGCGTGCGGCGCTGTCCCGAGGCCTCGGTCACCTTGATGCGCCTGAGCAGGCCGTCGCTGCGGGCGATCGCGATCTCGGCGTCGCGGAACGGCATGTCGTCGCGCTTGGGCACCAGGTACACCACGTCGGTGATCTCGTTCCCCACGGTCTCCTCCCCCACGTAGCGGGCATCGTAGCGCTCCAGCGGGCGCTCCACGAACTGCCCGATGAGCCGGGGGGACGAGGGGCCATAGCGTGGAATCGGCTGCCGGATCACCTGGTCGGGCACGCTGCTGGGCGCAAACGCCCAGAGCCACTCGCCGTCGGCCACCACCCGCTCACCCGCGGGCTGGGTCCAGCGCATCGCGAAGCGCTCCGGCGGATCGAGGAACAGCACGCCGCGCGTGACCTCCGGGTCGCCCAGCATGGGGTTCACCAGGATCTGCGCAAAGTCGGCAGTGAGGGTGTTGGTGGCTCGGTAGGTGCGTTCGGCTCGGTCGAGCGCCGTCGCGGCGTCCTGGGCAGTGACTGGAGCCGCCGCGAGGAGCGCGGCGAGAGTGGCCGCGTACGCAATGAGGGCGCGATTCACACCCGCACGGGCGGCGCGCCGCTCACACGCGGGTCCGCTGGGGGCAGCCGAGCAGCTATGTGATGACATTCAAGCCGCGCAGCATGGCGGCCGTGAGGAAGAGCACCCACGCCAACGCCGTGCACGCGGCATGGAGGCTGGTTCGTTTGGACACCGCGAGCACCAGCACGACAGCGAGCGCCACGGCGTTCAATGCGCCCCCGACGGTGAAGCCGTATCCCAGCAGCAGGTCCACGCCGATCACCCAGAGCTGCAGCAGCGCGACGGCACCGAAGAACTGGGGGCTCACCGCGAGGTAGTGTGCGCGAAGGTCCGTCGCCTCCGCGTCGCTCGGCAGCAGCAGGCCGCTGGCGAAGAACAGCAGGATCGGACCGGCAACCACGTACAGGAACGCTTCGAACTGCCATTCCTCGTGTTCGAGCAGGCTGAGCGTGTGCCAGAAGAGACTGAGGGCCACCAGCAGCAGCAGCAGCATCCAGCTGGCGTGGAACCAGTCGATGCGCAGCGGTGTGCGACGGTCTACCACGGTGACGATCGCCGTGAGCACGTTCCCGATCCCGAGACTCAGCAGGATCACGAACATGATGGCGACGAGAAGAGAATTGGTGATTTCCACTGGTGCCTCCCGTGCTGCGGTCGGCTTGGATTCGCGCTATGCGCTCACGGCCGGCAGCGGCTCCGCCATCGAGCGCCCGATCGCGTCGGTGATTACCCGGATCTCCTGCATCAGCTCGGCGAACTGCTCGGGGTAGAGGCTCTGCGCCCCGTCGGAGAGCGCGCGGTCGGGCTGGGGATGCACTTCGACGATCACACCGTCGGCGCCGGCGGCCACCGCAGCCCGCGCCATTGGGATCACCTTGTCGCGCCGTCCCGTTGCGTGACTCGGATCGGCAATGATCGGCAGGTGCGACAGGCCGTGCACTACTGGAATGGCGGCGAGGTCGAACACGTTGCGTGTCGAGTTGTCGAACCCGCGGATGCCACGCTCGCACAGGATCACGTCGTGGTTGCCCTCGGCCAGGAGATACTCGGCCGAGAGCAGCAGCTCGTTGATCGTGGCCGCGATGCCCCGCTTGAGCAGTACCGGCTTGCCGGTGCGGCCGGCACGCTTGAGCAGCGAGAAGTTCTGCATGTTGCGCGCGCCAATCTGGATGACGTCGGCGTACTGCGCGACCAGATCCACCCCCTCGGGGTCGATCGCCTCGGTCACCACCAGCAGCCCGGTTTCTTCGCGCGCCTTGGCTAGGAGCTTGAGGCCCGCTTGGCCGAGGCCCTGGAACGAGTACGGTGAGGTGCGCGGCTTGAAGGCTCCGCCCCGCAGCATGGCGGCGCCGGAGGCGCGCACCGAGCGGGCGGCTTCCAGGATCTGTTCCTCGCTCTCGACGGAGCACGGACCCGCCATCACCACCACATCGTCCCCGCCTATGCGCAGGCCGCCGGGGAGCTGCACCACCGTGGGCTCCTCCTTCCACTCGCGCGACACCTGCTTGTATGGCTGGGTGACGTGGATGATCTCTTTGACGCCGGGCAACGCTGCCAGGCGGGAGGCGTCGACGCGGCCGTCGTTGCCGACCAGGCCGACGGCCGTGCGCTGCTTGCCCGGCATGGGGCGGGCTTCGTAGCCCAGCTCTTCGATGGTGTCAACGACGCGCTGGACCTCGTCCCCGCTCGCGCCGTGCTGCATCACAACCAGCATGGTTACGTCCCTACGATAAAACGGTCGCCGTCTTGGGCGGCGACGACCTCTCCGTCGAACTCCCGGGCGGCCACCTCTGCCGGGTCGGTCTCGCCGAACACCGGGTAGAAGTGCGTCAGCACCAGCCGCCGGGCGCCCGCGGCCTGCGCCAGAGCGCCGGCCTGCGTGGGCGTTAAATGTAGCTCGATGGCGCGCTCATCCGGTAGCGAGCATTCGGCCAGCAGCAGGTCGCAGCCCGCGGCCCAGCGCGCCAGGACGTCGCTCGGCCCCGTATCTCCCGTGTACACCAGGTGGGCGTCGCCGGTTCGCACGGCGAAGGCCACGCTCTCCGCGGTGTGCGGCGTGTCGCACGCCTCGAGCGTAATGCCGGCGGCCAGCTCCCGCGTCTCGCCGGGGGCGATCTCGACCAACTCCTGGCGGAACTCGGGCTCCAATACCCAGTCGCCGAAGGCGCCGGCGAGCCGCTCGAGCCGCAGGCGGAAGCCCGGGGGGCCGAGCAGCGTGAGGGGTGTGCTTCGAGCCGGCTCGATGCCCCAGCGCAGCGCGAACAGGTACGCCGCCAGCTCGCCCCAGTGGTCGGGGTGGAAGTGGGAGATCGCCACGTGCGTCGCCTCGGCCCACGGCACGCCGAACGCGGCCGCCCGGTGCAGCATCCCTGCGCCGCAGTCCAGCAGCAGCTTGACCGGTCCGGCCTCCACCCAGTAAGCGGGCGCCGTGCGCTCGGGCGTGGGTGCCACCGTTCCGCTGCCCAGCACCACGAGCTTCATCGTCAGAAGCTCCGTCCCATGAACACGATGCGCTTGAAGAAGGTACCCTCGGGCGCGACCAGCCGAATCAGATAGATCCCCTGCGGCACCCGCGATCCGTCGGCGGCCAGGCCGTCCCACTGCAGGTTTGGGTCGCAGCTGCCCGTCTGGCCCACGTCGGGCCGACCGTACCGCCCTGCGTCGAGCCGGGCGGGGAACGTCGCGCTGGGAATGAGCGTCTGCACCACGTGCCCGCGCGTGTCCAGGATGTCGAGGCGGGTCTCCCCCCCCTCGGCCAGGTCGAACCAGATGCACGTCTCGAGCCGCCCCGTGGACAGGTTGGGGAAGGGGTTGGGGAAGTTCTGGAACAGCAGGGTCACGGTGGGCACGGTGTCGTCGATGATGACGAACGTGCCCTCGCTCTCGGTGATCGCGCTGTCGGCGCCCAGGTGTGCCGTCACCTGCCAGCGGTAGGGCGTGTTCCGTTCCAGGTCTTTCTGTGGGACGTACTCCGTCTCGGTGAGCCCCGACTCCTCGATCTCGACCTCGTCGTCGTCATCGCGGATCACCAACAGGTCGTACACGTAGGGTCCCGGCGGCTCGAGCGCGTCGGGCGAGGCCCAGCGGAAGATGGGGCGCGGGTCGCGGATGGTGATGCCCGCCGGCTCGTTGAGCGTGAGCAGCTCCGCCCAGGGCGGGACCACGTGCTCGATGCTGGGGAGGGTCATGTACGTCACGCCGTCTCCGGCAACGCCGCTCACCGTAAAGGTGATTCGGAGGCCGGGATCGAGTGCCGTCGAGACCGTCACGGCGGGGTTCGTCACCACCGTGTCGAGCAGGATGTCCAGCATGTCGGGGTCGCTCGCCATGCGGAACCGGTAGCTGAGCGGCAGCGCGAACCCGGGGAAGCCGGGGACTGCCCACGTGAACGTGGGGGTGACGCTGGTGAGCAGCGTGTCGCCGGGGGAGGTGACGACGATGCCGCGGGGGAAGTAGGCGGCTGCCGCGCCGTCGGGCCGGCCCCACCCCCGCCCGGAGTCGGGCGCCGCGGCGTTGTTGCCGGTGCGGCGCAGCGCGTCCCGCACGTCGATGGGAGATGACAGCGGGTGCACCTCGAGGAACAGCGCCGCGCTGCCCGCGATGAGCGGCGCGCTGAACGAGGTGCCGCTCACCCGCCGGAATCCGGTGGCGTCGAGCGGGTCCACCACGAACACCGCGCGTCCCGGCGCCGTGAGGTCGGGCTTGAGCCGTCCGTCGGCGGTGGGCCCGCGGGAGCTGAACGACTGCAGCACACCGACCGAGTCCTCCGCGCCCACGGTGATCACGGAGTCGCCGTCACCGGGGGTGGTCAGCGTGTAGAAGGTGGGCTGCCCACCCTGCAGGCCCTCGTTGCCGGCGGCGCTCACCAGCGTGATACCGCGCGCCGCGGCCGAGTCCGCCGCCACGGTCGTCACGGCCACGTCACCGTTCAGGTCCTCCGGCTGGTAGCGGAATCCGTCGTCGAACTCGAGGTAGGCCACGCTCGAGCTGACGATGTCCGCCCCGAGGGAGTCGGCCCACTCCAGCGCCGCCACCCAGCGGTCCTCGTCGGCCCGCGGCTCGGCGCGCTCGTCGTCGGTCTTGGCGAGGAGGTACTGGGCCTCCGGCGCCACGCCGATGATCAGCGTCGGCAGGTTCGCCGCGAGCAGCGACCACACCTGCGTTCCGTGGCGCGACTGCTCGATCGTGTCCGCCGGCTCATTGCGTACGATGGAGTCGTTGAAGATGAAATCCCATTGGTCGGCGACCGTGGCCGAGTCGAACGCCGGCTCCTCCGTCTCGAAGCCGGTGTCGAGCAGCGCGATCGTGAGCCCCGCACCGCGGAACCCGCGGTCCACGAGCGGAAAAAGACCGAGCCGCTGGAACGGCATGCTCGAGGGGCCGTACAGCGAGTCCAGGTCGGCCGGCGCCCGCAGGGGCGGCGCGAGGGGACGCCTGACCTCCTCGCTGTACGGAAGCGGGCGATAGGCGCGGGCCACCGGCTGCAGGTGGGAGAACTCCCTTCGCGTGCGCGCCACGGCCACGGCGCCACTCGGCACGTCGGCCGACACGGCGTGGAGCCAGTGGCTGCGGTGCCGCACGCGGCCCTGGACCTGCGTCACCGCCGCGGCGACCTCGTCGAGCGAGCTGCCGGGTGCGCCAAAGAACCAGATGGTGACCACGGAGTCACGCCGCAGCATGGACTGCAGCGCGCGGGAGACGGTGGGTTGCTGAGCGTGCGCCGTCGCCACGCCACCGAGCAGGGCGGCGAGGAGCAGGGCGACCGATCTCAAGTGCCGGTCTGTGCGGCGTGTCCCAGACGGACGCCTACGATCGTCGAGACGCCGGGCTCCTGCATGGTGACCCCGTAGACCGCGTCGGCCACCTGCATGGTCCGGGGGTTGTGGGTGATGACGATGAACTGCGTCTCGTCCTTGAACTCCTCGAGCAACCGCACGAAGCGCATCACGTTGGCGTCGTCCAGCGGTGCGTCCACCTCGTCGAGCAGGCAGAACGGCGCGGGCTTGGTGAGGTAGATCGAGAACAGCAGGGAGATCGCCACCAGCGCGCGCTCACCGGAGGAGAGCAGGTGGATGCGCTGGATGCGCTTGCCGCGGGGCGCCGCCTGGATGACGATGTCGCTTTCCAAGGGCGCGTTCTCGTCGGCCAGCCGCACGTCGCACTCGCCACCCTCGAACAGCGTGGTGAAAACCGATCGGAAGTTCTCGCGCACGGCCGTGAACGTCTCCAGGAACATGTCGCGCGCCGTCTGATCGATCTCGCGCAGCGCCTGCTGCAACGAGGTGCGCGCCGCCACGACGTCGTCCCGCTGTCCCTGGAGGAACTCGAGTCGCTCCTTCTCTTCGGCATGCTCCTGCACGGCGAGCGGGTTCACCGGTGCCATCTGCTCGAGCTCGCGCGCCAGGTGCTCCGCCTCCTGCCGCAACGTCTCGATCTCGCCCTCCGCCTGGGGTGCCTCGGCCAGCAGCGTGTCGAACGGCTTGTGCCACTCGGCCTCGACCCGCTCCGTGAGCGCGCGGCGGCGGCCCGCCGCCTCGGTCAGCTCCAGCTCGAGGTGATGTAGCTCCTCGTTCAGGCGGTGGGCGTCGGCGCGCGCCTGCTCCAGCGCGCGCTCCTCGGCCTCCAGGATGTCGGCCGCCGCGGTGACGGCGGTCTCGGCCTCCCGTGTGGCCTCCTCCATCTCCTGCACCGCGACGCGACGCTCGCCGAGGGTGTCGGTCCACTCGCCGCGCTGTTGCGTGAGCGAGCCGGTGTTGCCCTCGATGTCCGACAGCTCGCGCGTGAGCTGCTCGCTCGTCGTGCGCGCTTCGCTGAGCGCGTGGCTGGCGCGCTCCTCGCGCTCGACGGCCGCCTGCTCGCGGGCGGAGACCTGCGCTTCCTCCACTTGCCAGTGCACGCGGCGCTCGCGGGCGGCTTCCTGCATCGACTCCACGTCTGCCAGGGCGGTCTGCTGCGTGTGCAGATCCTCGGCGAGGCGCGTCCGCGCCGCCTCCCCGGCCGCCTGTTCCTCGGTCACGGCCTGGCGGCGCGCCTGGCGTTCGGAGGCGCGCTCCCGCAGCCGCGTCACCGCCTGGTCCGCCTCGGTACGCTCGCGCTCGGCCCGGTGCAGGTGCCGGCTCGCGTCGTCGCTCGCTCCCTGGGCTTCCCGCAGCCCGCCCCGCGCGGTGTTGCTGTGCTCCGTGGCTGTCTCGAGCGCCCGCTCCGCTTGGCTGTGGGCCTCCGCCGCCTGCTGGGCGCGCTGGGTGAGCTCGCCGAGTCGCTGGTTCGCATCGTCGAGTTGGCGACTCAGGTCCTCGAGCTCCGCGCGGCGGCTCAGCGGGCCGGTCGCTTCCGCCCCCGGCAGATACACGGCACCGTTGGCCCGCCGCACGAGCCGGCCCTCGGTGTCCTGCGCGCGATTGCCGGAGAGCAGCGCGGCGACCCAACGCTCGGCCGGCGCCGTGACGCGAAGCTCCAGGGGTGGCGCGCCCGATGGGACGGCGGGGCCCGGCTCCACTGGGAGCAGGACCAGGGGCCCGGGGTTGGCGCGCGCGTGCCACGCCGTCACGGCCTCGACCGTTCCCTCGTCCCGCACCAGCACCGCCTGGAGCCAGTCGGCGAGCAGCCGCTCGGTGACGCGGGCCTCCTCCTGCGAGAGGGAGAGGTAGTCGCTCAGTGGTCCCAGGATGGCGCCCTCGCCGAACTCCTCCCGCGCCGCCAGGAGCGCCCGGGCCGCCGGCGCCATCCCCTCGCGCTTGCGTTCGAGCTCGGCGAGCGCTTCACGCCGGGCGGAGAGCTGGGCGATCGACTCCTCGACCTCGCGCCGCTCCACCCGCACCGCCGCCTCGTGTTCGCGCGCCGCCGCCAAGCTGTGGCGGGCGCGCTCCACCTCGGCGGCCGCCTCGCGCTCCTCTCGCTCGCGCGCGGTGAGTGCGGCGCGGGCGGACTCGAGGGTGTCGCGCGCCGTAGCGTATTCCTGCTCGGCGACCCGCAGCCGTTCCTCCGCCTCCCCCTGCTGTCGTCCCAGCTCCTCGAGCTCGCCGTCGAGCGCGGTCGCCTCACCGCTCAGGGCCCTGGAGCTCTCGGCCGTACGCTGGAGCGAGGTCTCGAGCTCGCGCACCTGCTCGCGCTGCTGGTGCAGCCGTTGGCGCGCCTCGTCCTCCGAGGCGGTGCGCAGATCCAGCTCGGTTTGCACCGACTGGCGGGCCGCCGCGGCCGCCTGCCGCTCCTCAGCTGCGGCTTCGAGCTCGCGCGCCGCCTGCTGTGCCTTGGCCTCGGACTGGGCCCGCTCCTCGACGGCGCGGGTGCGCCGCGACGAGAGGTGCTCGAGCCGCTCGACGGCGAGGTTCATGTCACCCTCGAGCCGCTCCAGCTCCACCCGGGTCTCCCCAAGGCGCCGCTCCAGCTCGGCGCGGCGTGCCTCGGCGGCGCCGCGCTCTTGTACCCGCGTCTCGCGCCGCTTCTCCCGCTCCGCGAGCGCCTGCTTGCTCTCTGGGATGCGGACCTGCAGCGCCTCGCGGCGCTGCTGCAGGTCGGCGTGGCGGGTATCGAACGCCTCCAGCTCGCGCCGCGTCAGCGACATTACGATCGCGAAGCGCTGCTCCGCAAGCTGGTGGTGCCGCTCCGCCTTGCCCCGCTGCCGCGCGAGACTGCGGACTTGGGTCTGGACCTCGCCGATCAGGTCGTCGAGGCGCTGCAAGTCGGCGCCGGTGCGTTCCAGCCGGCGCTCAGTGCTCGCCTTGCGGTCCCGGTAGAGGCCGATGCCCGCTGCCTCCTCGAACAGGGAGCGGCGTTCCTCGGCGCGCTCCGACAACAGGCGGTCGATCATCTGGGCCTCGATGACTACGCCCGCGTCGCTGCCGAGACCGGTCCCCTGCAGCAGGTCGGCCACGTCCCGCAGGCGGACCTCCGACTGGTTGATCAGGTAGTCGCTCTGCCCGCTGCGCGAGATGCGCCGCATGAGGACGACTTCGTGATACGAGATGGGAAGCACGCCGTCGCTGTTGTCGAACACGAGGGAGACGTCGGCGAGGTTGATGGGGCGACGCTTGACCGAGCCCTGGAAGATCACCTCGTCCATGCGCGCGCTGCGCAGCAGACGGGCCCGCTGCTCGCCCAGCACCCAGCGCACCGCGTCGGAGATGTTGGACTTGCCGCAACCATTGGGACCGACGATGGCCGTGATGCCGTCCTCGAAGGCCAGCTCGGTCGCATCGGCAAACGACTTGAAGCCCGACAGCTCCAGCCGGGAGAGTTTCATCGCGCGATCCCCGTTCGTGGTACGACGGTGCCCTGGAGGTCCGCTGCCGCGAGGATGGAGTCCGCCAGGCGCGCCTGCTCGGGCGTTTCGAAGGCGCCCACGAAGAGTCTCACGCTTCCGTCGGACGCCTCCACAATGTACGCTGCCGCCCCCCGGTCACGAAGCCCCCTGCGGGCGGCCTGGGCAGCGGCCGTGTCGGGGTAGCTGCCCAGCCGAATGGCGTGCGGTGTGCGTAGGATCGTGCCGTTGGGGCGCTCCACCAGCCCCTGGCTCCACAGCCTCGCGAGCGCCCGCTCGGCGGCATCGGGAGCTGACACCGCTGCCACAATGAGCCGATACCAGGTACCCTGGCCGCCCAGACGCACCGGACTCACCGTCACCGTCCACCCCGCGTCCCCGTACTCGCGTGCTCCGTCGAGCGCAGCGTCCATGCCCTGGAAGGCTGCCACCTGCACGGCGTAGTAGAGCGAGTCGCTACCGGGCGCCTCGGCCGCTGGGCGCGGCGCCACGGGGACCGCCACCTCCGAGGCGTCGACGTCCGCGCTCACCGCGCCGTTGCCCCGTTGCGGGAGCGCCACGGCCAGGCCCACGGCACCAGCGAGCACCACCCCCCCCGCCGTCGCGGCCCACCAGCGCCGGCGCGGCGGGCGTACGCGCCGGGTGGCCACCGGGCGCGCCGTGGGGGGGCGCCGTTGGGGAGGGGCCGAGACGCGGGGCGGGGGCGTGTCCACGACAACGTCGACGGCTACCTCGCTCCAGTCGGCGGGTGTGTCAAGCTTGCGGGCCGCGCCCGCCTTGCCCACGGGTGCCAACACCACGATCCGGTCGGGCTGAACGGCGACGCGCGCCAGCGCGTACGCGGGGACGAGTAGTAGCAGCAAGGCGCCCTCGGACTGGAAACCGCGGGCCAGGCGCCGCCAGCGTTGGTGCGACCAGACCTCATCGGGGTCGCTGGGGCGGGTGCCTACCGCGATGACGTGGAAGCCCGGAACGTCCTGCTCCACCGCCACGTGCTGCAGCGACGCCCCGTAGAGAAACGCGTCGACCAGGCCCTCACCGCTCCCCCTCGCCACGCGGGCGTCGAGGATGGGATCCTCGAGGCAGAGGTCGATCAGGGCGACTCGGCGGCCGGGCCGGGCCACCGCGGCCGCGAGCTCTGTCGCCATCGCCTCGCTCGCCTGTCGGCTCCCCTCGAGCACGATGAGGGTGACGACGGTGACCTCGGCGAGGAGGTCGGGAGCGAGGGTGGGGAGCTGGGCCCTGGGATGCTCCCGCGGCGTCATGGGGTGGTGCTGGCCGTGTCCAGTGTGAGGATCCAGGAGGGCATGTCGAGCGTGCGGCGGGTGTCGTCGGCCTCCTCCCGCGAGGAGTAGGGGCCGAGCACCACCCGGTAGGGCTCGAGGAAGTCGGCCGGCGGCAACACCGACGCCGGCATGCCCGCCCGCCCGAGGTTGGCTGCAAGGTCGCGGGCCCAGTCCTCGTTGTGCGTCGCGCTCACCTGGACGTAGATGAGTTGGTCGGACTCGGGCTCCTCGGTCTCGCCGCTC
Organism: Gemmatimonadota bacterium; assembly: GCA_039592335.1. Lineage (GTDB taxonomy): Bacteria > Gemmatimonadota > Gemmatimonadetes > Gemmatimonadales > GWC2-71-9 > WVYX01. The sequence goes on along the minus strand of JBDHBX010000003.1, from coordinate 109,057 downwards.
TCGGCAAACTCGAGCACCGGACGGCGCGGGTCCCACGCCAACGGGAGCCAGCGATCGTTCTGATCGTCCAACACGGTGCCGGTCTGCTCGAGCGTCGCGGGGGAGAGCGCCACGATCCGGATGCCGCGACGCAGCAGGACCGTGCCGTCGGGGGCCACCATGGGAAGCTGCTCATCCCACTCGCCATCCACGCTGCCCACCAGCTCCCAACTCACCGCGTCCACCACCCAGATGGCGTCCTCGAACTGCGACTGCACCAACAGCAGCCGCCCGGTCGGATCGGCCCTGAGCTCGCTGGCCGGCCCCACGAGGAGCAGGCTGTCGAGCACGGTGAGCGAGAACCGCTCCACGGTTACCAGGCGCCCCGTGGCGTCCGCCACGTAGATGCGGTGGGCCGACGGGGAGAAGGTGACGACGCGGGCTGCGTCCGCGAGGGGCAGGAAGCGCGGCGACGCGTTGGTCGTGGGGTCGAGGGTCACCAGGCCCGAATCGGTGGCCACTGCGGCGACGTCCCCCCAGTGCGAGACGGCGACGGTCCCCGCCGGCAGGCGCTGCGATACCGGTGCCTGTCCGTCCGCCAACAGCTGCAGCGAGCGTCCCTCCTCGTCGGGCACCAGGCCGACGAGGCGGTTGCGCACCGCGCCCCAGATAGCGCTCGGGAGCCCCTCGAACCGTGTCGACCAGTCGTTCGCCGATCGCTGCCGGATCGTGGCGACCGAGCTGTCCGCGCGCACGACGTAGGGCGTGCCCGTGGGGCCGATCGTCGCCAGGACCACGCTGGTGTCCACCACGCGGGCGCGGCCGCTCGTGAGATCGAGGGCCACGAGTTCCGCAGCGCTCGTGAGGGTGAACGCCAGATCGTCGTCGCTCGCGAAACCCACGGTGTGCGCCACGGGGTTGTCCTCGGCCTCGAAGCGCCATGCCACCTGGTCGAGGTCGGGAAGGCGGTACAGCGTCGCTGTGCGGCGGCGCTCCCCGCCAGGGAAGCGGAACACGACCGAGGCCGTGACACCGGGGCCGCGCGGTGTCTGTGCCAGCGCCTCGCGCAGCGACGAGTCGTCCTGGTCAGAGGTGCACGCGATCAGGGCCGCGAGCGTGGCGAGGAGAGCGCTACGGAAGGGCACAGCGCAAGCTAGGGGGCGACGTGGGTCGGGTGCAATAGCCCGCAGGTTGGAGAAGGGGGAAGAGGGAAGGGGGGAGAGAAGATCCGGGGCCGCATCACCCTTTCCCCTTCCCCCTTCCCGCTTCCCGCTGCGTCGCGGGCCGCGACATCTCGTCTACGTCTACCACCTCCGCATCCCCCCACAGTCGCTCCAGCTGGTAGTACTCCCGCAGAGTGGGGTGAAACAGGTGGACCACGACGTCCACGAAGTCGAGCAGGGCCCACCGGCCCGCCGCCACGCCCTCGACGTGGTGGGGTCGCTGGCCCGCTCGCTTGAGCGCTTCCTGCACGCGCTCGGCCAACGTGCGCACATGGACGTCCGAGGTGCCCGACGCGATCACGAAGTAGTCGGCCGCGTCGCTGATCGTGCGCAGGTCGAGCACGACGACGTCGGTCGCCTTGTACTCGTACAGCGCTTCGACAGCGAGACGCATGTCGCGCGGTGCGTCGCTCTCTACGCTTGCGGGCCGGGGTTTGCCGGGAATGGCTCTCAGGTGTCGGAGGGTGCGGCGTCTTCGTTCTGCCAGAAGATGCCCCAGGCACCGAGGCCGACGTGCACGCCCAGCGCGGCGGTCACGTCACTCACGTACGTGTCGCGGGGCTGGTACCGGCTCACGACCTCCTGGTGGATCTGCTCGGCGAGCTCGGGGACCCCGGCGTGGGCCACGGCGATGCGCAGGGACTCGGGGCGAGGAGTGAGCCGCCGGTCGAGGTGCCGCAGCACGCGCGGGATCAGGGCTTCGCGACCGCGCACGCGGTCGAGCGGCACGACGCGGCCGTCGAGGCCGACCTCGAGGATCGGCTTGATGTCCAGCAGCCCGCCGAGCCAGGCACGCCCGCGGCTCACGCGCCCCGAGCGGAGCAGGTTGTCGAACACGTCCACCGTGAAGAACGCACCCGACTGATCGCGAATGCGCTCCAGCTCCCGCACGATCGCCGGGATCTCCCACCCCGCCTCGGCCAGTTCGGTGGCGCGCAGCGCCAGCATTCCCAACCCGAACGAGGCCGTGCGCGAGTCGAACAGCGTGATCCGATCGCTGCTGTCGCGCGCTTTGGCCGCCGCCTGGGCCGAGGTGAGCGTACCCGACAGCGAGCCGGCGACGAACAGGCCGAGCACCTGGTCGGCGCTCGACAGCGCGTCCTCGTAGGCGCGCACGAAGGCGCCGGGCGTCGGCTGCGAGGTTGTGAAGATCTCGCCGTCGCGCATCCGGTCGTACAGCTTGGCTCCGCCGATCTCGAGCCGGTCGAGGTACGTGGTGTTCCCCTGGATCACCTGGAGCGGGACGACCACCATCCCGTGCCGATCCACCATCTCGTCGGGCAGGTCGCACGACGAGTCCAGCACGATGCCGATCTTGCGGTGCGCCTCGTGTAGCGCGCGGTGCTGTTCCCGCATGTCGTCGGCCTTGGTGGACTCGATGGTCCCCCAGGTCTCGGCGAGTGCGAACATCTCGTGCGGCGTATCCGTGTGCACGTGGACCTTGAGCAGGTCGTCCGTGGCCAGGACCACGATGGACCCGCCGAGGCTGCGCAGCGTCTTGCGCAGCTCGGTGCTGGGCGGAAAGCCGCTGCCGCGGACCAGGACCTCGGTGCAGTAGCCGTAGTCCTGCTCGGCCGCGACCTCGGCGATGGCCGCCGCGTCGGGCACCGTGTACTGCACCGGCTCCGCCGCCGGCAGGATGGGATCGCCCTCGATCAGCCGCATCACGCCCTCGAGTACCCGGACGAACGCCTTGGCGCCGGCGTCCACCACGCCGGCCTCTCGCAGGACTTCGAGCAGCTCGGGCGTGCGGCGCAGCGAGTCCTCCGCCTGCCGCATGACGTGCACCATCATCTCCTGCAGGTTGTGGCTGTGTCCCGCGGCCCATTCCGCCGCGTCCGCCGCGTCGCGGGAGACCGTCAGGATGGTGCCCTCTACGGGCTCGTCGAGGGAGTGGTACAGGTGGTTCGCGCCGGCACGGATGGCGTGGGCGACGTCACTTGCCGAGGCGACCTCGAGATCCCCGAGCGACTCGCGGAAGCCCAGGAGGAAGTGGGAGAGCAGCATGCCGGAGTTGCCGCGCGCGCCGAACACGCAGGACTCCGCCATGGCGCCGGTGACCGCCGGCAGCGTGGCGCGCCGGTGCAGCGCGCGTACCCCCTCGGCGGCCGCCCGCAGGGTCATGGCGAAATTGGTGCCCGTATCCCCGTCGGGGACCGGGAAGACGTTGATGCGGTTGAGCTCTTCGCGGCCGGCCTCGACCCAGTCGGCGGCGGCCAGCACCGACCGCCTCAGCCGCGGGCCGTCGAGATACGTGATCCCAACCGCGGTAGCCGTCACGCTTCCTTGTCGACCCAGACTTGGACCTCGCCGCGGACTTCGGAGTGCAGCCGGATCGGCACCTGGTAGACGCCAATCATCTTGATCGGCTCCTCCAGCTCGATCACGCGCTTGTCCACGGTGAGCCCTTGTTCGGCGATGCGGGCAGCAATGTCGGCCGACGTGATGGAGCCGAACAGCTTGTCGCCTTCGCCCGCCTTCATGGTGAAGCGCAGCTCCAGGCCGGCCAGTTGCGCGGCGAGTGCCTCGGCGTCGCCCTGCTGTGCCGCTAGCTTGCCCACGACCCGCTGCGATTCGGCCTCGGCCCGGCGCTTGTTGGCCGCCGTGGCCGCGTAGGCCAGCCCTTTGGGAATCAGGAAGTTGCGGGCGTAGCCGTCCTTGACCTTCACCACCTCGCCCGCGCGGCCGACGTTCTCGACCGACTCTCTCAGGATCACGTCCATCGGCTATTCTCGCACCGACGGTGTCGTCCACCGCCGTCTCAGGTCCAGGCCTGCGTCCAGTACGCCCAAAACAATGGCACCGCCGAGCGCAGCAGGCAACACCAATAACAAGATCACCGCCAGGAGCACCGTCAGGAAGGGCCCGCCGGCGCCGAGCAGGTGTAGACCGAAGGCCGCCACGGCCGCACCGCGCAGCGCGTACAGCGCACCGCTCACGAGCAGCACGTTGGCTGCCGCGGCTTTGACGGCGGCCAGTTTGGGGATCAGCACCACGGCGAGCGGGAGCACGAGTGCCCATCCCAGGTGCTCGTTGAACCGGAAAGCCCGCAGTGGCCGCAGCGCCGTGCCCGCCGGATGCTGGGCGACCCGCCGGTGAATGGCCGTGGCCAGCGCGAGTCCCGCCAGGAGCTGCAGCGCGGTGATGGCCGGGTAGAAGTCCGCCAGGAATTGCGCCACGGAGCCCAGCCATGCCTCAAGCTGTTGCAGGGTCTCGGGAGGCGTGTCCGAGGCGCTCCCCGGCGCGGCGTACCAGATCTGCGTCATCAGCAGTCTGGCCGTGTACCCGGCCCGACGGGCCACCCACCAGTGCAGCTCCCCCCACGACGCTCCCAGTGTCGCGAGCAGCGCGATGACACCGGCCGCGGCACCGGTGATCGCCACCAGCCCCCGGTGGATCACCGAGAGCCGGGTGCGGAGCGTGGTGAGTACGAACAGGGCGGTGGTGAACACGGCGGCGGCGCGCACCATCTGATCGGGTAGCTCACCGAGGCTGAGCAGCCACCACGCGCTGAATCCTGCCGCGAGGCCCGCGGTGACGGTCTCCCCTCGGGTGCGCGGGCTCGAGCCGAGCAGGAGCACCGCCAGGGGAAGCGCTGCCAGCGCCAGCGGCGCCACGGCAGCGAAGGCAATGGACCCTGCCAGCAGACGCCCGAGCCCGCCCCGCGGCGTCTGCTCGGACGGCGATGTCATCTAGCGGGAGTGACCCCGTTTGAACGGTACCAGCGCGAGGTGGCGGGCCCGCTTGATGGCCTGGGCCATCTGACGCTGATGCCGCGCGCACATGCCGGAGAGCCGGCTGGGGATGATCTTGCCCCGCTCCGTGAGGAACCGTGAGAGAGTCCGATCGTCCTTGTAGTCCACCTGGCGGACCCCCATCTCGCAGATCTGGCAGCTCTTGCGAGGACGCCTCATGACTGCTCCTCCTCGCCGCGCGGCACCGCGGCGTCCTTGGATTCCTGCTCAGCGGGGGCAGCGGCGCCCTCAGCTTCCTGTCCAGCGGCGGCCCCTGGGGCAGCGGCGCCCTCGGATTCCTGCCCCGCGGGAGCTTCCGCGCTGGCGCCCACCGGCGCCAACCCCTCGTTGAGGACCAGCAGATAGCGCAGCACGGTCTCGTCCAGCTTGATGGCCCGCTCCAGCTCGCCCAGGAGCGTGGGGTCGGCGTCGAACTGCTCCACTACGTAGTAGCCCGTTTCCTTGCCCTTGATGGGGTACGCCAGCGTACGCTTGCCCCAGTGGCTCGCCGCCACGGTGGGCTCCGGAACGTCGGGCGTCTTGAGCAGGGAGTGGAAGCCTTCGAGGCGCTCGTTCACCTGCGCCTCTTCGAGCGTGCTGTCGAAGATGTAGACCAGCTCGTACTGACGGGTCATTGCACCATCCTTCGGACAAAGTGACCCCGCCCGGTGCTGGGCGGAGTAGGAGATTTGGAGCGGGGAAGCTAGTGGGTTTGGGTGCTTCGGGGAAGGGGCGGCTAGACGTTGAACCGGAACAACAGCACGTCCCCATCCTGCACCACGTAGTCCTTTCCCTCGCTGCGGATCGTGCCCTGCTCTCGGGCTGCCTTGTACGACCCGGCGGCGATGAAGTCCCCCACCTGGACCGCCTCGCACCGGATGAAGCCCTTCTGGAAGTCGGTGTGGATCTGGCCGGCCGCCTCGTAGGCCGTGGCGCCCGCCGGCAGGGTCCACGCCCGGACTTCCTTGTCCCCCACCACGGTGAAGAAGGTCTCCAGGTCGAGCAGCCGGTAGCAGGCGTGGATCAGCCGGTCGAGCCCGGGCTCCGCGATTCCCCCGCTCGCGAGGAACTCAGCCCGCTCGTCGCCCTCCAGCTCGGCCAGCTCGGCCTCGAACTTGGCGGAGAAAGGGACCACCTCTGCGTCCTCGCGGTGCGCTCTCGCTGTGGCGGCGAGCGCCTCGACCGATGGGATGCGCGGGGCGCCCAGCTCGGCCTCGCTCACGTTGGCGGCGTAGAGCACGGGCTTGAGCGTGAGGAGACCCAGCTGCTCCAGCGCGCGCCGCTCCTGGTCGCTGGACACTGCGTCGCGCGCGCCGCGGCCGGCGTCGAGCTCGGCGATCACCCGGTCCAGGAGCGCGACCTCGGCCTGCGCCTCCTTGTCCCCCGAGCGGGCGAGTTTCTGCGCCCGCTCCCGCTGGTGTTGTGCCACGGCGAGGTCGGCCAGCGCCAGCTCCGTCGTGACGATGTCGTGGTCCCGCACCGGGTCCACGGCGCCCGTCACGTGAGTGACGTCGGGATCCTCGAAGCAGCGCACCACGTGCACCACCGCGTGCACGTTGCGGATGTGGGCGAGGAACTGGTTGCCCAGGCCCTCGCCCGTGCTGGCGCCCTTGACCAGGCCCGCGATGTCGAAGAACTCCACGGCCGCGTGTACGATGTTCTGCTGGCCGACCGTTGCCGCGAGACGCTCCAGCCGCTCGTCGGGGATGGGCACCACCCCGACGTTCGGCTCGACGGTGCAGAACGGATAGTTGGAGGCGGCGGCGCCGGCGTTGGTGAGGGCGTTGAACAGGGTGGACTTCCCCACGTTGGGGAGCCCGATGATGCCCAAGCGGAGCATGGCTACCCCTCCTTCCCCCTTCCCTCTTCCCCGTTACCCGAGGTGGGGCTGGGCGGGGCGGTGGCTACCCGATGAACCACGGCGCCAGCACCAGGCTGACCACCGACATCAACTTGATCAGGATGTTCATGGACGGCCCGCTGGTGTCCTTGAACGGATCGCCCACCGTGTCGCCCACGACCGCCGCCTTGTGCGGGTCGGAGCCCTTGCCGCCGTGGGCGCCGCCCTCGATGTACTTTTTGGCGTTGTCCCAGGCGCCACCGGCGTTGGCCATGAAGAGCGCGAGCATCACGCCGGTCACGGTGGCGCCCGCCAGCATTCCGCCCAGCGTCTCGATGCCGAAGAGTTTGCCCACCAGCACCGGCGCAATCACCGCGGTGAGCCCTGGGACGATCATCTCGCGCAGGGCGGCCCGCGTAGAGATGTCCACGCAGCGCGCGCTGTCGGGCTTGGCCTTGCCCTCCATGAGGCCCGGGATCTCCCGGAACTGTCGCCGCACCTCCTGCACCATGCCTTCGGCCGCGCGGCCCACGGCCGTCATGGTCATCGCCGCGACCAGGAACGGCAGGATACCGCCCAGGAAGATGCCGATCACCACCTTGGGGTTGGAGATGTTGAGCATGATCGGCGCCTCGCCCGTCGGCGTCACGGCATTGGCGTAGGCGGTGAACAGCGCCAGGGCAGTGAGCGCCGCCGACCCGATGGCGAAGCCCTTGCCAATGGCGGCGGTGGTATTGCCCAACGCGTCCAGTCCGTCGGTGATCTTGCGGACGTCGGGTCCCAGACCGCTCATCTCGCTGATGCCGCCCGCGTTGTCGGCGATCGGGCCGTAGGCGTCCACCGACATGGTGACGCCCACCGTGGCCAGCATGCCCACCGCGGCGATTCCGATGCCGTAGAGGTCGGACATGGTATAGGCGATGTAGATGGCGCCGCAGATCACCAACAGCGGGATCGCCACCGAGCGCATGCCCACCGCCAGGCCCGAGATGATGTTCGTGGCCGGGCCGGTGAGTGAGGCCTCGGCGATGGTGCGGATCGGCTTGGCCGCCGTGTACCACTCGGTGGCGAGGCCGATGATGATCCCGGCCAGCGTGCCGACGACGACCGCCCAGAAGGGACCCATCGGGCTGGGGTTGCCATTGGCCAGGGTGAGGCCGAGGTCCACGCGCTGCGTGATCAGGTACGCGGCTCCCAGGAAGAGGCCGGCCGCGATGAAGGTGGCCCAGCGCAGCGCACCGGCGGGGCTGAACCGCTCCAGTACGCGGAACAGCGCGATGGCGACGAGGCTGGCCACGAGACCCGCCAGCGTGTAGAGGAGCGGGAGCGCAGCCGCCGCCATGCGCTCGGCGATGGCGGGGCTGGTGGCCGCGATGGCGATGGTCGCGATGATCGCGCCGACGTAGCTCTCGAAGATGTCCGCGCCCATGCCCGCCACGTCGCCTACGTTGTCGCCCACGTTGTCGGCGATGGTCGCCGGGTTGCGCGGGTCGTCTTCGGGAATCCCCGCCTCGACCTTCCCGACCAGGTCGGCTCCCACGTCGGCCGCCTTGGTGTAGATCCCGCCGCCGACACGAGCGAACAGCGCGATGGACGAGGCGCCCATGGCGAATCCGGTGATGATCTCGCTGAACGCCTTCCAGCCCTCGTCGGTCTCGGGCGACCCCAGGAAGACCCGGATCACGATCCCGATGCCGAGCAACCCGAGGCTCGCCACGGCGAGGCCCATGACCGCGCCACCGTTGAACGCCACCCGCAGCGCCATCGCCTGGCCCTTGCCGCGGGCCGCCTCGCTGGTGCGAGCATTGGCGCGGGTGGCCGACTGCATCCCGAAGAAGCCCGCGAGGATCGAGCAGACCCCGCCAAAGAGATACGCGATCGCCGTCGGCCAGCCGATGATGACACCCAGCAGGATCGCCACGACGATCAGGAACGGTACGAGGTAGGAGTACTCCCGCTTCAGGAAGGCCATCGCTCCGGCCTGGATCATCTCCTGGATCTCTCGCATCCGGTCGTTCCCGACCGGCTGCCGTCGGACGTAGAAGAAGATGAGCCAGGCAACGACGAGCCCGGCGGCACCCGCCACGATGGCGGAAGTGGGTAGCAACGCGAATTCGCTCACGTCTCGGTTCCTTGTCGGTTGAATCGATTCATGGCGGCGTCGATGCCCTCGAGCAGCCAGCACTCCACCGCATCCACGAGTGGGGGCAGCAAGTCCGCCAGGGTCGTCATCTCCTCAGGCTCGAAGTTCGAGGTCACGAACTCCGCCTGGTCGTCCACGTCCTCGGGCAGCGGACCGATCCCGATGCGCAGCCGCGCGTACTCCTGGGATCCCACTGCCGCCTCGACACTCTCCAGGCCGTTGTGGCTGCCGGCCGAGCCGCGCGCCCGCAGCCGGAACGTCCCCAGCGGGAGCGCGATGTCGTCGACCAGGATCAGCAGGTCGGTCGAGGGGTCCAGGTCCTGCGCCGAGAGGAGCTGGGCCACCGCATCGCCGCTCAGGTTCATGTAGGTCTGCGGCTTGAGGAGCACGAGCGAACGCCGCCGGTGCTTTCCCTCGGTGGCCAGGGCGTTCCCCCAGCGCCGGAGCTTGGGGAGCCCCCACTGCTCCGCCAGCACATCCGCCAGCAAGAAGCCGGCGTTGTGCCGGGTGACTGCGTACTTCGGACCGGGATTGCCCAGCGCGACGATGGCGCGCAGTGGTTACTCCTGGGGCGTCTCGCCCTCGGGTGCGGCCTCCTCCGCTTCCTCCCCTTCGGCCTTGGCCTTGCGAATGAGCTCGGGCTCGGCGGCTTCCTCCTCCTCCACGACCTCGGGCACCGCAACCTCTTCCACCCGCGGCGGCACCACGGTGCAGATGGTCTGGCTCGCTTCCGCCAGGATCTCGGCGTTCTCCACGGAGATGTCCGACACGTGGAGGGAGTGGCCGATCTCCAGTGCCGAGACGTCCACCTCGAAGTTCTCGGGGATGTGGCGCGGAAGCACCTCGACCTCGATCTCGCGCAGGAACTGCTCCAGCACGCCGCCCGCGTTGCGCACGCCCTCCGGCGTGCCTACCAGTGCCAGCGGCACGTTGAGCGTGATCTTCTCGCCCGCGTGGATCTCCAAGAAGTCCACGTGCCAGATAGTCTTCCGGGTCGGGTGCCGCTGGATCTCGCGGATCAGCGCCCGCAGTGGCACCCCGTCGACCGAGAGCTCGATCACGGTCGAGCCCGAGGTGCCCTGCAGCACCTTCTCGAGGTCGGCGAGGTTCAGCGAGATGGACTCCGTGTTGCGTCCGGAGCCGTACACGACGGCCGGGACCAACCCGGCCTGCCGGAGCTTGCGTGCCGCGCCGGTGCCGGCGCTGCTGCGGCGCTCTGCTTTGACTGTGACCGTCTGTGCCATACCGTCCGCTACTGCCCCTCTCGTTCCGTGATCAGTCGAACAACGAGCTGACCGACTGGTCGCTGTGTGTGAACCGCACTGCCTGTGCCAGCAGCGGTGCGATCGACAGAATCTTCAGCTTGTCGAACCTGCGCTCCTCCGGAACCTGGATCGTGTTGGTCACCGCCACCTCGGTCACCTCCGACGAGGCGAGGCGGTCCACTGCCGGACCCGACAGCAGGGCGTGGGATGCACAGGCGTACACATTCCGCGCTCCCAGGCGCCGCAACGCCATGATGCCCTCGGTCATGGTCCCGGCCGTGTCGATCATGTCGTCCACCAGCAGGCAGTCACGATCGTCGACCTCGCCCACCACGTTCACGACTTCGGCGATGTTGGCCGAGGGGCGCCGCTTGTCGATGATGGCCAGCGAGGCGTCGAGCCGCCTCGCGAACCCTCGCGCCATCTTTGCCGCGCCCACGTCGGGGGCCACTACCACCGGCTGATACAGCTCCTTCTGCCGGTAGTGTTGGATCAGCATCGGCGCCCCGTACAGGTGGTCCACCGGGATGTCGAAGAACCCCTGTAACTGGTGCTGGTGGAAATCGAGTCCCAGCACCCGCTCCGCTCCTGCCGTCGTGATCACGTTCGCCATCAGCTTCGCGCTGATGGCCACGCGCGGCTGGTCCTTGCGGTCCTGCCGGGCGTACCCGAAGTACGGAATCACGGCCGTGACCCGGGCAGCACTCGCCCGCTTGGCCGCGTCGATCAGAATCAACAGCTCCACCAGGTTCTCGGCCGGCGCGTTGGTGGGTTGGATGATGAAGACATCCTGCCCGCGCACGTTCTCGTCGATCTTGACGAAGATCTCGCCGTCCGCGAACCGCCGGATCGTCACGCGACAGAGCGGCTGGTTCAGCTGCGCCGCGATCTCCTCGGCCAGGGGGCGGTTCGCCGTCCCGGCCATGAGAAGCATCTTGCTGCCCGAAAGGGAGATATCGGCCATAAGAGCCTCAAAAACTAGCTAGTTGCAGATCGGAAGCCAAGCGGGGCCGGGGGCCCCGCGGCACCCGTGTGGCTATCGGGCGGTGAGGTCCGCGTACTCTGGATGCTTCTCCAGGAAGCCCTGCACGTAGGAGCAGGTCGGGATCACCGCGTACCCCTGCTGGCGCGCCTGGTCGAGGGCGCGCGCGACCAGCTTGCCGGCAATCCCCTGGCCGCGCAGCTCGCCAGGGACGTACGTCCGGAGGAATTCGAGCGTCTTGTCGTCAACCGGCCGGTACGCCACGTAGGCCTCGTGGCCGTCCACCACGGCGAGGTACCGGTGGCCGGCGTCATCGTGCTGCACGTCGAGGCTCATCGTTCGCCTATCCCCCCGAGTCCTACTCGTCGGGCTCGGTCTCCCCGTCCCACGCCTTGTGGAACCAGGAGGTCCTGGGATCGACCTCCTGGATGCGTACCTCGCTGTGACCGTTGATCAGCTCCGCCGGCGCGACCCAGAGGTGGGCGTTCCACAACATGCCCTCGAGCTCGAACGGCTTGAGCTCGTCCTCGGCCAGATCCACCTTCACCTCGAGCAGGGCGTCCCCCTCGATTCCCTCCTCGTGCCCGAGTGGGCGATCCGCGAGCCACACGCCCGGGACGACCGCGTCCTGCCCGGTCTGGACGTCCTTGAGCCCGAAGTCCCACTCGATGTTCTCGAACCCGGACTGCATGATCTTCCGGGCGTCACCGATGCTCGTGCGGTGGTACAACACCATCGTCATGCGGTCATCGCCTTGCGTGGCTGTCTCTTTAAAGATGGGCTCCGGTACCGCACCGGGGCAGTCCCATTCGCTCGTGGTTGCCAGGTCGGTGCGGGCTGAACAATAGGGGCCGGTCCCCGTGAGGCCAAGGGCCGGGGCCGGGTCACTCTAGCGGCTCCGTCAGCCTGGGCCGATTATTAGGGGTGCCGCTTCAGGGAGGGGCAATGGCCGAGCAGCTCATCGGAACGGTGACACACTTCTTCAAGGGGCCGAGTGTGGCCGTCGTGAAGGTCACGGAGGGGGGGGTCGCGGTCGGCGACGAGGTGCACTTCGTGGGGCACACCACCGACTTCAACGAGCGGGTGACCTCCATGGAGGTGGAGCATAAGAAGGTGGAGACCGCGCAGGTCGGGGACGAGATCGCGATCCAGGTCGTGGAGCGCGCCCGGCCGCACGACCAGGTCTACAAGGTCCAACCCGAGTAGCCCCCGCGGGATTCCGCCGTCATCCAGAGCGGTGGGGTCCCAGCGGGCCTCCCTCCGCCACAGCCTCCAACCGGCCAGCGAGAGGCAGTGTGCCGTAACCGCCCAGTGAAGGCCCAGTGCTCGTCGAGGGCGGCACTTCCGGCCGACGTCTGCCCCTGTGCGCGGCGTGGCGACGGTCTGGCGCAAAGTCGCTGGCAGGGTTCGCCGATCCGAGCGCTGAGACAGTTCGCACCCGAGATGCCCCGGGGTGGGCCGCAGATCAATGATGAGAACCATCGATAAGCCATATCTCACAAGCCTGATGTGCCTGACGTTTCTCCTTGGCTGCGGTGGCAGAGCAACTCCTTCAACGTCCGTGGAGTGGCCTCGCATTGCCAGCAACATTGTAGCCGATTCAGCTCTGGAGGGACGCATCGCGTCCCTCCTGTCGCACATGACGCTGGAACAGAAGGTCGGGCAGATGGTCCAGGCGGAAATCCAGCACGTCACTCCATCGGATGTGAGAGACTACCACCTCGGTTCGGTGCTCAATGGCGGCGGCTCCTATCCGGGTGGATCCAAGGCCGCGAGCGTCGCCGATTGGCTGGCGCACGCAGATGCGTTCTATGACGCGTCGGTGGATACCTCGGGGGGCGGACTCGCGATTCCGGTGATCTGGGGAACCGACGCCGTGCACGGGCACAACAATGTCCGTGGCGCCACGTTGTTTCCCCACAACATCGGCCTTGGCGCAACTCGCAACCCGGACCTGATACACGCCATTGGCGAGGTCACGGCCCTCGAAGTCGCCACCACGGGCATCGACTGGACGTTCGCTCCCACCCTCGCCGTGGTCAGGGACGATCGCTGGGGCCGCACCTACGAGGGGTATTCGGAGGATCCGGAGATCGTCAGACAGTACGCCGGCAGAATGATCATGGGCCTGCAGGGACGCGCGTCGTCACCCGATTTCCTGGGTCCATCGCATGTCGTTGCGACGGCGAAGCACTTCCTCGGCGACGGGGGAACCGACCGGGGAGTCGACCAGGGAGACAACCTGTCCAGTGAGCAGGAGCTCCTGGAGATTCACGCCCAGGGATACCTGTCAGCGCTGGAGGCCGGTGTCCAGACCATCATGGCGACGTTCAATAGCTGGCGGGGGAGGAAGGTACACGGCAGTCGCTATCTGCTCACCGACATTCTGAAAGAGCAGCTGGGTTTCGATGGGTTCGTGATCGGTGACTGGAACGGACACGGCCAGGTCCCGGACTGTGACAACGCCTCCTGCCCGCCGGCCGTTGCGGCTGGCATCGACATGTTCATGGTGCCGGAGGATTGGAAGGCGTTCCTCACGAACACGGTGCGCCAGGTCCGCGCGGGCGAGATCGACGAAAGCCGTATCGATGACGCCGTGCACCGTATTCTGCGGGTCAAGGCGCGAGCCGGGCTGTTCACTGCCGGCCGCCCGTCATCCCGACCTCACGCCGGCGACGCATCGTTGGTCGGAGCCGCGGACCATCGACGCCTGGCACGGCTGGCCGTGCGGGAATCCCTTGTGCTGCTCAAGAATGCCGGTGGGTTGCTGCCCCTGCCGCGTAGTCTGAGTGTCTTGGTGGCCGGAGACGGCGCACACAGCATCAGCAAGCAGACGGGTGGCTGGTCGGTCACCTGGCAGGGGACCGAAACCGCTAACGAGGACTTCCCCGGCGCCACCTCCATCTTCGCCGGCATCGAGGCAGCAGTCACGGCCGGTGGTGGTCGGGCGACACTGAGTGTCGATGGCTCGTTCGATGAGCGGCCCGATGTGGCCATTGTCGTCTTCGGCGAAAATCCCTACGCGGAGTACGAGGGCGATCTCGAGTCGCTGAGCTTTTCCGCCCGGTACGGTGACCCCCTCGAGGTGTTGCGTGAATTGAGGGAGCGGGACGTCCCGGTGGTGTCGGTGTTCCTGAGCGGGCGACCCCTCTGGGTCAATCCTGAGCTCAACGCATCGACCGCATTCGTGGCTGCGTGGCTGCCGGGCACGGAGGGCGGCGGCGTCGCCGACGTGTTGTTCCGCGGCAGCGCGGGTGAGGTGAACTTCGACTTCACCGGAGGGCTGTCATATAGCTGGCCGATGCATCCTTCCCAGGCAAACCTGAATCGCAACGACCCGGACTACGAGCCTCTGCTTCCCTACGGATTTGGCCTGACGTACGGCGTCGTGGATAGCTTGCCCGACGACCTTCCCGAGTTCGACAGCGCCGACCCTTCGCAGTAACCCCAGAGGGGATTGCGGCCGAAGCAAGTTCACGGAGGCTGTTCTCTTGTCCGATCGAAGGCAACGCGAGTGGTGGCAGACCGCAGTCGTGTATGAGATCTATCTCCGGAGCTTCAAGGACACGACCGGGAACGGCGTCGGCGACCTCCAGGGTGTCATCGACAAGATGGACTACTTGAGCAAGACGCTCGGTGTCGACGCGATCTGGATCACTCCGTTCTATCCGTCGCCGATGGCGGACTTCGGGTACGACGTGTCGGACTATCGGGACGTGCATCCGCTGTTCGGCGATCTCGCGACGTTCGATCGGCTCGTGACGCGCGCCCACGACCGGGGCCTGAAGGTGATCGCCGACTTCGTGCCGAATCACTCGTCGGATCGACACCCCTGGTTCCTCGAATCACGGAGCTCACGCGAGAACCCTCGCCGTGAGTGGTATGTGTGGCGGGATTCGAAGCCGGACGGCTCACCGCCCAACAACTGGCTGAGCGTGTTCGGCGGCTCTGCGTGGGAGCTGGACGATCGGACGGGGCAGTACTACCTGCATTCCTTCCTGAAGGAGCAGCCCGATCTAAACTGGCGCAATGAGGCAGTGAAAGCAGCGATGCTCGACAGCGTGCGGTTCTGGCTGGATCGGAACGTTGACGGGCTCCGCATCGATGCGGGGCACTTTGTCATGAAGGACCCCGCCGAGCGGGATAATCCGCCCAACGCCGCTGGCTCGCTGGGAATTCACAAGGCGTTGGGCGCCTATGACACGCAGCTGCACCTGTATGACCAGGGTCACGCCGACGTCCATCAGGTATATCGCGAGCTGCGGGCGCTACTGGATGGGTACGAGTCCTCTCGGATGGCGTTGGGCGAAATGCACATCTTCGACTGGAAGGAACTGGCAGCGTACTACGGTCAAGATCTCGACGAGTTGAGCATGCCAACCAACTTCGGGCTCCTGAAGGCGCCCTGGACGGCTGCCGGTGTTCGAGGGGTGGTGGACAGCGTCGAGGCAGCCATTCCGCAGGGCGCGTGGCCCAACTACGTGCTGGGCACTCATGACGACCAACGCCTCGCCACCAGACTCGGAGCGCACCGGAGCCGCCAGGCTGCGGTGCTGCTCCTAACGTTGCGCGGATCGCCAACGCTGTACTACGGTGACGAGCTCGGAATGCACGAAGCCGAGATCGCGCGCGACCAACAACAAGATCCCTGGGGCGTGGCGGAACCGGGCCTGGGTCGCGACGGCTGCCGTACGCCGATGCAGTGGTCGCCGGATCATGCCGCCGGGTTCACGTCGGCCCAGGAACCGTGGCTGCCCGTTGGGAGCGACTACACCGTGCGGAATGTCGAATCCCAGCTTCGGGATCCGGAGTCGCTCCTCAACCTGTATCGCAGGTTGCTATCGCTGAGACGGGGCTCAGCGGCTCTCGAACGTGGGGCTTATCGGCCTGTGGAGTCGGTTCCGCCCGAGTGCTTCGTGTTCGAGCGCTCCCAGGGAGCCGACCGCGTGCTCATCGCCGTCAACTTCTCAGCCCAACCATGCTCCGTTGACACCGCGGGGTTAGCTGGCCGAATCGCTGTGTCCACACACCGCCCGAACGAGGACAACGAGGTCACGGGGGTTCTCGAACTGCTGCCATACGAGGCCGTCGTGGTGGCGTAACGCGCGTCCGGCCCCCTCGGATCCTGCGAGACCAGGTCGAGTCACAAACCGATCGCCACGAGTTCATCGGACGATATCATCGGCATGGCGCCCTTCTTCGTCGCGACGAGGGCCGCGTACCGATTCGCCGCGTGCAGAGTCTCTTGCGGCGTGGCTCTGCGAACCAGTTGATGTACCATCGCCGCTGTGAACGCGTCGCCCGCGCCCACCGTATCACCCGTGGACGTATCGATCTCCATGCCGGGTGCAGCGATCGTTCCTCGCGGCGTGGTCATGGAGGCGCCGCCCTCCCCCCGAGTCACGCACACGGCCTCTACTCCGATGTCCTGGAGCAGCCACTGAATCAGCGAAGGACGGCCCAGCAGGGTAGACAGCCGTGGGACCTCCGACTCGCTCATCTTGACGACGTCGGCAACCCGAAACGTGGCAGCAAACACTTCCGCGTCGACGAACGGAGGCCGGAGGTTTACATCGAACACCACGAGCGCGTAGCCGCGGGCGTCCGACAGGAGTTGCTGGATCGCCGCGCGGCTTGGCTCGCGTCGCTGGGCCAGCGAGCCGACGCAGATGGCATCTGCCGTGCGCGCGAGCGCCCGGGCGTCATCGTCCGCCGCGATGTGATCCCAGGCCACGGCTTCCGTGATCGTATAGCGAGGATCGAAGCCTTCGATGGTCACTGACACGGTGCCCGTGGGCCTGGTGCCGTCCCGCTGCACATGGCCAGTGTCCACGCCTCCTGCGCCCAGAAACGCGACCAGCTCCGCCCCAGCCGCATCGTCCCCCACGCGCGTGACGATCACCCCTCGATCACCAAGGCGCGCGGCGTGGAAGGCGACGTTACACGGCGCACCGCCTGGCCGCCGCCCCTCTGGAAACACGTCCCACAGCGCCTCGCCGATGGCGACGATCGTGTTGGATCCGCCCTTGTTCACCGTCTACCACCACACGATCACCAAGATCGCGATAAGCACGAGCGTGGCGACGGATTGGTATCGGTAGTTCTTGTACCACGGCAGGCGGGCAAGGGCCGGTGTCTCCTCCGCAAGCATGGCCGGCGACCACGTCAGCGTGCGGACGACCTCTCCCTCGGGCGGCTTCGTCGCGAGGCTCACGACCACCAGAGCCATGAGTGAGATCGTCAGCAGGATTGGCGCCAGATAGAGGAAGTGAATGACCGGCGTGCCGGCCGCGGCCATCTGGAGCTCCTCCGGGGTCAGCGGGCCCGCCTGCACGACGACCGATCCCGAGAGTGCCAAGCCGAAGATGACCGCGGCCGCCAGATGTCCGACCACGAGCGCCGCCAAGGCACCATGTCCGTTCGCGCGCTTCCAGAACACGCCGGCAAAGAAGCAGGCGACGATCGGGGGCGCCAGGTAGGCCAGCATCTGCTGCAGATACGTCCAGAGGTTCGGGAACTTGATGATCTGGGGTGCCCAGAGAATCGCCAGCGTCATGAACGCGAAGGTCACGATGCGGCCGGCAATGACGAGGCTTCGATTCGACGCGCGGGGCTTGATCTTCTTGAGGAAGTCCATCGTGACCAGCGTGGAGGCGGAATTCAGGGTCGAGTCGACGCTCGACATGATCGCCGCCACCAGCGCAGTGATGATGAGTCCGCGGATGCCGACCGGTAGCAGATCAAACAGCAGCGTTGGGAAGATGAGATCGGGATTCTCTGCCAGCGCCGGGTACTCGGCAGCGGAATACAGCAGTCGTCCGAAGATGCCCGGCAACACCATGAGGAAGATGACTGGGAGCTTGAGCAACCCCGCGAACAGCGCCCCCCAGCGTCCGTGGTCGAGGTTCTTCGCCCCGAGGGTACGCTGAACCATGAACTGGTTGGTGCCCCAGAAGTAGAACCCCAGGATAAAGACCCCGATCAGCCCCGGCCACGGCAGAATCGGGTCCGATACCGGCCGCACGATGGACAAGTCATCCGCGGGGACGGTCGCGACCACGGCGGACCACGAGCCTCCGATCGCATCGAACGACAGCACGGCCACCAGGAAGGTGCCAAGCAGCAGCAGCACGGCCTGCACGGCGTCGGTGTAGACGACTGCCTTCAAGCCGCCGGCGATCGTGTAGACGCCTGCCAAGACGCCAAGCACGAGCACGGACTGCCACAGCGGGATCTGGGGATAAACGATCTGGACGACCAAGGCTCCCGCGTACAGCGCTCCGGCCGTGTCGACCGTGATGTTCAGCACCACCTGAAGGCCCGAGAAGTAGTATCGCGATCGCTGGTCGAACCGTCTCTCGAGGAACTCCGGCATCGTGTACACCCTGGTCTTCAGATAGAACGGCAGAAAGAAGACCAGGAACACGATCAGGACGAGGGCTGCCATCCACTCGTAGTTGTAGACGGAGATGCCCGAACCGAAGGCGCCGGAGGACAGTCCCACGAGCGTGGTGGACGAGACGTTCGAGGCGAAGAGCGAGAAACCGATGAGCCCCCAGGTCAGCGAGCGGCCTGCGAGGAAGTAGTCGTCTGTGGTCTTGGTGCGTTTCGCGAAATAGAAGCCCAGCCCCACGATGAACACCACGTAGAGCAACACCATTACGAGGTCGGGAGCCGCAAGCTGGAATTGGGGCATGCTTAGCGGGAGCCGGTCATCTACTCGTCAGCACGCGAATCACGCTCGTCGAGCCAGGTGAGCAGCTCCGAGAGTCGGCCCGTGGCCAGGCCGATGCTGGTGTCGGCAGCTCCGTAGTAGAGGCGTATCTCGTCATCCACCAGGGTCCAGCCGCAGGGGAAGACGACGTCTGCCACGTCGCCGAACCGCTCGTACGGCTCACTGGGAGAGAACAGCCACTCGCTCGATCGCTTCAGCACGCGACGTGGGTTCTCGAGATCGAGCAGCGCGAGCCCCAGGCGATAGATGGATCCCGACGCCGTGACGCGGACACCGTGATACATGACGAGCCATCCGTGTTCCGTTTTGAGCGGTGGCGGCGAGAGCCCAATCTTGCGCGCGTCCCACCACGCCCCGTCACGGGCTTTGAGAAGAACCCCATGGTCTCCCCAGTGCCTCAGGTCTGGCGAGAACGATATCCACATATGGGCGCCCAAGTCCCCACCTCCTGGGACGGGGCGATGAATCAGCGCCCAGCGCCCGGCGAACTTGACGGGGAAGAGCGCGGCATCCTTGTTTTCGGGTGGCATGACCGCGCCGAGTCGCTCGAACGTCTCAAAATCCTCGGTGATGGCCAGCGATACGAGGGGGCCACCCCGGGAGTAGGCGGTGTACGCCACGATCCACCGCTGTTCCTCCTCGAGGAAGGTGACCCGCGGATCTTCGATCCCCCAGATCTCCTCGGGGTGCGCATCGGGCTTGCCGACGAACGTCGGAGCCGCGTCAATCTGCCATCCGGCCACACCGTCCGGACTGCGTGCGACCGTGAGGTGAGACAGCCCCCGCCGGTCCTCCACCCGCATCAGCAGGAGCGTCTCACCGTTGCGTATCGTCGCCGCCGGGTTGAACACGCTGTTGGCAGTGTAGGGTAGGTCGGCGGCGGCGATAATCGGGTTAGCCGGATGGCGCGTGAGCACCTCTGTATGTGGGGTCATCGTGATTCCCATGTTCCTCGCATCGAGTCACGCATCGTGGCTGTCCTGCAGCAGCGATGAGCCGTCGGCTGCGAAAAGGTGTAGCCGGTGCGGGTCGCTGGACAGGTTGACCGCCGCACCCGGCGCCGGCGCCGGTCCGCTGGGGACCGCGGCGATCAGTCGTCGGCCTCCCACCTCGACATGCAGGTGCGTTGTGGCACCCAAGACCTCGGCCAGGATGAGCTGTCCATGGAGTGTGGCCGGCGCCGGCGCGTCGGCCAGGGTGAGATCCTCGGGGCGCACGCCGAGGGTGACCGCCTCGCCGGACTCGGCGGAGGGGCCGGGGCACCGCTCGGCCGCAAGCGGAATCCTCAAGACGTCGGAGACGAACGCGAGGTCATCACGCTCGCGCTCCAGGCGCCCCTCCAGGAAGTTCATGGGTGGGGTGCCGATGAAGCCGGCCACGAACTTGTTCGCCGGCGCCTCGTAGACGTCGATCGGGCGGCCCACTTGCCGGATGCGCCCGCCGTCGAGGACTACCAGCCGATCGCCCAGCGTCATGGCCTCCATCTGGTCATGCGTCACGTATAGGGCCGTGGTCCCGACACGCTGCTGCATTCGGGCAATTTCGTGACGCATCTGGCCGCGCAAGTGGGCGTCGAGGTTGGACAACGGCTCATCGAACAAGAACACGGCGGGCTCCCGGACCATCGCTCGTCCCATGGCGATTCGCTGCCGCTGCCCCCCGGACATCTGCTTCGGCTTGCGATCCAGGAGCGGCTGGAGCTCCAGGATCTCCGCCGCCCAGCGCACCCGGCGGTCGATCTCCGCTTTCGGGACCTTCCGCAGGCGCAAACCGAGGGAGATGTTCCCGCGTGCCGTCAGGTGAGGGTAGAGCGCGTAGTCCTGGAAAACCATGGCCACGTCGCGCTCCCGGGGCGGCAGGTGCGTGACCTCCCGCTCGCCGATGCGGACGATCCCGCTCGTGACGCTCTCGAGCCCCGCGAGCATCCGCAGGATCGTCGATTTGCCGCATCCGGATCCCCCCACCAGGACCACCAGCTCACCGTCGGCCACTTCGAGGTCGAAGTCCCGGACGACGGTCGCGGTCCCAAAGTCCTTCCGCACGTGCTCAAAGGAGACGCTGGCCACGCTCTACCCCTTGATCCCGGTGCTTGCCAGGCTCTCGATGAAGAAGCGCTGGAGGAAGGTGTAGGCGACCACCACGGGTACCACGAGCACCATCGCCGCGGCGAGCTTCGTGGCGAGCGCGCGGGGGCCGGCACCGCCCCCCAGGGAGAAGACGGTCAGGAGCTGCGGCAGCGTCATGAGCTGCTCATCCCGCACGACCAGCAGCGGCCACAGGACCTCGTTCCACGCGCCCATGAAGGTGAGGATGCCAACCATCGCCAGCGGCGCTTTCGCCAGCGGCCAGAAGACGGTGAACAGGATGCGCAGCTCTCCCATCCCGTCCAGCCGCGCCGCGTCCATGAGCGAGCGGGGCACTTGCAGAAAGAATTGCCGCAGGATCAGGATCGCCGTCGCGTTGAAGGCGAAGGGCGCGATCAGCGCCGCGTAGCTGTCGACCCAGCCAAGCTGCACGATCAGGGTGTACATCGGGATCAGCGTGAGCTGCGCCGGCACGAGCAGGACCGCGACCGTGACGGTGTTGAGGACACGGCGCCCGGGAAAGCTGAGTCGCGCCAGGGCGTAGGCCGCGGCCGACCCGAAGACGAGCACCGAGAGCGTGATGGTCGTGGCCACGAACAGGCTGTTGAATAGCGCGCGTCCGAAGGGGGCGCGGGCCCACATCAGGCGGTAGTTGTCGAGAGTCAGCTGGTCGGGCAGCAGCGAGAGCCCCCCCACCTCGGCGGGTGACTTGAAGGTGGTGGCTGCCATCCACAGGAAGGGATAGAGGAACGCCACGGCCGCCAGCGCCAGTACGACGTAGAAGACCGCGCGCCTCATGCCTCCTCCGCGCTCCCGATGATCCGGCGTTGGACCACGAGAACGGCCGCGATGAGCAGTGCCAGGGCCAGGCCGAGCGTGGCCGCGTAGCCCATCTTCTGGTATGAAAAGGCGTTGCGGTACATGTAGAGAACGATCGACAGCGTCCGCCGCAGCGGGCCTCCGCCGGTCAAGATGTACGGCTCGATGAAAAGTTGGAAGCCGTTGATCGTGGAGAGCGTTACGACCAGCAAGGTCTGGGGCTTGAGGAGCGGTAGCGTGACGTGCCGGAAGCTCTGCCAGGCCGTCGCCCCCTCCAGCTCGATCGCCTCGTGGCAGCTTCGCGGGACGTTCTGCAGGCCCGCGAGGTAGATGACGACGTAGAACCCCACGTTCTTCCAGGTGGCCATGACGGCGATCGCTGGCATCGCGATGGCGGGATCGGTCAGCCAGGGGACCGGGCCGAGATCGAGCCGAGCGAGCAGTCCGTTAATGAGCCCCACGTCGGTGGCGTAAAGGGCGCTCCACAGGATGGTCACTGCCGCTCCGGATACGACCACGGGAAGGAAGAAGGCGGCCCGCCAGAACGAGCGGAAGAGCAGCGGCCGGTCGAGGGCCCAGGCGAGGGTCAGCGCGACGATGATCTGGAGCGGCAGGTGGACCGCCAGAAACACGAGGGTGTTGACGACGGCCTGCCAGAAGCGAGCATCGCCGACCAGGTGCTGGACGTTATCGAGGCCCGCGAAGCTCGGGGCAGTGACGAGGTCCCAATTGAGCAGCACGAGAACGACGGAGAAACCGATCGGGTAGAGCGCGAACAGCAGCAGGAACGCCGTGTACGGCGCCGACAGGAACAAGCCGGAGCGGGCCTCAGCGCGCACGCAGCACCGCCCGGGCCTCCGCCGCGGCTTCCCGCACGGCCCGTGCCGGTGGCACGGTACCGTAGATCGCCGCGGCCTCATAGGCCTCCGAGAGGATGTCGAAGACTTCCACGATGTCGGGATCGAGGTCAATGTCACGGCCCCGGTCCGCGCGCGTCGCGTAGGCCTGGAGGGTTGGCCAGCGCGTGAGCGCTTCCGCGAAGCGGCCGTCCGACGCCAGCGCGCGGCGGTACGGGAGCTGGGCGGCCTCCTCGATCATCAGCCGGTCGGCTTCCGGCGACGTCAGGAAGGCCACGAACCGGGCGGCGGCCACGGGATGCCGCGTCGTCGAAAAGACCGCAATGTTCTTGAGATCGGCGAAGGCGTAGGCCGCATCCGGATCAGCGCCATCCGGCACCGGGATCGGACTCACGTCGTACCGCAGCCCCGGTACCTTCAGCTCCTCCAGTTCCTTCACGAACCATGGACCGACGACCTTCATGGCCACCGTCCCATCCATGAACGGGTCGCGTCCCTCGAAATTGGAGCGCGGCAGGAGTTCCTCGGCGAAGGCCTGGCGCAGCACCTCGATGGCCGTAACGGCTGCCTCGTTCTCGAAGACGACTTCGCCTCGTGACACCAGCGTGCGCCCGTCCGACGCGGCCAGGTACAGCGGGTAGAAGTCGTAGAAGCGCTCGAACCACGTGGTCTTGAGCCGCGCCCAGAATCCCCAGCGATCCAGGCGTCCGTCGCCGTCGGTGTCGCGCGCCAGCCGGCGGAGTGCGTCGAGCAGCTCGCTGTGTGTGCCGGGAGGCGCCACTCCTGCCTCGGCGAGCTGCCCGACGTTGTACATCAGCATCATCGGGTTGGTCTTCCACGGCATGGCGTAGACACCGCCGTCGGGAAGCCTCAGCGGCGCGAGCATCGGTTCGCTGGCGCGCTCGCCGAAGCGAGCGGCGGTAGCGGCCAGTTCGTCGAGGCGAACGACGGCGCCTGCCCGCACGAGGCGCCCCAGGAGTGCTGAGGAGACGTTGGAGCATACGTCCGGAGTCGCGTTTCCGACGACCGCCGCCAGCAAGACTTCCTCGGAGGAGCGGCCGGCGGGGATCGGTTGGACGCGTACCTGCATATCTGGGTGCGCGGCGTTCCATGCCGCAGCCAGTCGCCGCGCGAGGTCGACTTCGAAGGGGTTCGCCGCCGGCCAGTACGTCAGCTCGATCGCGCTCTCGCTGGCCCGCTCCTCAACGGCGAACGTTGCTCCCCGCCGCGACACCGCTACGCGTCCGCCGTCCGGCCCGACGAACTCCCGTTCCGCCGGCGGGTCTGCGGGGGATGGGACGACGGGATCCATGGGGCGGTAGCCGAGGTAGACGGCGGCCTCCGGACGTCTGGCTACTGCGGCGAGCGCGAGCAGCGCCTCGATGGTCGACTCCGCGCCCGAATTGCGGTTCACTTGTGCAGCCGAAGGACCCGTCAGGCCATCGAAGGTCCGGCCGGTGGCGGTGTCGTACATCGTGGCTCCGGACCGGTTGGCTCCCAGAAACCAACCGGCCGTCAGGCCGGCCATGACCCCGTAGCGGGGTTCCCCGGTGGCCTCGGCCACGGCGAGGTAGCCCTCGACTACGGGGGAAACGCCGTAGGCGATCTGCGGGAAGGGCGTGGTGGTTCCGTCTGCGGATACCGACGCCGGGATCTCGCCCGCGAGCAGAAACCGCACCCAGAGTTGGTCGGCCTCGCGCTGTGCGGCCTCGATGAGGTCACGCCGGTCAAGCACGCGCCCCGCCAATGCCAGGGCCTGCGCCGAGCGTGCACCCCATGCGTGCCAGACGCCCTCTGCGGGATCGATACGCGCACCCCAGGGAGGGGTGTCGGCATCTCCCTGCGCCAGCGGCACGAGCAGGTCGGCGGTGCGACTGGCGAGGTCGGCACGCTCCGGTGTCGGCTCCACCTGGTGCACGGACAGCAGTCCGAGCAGCGCCTCGGCGGTGGCGGTTGCCGATCCACCGACCAGGCGGCCGCGCTCGACATCGCGCGCGAGTCTGGACAGCACACGCTCCAGCGTCGGTCGCAGAACGTCGACATCCGGGTCGTCGGGACCCAGGACCCGGACTGCCTCTCCCATGGCCCACAGCGCGCGAGCCGCCCAGTAGGAGAAGGATTTCCGGCTGGTCGGGGCCGCGCGGTTCGGTGTCCCGTCTGCGTGGACGAAGTTGAGGAACTCGCCGTCCCCTTGCTCCATCGCCGCCACGAACATTAGGAGGCCCAGGGCCTCCTGTTTGGAACGCGGGTCGGCAGTCTGCTCGAAGTGCCGCAGGTAGACAACGGCAGCGCGTGCCGCGTCGTCCACGGCAGCGAGTCCCTCGAAGCCGTCGCGCTCCGGAGAGCCGACCGGGCGGTAGTCGGGCGCTTCTGCGTAGAGTGCGACGGCGCGCGCGGGCCGTCCGGCAACGGTTACGTCGAAACCGAGGTGACGCAGGTGGTCCAGGCGCAGCTCGATGGGCTTCGCGCCGGACGGAACGGCGACTGGCGGCGGGCCCCGCCCGCAGCCCACAATCATCAAGGCTGCGGCGGCGGCCGCTCGGATGAAGCCGCCGTCCCTCACCGCGGCGGCACCCTGTCGAGCAGGAAGCGAACGGCGAGGGCGGTCACGTTCCACAGCTGGATGTCGGAGCTCTCACCGTAGCGGACCGGGCGGAGTGTGGCGCCATCGATGCGGTAGCTCCACAGCTCGTTGTGTCGCAGGCCCGAGGTCTCGACCGCCTGTCGCGTGGTCTCGAGCGTATGGCGCAGCGCCTCCACGTACGAGCGTACCGCCTCACTCTCGCTGCGCAATCGGCCGGACGCGTCGTAAGCAGCCTCGATCTGCTGGGCGAGGCCCAGGAACAGCAGGTTCACCTCACGGCCCCAGACCACACGCGGCGATTGGTAGGGGTCGTCGCGAAAACGTTGCTGCACCGTGGGGCTCGCGTACGCGTCGTTCACGACGAGTGGCCCCAGACCCTCGACGAACAACCCGACCGGATACGGCCGCACGAAGACGTCGAGCATTTCCACCACCGCCGCCGGATCGGCTGCCCCACGCAGGATCTCCTCGGTGTACTCCTCGAGGAAGAGGTCGGTGGCCGGGTCGGTATTGGCGGCGGGAATCGGCCGGCCGACGCTGTCAAGGGAGAGCGCCAGAAACGCCAGCGGGCGTGCGGCGGCGCTGTCTTCGTGGAGGCGTCGCCGCCAGTAGTCACCTTCCGGGCCCGACAGCGCTGCGAGCGACCCATCCACTTGCCTGCGAATGGCGTCCGGGTCGAGACGCACCTCAAAGTGCCGGCGGGCGCCGCCCCACGTGCTGATCGCTGCGCGGAGCGTCTCCGGATCGCGCAGGTGCGTCTCGAGTGCTGAGGCATCTATCGGCACGCGCGACAGTGCTTCCTCCGCGGAGAGACCGAGGGCATGCACCGTTTGCAGGATCCTCTCAGAAGCCTCCAGCGCCTTGGGGACCCACACCACGTTCACATCCATCGCGAAGCGGCCGTTGCCGTACCCCGCGCGACTATCGCGCCAGCTGCCGGGGAGCCAGCCATCGTCATCACGGTGGCGGAACCCGACCAGGTTGGTGGCCGTCGGCTGCTCGGCGTAGGGACGCGCGAGCTCAGCCACGAGGGCGAGGTTCCGGACGAGAGCGTCCAGCCGCGGCAGTCCGTTCGGGCTTGTCTGGCTGAGGAAGCGGCGCTTCCTCGAAGCAGGAACATCGGAGCGCTCGAGGTATCGGTCGACGAGTACCGGCAGCTGGAAGTCGTCGTCGATCATGCGGTAGTTTTCGCGAACAGCCTGCAGATTCCCGAGCACCGCACGGGCCCGGGCGAGGTACTCGGCGGCCGCGGCCGGGTCGCCTCCGCGCGCCTCCTCCCAGGCCCGGATCAGCTTGGTGTACTCCGCGGCGTTCTCGCGGATCGCTTGGCCGCCCAAGGCTTCCTCATGACTCACGTCACCCGACTGCGCCAGCTTGCGGAGCACACTCGCGATCACGTGCTCTTGGAGGTCCACCGACGCGATCGGCTCGAGCATGAGCGCTGCCATCATCATGTCCCGGCCGAAGTACGTGGCGAAGTTCGGCAACCCTGCCATCAGTTTCTCTTCGGAGCTCAGCAGCTCGAGAGCGCGGACCTCGCGATCGAGCCGCCGGAAGGCGGTGACCCTGGGGTCCCGAGCGTAGTCCGTCGGTGATAGAACCCGGCGCAGGCTGTCGGACACGATCCGTTGACGGGCGTAGAATGCGTCAAACGCTTCGTTGAAGATCTTGTCGCGATCGAGTGGCGTCAGGGTCGGGCCGTCACTGGTGACGGTCACGTCGAACCGGATTCCACCGTCAGCGCGCGTGCGCAGCGAGACCACGTCGCCCGCGAGGCTGGCAGTCGACGCACTCAAGTCGCCGCGCAGCTCGAGCGTCATGTGATTCCGGCCATCCAGGGTCGTGTGCTCGACCAGGACGATCCAGGCGGTGTCGTCATGAGTCAGTGTCACGTGCGGTTCCACCCGGGACCTCAGCGCCGCGAGATCGCGGGCATTCAGGAGCGAGAGATGGCGCCCACGCTCCTCGGCGGGAAGACGTTCCAGGCTGCCGATCAGATCCGTCAGCTCGGCCAGGACGAAGCAGGAATCGCCGTAGGGCCTCCGTTGCCAGTCATCGCCCTGGAAATCCCGTTCCTGCCGCATGGTGCCGAGCAGGAGCCAACCGATCTCGAGCGCATCGAGCTCCGATGCGAGGACGTACCGCATGGCACGGCGAGGCCCGTCCCGCTCCGCGATCGCCCCCGGACCGCCCCAGACCAGCGGTGCCGGGCGGCCCAACGTATCGCGGACCGTGAAGGCGGCGCTGGCGTTGGCCGCGTCCGCCCAGAGGTGGACGACGCGCCCGCTCCGGGTGCTGAGATAGATCTGCAACGTGTTGCGGTGGGAGTCCCGGAAGAACCGCGTCGAGTACCCCTCGTACGCCGCCGGATCGTCCAGTCCTGCCTCCGGGAACTCCAGCACCGGCGTCTGCACCGCCTGGACGAGCAACAGCGTGATAATGAGCGATGTGAGCACGTGCATGGGTGTACCCCTGAAGCCCCGGTGAGAGGAAACCGCGGTCAGAAGCCCTAATGTACGTGGAGCGCGCGACCTCCGCGAGAAGGTCCATTCTTGTCCCCGAGCCGAACCGGGGCTACGTTCGCGTACCGAGGCCTTCACTGCATGCCGATGCACCGCCGTCCCATCGTTGCGCTCTGCGCTACTCTCGTGGTGTTCCCCGCCGCGACCGCGGCGCAGGACGTGAGTGCCTCCCCCGCCCACGGGTGGAAGCGTGGCGCAGTCTGCTACGAGATCTTCGTCCGCTCGTTCTACGACAGCGACGGCGACGGTGTGGGCGACGTGAACGGACTCATCCAGAAGCTCGACTACATCAACGATGGGGATCCGGGCTCGCGCCGCGATCTGGGTGCCCGGTGCATCTGGCTCATGCCGGTGGCCCAGTCGCCGAGCTATCACGGCTATGACGTGACGGATTACTACCGCGTCGAGCGCGATTACGGTGCCAACGACGATTTCAAGCGTCTCGTTGTCGAGGCGCACCGGCGAGGCATTCGCGTGCTGGTGGACCTCGTGTTGAACCATGCGTCCAGCGAGCACCCCTACTTCAAGGATGCGTTGCTCAACCGCGGCTCACCGTACCGGGATTGGTTCGTGTGGTCGGCGACCGATCCTGGAACACGGGGTCCCTGGGGCCAGCAGGTCTGGCATCGTGCCCCTGCGCGCGAGGAGTACTACTACGGGATCTTCTGGAGCGGGATGCCGGACCTGAACTACGAGACGGGCGCCGTTCGCGCGGAGGCGCGGGAGGTCGCGCGGTTCTGGCTCGAGGAGATCGGGGTCGACGGGTTCCGCCTGGACGCGATCCCCTACCTCGTGGAAGAGGACGGACGGCTGAAGGGCACCCTCGGCACCCACCAGTTCTTGCGCGAGTTCGCTGCCTACATCCGAAGCACCGCGCCCGACGCGTTCACCATTGGCGAGGTGTGGGACAGCACGGGCGCCATGCTTGCCTACTACCCCGACCAGCTCGACGCCTATTTCGCCTTCGAAGTCTCCGACGCCGTTCTCGAGGCGCTGCGGACCGGCTCTGCACAGCCGCTCCTGCCGCCTGTTCTGCGGCTGCAGCGCGAACTACCCAGTGATCGCTGGTCACCCTTCCTCCGGAACCACGACCAGACGCGTACGCTCACCGAGCTCGGCGGCAACGTCGCCCGCGCCAAGCTGGCGGCCACGATCCTGCTCACGCTGCCCGGCCTGCCGTTTGTCTACTACGGGGAGGAGATTGGGATGACCGGCAGCAAGCCGGACCCGCGTTTGCGCACCCCCATGCAGTGGAGCCGTGGGCCGGGAGCCGGCTTCACTGACGGCCAGGTGTGGGAGCCCCTCCAGCCCGACTCGCTCACCGCGAACGTGGAAGTGCAGGAGGTCGACCCCAACTCGTTGCTCAACTCGTACCGCCGCCTCATCCACTTGCGAGCGGAGCATCCGGCGCTCGGCACCGGTGAGTTGTTGCCGCTCGCGGCGAGCACGGACGCCGTGGCGGCGTACTTGCGGCGCGAGGGTGATTGCGTGGTGCTCGCGGTCGTCAACCTCGGCACGGCGCCGCTCTCCGGTGTGACCGTCTCCTCAGAGGGGCTGGTGCTGCCGGCGGGCCGGTACGAGGTTCGGAGCCTGCTCGGCGGTCCGTGGGGTGAGCCGCTGAGGGTGGGAGAGAACGGGCGGATCGAGGCCTACGTTCCCCTCCGATCGCTCGGGCCGCTGGAGAGTCACCTCTTCGAGCTCTCGGACGCCGATCGGTAGCACCGCTGCGGGCCTCGAGCTACCGGCCGCGGCAGCTTGAGGTGCTGCGTCACGAAGGCCCCCAGGTCAGGAGAAGTAGATCCACACCAACCCGACGCAGACTACCAGCCCCAGGCTCAGCAGCAGGTCCCTGGCTCGCCAGCGGCGATCGGATTCCAGTGCAGCGGCTGGGTCCTGAGTGGTGAACGTGAGGCCGGCCACCTTGGAGGCGGGTGGCGGTGGCGTCAGCAGACTCACAATCACGAGCACGGCCGTGCAGATCATGAAGAGGATGACGGCGAAGTGCAGGAAATTGATATCGGCGTAGACCTCCAAGAACCCTCTTTGGAGCGGCTGACTGATTTCCACCACGAGTCGCCCCATGCCCAACACGAATCCCGTGATCAGGGCCGCGATGGCGCCATTCGCGTTGACCCGCTGCCACAGCACGCCAATCAGGAACACCGCCGCGATCGGGGGCGAGATGTACGCCTGCACGCTCTGCAGGTACTGGTAGAGCTGCCCGGAGATCAGCTTCATGAAAGGGATCCACAGCAGGCCGAAGCCCACCAGCAGCGCGGTGGTGGCCTGCCCGACCAGCACGAGCCGCCGTTCGGATGCCGCCGGGCGCAGCTTCTTGTAGACGTCCAGAGTGACCAGGGTCGAGGTGGAATTGAACACTGAGGAAAGCGAGCTCATGAGTGCTGCCAGCAACCCGGCGACCACCAGGCCGCGCAACCCGACCGGGAGCAGCACCGCGATGAGCGTGGGCAGCGCCTCGTCCGGCGCGGCCAGCTGCAGCCGTCCCTGCTGCGACAGCGCGTACGCGATCACGCCGGGGATCACAAAGATGAAGAGCGGCAGCAGCTTCAGGTATCCCGCCCATATCGTGCCACGCCGGGCGTTATCCTGGTTATGTGCCGCCAGTACGCGTTGCACGATGAACTGATCGGTGCACCAGTACCAGACACCGAGGATCGGCGCCCCGAATAGAATGCCGGTCCAGGGGAAGTCCGGGTCCGACACCGGCTTCCACAAGGTGAGGAACCCGGGCCCCACCGTCTCTGTCAACGCACCCCAGCCCCCCAGGGCGTGGAGCCCGAGGAACATGACGGCCACCGCGCCGCCGATCAGGACGAACATCTGCAGTAGATCCGTGTACAGCACCGCCCGCAGTCCGCCGAAGATGGTGTACAGGCCGGTAATGACCACGACGACCAGGGCGCCGGTCCAGAAGTCGATCCCCATGATTGCCTCGAAGACGATGCCGCCGGCGGCGATCGTCACCGAGATCTTGGTCAGCACGTAGCCGATAATGGAAATCACCGCCACAGGAGGATTAGCGAGGCGAGGACCTCGAACTGCGCCACGGCCACGCCGCTGGCGGCGCCGGTTCCCGCCAGACCGACCAGGTGTTCGGATCCGATATTGGACGCAAACAGCGAGGCGCCCACAATGAACCAACCGGCGTGGCGGCCCGCCAAGAAGTAGTCCTGCGACGTCGCGTGGGCTGCGCGTTCTCGCAGCGTGGCCCAGATCGCGACGCCGAAGACCAGCAGGAAGTAGATAGCGACCACCACCCAGTCCACGCTCGCTAGCAAGCCCACGGCGACCTCTCCGGCTCAGGGTCTATGGCGGGATCCACGGACGGTGGGCGCCACCTGCGGCGGCAAGCGGCATCGGGGTTCCCGCGCGGAATCTGCCCAGTATACGGCGATCCACGCCGGCACGGAATGCTTTGTTGCCTGCTGGCCACGACCCGCCGGTGCTGCGGTGGGGCGCCGTGCGTCGTCTTGCGCCCCATTACCTCCACGACTTAGCTTCACGCTCTTGCAGAGCATAGAGCAGCTTTCCCAGTCTACCGTCGGTCACGCCCGTTGAGACTCGCTCTTCGTCTTTCCGCCGCGCTCGTGCTCACTGTGGTGGCTGCGGCCTGCGAGCGCGCTCTACCCGACCCATCCTCTCCTACGTTCGCGGAGGCCGTTGCGGCCTTCTACAGAGGTGTGGCTGCGGCGCAGGTGGGCGAGACCGGACTGGCTGCGGCGGCGTTTCAGCGCGTCACCGAGCTCGTCCCTCGGGAGCCGGCCGGCTGGGCCGATCGCGGCCTGATCGCGCTCCTGCGGCGTGAGCGGGAACAGGCAGCCTCTTGGCTGGGAGAGGCGCGTCGGCTGGCACCCGAGAATAGCCGCATCCAGCTCATGTCCGCGCTTCTCGAGCGCGAGCGGGACCATTTGGACGCGGCGACGGAACACCTCCGCCGCGCCGTCGAACTCGATCCCCGGAACCTGAAGGCGCTCTATCTCCTGGCCCAGGTCGTGCAGCAGCAGGACCGTCCCGGGAGCGCCCTCGAGGCGATGCAGGTGATCGACCGGATGCTGGCCGTGGAGTCCGGGAATCTGGTGGCCCTGCTCGAGCGCGGGCGGCTCGCCGCGGAACTGCGCGACAGCGAGACACTACGCCAAACGCTCGACCGCATCGGCGCGCGGGCCGAGAGTCTGTCGTTCCCCCTCGCCGCCGAGCTCGGGACGGTGCGGACCGCCGGAGAGACCGGGGAGTTCGACCGTGCCGCCAGCGAGATCGCGGTTCTGCAGAACAGATTGCAAATCCTGCCCGCCTACCGTGACGACCAGGATGCCGTATTCACGTCGCCGAGCCGAGCGGATGTCTTGCTCACCCGCTTCGTGCGACTGCCGACCCCTCCCGCTCAGTCGGCGCCGCCGGATACGGGTGTCAGGTTCGCGGCGGAGACACTGTCGGTGGGTCAGGGACCCACGGCGTGGGTGCGTTCGCTGTGGCTCAGCGAGGACGTGCCGCTGGCTCTGCTCGCCGCGAGTGGCGATACCCTGTGGGTCTCGCCGGAGCCCAATCAGACCGACGCGTTCGCCTTTCCGGGAGGAGGGTCCGCTCAGCCGCTCTCGCCGGTCGCCGTGGCGCCCCTGGACTACAACTACGACTTCCGCCAGGACCTCGTGCTGGCAGGATCTGGCGGCCTTCGCGTCCTGCGCCAAGACGGGAACGGCTCTTTCACCGACGCGACCGGCGAGGCGGTCACGCCGGCCGTGGCTCGTTCCGCCTACGCCGGCGCTTGGGCTGCCGATCTGGACATGGAGGGTGACCTGGATCTCGTGCTCGCCCGAGTCGAGGGCACGCCGGCGGTGCTGTGGAACCGGGGCGACGGGACATTCGAGCGCGCTCCTGCGTTTGCGGGTGTATCCAGCCTGCGCGACTTCGTGTGGGCCGATCTGGATGCCGACGGTGATCCCGATGCGGCTCTCCTCGATGCCGCCGGTCGCCTGCAGGTGTTCCTCAACCGGCGCTCGCGCGCCCCCCAGTTCCAGCCGCACCCCCTGCCCGACACGCTCGGCTCCGTGCGAGCGATCGCCGCGGCCGATCTGAATCAGGACGCCACCCTCGACCTGATCCTCCTCCGGGGAGACGGGGTACTGAGCCGCCTCTCGCTGGACGACAGTGGTTGGGAGGCCGGAGTGCTCGCGCGGTGGCCGGGTCTCTCCGGGGGCGACGTTGCATCGACGCGACTTCTCGTCGCCGACCTGGATAACAACGGCGATCTCGATCTGGTGGTCTCGACACCCGCGGGCGCCCGGGCCTGGCTCCGCACCGCCTTTGGCCTGTGGCCGCTCCCGCCAATCGAGGCGCATATCACGAATGTCAGAGACATCAGCGGCGAAGGTCGCCTCGATCTGCTTGGGGTGTTGCCGGGCGGCCAACCGGGGTTGCTCATCAACGAGGGCACCCTGGATTACTACTCCGTGAGCATTCACCCCCGGGCGGCAGAGATGTTCGGGGATCGACGCATCAACACGTTCGGCATCGGCGGCGAGATCGAGGTCCGGGCAGGCCTGCTGTACCAGAAGCGGTTGATCAGTAGCCCTGTCGTGCACTTCGGATTGGGGGAGCAGCCACAGGTCCACGTCGCCCGATTCATCTGGCCGAACGGGACCGTGCAGGCCGAATTCAACCTCGCCGCCACCACCGAGACCATCCTGACACGCCAGCGGCTCAAGGGCTCGTGCCCCTGGGTATTCACCTTCGACGGCGCAGCGATGCAATTCGTCACGGATTTTCTGTGGCGGACGGCGCTCGGGCTGCGGATCAACGCGCAGGGGGACGCGGCGGTAATCCACAGCGAGGACTGGATCAAGATCCGGGGCGACCAGTTGGCTCCCCGCGACGGGTCCTACGACGTGCGTATCACGGGGGAGTTGTGGGAGACGCACTTCTTCGACCACGTCGCCCTGCTGGTGGTGGACCATCCCACGGGCACCGATGTGTTCGTCGACGAGCGCTTCACGCTTCCGGCGCCAGCACCCGCCGTTCAGGCGATGCAACCGCTCCAGGGCGTGGCATGGGCGCGCGATCATGCGGGCCGCGACGTGACCGCACTGGTCCGCGCACTCGACGAGCGGTTCGTGGACACCTTCGCATTGGGTCCCTATCAGGGGATCGCGACCGAACACTACGTCGAGGTGGCGCTCGGCGACGCCGTACCGACGGAGGGGCCGCTCTGGCTGGTGGCTTCCGGTTGGGTCTACCCTACCGACGCCTCAATCAACGTCGCCGTCACTCAGGGTAGCCATCGAACGCCGCGTGGGCTGCAGCTCGAGGTACCGGACGGTCGGGGGGGATGGGTGGTGACGCAGGCCGATCTCGGATTCCCGGCTGGGAAGACGAAGACGATGCTGATCGACCTGCAGCACGCGTTCCGGCCCGGCACGCCGCGCCGCGTGCGCCTGCGCACCAATATGGAGATCTACTGGGACCGCATCGCGTGGGCCGTGGGATATCCCGACGCCCCGGTCACCATGCACCGGCTCCTGCCGGCCGCTGCCGAGCTGCGGTACCGTGGCTTCTCGAAAGTCACCCAGGCCCGCCGCACCGCGCCTGAGCTTCCCGACTACAACACGCTTGCCGGCACGGCACCACTGTGGCGCGACCTCGTGGGATTTCACACCCGCTTCGGCGACGTCCGCCCGCTGATCGAGGGGGTCGACGACCGGTACGTCATCATGAACGCGGCGGACGAATTGGCGCTCCGGTTTCCGGCTCCGCCTCCCCCACGCGCCGGCTGGACGCGCGACTTCGTGCTGGTCGGCGACGGCTGGGTGAAGGACGGCGATTACAACACCGGCTTCTCAACCACGGTCCTCCCGCTGCCGTATCATGGGCTGTCTGACTACACCCGCCCACCGGGCCGGTTGGAGGACGATCCGGCGTACCGTCGCCACCCCGACGACTGGAAGGCGTTCCACACCCGCTACGTGACGCCTGGGGAATTCCATCGAGCGCTCGTCACTGAACGCGGCCGGTGAGGGGCGACGGCGGCCGCGCCGCCGCCCTCCGATCAGGGCACGCTGACCGAGCCGCTGCCGTGAGGGGAGCCCAAGCGCAGCGGGCGAACGATCTGGAGCGGGTCGTTGTTGCGCGCCACGACGATCAGGTGGCCACCGTCGGCGTACCGCAGTAGCTCCAGGTCGCGCACCTCGCCGAGGATCACCAGATTGCCCGCCTCCAGGTCCACCGGCGCTAAGCCACCCGCTCCGTCGCCGCGCAGCAACAAGCCATAGCTGGCATCATAGCGCCCGCGCAGGGGCGGGACCCCGAGGAAATTGCCCGCGACAACCAGATCGGTGTGACCGTCGCCGTCGAAGTCTCCCGGCAGGACGGCATAGATCGGGGCGAACTGGGCCTCAACGGGTAGGGGGCGGAGGTGGAAGGAACCCTCTCCGTTGTTGAGCGCCACGGAGCTGGCGAACAGATACGCTTCCCGAACCTGTGCCTGCCGCAATTCCGACTTCGGAAACACGTCCTCGATCCTGCTGGCGCCGAAATCGGCATAGGAGGCGTACCGGCTGCGTAGCTGTGGGATGGATCGTATCAGTTCATCCCGTCCCGCGAGCGGATAGCTCACGCCGTTCTTGTAGAACGTGAGGATCTGCTCCAACGCGACGTTCCGAGCAAAATCATGGATGTACAGCCGCGCAGGCTCCTCGGATGAAGCCCGGATGTAGGAGTTGAGCCCCAGGTTGCCCAGGATGAGATCTGGGTGCCCATTGCCCTGCAGGTCGGCCACCGCCACGCTGTTCCACCAGCCGTTCGTGCCCGACAGACCGGCCTCGGCGGTGCGGTCCATGAAACGGCCATCCTGTTGTCGGAACACGCGTATCGGCATCCACTCTCCGACGACGACCAGGTCGAGCTGGCCATCGTCGTCATAATCGACCCACGCGGCCGAGGACACCATCCCAGCCTCGGCCAGCGCCGGCGCGTGCTCGAGGGTCACATCGCGAAACCGCCCCGTGCCGTCGTTCTGCAGCAGGTAACTGCGCGGGATGAGGCCGTACTGGCGCGACACGACCCGGCCGCCGACGAAGAGATCGAGGTAGCCGTCTCCGTCGAAGTCACCCGGCGCCACGCAGGAGCCGTTCTCGAAGAACAACGGCAGCCGATCCTCGGAGCGCTGGAACGTCCCATGTCCGTCGTTGATGTAGAGGCGATCTCGCAACGGCTCGTGATCTCCCCAGAACTCGTTCCCACCGCTCACGACGTAGAGGTCCTGATTCCCGTCGCCGTCGGCATCGAAGAAGACTGCGTCGACATCCTCGAGCAGACTGTCGGCTTGAAAGACGGACTCATTGGTGTGGCGGAACGTCCCGTCACGCCGCTGCACCAGCAGCCGTCCCGCCTGCCATTTGGCGCCGCCGACGTACACGTCGTCCAGGTCGTCGCCATTCACGTCGGCGACAGCGAGGGCGGGTCCTTCGGTGGAGAGTTGGTGCGGGATGAACGGCTCGCGGGTGTAGTCGAAGAACCGGTTTTCCTCGTGCTCGTAGTCGATGGCCAGCCGGCTCGTGAGGTCCGTGAACAGCGGCTGCTTCGCCGCCGCCTCGTACGCATACCGCCCGGTAGCCTCCTCCTGCAAGAGCGTGATCGTCTGATCGGCTGCCACGTCCCGCAGTACCTGGAAGCGATGATCCGGCCAGATGACGAGCAGCGAGTCCACCCGCTGGGAAGCCCCTAGTCCGAAGTGCAACCGCAAGTCCACGGACGACTGGTAGCCGCGGGTCGGCGACTGTTCCAGCAGCTGCATCATGCCACTACGCTCGATAATGACCTTCGCACCGATGCCGGCGGTATTCGCCCTCGAGCCCTGCAGCCGGACTGTGAGGTAGTGGTTCTCACTGAGCTCGCGCGCGCGGTTCCGGTAGATCCCGGCCGGCGCGTTGATGTTGTTCGTCACCAGATCGAGTGCGCCGTCGTTGTCCAGGTCCACGTAGGCGGCGCCCGTGGAGAACCCGGGCTGCGCCAGGCCCCACGCCTCAGCCATGTTCGTGAAGGTCAGATCCCCGTTGTTCCGGTACGCATAGTTCGGAAGAGCGACTTGCGGCATGTGCTCTAGCAGCGTCGTGAGGAACTCGTCGGTGAGTCCCTGCTCAAACGTCGCCTGCACGGAGCGGTCGGCGACGTAGCTGATGTAGTCGAGATCGTTGGGCCGTCGGTAGATGCCGTTGGTGACGAACAGGTCCTTGTAGCCATCGTTGTCTAGGTCGGCAAACAGCGGGCTCCAGCTCCAGTCGGTCGCATACACTCCCGCCAGATGGCCGATCTCGCTAAACCATCCCTGGCCGCGATTCACTTGCAGGGTGTTCCGGACGAACTGGGGATGCAAACCGGCTGTGATCTTGAACTGGTAGGTCTGCATGTCCTCGGCCCTAGCAGAGCTCTTGAGGATCTCCTCTCGTGCCGGCAACATGTCGAGGACCATCACGTCCGGTCGGCCGTCGTTGTTGAAATCGGCAGCGTCGACGCCCATCGAAGAGAGGCTGGTGTGGCCTGTGGACGTGGTGATGGACTCGGTGAAGGAACCGTCGCAGTTGTTGAAGTAGAGAAAGTCGTTCTCGTGGAAATCGTTGGCCACGAACAGGTCGGGACAGCCGTCGAGATTCAGGTCGCTGGCAACCACGCCCAGGCCGTATCCCTCGACGCCGCCGTAGATGCCGGACGCCTGGCTGACATCCGCGAAGCGGTTGCCGTCGTTCCTGTACAGGCGATCCCCGGCCTCCGGGTGACGGTCACCACGCTGCGGGTTCCAGGGGACCCCGCGCATCTCGTGGGTGGAGTGGTTCAAGAGATACATGTCCAGGTCGCCGTCTCCGTCGTAGTCGAAGAAGGCGGCCTGCGTGGAATAGCCCACGTGATGGAGGCCGTATTCGGCGGTCCGGTCGGTGAAGGTGCCGTCGCCATCATTGATGTAGAGCACGTTCCGGCCGTGAAGGGTGAGGTGGGTGACGGTCGAGACGTGGATGTCGAGGTGCCCGTCGCCATTCACGTCCGCCATGGTGACGCCGCTCGTCCAGCCCGACGCTTCCCCCACCCCGGCCCGCTCTGTGATGTCCTCGAACCGGAAATCCCCTTCGTTGCGATACAGCCGGTCGGGCCCGAGGTTCGACGTGAAGTACAGGTCGGGCAGCCCGTCGCCATCCACGTCGCCGGCGGCCACGCCCCCACCGTTGTAGTAGTTCAGGTAGTTGATGATGTTGATCTCGGGCGTCTCCGGCAGCTGGTTGACGAACGTCACCCCGGTCGTTTCCGTGGAGAGAAGCTCGAACAGCGGTGGGGTGCGGTCGCAGGCGGTCAGCCCCACCAGACCCGCAGCCAGTAGCTGTCTGGTGCTGCGTGTCATCAACATGGTGACACTTTCGCCGGCACGTGGGTCGCCGAGATGCGGGCGCATGGTACCGTGATGCATGGACTCCGTGGCATGGAGCTCGCCTCCCGTCTAGCGTGCCGGCCGAATGCGAATCGCCTGCCCACCCCCGGGGGCCAACGATAGGGTGAGGTGGGACCCGACATCGACGGTACGCTGCGAGATTTCGATGGGCAGCGGGTCATGCAGCCAGTGCGCCCCAGGCCCGTCCGCATAGATCTCGGCGACATAGCTCTGGCCAGGTGCGAGGAACGAGAGCGGGATCTCCAGCGTGCGGGCCTCCTCGTCGGTGATGGCGCCCATGTACCACTCCTGGCCGCCCCGCTCCTGGCGTGCGACCACCACGTAGTCGCCAATCTCCGCGTCGAGCACCCGCGTGTCCTCCCAGTCGACCGGCACGTCACGGATGAATTGGAACGCGGGCTGATCCTGGTAGCTCTCGATGAGGTCGGCCGCCATCTGGAGCGGCGAGTAGAGCACCACGTAGAGCGCCAGCTGCTTCGCCAGCGTAGTGCGCACCCGAGGATGCTCCGGCCGCCGGGGCGTGCCACTGGCCCGCTCGATCAATATGTCGAACACCCCCGGCGTGAAGTCCAATGGCCCGGCCAGCAGCCGCGTGAAGAACAGGATGGTCTCGTGCTCCGGCGGATTGCCCCCGTCGCCCGCCCAGGCATTGTACTCCTGCCCGCGCGCCCCTTCCCGCGAGATCATGTTGGGATAGGTGCGGCGTTCTCCTGTGTCCTTGATCGGTTCGTGGGCGTTGATCATGATGCGGTGGCGCGCCGCCTGCTCGATCACCATCCGCCAGTGCCGCACCATGTGCTGCCCGTGGTGGGCGTGACCCTCCTGGGTGCGATCCCCCACGTAGCCGGTCTTGACGGCGTGCATGCCGAGCGACTCGTAGAGCGCGAAGGCATCCTCCAGCTGCCGCTCGTAGTTGTCGACCCCCATGGACGTCTCGTGGTGACCGATCAGCTGCACACCGTGCTCGCGCGCGTAGGCGGTGACGGCTCGCAGGTCGAAGTCGGGATACGCCTCCGTGAAGGAGAACAGATCAGCATTCTCTATCCAGTTGCCGTCCCATCCGCGGTTCCAGCCTTCGACCAGCACTCCTCCGAACCCGTTCGCGGCCGCGAAATCGATATACCGTTTGGCGTTCTCCGTCGTCGCGCCGTGCTTGGGCCCGGAGCTCCAGGTCATGGCACCGATGTGCATGCCCCACCAGATGCCCACGTACTTCATGGGCCGAATCCAGTCGGTGTCTTCCAGGACGTTGGGCGGGTTGAGATTCAGTCCCAAGATCGAGGGTGCCAGATCGGCCGCGCGGTCAGCTAGCTGGATGGTGCGCCACGGCGTCACGAACGGTGTGCGGCCCCGTACCTTCACCCCATTGGCCCACGGTGCGAGGTGTGCACGCAGCGTCCGGTTCTGCTCTGGGCCGCCGACCAGCGTCATGGCGGCGTAGTCGACCAGGTGGGCCTCGTGAATGACGATGTGTAAGCCGTCGCGGGTCTCCAGTGTGAGTGGCGTGTGCACCGTATCCAGCGTGCTCACCGGCGACGAACGATACAGGTACTCGTACCGATTCGGCTCAAACGCCGGGATCCACCAGGCTCGGGCGTCGTCCGCCAGAGCGAACTCGGTCAGCTCTCGGGTAATCTCGAACGCTCCGAGAGCGGACTGCTCCGGAAGCTCGTACCGGAAGCCGACACCGTCGTCGAATACGCGGAATACGACGGCGAAGCGTCGCCCGGATGGCCCGGCCTCCTCAACCACGAGTCTCAGCTCACGATGGTGGTCCCGCACGCGCGCGACCTCGCCCCATACCTGGGTCCACGTCTCATCGACCATCCCCCCGGCGGTGTCGATCACGCGCAGGCCACCGAGCAGCGGCCGGGCGTCCCGGAACTCGAACCCGAGCCGCGACGGCAAGAGTACCGCGCGGCCATCGCGCTGGAGGCTGTAGTAGAGGCTACCCTCGTGGAGCTCGACGGTGACTTCGTTGCGACCGTCCGGTGAGGCGACGCGGAGGTTGTCTTGGGCCGTAGCCGTAGCCGCCATCAACGTTGTGCAGGCGAAGGCGAAGGCGAGGGCGAAGCGGCGAACCGCGTAGCGCATCCACATGGGTCTCTCCATTCACGTTCGTGGGGGCAGGGGCCCCTACCGGGTGTAAGCGCCAACACCTCAACCGACGTATACTACAGGAGGTATACAGCAGTAGGAGGTACACTGCCATGGTCTCACTGCGTGCTCCGCTGTTCATCGGGCTCCTGGCGGGATGCGGCCACGCCGATACCGCGGACCGTGACCTCGAACCGGCCCCGGAGCTGACCCCGCCGGGCGAGGTGACGGTAACGGCGGAGGACATCGAGCGCGCCCCCGGCAAGCCCATCGAAGAAGTACTCGCGACCCGGTTCCCCGGAGTGCATGTGACACGCGCTCCGGACGGTGGCATCGTGGTGCGCATCCGAGGCAGGACGTCGGTCCACGGCAGCAATGAGCCGCTGTATGTGATCGACGGTGTCCCGATCCGGGCGGGACCGGGGGGGAGCCTGCAGGGGATCAACCCGTACGATATCGAGTCCATCGAGGTGCTGACGGACCCCGCCAGCACGGCGATGTACGGTGTGCGGGGCGCCAACGGGGTCGTCGTCATCAAGACGAAGCGACCGGATCAGTAGTGACCGGCGAGCGCCAACGCCCGCCTGCCGGGGTTGGCGCGGAAGAGCAGGGGGCGGTCGTTGTTGCGGGTCACGACGTACAGGTCACCCTGCCGGGTACCGATACGCTGGATGTCGCGTGCCTGCCCGGGCACGAGGAATCCGCTCTCCACTGTCCGCACCGGG
The DNA here is from genome assembly GCA_039592335.1 of Gemmatimonadota bacterium. Lineage (GTDB taxonomy): Bacteria > Gemmatimonadota > Gemmatimonadetes > Gemmatimonadales > GWC2-71-9 > WVYX01. The sequence continues at coordinate 68,021 of JBDHBX010000003.1, read as the reverse complement.
GTGAACGTCCCCACTCCATCTCCGCGCAGAAACAGGCCGTAGCTGGCGCTCATGCGTCCGATCTCCGGCTTGACGCCGTCGAAATTCCCGGCCAGTAGCAGGTCGAGCGGTCCGTCTCCGTCGAGGTCGGCGGCCAGAATGCCGTAGACCGGTGCCAGTTGTGCTTCGAGTGGCAGCGGCGCCAGCGTGAACGACCCGTCACCGTTGTTCCGTGCCAGTGTGGTGGCGAACATGTACGCCTGCTTCAGCACCGCATCGCGCAGTTCCGCGGGCCCCACGATATCGGCCACCGTCTGCCGGGCATACGCTTCGAACGTGGGGTAGCGCGGCTCGAGGAAGGGAAGGGCTCTCAGGAGATCGTCGCGCAGCGCGAGGGGATAACTCTCTCCGTCGTTGTAATAGGACACGAGCTGCTCGACGAAGCCGTTGCGATCGAAATCCCCGACATACATGGTAGCCGGCTCGTTCTCCGCAGCTCGGAGGCGCGTGTTGAGCCCCAGGTTGCCAAGCACGAAATCGGTGTGACCGTCACCCGTGAAATCGCCCGCAACGATCCGATTCCACCACCCGTGGCTCCGCTCGAGCCCCGGTGATACCATTCGCTCGAGCTTCCCGGATCCCGCATTGCGGAAGATCGTGATCGGCATCCACTCGCCGACGACCACGAGATCGGCCCGCCCATCGCGGTCCACGTCGGTCCACAGGGCGTCGGTCACCATCCCGACGCGCGCCAGATCGGGCGCCGCCTGCTGGGTGACCTCGCGGAAGCGGCCCCCACCGTCGTTCTCGAGCAGCACGCTTCTGGGATCGACCCCGTACTGCCACGGCACGACGCGCCCGCCGACGAAGAGGTCCATGTCGCCATCGCCGTCGAAATCGGCCGCGGTCGCGGGTGATCCGCTGATGTTCATGGCTGGCAGGTGGCCGTTTGCCTTCCGGAAAGTGCCCCGCCCATCGTTCAGGTACAGCCGATCCTGGAGGGCGGGCGCCATGTCCGAGAACTCGCTGCCGCCACTGACGACGTAGAGATCGGCGTGACCGTCGCCCGTCGCGTCGAAGAACACGGCGCCCAGATCCTCCGACACCCGGTCCTGCTCGAACAGTCCGTCGTTGCTCCCGACGAACCCACCCGCGCGCTGCTGGATGAGGAGCTGCCCCGGCTGACCCTTCGCGCCCCCGACGAACGCATCTTCCAGTCCGTCACCGTCGACGTCCGACACGGCCATGAACGGTCCCTCCAGCGAGAGCATCTTCGGCAGCAGGCGTTCCCGGCGAAAATCGTCAAACGCGTTCTCCCGGTGCACGAACCCCAGCGCCACACTGTCCGTGATGTCGGTGAAGAGCGGGGTGGCCGACGGAGTCGTCAGCGGCTTCGCCGGCGCCGACTGCGACTGCCGTAGCGTGACACGCTGGTTCGCCGGCACGTCCGTGAGCAGGCTGGCGCGCCCGTCCGGCCACTCGACTGTCACGGACCCGACCGTATCGAGCCCACCGATGCCGAACGTCAGGACGTAGTCCACGCTGGACTGGAAGCCGCGCGACGGCATCAGCTCCTGAAAGAACAACCGGTCTCCGCTGCGGAGCGTCACCTTCGCCCCGACGCCGAAGGCGTTGGGGCCCTCTCCTTCGAGCCCGATCTGGAGATAGTGGTTGTCCGAGAGCGTCCGGGCGTTGTTCCGATAGATGAAGGCCTCCTGATTGACGTTATTGACGACCAGATCCAGCGCACCGTCGCCGTTCAGATCACCGTAGGCCGCGCCATTGGAGAAACCCGGCGTGTTCAGGTCCCACGCTGCGCCCGGGTTCGAGAAGGTCAGGTTCCCACCGTTGCGAAAAGCATAGTTGGGCAGCGGAGTCGAGGTCATCGCATCGATGAGTTCCCGGAAGTCGACCCGCTCGCCCATGAGGGCTGCCCGCATCGTCCGCGCGTCGGCCAGGAAGGAGACGTAGTCCTGCGAGGTCACATCCGCGAGGATGCCGTTCGTGACATGGATGTCCTTGTAACCGTCCTGATCGAAATCCGCGATGAGCGCGCCCCAGGTCCAGTCCGTGCCCGCCACGCCGGCCATCCGTCCGATCTCGCTGAACGTTCCGTTGTGGTTATTCAGATGGAGCATGCTGCGCATGAACTGGTGGTGATAGTCGTTCCTCAACTTGGCCTGATAGCCGTCCCAGTCCTCGAACGTGGACGTCGTCTTGAGCCGGTAGTCGTCCTCCGGCAGCATGTCGGTCACGTAGATGTCCAGCCACCCATCGTTGTCAATGTCGGCGATATCCAGCCCCATGGATGAGAGGCTGATGTAGGGCATCTGCCGGTCGAGCAACTCGGCGAAGGTTCCATCTCCGTTGTTGATGTAGAGATAGTCCCGCTCGAAGAAATCGTTCGAGACGTAGATGTCCGGCCAGCCGTCGCGGTTCACATCGCCCACGGCGACGCCCAGGCCAAAGCTGATCTCGCTCTCGAAGATTCCGGCCCGCTCGCTCACGTCGAGGAAGCGTCCGCCGACGTTGCGATAGAGTTTGTCTCCCCCGAGCGCATGGCGCACGTGGCGGATGTTGCGCAGGCTGAAGCTCGACACGGCCCGCGGCGAGTTGTTGACCAGGTACAGGTCCAGGGAGCCGTCGCGATCGTAATCGAAGAACACCGCGTGCGTCGAATAGCCCTCGTCCGCGATACCGTACGCGGCCGCCATCTCGGTGAAGCTGGGCACCCCGTTGGCGTCGAGGCCTCGATGGATGTAGAGCTCGTTGGCGCGGCGCTCGCCCGCTACGTCTCCCGCGTAGCAGATGTAGATGTCGAGGAGTCCGTCCCCGTTGATGTCGGCGAAGGTGACGCCCGTCGCCCAGGACCCCGTCCCGGCGACGCCGGCCTCCTCAGTGACGTCGCGAAAGCGGAACCCTCGTTCAGGTACAGCCGGTTGGCGTCCAGATTGGACGTGAGCAGGAGCTCCGGCAGCCCGTCCCCGGTGAGGTCGCCCAGCGCCACCCCGCCGCCGTTGTAGTAGTTGCGATAGGTGAAGACGTTCAGTTCGCGGGTATCGACGAGGCGGTTCTCGAAGCGGACGCCGGTATAGCCGGATGGGAGCTGGGTGAAGAGGCGGCCGTTTGCCGCCGGTGCCTCGTCCGTGAGACCCTCCGTGGCAGCCCGGTCCGCGCCGGAGCAGCCGGCCACGAGGTACGACGCGGCAAGCAAGGACCGCCATAGCCTGGTCTCGATGCGAGACCAGGCTATGGCGGTGCGACCATCAAGCAAAGACGCTCGCCAATCAGTACCCGGGGTTCTGCACGAGCTCCGGGTTGGCGTCCAGCTGCGGCTGCGGAATCGGCATCAGGACCAGATGGCTTGCGCCCGCCGGCTTGTGCTCCCAGGCGAGGGTGTACATGCCGTGCCGGATCAGATCCATTCGCCGCTTACCTTCGTTGGTGAGCTCGAAGCTGCGTTCCGCCAGGATCACGCTACGGTCGACGGCGGCCAGCGGCTCGTCCGGCTCGAACACCCGCTCACGCAGGGTGTTCAACAACGCAAGTGCTTGCGCGCTCCCCGGCGACAGCTCGTTCAACGCCTCCGCCTTGATCAGATAGATGTTGGCGAGGCGGAAGAAGGCGAAGTCGTTGCCGGCCTCCTGGGCAACGCGGTCCGGATCCAGCGTCCACTTGGCGATACGGCTGCCCTCACCTTCCCCGGCCTGCGCCGGATCGACGATGCCCACCGTGAAAATCAGCGGCGCACCGCCCCGTTCAAACGCCGGATCCCCGGTGTCCAGAGTGACCTGATTCCCTTCGAGGAAGATCTCCCGACGCTCGTCGTCCGCATCGAAGGCGTTGTACGTCTCTGACAAGGCCGCGAAGCCGTTCCAGGGGGTGAGGTCGGTGAGCGAGTTGTAGTGCAGCACTCGCATCAGGAAGTTGAGTCCCAAGCCGCTTTGGTTGTCGAACTTGACGACGAAGATGTTCTCCGGCGATGCGGAGTTGTCCGCCGCGAAGTTCGAGCGCCAGTCGGTGGCCAGGCTGTACAGACCGGAGTTGAGGATACTGTCCGACCACGCGACGGCGGCATCGCAGGCGCCTGTTACGCTGGTGCATGAGTTGTACGAGGTCGTACTGGGCGCGTCGGTCTGGAACACCCCGGCGTTGAGATAGGTACTGGCCAGGATGGCAGCGGCGGCGCCCTTGGTCATGCGTCCATGGTCGGTGGCCGGCCAGCTGGCCGGCAGGTCCGCGTAGGCCGCGATCAGCTCGTCGATGACGAACTGGTACACCTCGGCACGCGTGTTTTTCGCTCGCGCCCCGAGCGAGTCGTCGGTGACGATGGGCACGCCGCCGAACATGTCCATCAGCGTGTAGTAGTAGAAGGCGCGGAGCGTGCGGAGCTCGGCGACGACCTCCGGCTCGTTCAGTTCCTGCGCCTCGATTGCTACGAGCAGCAGGTTGGCCCGGGCGATGCCCCTCATGGGGTTGTTCCAGAGGTTGTTGATGTCGTCGACGCCAGATGGGCTGGTCGCCGTCCAGGTCTGCCGCTGAATCTCGAGCCACCGCCCGTTGTCGAACCAGTCGCTGCCGCGCGTGGGTGCGATCAGCTCGTCCGAGCTGATGTTGCTGATGTTGTAGTATTGTTCGGTCGTAGCATTGCGCAGCACCGCGTACACGGACGCCAGACTACTGAGCATTTCTGCCTCAGTCGAGAAGAAGTTGTCCGGCGTGATGACGCTGGTCGGATTTTCGTCCAGGTCCGTACAGCCTTGCAGCAATACGAATGCGAGGGCTGGGGAGAGGAACAGTCGCGTGAAGCGCCGCGCCCCCCTGACCGAGTACTGGAAACGTGGTGTCTTCATGAGACCCCGACCGTTACAGGGTTCACACTTGCCGTCGTCGACGTCTGGGGCATGTGCCCGCCAGCACCGGGCCCGCATCAGAACGCGAACCGAATGCCGGCGGTGAACGTGCGTGCGCGCGGATAGCTTAGATAATCGATCCCGCGCGAGGCCAGACCGAGACCATCGGCCTCACGGCCAGGTCCGGAACTCGAATGGGCTTCCGGATCGTACCCGGAGTAGCCCGTGATGAGCGGTAGAACGAACGTGTATCCCACCGTGAGATTCTGCAAGCGCCCGAACGAACCGCTCTCGATCCAACGGGACGAGAAGACGGCCGGCTGGTCGATCGCGTCCCCGTCGTCCAAGGACGAGCGCAGGAAGTTCTTGTCCTGCAGCACGTTGCTCCTCGCTCCATGGACGAGCGCGGTGTTATTGAACACATCGCGCCCCTGCTCCCAACGGAAGATGAAGCTCGCGTCGAACGAGCCCCACGTCAGCATGCTGCGCAGGCCGAGGGTGAAGTCCGGATTGGCATCGCCGATCACTACGAAGTCGTCTGCGCCCACCGCCGTCGTCGTCCCGACGAGGTTGCCGCTCGCATCATAGTCATTGAACACCTGCTCGCCCGCGGCGTTGACTTCCACGAACTCCGGCCCGTAGAACGTACCGAGTGCGTAGCCCGGCAGAATGCGCTGCGAGACCTGCCCGGACTGCCCCTGGCCGCTCACGCCCCCGTTCGTGATGAACGTGCGGCCGCCCAGATCCACGACCTCGTTCTTCTCCGCCGCGAACACGATTCCGGCGTCCCAGGTCAGGTTCCGCTTATTGATCAGCACAGCATCGAGGAGGGCCTCGAAACCGCTGTTCTTGACCTTCCCGATGTTCTCCAACCGGTCTCCTTGCACGGCCGGCTGTGGTACGGGAACCGTCAGCAGCAGGTCATCCGTGTTCTTGACATAGTACTCGAAGGTGCCCGAGACCGTGTTGTTCCACAAACCGTAGTCGATCGCGATGTTGAACTGCGACGTTTGCTCCCACTTGAGCTCCGGATTCGCAGCCCTGGTCGGCGCTACCCCGACCGTCTTCACGTCTCCAAAGGGGTAGCTATCGCCGTCACTGGGCGCCAGCAGGAGCAGGGAGGCGTAGGGTGCGACGGCCTCGTTGCCCTGCAAGCCGTAGCCCACGCGGAAGCGCAGCTCGGAGAAGAGCCCACCCCGCATGAAGTCTTCTTGGCCGATCCGCCACGACGCCGAAATGGCTGGGAATGTCGCCCACTTGTGGTTGGCTCCGAAGCGGGACGACCCGTCACGCCGCAGCACACCGGTCAGGAAGTACTTGTCGTTGAAACCGTAGGTGACCCTGCCGAAAAACCCGATGAGCCGATTGTCGGTTACCTCGGAGGACGGAGCCTGCTCATTCGCGCCGGCGGTCAGATTGTCGAAACTGAACGCGTCGGTAAGGAAATCGCGGGTCTCCGCCCGGAACTGATCTATGTGGTAGTCATTGAACTCGTAGCCGCCGATGACTTCCAGCTCGTGCCCGCCGCCGAAGCGGTCGGACCACGTGAGGAGGGTCTGCAGCGTGGTGGTCGTCAACTCACGACTCTGTTGTCGTGCAAGCCCGTTCCACTGTGCCCCGACCGGACTGGTCAGCGGGTAGTATTCCCGCCGCGTGCTCTCGCTCCGGTCCACACCCACGATCAACTGGAACCTGAGGGTCGGGATGACCTCCCACTGGGTCCTGAGGTTGGCGAGCACGCGGGTCGTGCCGGCGGCGTCGGCGATCTGGTCGGTCATCGCCACGGGGTTGCGCACCGACTGGGTACCGGTTCCGAGTTCGTAGAACGTCGTGTCACCGGTCGCCGGATCGATCTCCACAACCGGCTGTGTCGGATTGAACTGCACCATGTTCTGGAACACGCCCCCCTCGAAGCCCCCCGTATTCTCGAACGGCACGTAGTCGTTGCTCATGTGGGAGGCCGTCAAGTTGAGACGCAACTGCAGGCGGTCTTCCCAGGCCTGGTGCGTGGCGTTGAGCCGTCCCTGCCAGCGCTCGAAGCCACTGCTCAGCGTCACCCCCTCCTGGTTCATGTAGTTGAGGGACGCACGATACTGCGTGGTCTCTGTCCCGCCGGAGAAGGCCACGTTGTGGTTGTGCGTGACGGCCGTGCGGGTGACCTCGCGCTCCCAGTCTGTGTTCGCCGACCCGAGGTTCGCGAGGCGCGCCGGGTCGAGGTTTCCGGCCGCGACCTGCTCCTCAACGAACGCCCGGTATTCTGCTCCGCTCAGCAGATCCAGATACCGCGCCGGAGACCCCACCGACACATAGCCGTCGTACTCGAAGGTCGTCCGGCCTCGTTGACCCTGTTTCGTCTCGATCAGAATGACACCGTTGGCGCCCCGGGTGCCGTAGATGGCGGCCGCCGCGGCATCCTTGAGCACGGTGATGGATTCGATGTCATTCGGGTTGATGAGGTTCAGCGGACTGCGGGGCAGCGCGGCTTGAGAAAAGCTCCCAACATCGCCAGCTCCGCCACCGATGCCGATCCCGCTGCTTTCGGTCGGCCGGTTATCGACGACGACCCCGTCGATCACGTACAGCGGCTCGTTGCTGGCGGTGATCGAATTGCTACCGCGGATCCGGATCTGATTGCCGGCGCCTGGCTCACCGTGGTTCTGCGTGATTTGGATGCCGGCGACCCGGCCCTGGAGCAGCTGGTCGGCGTTCGAGATCACGCCGACGTTGGCCTCGTCCGCGTTGACCGACGCGACCGATCCAGTGATGGCCGCGCGGCGCTGCGCACCGTAGCCGGTTACCACGATCGCGTCCATCACCACGGCCTGACGTTGCAGCGCGAACTGCGCCGTCGTCGTTAGTCCGGCGCTGACCGTGAGCTCCAGCGTCGCGGGAGCGTATCCGATGAGACGCGCCGTCACGCGGTGGGTTCCCGCGGCGACGCCGCTCAGCAGGAAGGTCCCGTCGGGTCCCGCGGTCGTCCCGCGCTGCGTTCCTTCGATCTCGACGCGGGCATCGGCAATCGGCTCCGTGGTCATGGCGTCCGTGACCTGTCCGGAGATGCTGCCGGTCTGCGCGACGAGCTGGCCCGCACACAGCAGGGTGATGAGGCATGCAAGCGTGGTCTTACGGGCGATCGCCATGCGTCTACCCTCCACGGTGGGAAGTCGGAGGATGCTATAGATGGTAATGCCATACTCCGCGTCGGTCCGGGTCTTGTCAAGATCGGGGTTTCCACCAGCTGAGGCCTGCGTCGGGCGAGGGGTTCGGGCGGATGCACAAACCCAACCACCTCTGTCGGTTATGTGAGGTGTGAGGGGCTACTCGGAGTGGGCAGGCCGCCCCATCAGCCGCTTCCACCACACGGGGATGAGCCCGACGGCGCCTGCCACGGCGAGCCAGGACCAGGCCGGGTTGGCGCCGTGCGGGGCCAAGAGGAGTCGTCCCACACCGATCAGCATGAGGTACAGCGACACCGCCGTGAGCGCGGTGCTGATGAGCGCGCCCGCGAGCCTTCGCCGGGGCTCGATGCCATCGACCCCCTCGGCTCGTGCCGCCGTCGTCCAGAATCCGGCGGGCTGCACACGCCGGTAGAAGCTCTGCAGCACCGCGGCATCAGTCCGGGGTGTTACGAAGGTCACCGCCACCGCCCCCACCGTCGAGACCAGCGCCATGATGCTCAGCCGGGCCCACTCGGCATCGGTTGCAATCAGCAACACCGGCGCCACGACGAGCGACAACGCGATCGCGGCCAGCTCGGAGTAGAGGTTGATCCGCTCCCACAGCCAGCGCAGCACCAACACCGATCCCATTCCCGCGCCGAACAGCAGCGAGATGAACCACGCCGTCTGGATCGAGCCCAGGTTCGCCATGATCGCGAGGGCAATGGCGATGATCATCAGGTTGGAGAGCCGCGCCACGACCACGAGCTCCTTGCCGCCCGGCTCGCGCTTGAGCCACTCGTCCGAGATCAGCCGCTTGTAGATGTCGTTGCTCCAGTAGCTCGCGCCCCAGTTGAGGTGGGTGTCGACAGTGGAGGCGAGGGCGGCGAGCAGCCCGGTGAGCATGAGGCCACGGAACCCCACCGGCAGCAGCTCGTCGATGCCGGTGACGAACAGGATCTCCCGCGAGGCGGTGAACTGTTCTGTGGTGGCGAGCTCGGGGGAGTGGGGGTACAGCACGAGGAGCCCCACCCCGATGACGAGCCAGAGCAGACTGCGGGCGCAGATCTGGAGCCAGGCGAACACCACGCCTGCCACGCGGGCGTCGCGGTCGGTATGGCACGCCATGCTGCGCTGGGCGAGATAGCCGGTGCCGTCACTGTTCATCTGGAAGAACCACTGCAGGCTGATGATGACGAGGAACGGCCAGAAGGCATCCCCCAACGTGGGGGTGAAGGACAGCATCTCGCGGCCCCGGCTGAGGCCGTACGTCTCCGTCACGCCGGTTCCCAGAGCGTCCAGCCCGCCGACCGCCCGCACCACGACGAACGCGTACACCAGCGTGCCCGTCATGGCGAGCGCGAACTGGCCCACGTCGGTCGCCACCACGCTCCGCAGGCCACCCGTCATGGAGTAGAGCGCCGTGAAGAGCAGGATGGAGAGGATGCTGATCAGGTTGTTGGCCGTCGCGATCGCGGGATCGATCTGGGTCACCCCCGACGCCAGCGACACGCCGGACCAGCGCACGGCCTCGAGCACCGGCCCGTACAGCCCCGGCGGCAGCCACGTGTGCCATGGCAGGAAGACCTCCGCGATGCGCACTGCCGCCACCAGCACCATGGCCAGCACCACGCAGTTGATGACGGTGCCGTAGTAGACGGCCTTGAGCACCCGCAGGGCGAGCACTCCGCGGCCGCTGTAACGGATCTCGGTGAGCTCGGCATCGGTGAGCACGCGCGCGCGGCGCCACAGGGGCGAGAACAGGTACGCCATGAGGAGGAAGGCGATGCCGTAGACGAGGAGTCGCCACGCGCCGAAGATCCCCGCGGTGGCGATCAGCCCCGTGACCAGGAGCGGCGTGTCGGCGGCGAACTGTGTTGCGGCCATGCTCGTTCCCGCCTGCCACCCCTTGAGGGTGCGGCCGGCCAGGAAGTACTGCTCCAGCCCGCGGGACGCCTTGCGCCGGGCCCGGAACCCGACCGTGATGGCGTACGCGATGAAGGCGAGGAGAATGCCGAGGTCGAGCATGCGCGTCGCGGTCTCCGTGAGAGGGCTGATGCATAGCCCGGTGGCAACGCAAAGGCAAATCGAGGGGGTGCTCTGCAACTGCCGCGGGAAGGTCTGCGTTTACCAACAGGTGTTGGCCGACCAAACCGGGAGGAGGGGTCATGCTGAGAATGCTTTCACTGGCCGTGGCGTGCGGTCTGGCGATCGCCGGGGTCGCGCAGGCACAGACCGCGGCGGACTCCGCGGGGATCCGCGGAGCAGCGCTGGACTACATCGAGGGGTGGTACGAGGGGAACACCGAGCGGATGGACCGCGCCGTGCATCCCGAGCTGGCCAAGCGGATCGTGGTGGTGAATCCGCAGGCGGGCGAGAGCAGGCTGCGGAATATGACCGCCGAGGAGCTGGTCGGCGCGACGAGCGCGGGGTACGGGAAGCAGACACCGGTGGACCAACGGCGCACCGACGTACGCATCCTCGACATCTACGGGAGCGTGGCCAGCGTGCGGGTGGACGCGCACGACTGGATCGACTACCTCCACATCGCCCGGTGGAACGATCGCTGGGTGATCGTGAACGTCCTGTGGGAGCTCACCCCCGAGGCGAAACAGCGCATGGCAGCCGGGGGTCGCTGAGCGGCCGATGGCGCGATGTGGTTAGCTTCGTAGGAGGACGAAGCGAACGGGGTGGGGACGATGAAGCCGCAGGGCACGCTGCTATTGAACCGGGGCGACATCACGTCGCTGCTGGATCTCCAGGATTACCTCCGGGTCGTCGAGGACGCCTTTCGGCTCCATGCCGAAGGGCGGACGCTCGCGCCCGGCCTGCTCCACGTGGAAGCCGTCGACGGCGAGTTCCACATCAAGGCCGGTGGGTTGAAGGGCGAGCGCACGTATTTCGCGCTCAAAGTGAACGGGGGATTCTTCCAGAACCGGGCGCGGTTCGGTCTGCCGAACATCCAGGGCACCATCATCCTGTGCGACGGGGAGACCGGCTACCCACTCGCGCTGATGGACTCCACGGCGATCACGCTGGGCCGTACGGGTGCCACCACGGGGTTGGCCGCGCGACTCCTGGCACGACCTCGTGCCGCCCTCGCCGCCGTCTGCGGGTGCGGGACGCAGGGGCGGATCCAGCTGCGAGCCGTAGCCCACGTGCTGCCGATCCGGGAGGCCTACGCCTGGGACATGGAGCAGGAGGTGGCCGAGCGGTTTGCGGTGGAGGTGGCTGAGGAGCTCTCGATTGACGTGCGGGTGGCAGCCACGCCCGAGGTCGCCATGCGCCAGTGCGACGTCTGCGTTACCTGCACGCCCGCCCGCGCCCCGTTCGTCCACCCGGGGATGCTGCCGCCGGGCGCCTTCGTGGCGGCCGTGGGCGCCGACAGTCCTGAGAAGCACGAGATCGATGCCGAGCTCCTGGCATCTGCCCGCGTGGTCGTGGATCTGCTCGACCAGTGTGCGGCGGTGGGCGACCTGCACCACGCCCTCGAGCGGAACCTGATGACGCGCGAGGACGTCCATGCGGAGCTGGGCGAGGTCGTGGCCGGCGGCAAGCCCGGCCGCGGCTCCGACGAGGAGATCGTGGTGTTCGACGCCACGGGTACGGGGTTGCAGGATGCGGCGGGCGCCGCCGCGGCGTACGAGAAGGCGCAGGCGAGTGGGGTGGGGACCTACTTCGACTTCTTCCGGTGACGCGTAGACGTCACCGCCCCACGGCCGCAGACAGCGACTACTCCAGCTGGGCCAGGCGCTCGCCCAGCTCGGCGGCGGAAGCGAGCCGATCCTCCGGTTTCTTGGCGAGCAGCTGCAGGATCAACGCTGAGAGGTTAGGTGGGATCTCGGCATTCACCTCGCGAGGTGCCGTCGGCTCTTCACTGAGCATCATGGCGACCAGTGACATGGGTGACTTGGCCGCGAACGGCAGGCCGCCCGTGAGGCATTCGTACAGCACCACGCCGACCGCGTAGAGGTCGCTGCGCTCGTCCACGTCCGAATCCGCGAGGAGCTGCTCCGGCGACATGTACGCCGGGGTGCCCACGGAGAGCCCCGTCTCGGTGATTCCCATCGTCGCCTCGCTCAGACGCGCGATCCCGAAGTCCATCACCTTGAGCACCCCGTCGGCGTCGAGCAGGAGGTTGTGAGGCTTCACGTCGCGGTGGATGACGCCCTGGCCGTGCGCCACCTCGAGCGCCTGCGCGAGCTGGGAGGCGATGGCCAGCGTGGCGGACACCCCCAGCCGCCCCCGGCTGTCGATGAGGTGGCGCACCGTGATGCCTTCGACGTACTCCATGGTGAGGTAGTACACGCCGGACCACTCGCCGAAGTCGTGAGTGCGCACGACGTTGCTGTGCGTGATGCGGCGGGCCAGCCGGATCTCCGTCTTGAAGCGCTCGATGAGCGTGGGATCCACGACTAGCTCGGGACGCAGCGTCTTGATGGCGATCTCTTCGTCCAGCTCCAGATCGCGGGCGCGGTACACCGCCCCCATGGCACCCTGGCCGAGCGGGGCGATGACCTCGTACCGATCGGCGAAGCGCTCGCTGGTGGGGAGGTTGGCATGGTCGAGCTGGCCCCCGGTGGCGGTTGCGCCGTCGCGCGCCGACTCGATCTCGCGGCGCAGGTCCTCGACCTGGTTCCGCAGCCGGCCCTCGCGGGCCCGCACTTCGGTGGCCATGCGGTCGAACACGCGGGCCAGGCGACCGAGCTCGTCGGTGCGACCCGTGGCATCGGCCAGCGCCCCCGACGTGTACGAGCCGGCCTCCACCGCGGACGCGGCGTCGATGACCGAGCGCACCTGCTCCAGGTACTCCATCTCGCGGTCCCTGAGCCGCTTCTTCTCGATGCACGCCGTGATGCGTGCCCGCAGCAGCACCGGATCGAAAGGCTTTGGCAGGTAGTCTTCCGCACCGTGCTCGATGCAGCGCACCACGCTGGCGAGGTCGTCGAGGGCGGAGATCATGATCACCGGGATGTGGCGTGTCTCCTGCGCCTGCTTCAGCTGCTCGAGCACCTCGTACCCATCCATCTCGGGCATCATGACGTCGAGCAGGATCAGGTCGAACGATCCGTCCCGCACCATCTCCAGGGCCACGCGACCGTTCTCGGCGGACTCGACCGCGTGCCCCTGCCGCTTGAGGCGGCGCTCCAGCAGCACGCGGTTGTCCTCCACGTCGTCCACGACCAGGATGCGGGCCTGATCGGCTTCGGTCGCAGCGTCGACGGCGTCGTCCTCCGCCGCAGTCGGGGATTCGGGTGCGCTCGCGGCGTCCTGCGCCACGAGCCTCTCCGCCGCGCCCAGGATGCGGCGCAGGTCGGAGCTGAACTCCTCGTCCTTGCCGTCGGCGGCGAGCAACGGGCTCAGCGCCCGCACGATGCGCTGCTGTGGCTCGGCCAGGGAAGTGTAGAGTGCCGCCACCGCGGTGGGGCTCACCGACACGCCACCCGAGCTGAGCGTGCCGTTGATGAGCGTGAGCACGTCGCGCGCCGCGAGCAGCGTTTGCTCGAGCGCCGCCTTCCCGGCCTGGTCGCTGTCGGCGGCATCTTCCAGCAACATCTCGGTGTAACCGACAATGTGGTTGACCGGGGTCCGCAGCTCGTGCCGCAGCTCCGATACCGCCTCGGGCGAAAGGGCCGAGTCCCCCCGGTCCGGTGCGTTCACTCCCGCGCCCCCAGCAGCGATTCCATCTTCGAGAGCAACCGTGGCAGTTCGATGGGCTTGGTGTCGTAGTCGTCGCACCCGGCCTCGAGCGCCCGCTCCCGGTCTCCCGCCATGGCGTGCGCCGTGAGCGCGATGATCGGGACGCTCTGCGTCTCCGGCTCACCGCGGAGTTGGCGGGTAGCTTCCCAGCCGTCGATCTCGGGCAGGCTCATGTCCATCAGGATGAGATCGTAGCTGTCCGCCTTGGCCATCTCAACGCCCTGGCGCCCGTCGACGGCGATCGCCACCTCGAAACCCTTGCGCTGCAGGCGGCGCGACAGCATGTCGCGGTTCATCTCGTTGTCTTCCACCAACAGGATCTTCGGCATCAATCCCCCGTGCGCGCTATTCCGCCGTCGCGCCGGCGGGCGCTGGTGCCACGACCGCCGGCAGGCGTACGGTGAACGTGGTTCCTTCCCCCGGCGCGCTCTGTACCGAGACATCGCCGCCCATCATTTCGCAGAATCGTTGCGTAATGGCAAGCCCCAGGCCCGTACCGCCGTACTTGCTCGTGGTCGACGCCTCGGCCTGGGAGAATGCTTCGAAGAGCCGGTCCATCTGTTCCGGTGTCATGCCGATGCCCGTATCGCTGACGCTGAGCACGATCGCGTCCCCGTCAAACGGCTCCTCGTCCGCACGGCGCTGCGCGTCGAGCGTGATGGTGCCCGCATCGGTGAACTTGCAGGCGTTGGACAGCAGGTTCAGGAGCATCTGCCGCACCTTGGTGAGGTCGGCGCGCATCCGGCCCAGCCGCTCGGTCCGGCGGACTTCCAGCTGGTTGGCATTCTTGTCCACCAGGGGCCGGGCGGTGGTCACCACGTCGTCGAGCATCGTGCCGACGTCGAATTCCTCCAGGAACAGGTCCATCCGGCCGGCCTCGATCTTGGAGAGATCGAGCACGTTGTTGATCAGAGACAGGAGGTGGCGCCCGGCCGTGTTGATCTTCTCGAGGTCGGTACCGAACTGCACGTGGCCGAGGTCGGAGACCTCCTCCTGCAGCATCTCACTGTAACCGATGATCGCGTTGAGCGGCGTGCGCAGCTCGTGACTCATGCTCGCCAGGAACTGGCTCTTGGCGCTGTTGGCTGCCTCGGCCTCCTGTCGTGCGCTCAGCAGCTCCGTGATGTCGTGGTACAACCCCATCAAGCCGACGCGCTCCCCGTCCACGATCACCGGCACCCCCAACACCTCGACGTCCACCATCGTGCCGTCCTTGCGGCGCCGCCGGCCGATGCCGTGCACCGCGCGATCCAGGGCGTCCCGCGTGTACTGCTCCGCCTCGGTCCTGGTGGTCTCGGTGGTGATCAGCTCGTCGAGGTTGCGACCGACCGCCTCGGCGCTGGAGTACCCGAAGAGCCGCTCGAACGCCGGGTTGCACGAGTAGATGTGGTAGTCCCGGCCGAGCGTGACGATGGCAACGGGGCTGTTCTGCAGCACCTCCTCGAAGTACTGCTTCTGCCGCTGGGCAGCGGTGTAGAGGCGGGCGTTCTCGATCGCGATGGCCGCCTGGGGAGCGAACAGGTTGAGCAGCCGCAGGTCCTCCGGACCGAACACCCGCTCGGGATCGGAGTGCACCGTAGCGATGGCGCCGACCAGGCGGCGCCCGATCAGGAGGGGCGCCGCCATCACCGAGTGCACGGTCACGTCGGCGTACTTGGCCGAGCGCCCCAGCCACTCATGGTAGGACGGGATGATGAGCGGCTCGTGCGTGCGCGCCACGCTGCCCATCGCGCCCTCACCCAGCTTGAGCCGCGTACCGGTGGACTCCTTGCCGATGTTCTGGCTGGCCACGACCTGAAGCTCCTGTGACTCCTCCTCGTAGATCGCGACCTCGCCCCCCGTCACGCCGAGGAGGCTGACCGCGCGCCGCAGCACTGCCTGCAGCACGCGGGGGAGCTCCAGCTCGGCCGAGAGGTCGGCCATCGTGTCGAGCAACGCCTTGTGCTCGTCGGCGCGCAGCCGCTCGGCGACCAGGAGCCGGGCCCGGCCGACCGCGATACCAGCCTGGTTGGCGGCCGCGGTGAGAATCTCGAAGTCGTCCTCGCTGAACGCATCGGGCTCCGCGCTCTCCACGACGAGCACGCCGATGGTCTGCCCGTCGACGCGCAGCGGCACGTCCAGCTCGGAGCCGGTGCTGAGGCTCGGCAGGTACTTGCTCTCGCGGGTGACGTCGGACGTGTAATGCAGCTTGCCGTCCATCAGCGCCTGCTCGCTGAGGCCCTCCCCGCGGTGCACGCGCCAGCTCGGCGGCACGTCGGGCCAGCCGACGCTGGCCTGGAGGACGCGATCGCCCGTCTCCGGGTCCAGCAGGAAGACGCCCAGGAAGTTGTAGCCCAACGCCTCGTCCTGGAGCCCGTTCACGACCGACGAGTAGATCGCGTCCTCGTCCTGCGCCGCGGCGATCGCCGTGCTCAGCCTGAGCAGCGCGGCCTGACGCCGCGCCAGCGCTCCGCGGGAGTTCGTCTGCCTTGCGGCCGCGCCGACGCGATCGCTCACGTCTGTTCCACGCCGGCCGGAGCCCGGCCGGCCACCAGGCCCCGCAGGTGCGCCAGGAGGCGATCGCGGTCCAGGCCGCGCTTCTCGACGATCCACTGGACGCCGCCGTTCAGGCGTTGGCGCTCGGCCTCAGTGAGATCCTTGCCGGTGATGACGACCACCGGCACAGCGCGGCAGCTCTCCCGCTCGCGGAAGGCGGCCAGGAACTCGAACCCGTCCATCTCCGGCATCATCAGGTCCAGCAGCACCAGCTCTGGCCGCTGCTCGGCGACCCGGTCCAGGGCGACGCTCCCGTTCTCCGCTTCGGTGACGTGCCACCCCTGCTGCTCCAGGGCGCGCCGCAGCACGGTGCGCGTGGCGTCGTCGTCGTCCACCACGAGCACCGCGGCCTCGGTACCCCCTCGGCGGTACCGCGTCAGGACGGCGGCGAGCCGCTCCCGGTCGATCGGCTTGGTGAGGTACTCCGAGGCTCCGAGCGCATACCCCAGGTTCTTGTCGTCCATGATCGTCAGCATGACCACGGGGATGTCGCTGAGCGCCGGGTCCTCCTTCAGCGCCGAGAGCACCGTCCAGCCGTCCATGCCCGGCATGACGACATCGAGCGTGATGATGTCCGGCCGCTCGGCGCGCGCCAGCGCGACGCCGGTCTCTCCGTCGGCGGCCTCGAGCACGCGGAAGCCCTCTTTGCCGAGGATCCGGGCCATCAGCGCCCGCGCGGTCGCATCGTCGTCGATCACGAGGACCGATCCTGCACTGCCGTCTCCACCGGGCGCCGCGGACGCCGCATCGGTGGCGGTCGCGGGCGCGACGCCCCCCGCCGTCTCGCCGATGACCGCAGGCAGCCGCGCCGTGAAGGTGGTGCCCGTCCCCGCGGTGCTCTCCACCGCGATGGTGCCGCCCATCATCTCGCAGAACCGCTTGCTGAGCGCGAGTCCCAGCCCGGTTCCGCCATACTTCGCTGCGGTGGACGCCTCGGCCTGGGCGAACGCCTCGAACAGCCGCTCCTGCTGTTCGGGGGTCATTCCGATGCCGGTGTCCCGCACCGAGAACAGCAGCTGTTCGCCCGCGCCGGCGTCCCCGTCCCGCGTGACCTCGAGCGCGATCGTACCCTGCTCGGTGAACTTGGCCGCGTTGGACAACAGGTTGAGCAGGACCTGTCGCACCCGCGTCACGTCGGAGTGCATGGTGCCCAAGCCGTCTGCGGCGTGCAGCTCCAGCGCGTTGCCGTTCTTCTCGACCAGGGGCCGCACCGTGCTGGCCACGTCGGCCACCACGGTCGCGACATCGAACGTCTCCACGTAGAGCTGCATCTTGCCCGCCTCGATCTTGGACAGGTCGAGCACATCGTTGATCAGGCTCAGCAGGTGCTGGCCCGCCGCGTGGATCTTCTCGAGGTCGGGAACGAATCCGTCCTGCCCGGCGTCCCGCGCGTCCTCTTGCAGCATCTCCGCGTAGCCGAGGATGGCGTTGAGCGGGGTGCGAAGCTCGTGGCTCATGCTGGCGAGGAACTTGCTCTTGGCCGCGTTGGCAGCCTCCGCATCGCGCCGCGCATCCCGCAGCTCGGTGATGTCGTGGTACAGCGCGATGATCCCGACCTGCTCCCCCCCTACGATGACCGGGATGGTGAACAGCTCCACGTCCACCATCGAGCCGTCTTTGCGGCGTCGGCGCCCCGTGCCCTTGGTCATCTTCCCGGCCAGGCCCTCCTCGGTGTAGCCGGCCGCGTCGGCGCGCGTCTCCGGGGTGGTCACCAGCTCGTCGAGATTGCGGCCCACCACCTCCTCCTGGGTGTAGCCATACAACCGCTCGAACGCCGGATTGCAGGAGACGATGTTGAAGTTGAGGTCCAGGTTCACGATCGCGACCGGGTTGTTCTGCACCAGGTCCTGGAAGTACCGCTGCGAGGCCTCGAACAGTCGTGCGTTCTCGATGGCGATCGCGGCCTGCGGGGCGAACAACTCGAGCCGTCGGAGGTCCTCGGAGCCGAACTCCCGCGACGCGTCGGCGTGCACCGCCGCGATGGCTCCGACCAACCGATTGCCGATGAGCAGCGGCGCCGCGATCACCGACTGGAAGGCGCTCTGGGTGTACTTGTCCGACCGGCCCTCCCACTCCTGGTACCGCGGAATGATCAGCGGCTCGTGGGTCTCCGCGACGTGGCCCATGGCGCCCTCGCCGACAGCCATGCGCATCCCCACGACGGTGGAGGGCATGTTGTGGCCTGCCACGACGACGAGCTCCTCGCGCCACTCGTCCCAGGTGGCGAGCTCACCGCCCGTGACGTCGAGCAGCGCCGCCGCTCGCTGCAGCACGCGCTGCAACACCTTCGAGAGCTCGAGCTCCCCCGATAGGTCCTTCAGCGTCCCGAGCAGCGCCTGTTGCTCGCCCGCCCGCTGGCGCTCGACGGCAAAGAGGCGGGCGTTCTCGATGGCGATGGCGGCCTGCGGAGCGAACATCATGAGTCGCCGGAGATCGGCGTCGCCGAACCGGCGCGCCGGATCGGAATGCACGGTGGCAATGGCACCTACCAGCCGGCCCCCAATGACGAGCGGCGCCGCCATGACCGCGTGCACCAACAGGTCCTCGTACTGTGCGGAGTGTCCCGCCCACTCGTGGTAGGACGGGATGATGAGCGGCTCCAGGCTCCCCGCCACCGATCCCATCGCCCCCTCTCCGAGGGCGATCCGGGTACCGG
The DNA here is from genome assembly GCA_039592335.1 of Gemmatimonadota bacterium. Taxonomy (GTDB): domain Bacteria; phylum Gemmatimonadota; class Gemmatimonadetes; order Gemmatimonadales; family GWC2-71-9; genus WVYX01. The sequence goes on along the minus strand of JBDHBX010000003.1, from coordinate 49,140 downwards.
TCGAATCTCTCCCGATGTTCCGGCTGGCCAACACCTCCAGCTCGTTGCTCTGCTCGTGGTAGATGGCCACCTCGCCGCCGGTCACGCCCAGCAGGGTCACCGCCCGCTCCAGCACCGCATCGAGCACCTTCGACAACTCCAGCTCCCCTGAGAGATCGGCCAGGGTGTCGAGCAGCGCCTGCTGCTCCGAGGCGCGCCCCCGCTCGGCAGTGAACAGCCGGGCGTTCTCGATGGCGATGGCGGCCTGCGCGGCGAACAGGTTGAGGAGGCGGAGATCTTCGCCGCCGAATTCCCGCTCGGGATCGGTGTGCACGGCCGCCAGGGCGCCCACCAACCGCGCGCCGATCAGCAGTGGCGTGACCGCTGCCGCCCGGATGTCACCGGTGTACTGAGGTGACCGTCCATCCCACTGCTGGTAGTCGGGGATGATGAGCGGCTCGCGCGTCACCGCCACCTGGCCCATGCCTCCCTCGCCGAGCTGCATCCGAACGCCGGTCGAATCCTCCCCGATGCCGTGGCTCGCCACGACGACCAGCTCCTGCGAGGCGTCCTCGAGGACGGCCAGCTCGCCGCCGGCGACAGCCAGCAGGGCGACGGCCCGCTCGAGCACCGCCTGCAATAGCTTGTCCAGCTCCAGCTCGCCCGAGAGATCCGCGAGCGTGTCGAGCAACGCCCGCTGCTCGCTGCTGCGCTTCCGCTCGGCCGCGAGCAGCCGCACGCGGCCGATGGCGGTGCTCGCCTGGTTGGCCGCCGCCGCCAGGATGTCGAGGTCGCCCTGGCTGAAGGAGCGGCCCTGGTCCCGGCGGACGACCAGCTCGCCGATGGCGCTCTGGTCGATGCGCAGGGGGAGGCGCAGCTCCGAGGGGGCGTCCCCGGCGTCCTCGAAGCGTCCGGCACTCGCCTTGAGCGACGGGGCGAAGGCGGCCGTGCCGGCCATGTACAGACCCACCCCGTCGAAGCCGAACGCGCCGTGCCGCAATCCCTCCACCACGCTGCGGCACACGTGGTCTTCGTCGGGCGCCTCTGCAATGCGGGTGCTCAGGCTTAGCAGCGCCGACCGCATCTCGGCGGCGCCGACCTCTGGCGCCCGGATCGGGCCCCGCTCGCTCATACGGCCGCCTTTGCCGCCACTAGCTCCCGCACCTCTGCCAGCAGCGCCTCCCGGTCCTTGGCGCCCTTCAGCACGATGCGCTGTACGCCGCCATTGAGACGCTCCCGCTCCTCGTCGCTCAGGTCCTTGGCCGTGATGACGAGCACCGGGATCGACTGCCACTCCTCCCGCGCACGAAGCGCCTCGAGGAACTCGAACCCATCCATCTCAGGCATCATCAGGTCCAACAGGATCACCTCGGGCCGCTGCTCCGCGACGCGGGACAGCGCCGCGCGTCCGTTCTCCGCCTCCCGCACCTCCCACCCCTCGGTCTCCGCAGCACGCCGCAGCAACGCGCGGGTGGCGCTGTCGTCCTCCACCACCAGCACGGGCCGTCCGCTTGCCCCCGCGTAGCGCTTCAGGACCGCCGCCAACCGCTCTCGGTCGATCGGCTTGGTGAGGTACTCGGATGCCCCCAACGCGAACCCCAGGTTCTTCTCGTCCACGATGGTCAGCATGATGACGGGGATCTCGGCCAGCTCGTGATCGGCCTTGAGCGCGGTCAGCACTGCCCACCCGTCCATCTGGGGCATCAGGACATCCAGCGTGATGACGTCCGGTCGGATCTGCCGGGCGAGGGCGAGGCCCGCCTCGCCGCCGTCGGCGAGGTGCACGTGGAAGCCTTCCTTCTGCAGCAGGCGGCCCATGAGGTTGCGTACGGCAACGTCGTCGTCGATCACCAGCACGGTGCCGGCGCTTCCCGCTCCCGCACCCTCGGCTGCCGTCGCGTCCGGCGGCTCCGGCGCGGCCGCCGGCCGGCCCGTGGGGGCCTCGGCCGGCAATCGGACGGTGAAGGTGGACCCCGTGCCGGCCTCGCTCTCCGCCGAGAGGTCGCCACCCAGCATCTGGCAGAAGCGCCGGCTGATGGCGAGTCCCAGGCCGGTGCCCCCGTAGCGGCTCGCGGTCGTGGCCTCGGCCTGGGCAAACGCTTCGAACACACGCTGCAGCTGGTCTTCGGTCATCCCGATGCCGGTGTCCCGCACCTGGAGGACCACGCCCTCACCGGCCCCCTCGTCCCGCTCCCCGCGCACCACGAGGGTGATTGTTCCCCGCTCGGTGAACTTGCAGGCGTTCGACAGGAGGTTGAGCAGCACCTGGCGGATCCGGGTGGCGTCGGAGTGCATCTGCTGCACGGTGTCGTCGACCTGGAGCTCGAACCGGTTGGCGTTCTGCTCCACCAGCGGGCGGATCGTGGTGGCCACCTCGTCGAGTACCGTGCGGACGTCGAACCGCTCCAGATACAGCTCCATCTTGCCCGCCTCGATCTTGGACAGATCGAGGATGTCGTTGATCAGCGCCAACAGGTGCCGGCCGGCAGCGTGGATCTTCTCCAGGTCCGGAACGAAGCCGGGTTGGTTGGCGTCCTCGGCGTCCTCCTGCAGCATCTCGCTGTAGCCGATGATGGCGTTGAGCGGGGTGCGCAGCTCGTGGCTCATGTTGGCGAGGAACTGGCTCTTGGCGCTGTTGGCGGCCTCGGCCTCGCGCCGCGCGTCGAGCAGCTCGCTAACGTCGTGGTACAAGCCCATCAGGCCCACCCGCTCGCCGTCCACCTCTACCGGAACCGCCAACACCTCCACGTCGACCAGGGTGCCGTCCTTGCGGCGGCGCTGGCCGATGCCCTTCACGGCGTGGTCGGACGCCTCCTGCGTGTACGCCACTGCCTGCGCACGCGTCTGCTCCGTGGTGATCATGTCGTCGAGGTTGCGCCCCAGCACCTCCTGCTCGGTGTAGCCGTACAGCTTCTCGAACGCCGGGTTGATCGAGACGATGTGGTGGTTGGGGTCGAGCGTGACGATGGCCACCGGGCTGTTGCGCACCAGCTCCGCGAAGTACTGCCGCTGCTGCCGCGCCGACGTGTACAGCCGCGCGTTCTCGATGGCGACCGCGGCCTGGGTCGCGAACAGCTTCAGCAAGCGGTGGTCCTCGGGCCCGAACCGGCGGTCGCGGTCGGCGTGCCAGAAGTCGATGACGCCCACCAGCTGGCCCGCGACCACCAGGGGGAGCACGACGGCCGCGTGCGCCTCCACCGTCGCGTAGCGAGCGGAGCGACCGGCCCACTCCCCGTAGTCCGTGATGATGAGCGGCTCGAGCGTCTGGGCCACGTGCCCCATCGCGCCCTCGCCCACGGCGAGCCGGCTGCCCACGGAAACCTGTTCCATGGCGTGGTTCGCCACGATCTCCAGTTCGTGCGCCTGCTCGTCGTAGATGGCGAGCTCCCCGCCGCTCACCCCCAACAGGCTCACGGCGCGCCGCAGCACGGCCTGCAGCAGCTTGGGCAGCTCCAGCTCGGCCGAGAGGTCGGCCATCGTTTCCAGCAGGGCCTGCTGTTCGTCGGCCCGCCGCCGTTCGGATGCAAGGAGCCGCTGCTGGTTCTCCAGCAGCCGCCCCCGGGCGATGGCGATGGCGGCCTGGGTCGCGGCCGCCGTGAGGATGTCCTGGTCCTCCGGGGCGAACGCTTCCGGCGTCTCGCTCTCCACCACCAGCACGCCGGCCGGCTTCCCCTCGATGATGAGTGGCACGTCGATCTCCGAGCCGGTGCTGAGGCCCGGGATGTAGAGCGGCTCCTTGGTGACGTCGGGAGTGTAGTGCACCTGGCCGTCCTCGAGGGCTCGGGCGCTCAGTCCTTCACCCTTGGGGACGCGCCACCCCGCCGAGGTGTCTTCCCACCCGACGGCCGCGCGCATCACGCGGTCGCCGGTGGCCTCGTCGACCAGGAACAGCCCCACGAAGTGGTAGCCCAGCGACTCGTCGCGCAGACCGTGCACGACGCGCCGGCAGATCTCGTCTTCGTCGAGGGCGGCGGCGAGCTCGGCGCTCAGCCGCAGCAGTGCCGCCTGGCGGCGGGCGAGGCTGTCGTCGGGACGTCGGGATTTTGGAGGAGGCACAATCCAGACAAACTGTGTCGCTGATCGCCGCTCCACAATAGCCGGCGGTATTGATTGACCTGGTCAAGCAGGCGGGGGATGCTTCGGCCCTCCACCCCTTGAGCGTGCGGCCGGCCAGGAAGTACTGTTCTAGCCGGTGGCGACGCGGCGGCAAGTGGTATGGGGCCCCCCGCTGGGGATTACGCCCGGCACGCTCCTTGCCTCACGATGAACAGCAGGAGATTCGACCGTGTCACGCAAGAGACGAGGTCGTGACGATGACTGAGACCGCGGGTTTCCAGGCGCGTGCCAACGAGAGACGAGTCATAGTCGAGCGGCGCGCCGGGTGGGATCGCCGCTCGGGCCAGCAGCGCCGTTGCACCGAGCGCCGGCACGACAGGCTCCCCATTGCGCGCGAGCGGCGCAGGGGGGATGACCGCCGCCGTCGCCCACGCCGCAGCGGGCGGGAGCGCCGCCGCCGCACCGAGCGGCGCACCGTCGACCGGCGGCGCGGCGGGACGGACGTCACGATCCAGCGGGTCGAGTGCGCGTTCTCGGCCGTTGCCAAGGTGTTCCACCTCTCCCGCCTGTACCCGCCCACCCACCCCGCGCTCGCCGAGGCCACCCAGGTCGTCTCCGCCACCCTCCCCAACGTGCTGGCCGCGGGAGAGGTGGAATGCAGGGTGGGCCAGAAGGGCCTCACGTGGAACACCGCCCCCGTCCTGCCCAAGAACCCGGCCCTCGTGATGCTCTCCCGCCAGTTGCGTACCCGCGGGGTGCGCACCCTGGTGATCCGGCCGGGAGCAAACGCCGAACACGTTGGCGCCATGTTGCGGGTGGCAGGGGGGGAGCTGTCCCCGGGCGATCAGGCCCTCGGGGACGTCGTGGTGTTGAGCGCCAAATCCTCCAAAGCCCCGCGCCAGACGTCGGCGGTCCCCGAGCCGGGGGATTCGCCGTTCTCGTGGCGCTCCACGGGGGTGTTCCGTCCCGAGGCGCTGCCTCCGGACATCGAGGCCCGCCGCCTGCTGGCCAACTTCATGCCGGGCGCCGACCCGGCCCCCAGGCCGGGGAACCTCCGGCGTCTCGCTGAGCTGGCTCCGGACCTCGCTTCCCTTCGACAGCCCCAGTTCCTGGCCGAGGTAGTGGCGGTGCTGGAGCGCGTGGCGTCCGAACGTGTGGAGCCGGAGCTCAGCATGCGGGCCACGGAGGTGATCTCGTGCCTGGTGGACGACACGCTCCTCGTGTGGATGGTGCAGCGGATCGGTGACCCGGGGATATCCCCCGATGAGCAGCAGGCCTTGATCCGAGCGGTGTCGGCGGTGGGCGAGCGGGCCGGCACCTTCGTCGTCGACGCCTACCTCGGAGCCACACCCGAGACCCGCGCGGCCTACCGGAAGGCTCTTCAGGGGGCCGGTGACCGGGTGGCCCAGGCCCTCAGGCGCCGACTCTCGGGCGAGGGCCCTGACGTCACGGTGGCTGCCGTCGACCTGCTGGGCGCCGCGGGAGGGATGGCGGCACGGTTCTCCATCATGGAGTGTGCCCGACACCCCTCGGCGGAGGTCCGCGAGCGTGCCGCGGCGGCGATGGCGGAGATCGGTGGGCGCAAGATCGTCCAGATGGCGTTGCTGCTGCTGAAGGATGGCGAGCCGGCGGTCCGGGCCGCTGCCGCCGGCGCCCTCGTGGCGGGCAACGATCCGGCCGTCTCCCCGCTGATCGTGGCGCGTCTGGGAATGGAGCGAAACGAAGACGTGCGCCTCAGACTTCTCTGGGCGCTGGGCCGGCTCGGGGACGGGACGACGGTCCGCTGCCTCGCGACCTACAGCGAGCCCGGCATCGCCGAACCGCGGCACACTACCCGGGTGCGGGCCGCCGCCGCCGAAGCCCTCGGCGCGCTGGGGACGCCGGAGTCCCGGGAAGCCCTGATGGTGTTGGCCCAGGACGGGGACGTCGTGGTGCGCAACGCGGCGACGAGGGCACTCGGGTGACCTGCCGCCGGCCGCGCCCGAGGCGGAAGAACCCCCGGCATCCGAGTGATGCCGGGGGTTCTTCGCAGTTGGCCCCGATGGACTCGAACCATCATTTCCGGATCCAAAGTCCGGCGTCCTACCGTTGGACGAGGGGCCAGTGCGCAGGCAATCTACCGTGGGTGGGGCAGGGGGTGCCAACCGCCGGGGGCGCGATCGGCGCTGGTGGATATGTGTTCGAGGGGCGCCCTGAGCGCCCTCAGTCGATCACGCCCTCCCAGCCAGTCGCCCGGCGCAGTACGGAGGCTACGGCCTCCTGCAGCTCGGTGGCATTCAGGGGCTTCACCAGCGTGCGCAGGGCACCGTAGTCCTCGGCGAGGGACAGTTGGTCGGGGCTCACCCCGGACACCGCAATGATCTTGACGTCGGGAAAGCGGTCCTTGAGCTCGCGAATCGTCTTGAGCCCGTTCATCACGGGCATCGCCAGATCCACGATCACGGCGTCCGTCGGCGAGCGCTCGTAGAACTGGAGGCCCACTTCGCCGTTGGGGGCGTAGTGGACCTCGTGCTCGAGTGCCTCCAACGCCGCTCCCGCAGCGAGGCGCGAGACCTCGTCATCGTCGATCACGAGAATGGTAGGCACGACTCCCCCCGGGCCATTACCGACTGCATTCCTACAGAGTTCGGGGCCGGCCGTCAACGACGCTTCGGCATGTGTTCGGTAATGTGGATATCGCGGGTGCCTGGGCGGTTATGCCGATCCGAGGAGGAAGCAGGGCCGGGCGAAGAGGTGCGCTGAGGGCGCCGCCAAACAAACGGCGCCGGCGCGGTGCGCCGACGCCGCTCACAACGCGTCGCCAGGCGAGGCTAGAAGAGTTGCACCCAGCCGCGGGAGCGCAGCGGGCTCCCCGCCGCCGCGGCCTGCTGTGCCCGTGCGATGGCGCACTGGGAGTACATCACATCCACCGTGCCGATGATGGAGTTGTCGTCCAGCAGCACGTTGGCCGCCAGCACGCCGCCGTTGAACTTGTTGCCGTTGCCGGCGGACTTGAGCGCTCCCCGCACCACCACGATGCCGTAGAACTGGAAGCCGCCCTGGACATCGAAGTCGCCGTTCACCAGAAGGAGGCCCTGGCCGGTTCCGGTGTTCACGGTGAGGTCGCCGTTCACATAGATGACCGGGTAGTAGCTGCCACAGGGCGCCGTGGGATTGGCCGGGTCACCCCAGTTCTTCGGCTGCCCGATGTCGCAATCGCCGCCGCCGTCCAGCATGGGTTCGAGATCCTGGTAGTTGCCGGCGGGGAGCTGCTTGCTGGCCAGCCGCCTCAGGGCTTCCCAGTCGCCGTCCCCGTAGTCGAAGAACGTGTCGTCGTCGATGAACGGATCGGGGTCCACCTTGGGAGTGCCGGAAATGCATCCGGCCCCCTTACACCCACCCGTGTACTTGAGGTCGCTCACGTTGGGGATCCGGATGCCGGCCTTGCCGGGGCCGAGCGGTGGACACGCGACCCACCCGGGCGGCACGTGATCGAAGCCGTCGATCGCGGCGTTTCCACCGACCGTACTCGGGCCCCGGGTCGTGAGCGCCGCGCGGATGTCGAACAGGATGGAGCGTAGCTTCACGAACGCGCCGATGCGCTGCCGGGCCAGTCCCGATCCGCTATAGCCGGTGACGTCCACCAGGAACAGCTCGTTGTTCAGGCGGCGCACGGTCCCGTCGTACCTGCCGCTTCCCGTGGCCGAGGCTCCCGCGATGGAGTCGATCCCCATCGAGGGCAGGACGTTCCAGGAGACCACGTCCCAGTTCGCGAGCGTCTCGGTGACGCCGTACTCGGCTGCCGCGAACGCCTGCTCCACCTTGCGGGAGTTTTGCCCGGCGCGGTTCTCCAGCATAGCGGACATGAAGAAGCCCGACACGAGGGCGCTCACCACCACGAGCGCGAGGATCGTAAGCAGCAAGGCGATGCCGCGCTCGTCGCGCAGCCGTGGCGGGTGACTCGTTCGACTGGTCATGGTCAGAACCCCTGGTTGTTGCGCAGCGTCACGCGCGTGATGACCGAGTCTTGGACGTAGCCGATCCCACCGCTCGGCAGGTGTGCCGTCCGCGGTGAGCGGCCGCGCACCACGAGTCCGACACTCGCGACGTCGAGCACCGTCGCCGCGCTGGCCCCCGTGCTGTCGTAGTACGCGAACTCCAGTCCGTCGGCGGTGAGGGGACCCACCAGCTCTTCCATGTCGCTCCACCCGCCGCCGCGGTTGGCCGCACGCTGCCCCAGCCAGTAATCCCCCCCCGCATCCTGATACAGCTGGATCTCTTCGGCCTGGAACCCCCGGATGGGAGCGCCGGCGAAGAGCCCCGTGAGGGCGGAATCCACGCCTCCCGAGGCTGCCGTGATGGTCACGTTGAGCACCGTTCCCGGTGCGCCGTCCGGGCAGTTCCCCGAACCGCTGGCCAGGAGGCCGCCCACCAGCCAGCGATCGTCGGTACGGATCGCAGGGTTGCCGTCGCGGAACAACAGGATCGAATCGAGCGCCGAGTTCGGGGCCCGCACGCCGAACTGCAACGAGTCCCGCAGCACGAAGCCCACGCCGCCCACGATGGCCACTGGCGCCGTGCACAGCACCCCGGTCCAGCGCATCCCGCGGACGCGGAGCTGCGTGGCGCTCGCCGACTGGATGTCGCGGTCCGAGGCGTCGAGCTCGCGCAGCGCGTAGGTGAGGTACAGAGCCGCGGCGCGGGTGTTCTGCTGCACGTGCAGCCGCTGCACCTGCGTGCCCGTAATGCGCTGCGTGGAGCCGACGGATTGCTGGATGGCTGCCAGGATCACCCCCAGCATGACCATCACGATCAGGAGCTCGATCAGCGTGAAGCCGCGGTTGCTCAGCGCACGCATAGGATCGAGCTCTCCACGGTGTCGGTGCGGGTAATGCCCCGCAATCCCGGGTACGTCACGAGCAGCTCTACGTGGGCGGCGCTGCCGCCGTAGGCCGACTCGACGTCCCACACGAGTTGGTAAGCACCGCCCTTGGTGGCACTGCCGTCCGTGAGGGCTCCGCAGCTCACCCCCCGCATCGTCTCGAGCTGCTCCCGGGCATAGAACGACGCGGTCGCCGCACGGTCGCCGGCGGCCACGAGCTGGACCACCAGCATGTTGGCTCCGAGCAGGGCCAGCAATCCCCAGACGAAGATGGTGACGGCCACGATCAGCTCGACGATGGTGAAGCCACTCTCGCTCTTCACCATACGGCCCGTCCCACGGGGGTGATGAGCAGCGAGTTCGAGTAGCCCGCCTTGGAGAACGTCATGGAGATCGAGGCGGTGGCCAGCGCCACCCCCTGGGGGGTGAACAGCACCGAGTCACCATCCGTCGTGAACGTCACGCCGAAGTGGTCCACGAACCGATCGACGGTTCCCACGGTGTCAAGCCCCGCGCCCTGAACGGGGCACGCAGTGATCCAGATGCGATGGGCGGAGTCATCGATGTGCAGCACGGCGGTGCAGCCACGGTACACGGCGGTGGCACGCCCGCGCGCGAGGTGAGTGGTGATCTGGCGACGCGCAGAGCGCACTTCCTCGCGCAGCAGCCAATCCTTGAAGCGAGGCATGCCCACTGCAACCAGAACACCAATGATGACGATCGCGATGACGGATTCAACGAGGGTGAATCCAGAACGCGACACTCACCCTCCTTCGGCCGCGTCAGGCCGCAGAGCGGAGACCCACTGCTCCGCGACACGGGAGTCGCCTCGCCGTTACCGCGAGGGGTTCACTAATCGTCCCTCTAATAGCGCTGCGAGGCCGGCGTGGGATGTGTCCCCCGTCACAGTCCCACCCCGCCACATTTCGTAGACACATAGTGGACCGGAGTATACTTTGGCACACGCTGTGGCTGCCTACACGCTGATCGTCTCCAACCCACCGCACGGCGAGGTTGACCCCGCCCGTGCGGCGCCCGGCCTCGGGCTTTCCCCGGCCGAGATCCGGATGAAGGCCAACTACCCGGTACCGGAGATATGGCTCGCCGCGAACGAGGCGGTGACGATGGAGGAGACGGTCGCTGAGCTGGCGGCCGCCGGGCTCAACGTGGCGATCGTGCCCGGTGACGCCCTGGGTGCGCTACCCCCCCGAGAAGAAGTGCAGTCCTTCGTGTTCTCCGATGCAGGCTTCGTGGCCGCGGTCGAAGGTGCCGAGGTGGCCATTCCCTACGATGCCAGCGCCACTGCCGTGTACTGCACACCACGGCAGCCGTCGGGACTGGATCCGGCGCACACGGGCGGGAGCGGCATCACTGAGGGGCTGACGCGGCGCAGCAGCGCCGTGTTCATGACGCGCGACTCACTGGTGGGCTTCGGCGGGCTCGGCGGACGCAGCAGCGCGGTGGGCAGGGCCGGGGGGGGAGTGGGAGAATCGTCGTTCCTCGACGTGTACTTCACGGACGGGGGCACGGCGCGGCGCCTCACGGTGCTGCAGAATTCGGTGGACTTCGGTGGGCTCGGGAAGCTGGCGTTGCCCAACGCTACGACCAACATGGAGATGTTGGTGCAAGAATTCGAGGAGCGCCTCACGAACGGCTCGGTGGACCGGCGGCTCGTGAACATGCAGCCGCGGCAGCGGCCAATGGTGGGAAGGCCCGCTCCCGAACACCCGGAGCGAAAGGGGTTCTCCTTCGCGACGGAGGCCCTGAACCGGCTGCTGGAGTCGATCTCTCCCGACCTCAAGGAAGCGAGTCAGTTCGAGCTGTCGTCCCGACTCGCCTTCCTCACCGCTCCCTAGGAGTCTTCCGGACCCGGGGCCGGTGCGTCGCGGGTCCACGTCGCGATCACCTGTCTATCACGCGCGCCGATCTCGAGCGCGGCTCCGTCGCGCTCCGCCTCGTTCTTGTAGATCCCCAGCACGGCCGAGCCCGATCCCGACATCCGCACCAGTAGGGGATGCGTGCCGGCGACCCGTTCGAAGATCGTCCTGAGCTCAGGCTCTCGGCCGAAGACGGGCCCCTCGAAGTCGTTGCCACCGAGCCGGCCGATGCCGCCCCAGGTGGCGAAGCCGTCTCGCTCCAGCACCACGGGGCCGCGACGCTGCTCTCGTGCCGCGCCCGCGTCCAGCAGGGCGTAAGCGCCCTTGGTGTCGATGCCGAAGCGCGGCACGATCAGCAAGGCGGGAGCCGCCTGGGGTGGTCGCACCCGAAACAGGCGCTCGCCCCGGCCCCAGGCGAGCGCCATGGGCGCTCCGGAGGCCAGGAACGCCACGTCGCTGCCCAGTTGGGCGGCGAAGTGCAGGATCTCGTGCCGCGGGATCGCGTCACCCGCCAAGTGGTTGACGGCGTGAAGGGCCGCCGCGCCGTCACTCGAGCCGCCCCCGAGCCCGGCCTGCACGGGAATCCGTTTCACCAGGTGGAGGCGCACGCCGAAATGGCTGCCGGTCGCCTCGAGCACCTTGGCGGCGGCACGGTGGGCCAGGTTCTCCTCGACCGGGCCCGTGTCCGCTCCCTCGGTCGTGAGTGCGATACCGCTCGCCGTCCGCTCGACCAGGAGCTCGTCGTGCAGCTCGAGCAGGGTGAACAACGTCTCGAGTTGGTGGAAACCCGATGCCTCCCGCGCGAGCACCCGCAGGAACAGGTTCGCCTTCGCGTGGGCCCGAACGGTCACGCGGTCAGGCATCGTCGGCCGCCTCGCCCTCGTTGTTCACCGGACGCACCCGCAGGTCGACCAGGTGGAGATGCGCGCGTGAGAGCGACCACATCCCCAGCAGCGTGATGGGCAGGAACGTGCCCAGGTGATACCCTACGGCGTACGACACCGCGCGCCCCGCTTCCACGCCGTAGAGGGCGAGGGACACGCGGGTCATGGCCTCGAACGGGCCGAAGAAGCCCGGGGAAGAGGGAATCGCCACGCCGAACGCGATAAGACCCTGCAGCAGGAGCGCCGCGCTCCACGGCGCGTCGATGTTGAACGCCACCAGGCCCATGCCGAGCGACGCCGCCGACACCAGCCACACCACGAGCGACCAGACGATCACGATGGCGAACTGCCCGGGGCGCCGCAGGGCGTCGAGCCCGGAGAGCATGCCCTCCAGGATCTGCAGCAGGCGATTGGCCCAGCGCGTGGGTAACACCAGGTGGCTGACCCGGTGCGCGAAGCGCAGGGCCGGCGCCGGCCAGTGCACCAGCGCGAGGGCCACCACCAGGAGCCCGCCGAAGAACATCCCTGCGCCCCGCGCCACCCCGCCCAGCGTGACACTGCCGACCGCCGTGCCGGCCGCAAACCCGCCGGCCGAGATCGCCACGGTGAGCAGGGCCACCAGCGTGATCCCGTCCAGTACCCGCTCTACCGCGATCGAGGCGAACGCCGTCGAAAACCGGACGGCGGTGAGGCGATGCGCGGCGTACGCGCGGGCGAACTCGCCGGCCCGGGCCGGGAGCAGGTTGTTCGCCATGAAGCCGATGGCGGTGGCGTGCCACAGGGGGGTGAAGGGGAGCGTCTCCCCCTCGAGGCGCAGCAGGTAGCGCCACCGGATGGTCCGCAGGGGAAACTGGGCCGTCGCCAGCACGAGCGTGGCGAAGAGGGGCAGCAGTCGGACCCCGCGAACTCGCTGCCACACCTCGGCCAGAGAGACGTCATGCAGGGTCCACCACAAGAGGAGGATCGACACAACGACCCCCGCCACGCCGGACCAGCGGAGGTGACGGGCGGACTTACTGCTGCTTGGTGCCGAGTTCGAAGAGATCGAAGGCTTCCTCGATGAGGTCGCGGACGTCGGCCTCGCTGGCACCGCGACCCAGCGCTGCGCGAATCTCCGCGCGAAGCCCGAGCGCGCGACTGACGGCGGCCTGGCCGCTGTAGCAGAGGTCCGTAATCGACACGATCGGCTCGGCCGGCGCCGTTGGGGTCGGTGCCGCTGCCGCGGCCGGGGTCGGTGCCGCTGCCGGGGTCGGTGCCGCTGCCGGGGTCGGTGCCGCTGCCGGGGCCGGTACCGTAGCCGGGGCCGGTACCGCAGCCGGGGCCGGTACCACGGCCTGCGCCGGGTCGCTCGGAGGTCCGGCGAGGAACTCATCGAGCGAGGGCGCGCTCAATCCCAATACCCCGGCATAGCGCTCGAACCGCGCCCAACTCCCGGCAAGGTCGTTGGGTTCCGTTCCGGCCGGGGCACCGGTGGGCGCGGTGGCACTCGCGGGTGCGGCCGTCGCGGGAGGTGCGGTGGGTGGCGTCGCTGCCGCCGCTGGGGTCACCGAAGGCGGCGGGGTTGCGGGCGCCTCGGCTGCCGCTGCCGGAGCCGCGGGCTCCGCTGCCGGTGCCTGGGCCGCCGGTGCTGCAGGCGCCGCTTGCGGCGCCCCCCCCAGCGCGGCCGTCACCCCCGCCAGGCGCTCCGCGGACTGCTGCTCGGTGACCTGCGTGCTCTCGGCCAGCGCGGCTGCCGCTTCCCGCAGCCGGACCGCGAACTCCGCCGTCTGCTGCACCGCCGCACCTTGGGTGACGGCCTGCCGCGCCGCGTGGGCGAAGCGGGCCACGGCATCCTGCAGCGGGTCTCCGCCCGCACCTGCCAGCGCCCGGAACGTCGCGGCGAGGGCCTGCGCGCGCAGCTCGCGCTGCGCCGCCGACTTGCCCTGCTCCAGCTGGTCGGCCGCCAGGCGCAGGTGCTCGCCGTGGGAGACGAGCTCGAGACGGCCCAGCTCGGCGGGGCGCACCGAGGCGGTGCCCCGCTCCACGACGTGCGGGCCGGCGTCCTCGTGGTACAGCGCATCGATCGGCTGTACGTCCCCTTCCAGGTCGAGGATCGCCCCGAGGCGCTTGGCGAAGTCGAGGGTTTCCTCGGCGTCGGGATCGGCCTGTCCCGCGGTGGAGATCTCCCGCGAGGCGCGTGAGAGGGCCTTGGCCGCGGCGTTGAACAGCAGCGCGGCATCGGCCACCGGCTCGCGACGCCGTGAGATCTCACCAACCGCGCGCTCGACGCCCTCCAGCAGATCGGGCATGGGCGGCAGCTCGGCGAGCATGGCCAGGCCTCGCAACGGCTGCATCACGGTCAGTACCCGCTCGAGGGGGTCTCGCGTGCTCGGATCCTGCTGTAACGACTTCGCGGCCTGGTCGAGCACACTGGCCACCGACGCACCTTCGCGTCCGATGAACGCACGCGTGCCGCTATCCAGCGCATCCACCGGGGGCCGCTCGCGCGCAACCGCCGGCCGGCTGGTCTCCGGCTCGAGCGCGGCGATCAACGCCTGCGCCTTGGCCTCCTCGGCGTCTGACCAGTCGGCAACCGCACGGACCAGGATCTTGAAGTCGTCCACTGCCCGGATAGCGAGCTGCTTGGTCCCCTCATTCCAGGGGCGGCTATTCTCGTGCACCGCCCGCGCGAAGCTCTCGAACGCGGCCGCGGCGGTCGCGATGGGAGCCTGCTTGGCCATCAGCGCGGAGCCGCGCAGCTGGCGGGCCAGACCGACCAGTTCGGCGGTCTTGGGCGCATCGGCTCCGGACACGAGTGCGTCGAGGCGCTCGAGGTACTCACCCGCCTCCATCGCGAAGAATTCGGACAAGCCCATCTGCTGGTTCATCGCCGCCAAACTATGACTCCCTCGATCGTGGGTCAACGCGCCTGATCGACCAGCGCGCGCATCTCCCGGACTGCGGTCTCCATTCCCACCATGATACTGCGACTCACGATCGTATGGCCGATATTGAGTTCCTCGAGCTCGGGAATCGCCGCCACAGGCTGCACGTTGCGCGGTGTGAGCCCGTGTCCGGCATGCACCGCGAGGCCGGCCACCCTGGCGTGCCGCGCGGCGGCTCGCAATCGCTTTAGGGCCGCATCCGAGTCACGGTACGTGTTGGCGTACTCGCCCGTGTGCAGCTCGATGGCCGGCACGCCCAGCTCGGCAGCGCGCTCGATCGTGGCGACGTCGGGATCGATGAACAGGCTCACGCGGATGCCCGCCCCGGCGAGTCGCTCGATCGCCTGCACCAGCCGCGTCTCCGTGGCGTGGTTGGGCGCGCCGAGGCTCAGCCCGCCCTCGGTCGTGACCTCCTGGCGCCGTTCCGGAACGAGCGTCGCCTGGTGCGGTGCGAGCTCGGTGGCCAACTGGAGAATCTCCTCGGCCGTGGCCAGCTCGAGATTGAGCACGGTCGTCACGCTGTCGGCGAGCCGGCGGACATCGTCGTCCTGGATGTGCCGCCGGTCCTCCCGCAGGTGGATCGTGATGCCGTCGGCACCGGCACGCTCGCAGGCGGCCGCGGCCTCCACCGGATCGGGCTCATCGGTGCGCCGGGCCTGTCGTACCGTGGCGACGTGATCGACGTTGATGTAGAGACGCATAGGCGCTTGCCCCACCTATGGGAAGCGTTTAGGTTCGACCGCGGTGACACGAATGACTCCTAGAAGTATAGCCCTGCTGGCGACCGTTCTCACCGTCGCGGCGTGCTCGTCGCGGCAGACCGCGAACGTGCCCGCGCCGTCGAACCCGGAAGCCGCCGTGCAGCAGTTCATGGAGGCGGTGGACGACCGCGATATGCCCGTCATGGGCGCTCTGTGGGGCACGGCCGACCGCGGACCGGCTTCGACCTGGATGGACCCAGAGGAGTTGGAACGGCGGCTTGCGGTGATGGGCGTGTATCTGCAGAACGACCAGTACGAGGTGCTGCCGCAGGCGTTCGAGCCGCTGCCGACGGTGCAGCAGCGGCAGGTTCAGGTGCGGATCACCCGGAGCGGCTGCGAGCACACCGTGCCGTTTGCGCTGGTGCGGTACGGTGACGGATGGCTGATCAGCAGCATCGACATCGCCTCGGCGGGCAATCCTTCCCGCTCGTGCGAGGACGTCCCGGGGGCGGGAACGGGAGGGGTCTGAGCGGGGACGCTCTGCCTACTCGGTCAGTTCCAGCAGAATCCCGGCCGTGACCTTCGGATGCACGAAGGCGACGCGGCGGCCGCCCGCGCCGGCCCTGGGGGCTTGGTCCACCAGCCGGTAGCCCCGTTCGCGGCAGCGCTCGAGTGCCCGGTCGAGATCGGGGACGCGATAGCAGATGTGGTGAATGCCGGGCCCGCGCTTGGCGATGAACTTGGCGACGGGGCTGTCGGGTGCCTCGGGGGTCAGCAGCTCGACCTCCACGTCGCCAAGCGCGACGGAAACAATTCGGACCCCATCTGCTGTTTCCGGTGGGGACAGCTCGAGACCCAGGACGTCGCGGTAGAAGGCGGCGGCTTCGTCGAGGTCGACAACGGCCACGCCGATGTGGGCAACTCGAGCCTCGGATTCGGACACGGATCCTCCGTATCGAGCAGGCTGCGCGGTCCGGCGGAAGACGCCGGGATCGCGCCTAACATACATCATTTTGGGAGCATGACATGGCAGTGACGCATCCCTTCGCGGTGACGGACGCGGACTTTGGGCAGGAGATCGAGCAGCACGACGGGCTCTCCATGGTGGACTTCTGGGCCACCTGGTGCGGTCCGTGCCAGATCGTGGCACCGGTGGTCGAGCAGCTCGCGCTGGAGTATGAGGGGCGGCTCAGGGTGGCCAAGCTCGACGTGGACGGCAATCAGCAGACCGCCATGCGCTTCAACGTGCGCTCCATCCCCAGCATACTGTTTTTCAAGGGTGGCCAGCACGTGGATACGGTGGTGGGGGCGGTCCCGAAGGCCTATCTTGTGGAGAAGATCGAGCAGCACCTGGGGTAGGCACGACGCGCGCAGGCGTCCCGCCGCGAAGTTCACGCAATGAACTCACGGGCGGCGCGGGACTGCGAGGTCCGCGCCGCCTTCGTGGTTTCTAACCGGACCTCATCGACGGTCGACTATGCGTCTCAGCACCGCGCTCCTGGCCGATACGCCGGTACGGCTCTCCGAGCTGAGCTTCCCGCACACTGATGTGTTGCTGCACCGGACGCGGCTCGCCTTCATTCATCTGGACAAGCTGTTGCACTATGCGAAGGCCGACCGGGACGGCATGGTGGACGGCTATATCGCGGTGTACCTGCCCGACGAGGTCACCGTGATGTTGCTGCGCCGCGGCACCCTCGCTACGGTGGTCGCCTACACGCCGACCGGGCGCGGCATCCGGGCGATCCCGGCCGCGCTGGAGCACTTCAAGAAGGAGGCGGAGCGCGGCGAGATCATCTACTGTGCCGCGCCGTACGAGCAGCTCGCCTGGATGCACAGCTCGTGTGACACGCCGGCCCAGGCCCGCCCCGTGAGTCCGCACGATGCGCAGGCGCTCTTCACGACGCTGATGCGGAACGCCTTCACCGGCGTGCTGGAGCTGATCGTGGGCGGCAGGGTGAGCTACCTCTACTTCGAGCAGGGCGTGTTCCACAACGGGCACTTCCACGATGACCTGGAGGGGGACACGATGCAGCAGTACGTGGAGCGCCAGTTCGCCGAAGCCGCGGCCGCCGAGGAGCCGCAGGTCGCGGCGCTCACGTTCCCGGCAACCGAGGAGTTGCCGGAGCAGGCGGAGCCTAGGGTCTTCCAGGTCTACCGCGAGCTGTTCTGGGCGATCGCGGACGCGGTGGAGCAAGAGGTCCCGGGCGAGGCGCGCAAGCGGGTGGAACGGCTGCGTGATCTCCAGGCCAATGTGCACAAGCCGCTTGCGGCGCTCGGTACGCCGCTGGACGCCGATCCCGACTACCCCGTTGCCACGCCGCACGAGCTCATGTGCGCGCTCTCCGACTGGGTGCTGCTGCTGCTCGAGGAGCTGGAGGTGATCGCGCCGGGGGTGGCCGCGGACGTGCTCAAACGGGGGACCAAGGAGCAACGCTACATGCTGCAGACGGCCGGGTTCTACGACCGCCTGCCGTGGACCGTGGCCTGGTGAGTGCGGGAACGCTCTACGTCGTTGCGACCCCACTAGGCAATCTGGGAGACCTCTCCGAGCGCGCCGCCTCAGTGTTGCGCAGCGTCGGCGTCGTCGCGGCGGAGGACACCCGGCGCGCCCGGGTGCTGCTGGAGCGAGCCGAGGCTCGGCCCAAGGTGATGAGCTATCACGCCCACTCGCCCGAGAGCCGCGCCGAGGCCTTGCTCGCCATC
The DNA here is from genome assembly GCA_039592335.1 of Gemmatimonadota bacterium. Classification (GTDB taxonomy): domain Bacteria; phylum Gemmatimonadota; class Gemmatimonadetes; order Gemmatimonadales; family GWC2-71-9; genus WVYX01. The sequence goes on along the minus strand of JBDHBX010000003.1, from coordinate 31,152 downwards.
TTGTGCCATGGCGAATCGGTGGCGCTGCTCGCCGACGCGGGTACGCCGACCGTGAGCGACCCCGGCGCGGCATTGGTGCAGCGGGCCCACGAGCAGGGCGTGCCGGTGGTGACGGTCCCCGGGCCATCGGCCGTGGCCGCGGCGCTCAGCATCTCCGGACTGCCCGCCGATCGGTACACCTTTCTCGGCTTCGTCCCCCGCAAGGGAAAAGACCGTCGCGCGCTGTTGCAGCACGTCGCGACATCCCCGTGGACCACGGTGCTGTTCGAGGCGCCCGGCCGGTTGGCGCGGCTGCTGCACGACCTGGCCGAGGGGTGCGGCGCCGAGCGGCGTGCCGCCGTGGCGCGCGAGCTCACCAAGGTGCACGAGGAGCTCAAGTCCGGAACTCTCAGTGAGTTAGGGGTTTACTACGAGGAGTCTCCGCCCCGGGGTGAGGTCACGCTGTTGGTGGCAGGCACTCCGCCGGTGACGCCCGCCCCGGATGAACACGCGGTGCGCGAACGGGCCAAAGCGCTGCTCGGCGAGGGGATGAGTCGCCGGGACGCGGCGACTCGCCTGGCCGCCGAGCTCGCGTTGTCACGCAAAGAGGCGTATCGCATCGTGACGGATTTGTGAACCGACTGCTCCCCACGGTTGCTGCGCTCGGGTTTCTCTGGCTGGGCGTTGGCCAGGCGCCCACCGCCCTCAGCATCGCGCGGCTGCATTACGACGGTGGGGGCGACTGGTACGCCAACCCCTCCAGCCTCCCCAACCTCATCGTGGCGCTCAACGAGCGCACGGCGCTCAGCGTGAGCGAACGCGAGCGGGTCGTGCGGCTCACCGACCCGGAGCTGTGGGAGGTGCCGTACCTCTACATGACGGGGCACGGCAACGTGCTCTTCTCGCCCAGCGAGGTCGGCCTGCTGCGTCGCTATCTCGAGAACGGGGGATTCCTGCACGCCGACGACAACTACGGCATGGACGAGTCGTTCCGCCGCGAAATGGCGCGCGTCTTTCCCGATCGGCCGCTGGTGGAGGTTCCGCTCGACCACCCGGTGTATCACGTGGTGTACGACTTGCCACAGGGGCTTCCCAAGATCCACGAGCACGACGGACAGCCGGCGCAGGGATTCGGGATCTTCGTGGAGGACCGCCTCGCGGTGTTCTACTCGTACGAGTCGGACCTGGGTGACGGCTGGGAGGATCCCGACGTGCACGAAGACCCCGAGGGGCTGCGGGAGTCGGCCCTCCGGATGGGTGTGAACCTGTTCACCTACGCTGTGACCGCGACGCCATGACCGAGACCAGGCGGTGGCTCGAGAGGCGGCGCCGCGGGCTGCTGCGGCTGAGCGCTGCCGCCGGCGTGCTGCTCACCCTGGGGGCCGTGCTCGCCGCCCTCGCCGTGGGCGTCGTGCTTGGCCGTCTGGGTCTGTACCGCGAGGTGCCGCCGGCCGTGTTGGCGGCGTGGATCGCCGCGCTGGGCGCCGTCGCCTGGGGCGTCGTCCACTGGCGTCGGCGCCACCGCGAGCTGGCCGTGATGTCCCTGGCCGACACGCTCGAGCGGGCCGGTGGGAAGCGGCGCGGCTCCGTGGCCGGGGTCGCCGCCTGGGACGAGGGCTCGGGGAGCTCGTCGCTCGCCTCGCTGGCGGACGGCCGGGTTGCTGCGTGGCTCCGGACGGACGGCGCGGCGGCGCTTGGTGGAGCGCGGCGCCGCGCGGGAAGGTCTCTGTGGGCCGGGGCGGCCGTCTTCGCGGTGGCGACGCTCGGGTTCGCGGGTGCGGGCCCCGGGGCCGGAGAGGCAGCCCCGTTGTGGCGACCGCTCGCCGCGCTCGCGCCGGCCAGGGGGCCCGTGATGCTCGCGGTCGATCGCACCGCCGTGCGCCGCGGTGAGCGCGTGACGGCGTCGGTCACGGCCGTGGGGCGCCGCGGGGCGGAGTTACTCGTGCGGGCGCCGGGGGAAGCGTGGCACCGGCAATCCCTGATGCTGGACAGTGCCGGGGAGGCGATCGTGGTCCTGGGACCGCTCGAGAGCGATCGCTACCTCCAGGCGGAGAGTGGCGGCGCGGTGTCGGAGGTGGTGCACGTGCGCGTGGCGCTCCCGGCGTTGCTCGCCGAGCTGCAGCTCCTCGCGCGCTACCCGGCGTACCTCGAGCGCGCTGACGAACCCGTGCCCCCCGGGCCGGAATCCCTCGCCCTGCCCGTGGGCACCACGATCCTCACCCGGGGACGCGCCACGCTCCCGTTGGAGCGCGTCCGCTGGGAGGGGAACGGCGCGACCGTCCCGCTCGCCGTGGACGGCGAGACGTTCCAGGGCGCGCTGCGCGTGAGCGCCACGGCGGAGTGGCGGCTCGCGGCGGTGCCGCTCGCCGGTGGCGCGATGGACGACCCGGCGCCGCTGCTCTCGATCGTGGCGGTTCCCGACAGTGCGCCGCAGATCGCCGTGCCGATTCCCGGCCGCGACACGACCGCCTCCCTCTCGCTGCGCCAGGCCGTGTTGATCGACGCGCGCGACGATCACCGCCTCACGCGGGTGGAGGTGGTGAGTTGGCGCGTGAGCCGGCTCGGGGTGCGCGGTGATCCGCTGACCGAAGTCGTGCCCTTACCTGACGGCGGCGCCGACCGCGTGGTGCTGCACTGGGTGCTCGACCTCAACGGTCGGGGTCTGCTGCCGGGCGACACGGCGTTCTTCCTGGTGCGCGCGCACGACAACCGGCCGCCGCCGCAGCTGGGCGAGAGCGAGGTGTACGCGCTGCGCCTGCCCGCCATGGCGGAGCTGCGCGAAGCCATGCGCCAGGCGTCCCGCGGCATGACGGCCGAGGCGGACTCGCTGGTGGCCGTGCAGCGGGAGCTGGCCCGGAACCTCGAGGATCTCGCCGCCGAGCGGGAGCGGGGCGCGACCGGCGATGCGACCGAGCAACCGCTGCCGTTCAACTCGGTGGAGCGAGCGCGCGAGCTGCTGGCGGGGCAGGAGGAGATGCTGGAACGCGCCAGCCAACTGACCGAGGAGCTGCGGGCGCTGTCGGACGCGGCGTGGGCCGCCGGCCTCACCGACCCCGAATTCCACCGCCAGCTGCGCGAGCTGCAGGATCTCATGCGGCGGGCGTTGAGCGACGAGTTGGCCGAGCGGCTGGCGGAGCTGCGCGCCGCGTTGGAGCACCTCGATGCTGGCGCGGCCCGCGACGCGCTGCGCAAGCTCGCTCGGGCGGCGGACCAGCTGCGCGACGAGTTGGAGCGGGGGCGGCAGCTGTTCGAGCGCGCCGCGCTCGAAGGCGAGATGACCTCGCTGGCCGAAGACGCCGAGGAGCTCGCTGCACGCCAGCGCGAGTGGAACGACCGGGCCGAGACCGGGGTGGACACGGCGGCCGCCGTGCAGGAAGAGGTGCTCGGGCGCGAGGCCGAAACGCTGGCCGAACAGCTGGAGCAACTCCAGGTGCTGTTCGATTCGGTGGGGGTGGCGCGCGGAGAGGTGGGGAGCGCACCCCAGGAGGCGGCCGAGGCGGCGGCACAGATGCGCGAGGCGGCTGCGGAGGCGCGCCGCCGCAACGCCGCGCGCGCGCGCCGCTCCGGTGAGGCCGCGAGCCAGCAGCTCGATCCGCTCGCCCAACGGCTGCGCGCGCGCCGGGACGAGCTGCGCGAGGAGTGGCGGCAGCAGGTCCTGGCCGAGCTCGACCGCGCCATGGTGGAGACCGCGACGCTCGCGAGGCGGCAGGAGGAGATCATGCAGCGGCTCGATCGGGGCGAGTCGGGTCCGGACGTGCGTGGCGCGCAGGCTGCCGTGCGCGAAGGGGTTGATCGTCTCATCGAGCAGCTGCAGTCGGCGGCGGGGAAGAACGCGCTGGTCTCGCCGCGGCTCGGCGCGGCGTTGGGCGGGGCGCGGCTCGGAATGAGCGAGTCGCTGGATCAGCTGCAGCGCCCGACGCCCAACGCCGGCGCGGCGGCGGCGCGCGCGGGTGAGGCGCTCGATGCCCTGAATGCCATGATCTACGCCATGCTGCAGAGCCGCGGTGACGTCGCGGGCGCCCAATCCGGCTCGGGTGTGCAGGAGGCGGTCGAGCGCATGGCACAGCTCGCCGAGCAGCAGGGGGCGCTGAGCGGCGAGACCGGGAGCCTGCTGTCGGCCGCGCCGGCGGGAGCCGATCAGCTGATGCAGCAGCTGCGCGCGCTCGCCCAGCGGCAGCGCGCCCTCGCGGCCGAGCTGGAGCGTCTGAACGCCGAGGGCGATGTCAGCGGCGCGGGCGAATTCGCCGAGGAGGCGGAGGAGATCGCCGGCGATCTCGAGCGCGGGCGTCTCGACCGCGAAACGGTGGAGCGGCAGGAGCGACTGTTCCGCCGTCTGCTGGACGCGGGCCGCACGCTCGAGAGCGGCGAAGAGGACGAACGACGCGACCGCACGAGCGAGTCGGCCGATCCCGCCAACGTGCGGCTCCCCGAGACCGGTGACGTGCCGGCGGGGCAGGCCCGGTATCGTTATCCCACCTGGGAGGAGCTGCGCGCCCTCTCCCCCGAGGAGCGACGGTTGATCCTCGACTACTTCCGGCGGTTGAATGCCAAGCGGCCCTAGGGCGATCGCCCTGGCGGTGCTGGCCACGGTCCTGCTCGCGCCGGCCGGACGGGCCCAGGACCAGGGGCAAGACCTCCCCCCCACCCAGGCGGCGCTGGGCTACGAGCGGCAGGGCCAGTTGGATGCGGCCGCGGAGCTCTACGGCGCCGCGCTCGACCAATCCCCCGACGACGTGACCGCTCTGCTGGGTCTGGAGCGGGTCATGCGCCGGCTGGGGCGGCTCCCCGCAGCGCGACCGTACGCGGCGCGCGCCGTGGATGCGCAGCCCGACAACGAGATGATCCGCGAGCTGGAGTTTCGCATCGTCAGCGCCATGGGGGAGCCCGACAGCGTGGCCGCGGTGGTGTCGGGCTGGACGGCGTCGCTGCCCGACAGTCCGAAGCCGTACCGCGAGTGGGCCTTCTGGCTCGCGGGGCGAGGCACCCTGAGCGAGGCGCGCCGCGTGATGGCCAGGGGCCAGGCGCGGGTCGGTGAGCAGCGTCTCGCCGCCGACATGGGACGACTCCTGGTCGCCGCCGGTGAGTGGCCCGCGGCGACGCGCCAGTGGCGCCTCGCCCTATCGGCCAACGCGGCGCTGCTGCCCGCGGCGGGGTTGAGTCTCGAGCGCGCGCCGCTGCTCGAGCAGGAGGCGGTGCTGCGCGTGCTGTACGAGGGGGACGCGAAGTCCGCGCAGTGGCTCGCCGCCGACCTGCTGGTGCGGTGGGGACGCGCCGAGGAGGGCTGGACCGTGCTGGACGCGGCGCTGCCCAGCGAGGCGGCGGTGGCGGCAGGGATGTTACGGCGCTTCGCCGACGGTGCCGGGCAGCGGGGAGGACCGGAGGATCTGCGGGCCAAGGGATATGCCCTCGAGCGCCTGGCTCGGTACCGCTCGGGTGCGGACGCCGATCGGGTGCGTTTGGAGGCGGCGCGTGCCTTCGCCGACGCGGGGGAGTTGGGTGCCGCACGCCGCCTGCTCGACCGCATCGGGATCGACACGAGCTCCGGATCGGTGGAGGGCTCGGCGGCGATGGCCGCCTTCGTGCGGGTGCTGGCCGAGTCGGGACGGCTGGACGAGGCCGAACAGCGCTACCGCGACTGGGAGTCACGCCTGCACGGCGACGACGCGGCGCAGCTCCGGCTGGTGATTGCGTGGGCGTGCGTGACTCGCGGAGAGCTCGATCGGGCCGAGGAGCTGCTCGCCGGCGACTCGTCGGTGGCCGGTTTGGCGGTATCCGGTTGGGTCGCGCTATACCGCGGGGAGCTGGCGGAGGCTCGTGTGCGGTTCCGCGCCGCCGGTCCCTACGCGCGCACCCGCGCGGAGATCACGCGCCGCGCCGCCATGCTGGTACTGCTCGAACGGGTGAGCGCCGACCGCCTCCCCGCGCTGGGCGCGGCGCTGCTCGATGCATCCCGCGGCGACACCAGCGCTGCGGTGTGCGGGCTCGAGAGCGCGGCGAGGGCGCTGTTCCCCCGGGGCGGACGGGCGGACGTGCTGGCCTACGCCGGCACGCTGGCGGCGAGCGCGGCGCAGTACGACACGGCCGAGTCGCTCCTGCTCGCGGCGCTGACCGCCGATCCCGAGGGTCCCGCGGCGCCCGCCGCCGAGTATGCGCTCGCCGAGGTGTACCGTGACACGGGACGCCCGGTCCAGGCGGCGGAGCAGCTGGAGCATCTCATCCTGGGCTACCCGGAGAGCGCGGTGGTACCCCAGGCACGGCGGCTGCTGGATCAGGTGCGGGGACAGGTGCCACGGTCATGAGGCGGCGGGAGTTCGTCGCGGCTCTCGGCGCGAGCCTGTGGGCGGCCCGTCGCGGCCAGGCGATGCCTGCCGATCCGTCGAACCGGGCAAGCGCGACACAGTTGCTCATTCCCATGGACGACCGCCAGACCAACCACCTCAAGGCCTACGGCGTCTCCTATCGCTCGCTCGAGCGCGGCGGCCGTGCCGAGTGGCTGCTCAACTACCGGGGGGGAAGCTTCCTGCTGGACGACGAGCCGGGCGCACGGCGCGAGGCCGCCCTCGACGGGGTGCTGATGGAAGCGGTGGGCCACGCGCAGGCGGTGGACGTGCGCGGCACGATCGCCGCCGGCAACATGGATGCGGTGCCACTCGAGAAGGCGCCGAAGGTCGCCGTGTACGCGCCGCCCGATGCGGCGCCGTGGGACGACGCCGTCACGATGGCGCTGGAGTACGCCGGCATCGCGTACGACCGGGTGTGGGATCCCGAGGTCGCCGCGGGGCAGCTCGCCGACTATGAGTGGCTGCATCTGCATCACGAGGACTTCACCGGGCAGTACTCCAAGTTCTTCCTCACGTACAGCGGGACCGCGTGGCTGAGCGAGATGGTGCGGCGCAACGTGGAGTTGGCGCGCGGGCTCGGGTTCGGCTCGGTGGCCGAGCTCAAGAAGGCGGTCGCAGAGACGATCCGGCGCTACGTGGACGGGGGCGGGTTCCTGTTCGCCATGTGTACGGCCACCGAGACGCTGGAGATCGCGCTGGCCGCCCAGGGGGTGGACGTGGCCGCGCAGTACAGCGACGGCACGCCGATGGATCCCGCGGCGTCCGACCGCTTGCGCTGGCAGCGGAGCTTCGCCTTCCAGGACGCGCAGCTGGAGCTCTCGCCGGCGGTGGCCAGCTTCTCGGACATCGACGGGCATCAGGTCAACAACCCCGCGCGGCGCCAGCCGCTCGGGGCGTTCACGCTGTTCAACTTCAGCGCCAAGATCGATCCGGTGCCGACCATGCTGGTGCAGTGCCACCGCGACGTGATCCCCGATTTCTACGGACTCACCACGTCGTTCTCGCGCGAGCGGCTCAAGCCGGGCGTGACCGTGCTGGCGGATGAGCAGGGCGCCCCCTGGGTGAAGTACATTCATGGGGAATACGGCGGGGGGACGTGGACCTTCCTCGGTGGGCACGACCCGGAAGATCCGCAGCATCAGATCGGCGATCCGCCGACCGATCTGTCGCTCCATCCCAACTCGCCCGGGTATCGTCTGATCCTCAACAACGTCCTCTTCCCGGCGGCGAAGAAGCGCGAGCTCAAGACGTGAGCCGAATTTCCCCGCAGGCACGCACCGTCATGGCCTCGGCCATCGCGGAGGCGGGCGGGCGCGAAGTGTCGTTCGTGGGCACCGTGAACGCCGAGGGCGTCGTGGCCGACACGCGGGTCATCGCGCGCGGCACCGTGGACTGCGTGCTGGCGCTCCCCGGTGAGGCCGAGCGCGGCGACATGGTGCTGCACAACCATCCGGGCGGTGACCTGGAGCCCTCCACGGCCGATCTGCACGTGGCCGCGACGATGCACGACGGAGGGATCGGCTTCGGGATCATCGACAACGAGGCCACCGAGCTGTACGTGGTGGTGGAGGTCCCTAAGCCGAAGACAAACGAGCCCCTCGATCCCGTCGCACAGGCCGATGCGCTCGGACCGGACGGTCGGGTGGCCAAGGTGCTGGGGCAGTTCGAGGACCGTCCCTCGCAGCGCGACATGGCCGCGTACGTGGCCGACACCTACAACGACGGTGGTGTCTCCCTGCTGGAGGCGGGGACGGGGATCGGCAAGTCGTTCGCCTACCTGGTGCCCGCGATCAACTGGGGGCTGACCAACGGCGAGCGCACCGTCGTCTCGACCAACACGATTAACCTGCAGGAGCAGCTCGTTGGGAAGGACCTCCCGCTACTGGCGCGCGCGTTCGCCGACGCCGAGCGACCGCCCACCTTCGCGCTGCTCAAGGGATGGAACAACTACCTCTGCCTGTCGCGCCTCAACCTGGCCGTCGGCGGGCAGGGCTCGCTACTCGAGCCGGAGCGGCGGGACGAGCTCAACGGACTGGCCGACTGGGCGTCCCACACCACGGATGGGTCGCTGTCGGATTTGCAGGATCAGCCGTCGTGGGATGTGTGGGACGAGGTCAAGGCGGAGCCGGACCTGTGTCCGCGGCTCGAGTGCCCGCACTTCGACCGCTGCTTCCTGTTCGAGGCGCGGCGGCGCGCGGCCGAGGCCGACATCGTGGTGGTGAACCATCACCTGCTGGCCGCCGACCTCGCCGTGCGCCGGGCGCAGGAGAATTGGCAGGACGCCGCGGTGCTGCCCCCCTACCGCCGCCTCATCCTCGACGAGGGGCACCACCTGGAGGACGTGGCCGCGCACCACCTGGGAACCCAGATCACGTCGCGCGGCGTGAGCCGCGTGTTGAGCCGGCTGGAGCGCAACGGCAAGGGCCTGATCCCCACGCTGCTGGTCGAGCTCGGCAACCGTGACGACCTGTTGAGTGCTGCGTCGGCGGAGCTGCTGCGCTCGTCGCTGCTGCCGTCGGTGGCCGAGGCGCGCACGCATGTGGAGCGCGTGTTCAAGCTGCTGGCCGACTGGCTGATGTCCGGCGGCCAGTTCGTGCGCCGCCTGGAGGATGCCTTTGCCGCCGAGGCGATCTGGGAGCAGGGGCTCGGGGTAGCACTGGATGAGCTGGTGGCGGGGCTCGGCAAGCTGCGGGACGGCGTCGAGACGGTGGCCGACCGCATGGAGCTGACCGAGGAGCCCGACCGCCGCTCGCAGATCGTTGGAGAGCTACGCGGCGTGGTCCGCCGCGTGGAGACCGCGCTGGACGGGTTCCAATTGGCGCTCCGCCCGCAGCCCGGACTGGGGCTGGTGCGGTGGATCGAGCGGCGCGGCGATCGGCCCACCGGAGGCCTGCCGTTCCCGCTGGCGCTCGCGGCCGTGCCGCTCGACCTGGCGACGCTGCTGCGGGAGACGTTGTTCGACCGGATCGACACGGTGATCATGACGAGCGCGACGCTGGCCGCCGGCGGCGAGTTCACCTTCCTGCGGGAGCGGGTGGGGCTCGATCTCGAGCCCGACCCGGTGAAGTACGCCGAGGTGCTGCCGTCACCGTTCGCGTACCAGGAGCAGTGTGTGTTCGGCGTGCCGGTGGACTCCCCGGACCCGCGCAGCGACGAGGCGGGGCACGACCGGGCGGTGGCCCAGGCGATCGCGCAGCTGGCGCACACCTCCGACGGCGGACTGTTCGTGCTGTTCACCAGTCACGCGGCGCTGCGCCGGGTGGCCAACCTGGTGCGGGACACGGTGGGCGCGCGCTGGCCGTTGCTCATTCAGGGAGAGGGCCAGCGGGATCACCTGTTGCGCCGCTTCCGCGAGGCGGGCTCGGCGATCTTGTTGGGCACCGACAGCTTCTGGGAGGGGGTGGACGTACCGGGGCGCTCGCTCCGGGTGCTGTTGTTGGCCAAGCTCCCGTTCAAGGTGCCGAGCGAGCCGCTGACCGCGGCCCGGCTGGAGGCGCTCCAGGCCAAGGGCGTGGACGGCTTCCGCCACTACCTCCTCCCGCTCGCGGCCCTTAAGCTCAAGCAGGGGTTCGGGCGGCTGATTCGCACCCGCTCGGACGTCGGCGTGGTGATGTTGATGGACCATCGAGTGGTGAAGCGCAACTACGGCGAGATGTTGCTCGCGACGCTCCCGCCCGCCGAGCGGGTAATCGGCCCGTGGGACACAGTGCGTGGCGCGGCCGAGGAGTTCTTCGCGCGCCACGGGATCGGGGCGCCGGCATGACGCGGTGGAGCCAGCGGCTGGAGCGGCTGCCGAGCTACGCGATCCACGAGCTCGCGGTCATCAAGCGTCGGCTCCTGGCCGAGGGCGTGGACGTGATCGACCTGAGCGCGGGCGACGCTGACTTTCCGCCGCCGCCAGAGGCGGTGGAGGCGCTGCGCGCCGCGGTGGGCGATCCGGCGATGAGTCGCTATCCGTTCCAGGTCGGCCTGGCCGAGTTCCGCCAGTCGGCGGCGCGCTTCGTGGAGCGGCGCTTCGGGGTGGCGTTCGATCCCGCGACGGAGCTGATCCCGCTGCTCGGCTCCAAGGAGGGCCTCGCGCACCTGGGACTCGCGGTGCTCGATCCCGGTGACGTCTGCATCGTGCCCGACCCCGGCTACCCGGCCTACATCGGGGGCGCGCTGCTGGCCGACGCGGAGCCCGAGTTCGTGCCGCTGGTGCGCGAGAAGGGATTCCTGGTGGAGCTGGAAGACCTGCCGCCGGAGCGGCTCGATCGGACGGGGCTCGTCTACCTCAACTATCCCAACAACCCCACGACCGCGGTGGCGCCGCTCGACTACCTGGCGCGCACCGTAGAGCTGTGCCGCCGGCACGACATCGTGCTCGCCTATGACAACCCCTACAGCGAGATCACGTACGACGGATACAAGGCGCCGAGCATCTTCGAGGTGGAGGGCGCCCGCGACGTGGCCATCGAGTTCCACTCGCTCTCCAAGACGTTCTCGATGACGGGGTGGCGGGTCGCGTGGGCGGTCGGCAACACCGAGCTGATCGGGGCGCTCCACAAGGCGAAGACCTACGTGGACACGGGGGTGTTCCTCGCGGTGCAGCAGGCCGGTGCCGCGGTGCTCGACCGGGCCGAGGCGCTGGCGCCGCCGCTGGTGGCGCGGTTTGCCGAGCGGCGCGACGCCGCCGTGCGCGCGCTCGCGGAGATCGGGCTGCCGGTCGAGGTGCCCAAGGGCACCATGTACCTGTGGGTGCCGCTGCCCGACGGGGTCTCGACGGAGCAGTTCGCGCGGGAGGCGCTGGAGCGCGAAGGTGTCGTGTTCATGCCGGGGACCGCGTTCGGATCCGGCGGCGAGGGGTACTTCCGCATCGCACTCACCGTGGAGAGCGACCGGTTGATCGAGGCGATCCATCGCGCGGCGCGCACGCTGGAGCGCCTGGGAGCGGCCCGTGCCTGAGCGGCGCTATCCCTCGCGGGAGTGGGGTGGCTTCTATCTGCTGCCCCAGGCCAAGCGCGGCAACCCGCTGTGGGGGCTGGCGAGCATTGTGGTGCACGCGGTGGTGATCGCGCTCTTCGTGAGTGTAGCCGGGCCGACGTTCCTCCCCAAGGAAGAGGACGTGCCGGTCACTACAATCATCACGCTGCTGCCGCCCGGGTGGGTGGACGACCGTGAGTTTGCCATGCCCGCGCTGGGGGTCGGGGGCGGCGAGGGCGGCGGCGAGCCGGAGGAGGAGGGGCCGCCCGATCGCGCGGCGCCCGGTCCTGCCGTGGACTCGGTGATCCCACCGCCCGAGACCGACGTGGCGATGATCATCGGGACCGAGACCGGGGCAGGGGACAGTGCCAGCACCCCGGGGCTGCGCGGCCCCAGGCGACTGATCCAGCCGGCGTTCGGGGACGGGCGCCTGTGGGTGCGCGCGGACGAGGCGGCACTGGGCGTCGTGGGACGGTCCGAGACCGTCGAGATGCACGTCGCGCGCGTGGACAGCGCGGTTCGGGAGCGGATCCGCGCCTACCTCGCCTCGGGGCCGGTCGACAGCTTCGCCACCCCGCCGCCGCCCGACTGGACCACGGAGGTGGGTGAAGACACCTGGGGGGTGGACGGCTCGTGGATCTACCTGGGCGACTTCAAGATCCCCAACATCCTGCTGGCGCTCATTCCCATGCCGCAGGGGAACATCCCCATGGCGGAGGACGCGGCCGAGCTGGCGCGCATCCGACAGGACATCCTCCAGGCGGCAGAGCGCGCCGAGACGGCGGAGGAGTTCAAGGGGTACGTGCAGGCGGTGCGCCGGCGGAAGCAGGCGGAGCGCGACTCGCTGCGCACGTTGAGAGAGCGGCAGCAACGACGTGACTCGATCGTACCGCCGATTCCGCCGTAGGGCATCGCGCGCATTCTTCCGGACGCAACGCAGCCATCCATGATGTCGAACCCCCGATGAGGAGAACCGCCATGCGCCTCGTGCTGGCCGGGCTCGTGATGACGGCGACATGTCTCCCCACGCTCGCCGGCGCCCAGCAATACTCCGAGCGCCAGCTCCTACTCCGGCCCGTCCACTACGACCTTGACCTGCGACCCGACTACGAGACGGAGCAGCTCGTCGCGCGCGTCCGGCTCACCGTGCGCAATGCCTCAGAGCAGGCCACGCGCGAGTTGCCGCTCCTGCTGTACCGGCTCATGCACGTCACGAGCCTCACCGACGAGCAGGGCAACGCGGTTCCCTTTACCCAGCGCGTGTTGACGTTCGAGGACTGGGCCAAGTTCCAGGCGAACTACGTCGAGGCAGTCCTTCCGGAAGCCCTCGCTCCGGGCGAGGAAGCGACGGTCGTGCTGGAGTACGAAGGGCATCTGCTCGGCTATACCGAGACCGGCATGCTGTACACGAAGGACCACATCGACCCGGCGTTCACCATCATTCGCATGGACGTCAACGCCTATCCGCGCATCGGCTACCCCTCGCGCGCGGTCAATCGGGCGGCGGGCCTGCCGGACTACACCTTCCGCGCCGCGGTGACGGTGCCGGAGTCGCTCCAGGTCGCCAACCTGCACCGCCTGGTCGAGCGGCGCGCCGCCGAGGGCATGGCAACCTACATCTACGAGAGTCTGGAGCCCTCGTGGCGCATGGACTTCGCCATCGCGAAGTACGAGGTGCTCGAGGGACAGGGGCTCACACTCTTCCACTTCGCCGAGGACGCGGAGGGCGCGAAGCGCGTGATAGACGCCTTCGCCGCGTGCCTGGAGCTGTACGCCGAGTGGTTCGGACCGTTGCGGCGTGAGGGAAGGTTCGCGGTGATCGAGATCCCCGACGGCTGGGGGTCGCAGGCCGACGCCACCGGCGCCATCCAGGCGGCCGCGGCCTTTCAGGACGCGACGGCCAGCCGCGAGGCCTACCACGAGGTCTCCCACTTCTGGAACGTCGACTCGAAGGACACGCACTACGCACGCTGGGACGAGGGCCTGGCCTCGTTCCTGGAGTACCTGACGGTCGATCACCTCGAGGGCGACAGCGTTCTGGCGGCACGCATGGAGCGCCGCCTGGAGTGGGTGCGGGAGCGCTTCGAGAGCCGGCCGCAGTGGCGCGAGACGCCGATGATCGGCTATGGCGAGGCCGACCTCGCGGGCCTGTCGTATACGGTGGGCAGCCTGATGTTCAACGTCCTGTACGAGGTGGTGGGGCAGGAGCGGTTCAACCGGATCATCGGCGGGTTTTATCAGACCTACGCCGACGAGGGGGCGACCACCGAGCAGTTCGTGGCGTATGCAAAGGGGATTGGCGGCGGCGATCTCGACGCGCTGTTCCAGGACTGGCTGTACACCACGCGGTGGTACGGCTACGTGAGCGCGGGCGACGGGATGGAGGAGCTGGCCGCGCGGTATCGCTAGCGGTCGAACCGGAACCAGACGGTGATGGGATGGTGATCCGAGTGGTACGCGCTGTCGAACCGGCGGTACGAGCCGTCGATGACGCTGCCCACCGAGCCCGTGCCCGCCTGCCGGAACAGGATGTGATCCGTGCGGAAGCTGGTGCGCGTGGGTGTGGGGTCGTAGGGCGGCGAGTCGGGGAAGTGCAGGTACAGCTGCTTGAGCGCGGTGCCACCGCCGGTCCAGGTGTTGATGTCGCCGCCGGCCACCGTCGAGATCAGGTAGCTGGCGGTCTCGTCGTCACCACACGAGGGGTAGCAGGCGGCGAGCGCCGTGTCGGCGGCCCGCCCGCTGCGCTCCAGCTCCGCCCGCTGCAGTCCATCCACCAGCGTGAGCGCCTGCCGCACGCGCGACGAGCCGCCCGTACGCAGCACGCGCCAGGGCGGTGGGAAGGTGTTGAGGTGTACGCTCACCACGCGCAGGCTGTCGCCGCGCGCGTCGTGCACCGTCGCCGCCAGCTCGACGCGGCGCTGCGCGACCATCGGCATCTCGACCGCGATTACGTCCGACAACGGCAGGGTGGAGAGGATCGCGTCCCCCTTGTCCTCGCGGTCGCCCTCCCACTCCCCGGTGCCGTTGCGCGTGGCCGGAACGTAGGCGAGCGCCAACCCGCAGCGCCGCGCCACCTCGATCACGTCCACCCGCTCTCCCGGTCGCGACTGCTCCTTCACCGCCGGCGGGATGACAGACTCGTCCGCGTCCGCCGGCACCGCTGCCGAGCGTCGGTAGGCCTCCTGCAGCAACAACACGAAGTGGGATGCGCCCGGCGCGAGCGCCGCATTCGTCGCGTCACAGGACAACCCTATCTGCTCGTCGAGGAATGCCAGCAGATCCCCGCCGCCCGCGCTCACGTTCCACGCCACCACCGCCAGCGAGTCGCCAGCCCGCCACGGACCGAACCGTCCGCTCGGGATCGAGTCGATTACTGCCGGCCCCGTGGCGAGACACCACTTTTCGGCAGTGCTGCTATTGGTGGACGAGTCAGGCACGTACCAGGTGAGCGACGTGCCCGCGCCGTCGCGCATCGTGGGGCAGGCACGGTTCTGCGGTGGCGATTCGGTGGTGTGGGGGAGCAGGCAGGCCGTGAGCAGGCCGCCGAGTAAGATCGCTACGTAGGCCCGTCGACCTACCATTCCTGCGCTGCCACGATGCGCCGCAGGCTCTCGTCCCGGCCCACTACCTCGAGCAGCACGTTCACCGGCTCCGAGACCGTGTCGCCGGTGAGCGCCACGCGAATGGGCTGGAAGATCCCGCCCGGCTTGAGGCCCATCTCCTCGGCGAGGTCTCGCAGTACCTGCTCCAGCTGCTCAGGCTCCCACTTCGCCGCGTCGATGGGTTGCAGCCTCTCATGGGCCGCCGCCAGCGCCGAGTGGAAGGCGTCCTGATCCTTCGCGATGAGCTTGTCGGCCTTGGGCGTACGCTCGATGAGCGCGGCATTGAAGCGCACCCCCACTCGGTGTGCCAGGTCGTGCGTGGTGCGCGCCCGCTCGCGCTGCACCTCGATGGCGTGGAGCACGCGCTTCTTGCCGAGTGCCGCGACGTCCACACCCTTGTCGGGCAGTTCCGACTCGATCAGCGCGTACAACTCTTCCGGCGGCGTGCGGCTGATGTGCTGCCCGTTCAGCCACTCCAGCTTGGTGAGATCGAAGACCGCGGCCTTCTTGAGAATGCGCTCCACGGAGAATGCCTCGACCAGATCCTCAACGGTGAAGTACAGCTCCTGCTCGTCTCCGGGGTTCCAGCCGAGCAGCGCCAGGAAGTTGCGCATCGCCTCGGGGAGGATCCCCTCCTGGCGGTAATCACCCACCGCGGTCGCGCCGTGGCGCTTGGACAGCTTCTTCCCGTCGGGGCCGTGGATCATCGGGACGTGCACGAAGGTGGGCGGCTCGTGTCCCAGCGCCCGATACACCGCGATCTGCTTCGGCGTGTTGGAGATGTGGTCGTCGCCCCGCATCACGTGCGTGATGCCCATCTCCAAGTCGTCGGCCACCACGGTGAAGTTGTAGGTGGGGCTGCGGTCGGAGCGCAGGATCACCCAGTCCTTGATGTCGGAGCCCTGGAACGAGATGCGCTCGTACACCGCGTCGTCCCAGGCGATCTCCTGGTCCGGCATGCGGAACCAGATGGCCCCATCCTCCTCGTAGGCTTTTCCGTCGGCCAGCAGCCGGTCGGCCAGCGCCTGGTGCCGCGCGATCCCCGCGCCCTGGTACACGATCCCCTCGTCCACGTCGAGGCCGAGCCAACCCAGGCCGTCGAGCATCACCTGCACGTGCTCCTCGGACGAGCGCGCTTTGTCGGTGTCCTCGATGCGCAGCAGGAACTTCCCGCCCAGCTTGCGGGCGAACAGCCAGTTGAACAGGGCGGTGCGCGCGCCGCCGACGTGGAGGTAGCCGGTGGGGCTCGGGGCGAAGCGGACGCGGACGTTATCAGGCATCCGAAGCGCCCCTGGACACGTAGTCACGTGCCTGCAGCACGGTGAAGAGGAGTGTACCGACGATGAACCCGCCGTAGGCGCCGATCCAGCCGGCGAGCGACTGCGGCGAATCGCTCCACAGGTGCGTTACCAGCGGCATGAGCGCCGACGCGAGTCCCACCAGGACACACAGGCGGGTGACCAGCCGCGCCAGGCCGCGCTTGTCGTGCACCAGCTTTGCGGTGCGCTCGTTGTAGCCCGCGATCAGGAACAGCTTGCCCTTCACCCCAATGGCGTACGCGAACGCGAACAGCACCAGCGCGGTGCCCTCCATGACGAGGATCTCGATCAGCTTCGCTGAGGCCGTCATGGCAAGGAAGTTACTCGCGAGCCGCCGCGCGAAAAGTGCAGGGCACCGGCGTGCCCTGAGGCAGCCGCGGGTCGGCTGCGACGCCGGCACGACCGGGAACTGGACCATTCTGGTCGAGTTCTCCGGCACGAGCGGGGCGCTGGACTTCCGGGTCCAGACGCCGTAGGGTTCCGGCCGCGGCCTACCGCCCACGAAACGGGAGGGCTATTCATCTCGTAGGGTGGAGGGCACGCCAAGCGTCGGAGCAGCCATGTGGATCTGGGATGAGATCCTGAAGCACGTCAGTCAGCGGGGACACCGCAGGCCAAGGGACGGTGCTCGGTCACCGTTCCCCAAGCCGCCGTGCACCCCCGATCTGCCGCGCGATCCGGAGCCGCCGAGACCGCCCGATCCGGGCTGCTCGACGTGGCCCGATCCGAAGCTGCGGCCGCCGGGCAAGCGCCCGAAGCGTTAGAACGAGAAGAGCCCCGAGCGTGCAGCGCTCGGGGCTCTCTTCTTGCCGGGGGCACGGAGAGGGGGGGATTCGAACCCCCGATAGGGCTTTGAACCCTATAACGGTTTAGCAAACCGCCGCCTTCAGCCTCTCGGCCACCTCTCCAAACGGGCCGGACCGGCGGCTCACCACCCCGCCGGTCCCGCCCCGCGGCCCGAAATGTGGCCGGGCCGGGCCGCAAACTCAACCCGTCCGGCTACTCGCTGCCCAGAATCTGCGGGAAGTTCATCACCGCGGTGCGCTTCCCGCCCTTGGAGATCGGGTCCTTCCCCAGGTAGACGTCGAACAGCGCCCAGCACAGGGCAGCGGAGGCGATCGGTGCCTGCAGTACGCCCTTCACCGAGGTGTTGAGTGTGCCGTCGGCGCAGGTGAACAGCAGCTCTGAGCGGTCAGTCATCTCCTCGACGCTGAAGTAGCCGCGGAACTGCTCCAGTGCCTGCTCGCCCCCGGGCATGTTCATCTCGGCGGCCGCGCGCTGCACCCTGGGTCGCAGCGCCCCGTCGAAGGCGTCGGCCATGTCGTCGCCGCCCACGTTGCGGGTCATGACGAGCCGCAGCGTCATGGGGAAGTCCATCTGCAGCACACGGTCGTAGAATCCCTGGTCGTCAGACAGGTCGCGGAACGACTTGCCGGCATAGCCGCTGAGCGCGGCGCTGGCCATGGTCGGGTTCACGTAGACCCCGAACGCATAGACCTTCACCTTGAGGAAGGTCTTGGTGCGGATCCCCGTGCCGGTGAGCGCCTGGGTTCCGTCACCGCCCACGGCGGTGATCTCCATGGGGAAGGCCACGCCACTCTGCGGCTCGGTGGTCATGGCCACCTGGGCGCCCAGCGTGCCGGCCACCCAGGCCAGCAGTATCAGGACAGAGAGAGCTCGCTTCATGGTTGGCTCCGAAGTGAGTGCAAGGGGATAGAATGGCCACCTGGTCGGAGGTTGGCAATGCCGCCTGGCGGGACCCTCGGGAAGGGGAGATTATCAGGCAGGAGCGTATCCATGACCTGTTGCCACTGCCAGGACGCCCGGCGCGTATTCGACGAGGGCTTCGCCAAGCGGGACATGCGGCGCTACCGCCGCAAGGGTCCCGACGGCACCACCCGGACCATCCTCGAGGCACTCGAGAGGCACGAGGCGAGGACCGGCTCGCTGCTGGACGTCGGCGGAGGGATCGGGGTCATCGTGCACGAGCTGCTTGCGGACGGCGTGAGCGAGGCAACCCTGGTGGACGCGGCGCCGGCCTACCTGGCGGCGGCCAAGGCGGAGGCGGCCCGGCGCGGACACACAGACCGGATTCGCTTCGTGCAGGGTGACTTCGTGGACGTCGCGGCCGAGCTGCCGGCAGCGGATGCGGTCACGCTCGACCGCGTGGTGTGCTGCTACCCTGACTGCGACGCGCTCCTGCAGTCTGCCACCTCCAG
Source organism: Gemmatimonadota bacterium (assembly GCA_039592335.1). Classification (GTDB taxonomy): domain Bacteria; phylum Gemmatimonadota; class Gemmatimonadetes; order Gemmatimonadales; family GWC2-71-9; genus WVYX01. The sequence continues at coordinate 12,730 of JBDHBX010000003.1, read as the reverse complement.
AGCCAATAAGCTGCTGGTGCTCAGCTATCCGCGCGACCGATGGTTCGTGCGGTGGATGCTCGCGGCGATCAATCTGTCGCGCTGGGTGGTACGCAGCGCCTTCCGCGTGTTCGTCCACCCACCGGGGCGCATGCATGAGCTGATCGAGGCAGCGGGGTTTCGCCAGCACAGCCTCCACGACACGCCGTTCTGGCAGGTGGCGGTGTTTGGGCGGGAGGAGGCGGTCTGAGAGGGAGCCGCGCCCACCCTGTTCGTCCTTACGGCCGCGGTCGGATCTCTCCAGTCACCTCGGTGCGGACCCGGTAGCCTTCGAGCTGCTGGGGGATCCTGCGGCGCTCCGCGTCACTCGCCTCCGCGAGGAACACCCGGATGCACGGAGTGCCGTCGCACAGGCCGATCGCGGTACCTACCACGCCCGGCAAGGCCATGAGAGAGTCGGTGTGCGCCGCAAGGACATCTTCGATTGTTTTGCTGGGCACTGCCGTCTCCTCCTCGGACGCCGACTGGCCCCCGCACCCCACGGCGAGGGCGGTGAGCAAGAGCGCCGTGACGAGGTGAGAACTCGGGGCTGTCATTGGACAGGCCGCCCGACCGGACCGAGGTCCGGTCGGGTACCCAGGTAGTTGGCTTACCGGATCACGGTGATCGTCGTGCCGTCGCTGCTACCGTTCACGTCGTGGTTCAGGCCCGCACCGTAGGTCGAGCTCGTCCCGGTCACGTCGGTCACGGTAAACGTCACGGACTTGACGTTCTTCCGGATGCCGGGGAACAGGAAGATACAGGTCCCGTTCCCGCCGAGCTCGCCCGTGGTGCACTCATCGGAGGCGAGACCGTTCGGGCTCCACACGCCCCGTACCGTCGCGCCGTTGATCGGACTGTGGGTCGCGTCGTGGACCACGACCTCTACGATGGCCGACCACCTAGACCCGTCGTTCTGCGTCCAGCCGTCCAGGTCGCCGACGTGAATGAAGGTCACGGCGCTCGGGTCGGTGACCATGACCCCGGTCGAGGCCGAGTTGTTGGAGACATCGTCGTCGGCCAGGTCATGGCTCGCCACGAGTGTATGACTGCCGAACGAGCTGGCGCCGGTGTTCCAGCTGAACGTCAGGGTCTGAGTGGCGCCCACCGCCAGGCCGGCCACGCTGTGCGTGCCGATGGCGACGGCGTCGGTCTCGTCGCGCAGGGTCACGTCGAAGCTGGCGGTCACGTCCTGGTTGCCCACGTTCTGGACGGTGGCCGTCACGTCCACTACGGCGCCCTGCGTCACCTCAGGGGGTGCGCTCACGCTCGTGACGGCCACGTCGGTGAGCGGGGCTGGCGGCGGCGGCGGCGGAGACGCGCCGCCATCCACGGTGACGCTGAAGTAGTTCAGTACCAGGTCGATCCGGTTCGCGATCGTCTGGGTGCTGCTCCCCGCGAAGAGTAAACCGACCGGGTGGTTGCCAACGATGGAGACGATCAGCGAGCCCGAGTCCCCGCCGTCACTGAAGGTGCCCGGCTCGATGATGAGCTGGTCCACGAACTTGGCTCTCTTCGTGCAGATGATATAGCCCTCATAGCACACGGTCACGGTGGCGTTGACTCCCGTGATGGTACCCTGGGTGAGCCCCGTGGTGCGGCCGTACTTCTGCACGTCGAGTCCCAGGAGCGCGGTCTTGTCGTCGAACACGCCGTCGCCGTTCCCGTCCCCGTAGATCAGCTCGCTCGGCGTTCCGTAGCCGTCGTCGGCCGGGGTGGCATTGTCGACATTGGTCACGTCCGACCGGGCGATGGCTGCGTCCATCGTGTTGTTCCCGCGGGAGAACCTGATGACCTTGAACGACCAGAGATAGCCGATGGAGTCGGCTGACGTGCCGCCGTCGTGGGCACCCGGTTGCCATGCCGGGTCGTTGAGCTGGGCATCGTTGCTGGCGGCGAGCACGTGGTTGTTGCTGAGAACGTACACATTGCCTGCCGCGTCCTTCACGCGCGCACCGATCGTGCCGGCCGTGATGTCCGGGTGCCCCACGGAGAATCCCACCGGCGCCGGTCGCTGCCGCCCGGTGGGATCGCTGAAGGCGACGAAGCGGCCGGTGACTCTGGCCACCACGGGCACGCCGTCGAGGTGTGCCGGAATGCCCACGTGCGCGCGCTCGAGCAGGATCTGCACGGCGGGCTGCCCGTTGGGCCTGAGGCCCACCGCGGTGCCGACGACTCCGGGGATGCGAAGCAGCGCCGGCGTGTGCCGCTCTTGGGCCCTGATCGCGGCGGCGACGTCCGACCGCGCCTGCACGCTGAGCTCCGGGCCGGTCAGGGGGTCCTCGGCGCGGTCCCCACAGCCGAACCACAGGCTGGCACCGAGTGCCACGGCAGTCAGAGCGAGCACGCGCCGGAAGGTGCGGAGGGATCTCATAACGCGCTCCCAGTTGAGGCAGACTCTTGGGGGCAGCATGCCGCGCCGGCCCCGGTCCGGCAAGTGACGTGTGTCACACGGCTATCGGAGCCTGTCGCGCCGGTTCGCGCTAACTGCAGTGAATGGACTACTTATGGGCTGGCGAACGGGCTAGCCTCTAACGCCTCAATTCGATGGTGCGGAGGCGGTCCGGACGGAAGCCCCCTGCACCGACCCGGGCGGCGTGCCACCAGTGTAGGAACAGTGGTGCGTGCGGGTCGAACCAGACCGTGGGGAGGAGCTGGGTCGTGTCCGCTCCGGCGGCGAGGCTGGGGCAGTCGGGACCGGCGCAGAGCAGCCAGAGGATGGTGTTGGGGTCCTCCACGTCGGACACCGCGTGGTGGACCGGTGCGTCGGTGCCGTTGTGCAGCAGGAGGGTGTCACCCCGGAGGCTGGCTGTGAACCGGCCGGCGTCGGGTGCGGCCGCCTCGGTGCAGGCGACGGCTGCCACGTAAAGGGTTGCCGCGAGGGCGGCCACGGCAGCACGCATGGTGACTCCAGAATGTGTCTGCCAGGGATACCCTTGCACCCGAGTCCGCGTCACGTCGCCGCAGTCTCGCCGGCGGAACGCGCGGATCGGAGCCCGAGTGTGCCGGTCCTGGCGAACCGCATTTCCGGCTCCGTCGCGCTCTCTTCAGCCCACTATGTACAGAACCACGAGGGGCACCAGGTTGAACAGAATGATTCCTATCTTGAAGACCGCCATCCCGGTGTAGTGTGCGGCGTCGAACCGCTCATCGGACAGACGGAACCACTTACCGTGGAAGCGATGCATCCAATCGCGCGCAACCACGAAGAACAGCCACCACACCATCAGTATTCCGAAGTTGATGATCGTACACCACAGCAGAAACTCGCGCGTGAGTCCGATGTTCATGCTCTCCTCCTCAGGCGTTCAAGCGAGGGCGCGCTTGTGTCCTCGGATGCCAATGTGGAGGGCGGTACAAAGCCCCGCCAGTTTGACAGTTGATGTGGCCTGGTTTCCTGCGGAGGGCAGGGGTAGTGTAACGAGATGAAGCTTCACATCGACGGAAACGTGATCCGTCACTACCGGCTCGAGAGGAGGAACGCTCTGTGAGCAGGCACCGCTACGAGATCGTACTGTATTGGAGTGACACGGAGCGCGCCGTGATCGCTGCGGTGCCCGAGTTGCCTGGCTGTGTGGCCGACGGCTCGACGTACCAGGAGGCGCTGGCCAGCGTCGAGGTGGTCATCGACCAATGGATCGCCACCGCGCGTGAGCTTGGTCGCCCGATTCCCGAGCCCCGGGGACGCGCCCAATTGGCGTGACTCGGGCTGGCCTATGCACTTTGACAAAGACAAAGCCCCGCCAGCCTGACGGCTGACGGGGCTTAAGCCCCCGCGCAGGGTGGGCGACTACCTGCGCAGCGTGAAGTCCGTCCCGTACGCAGCGTTGATGCGATCGTAGATCTCTTGATCCACCTCGAATGCCTCGACGAGTTTGCGCGACGCAATCTCCTCGGACACGAACACCATCTGTGACTGGTCGACGTCGGGGCTGGGGTAGGCCTTGGGCGGCGGCCACACGTCCGGGTTGACATGGACCTCGCGCACCCGAATGTCGTCCTTGGTGACGTTCCACACCATGTAGTCGTTGGCCATGCTCAACGGTCCGTCATACGTGCTCCGGATGCCGAGCCCGATACGCTCACGGGTGTCGAAGTCGTTGAAGAAGTGATAGGCGACGGCCGACGAATTGAAGCTTCAAATCGCCGTTTCCAACCTCCAAAACGGCCAACTGAAGCTTCAAAACGATGTTCCTGGAGCTTTGAAACGACCGATTGAAGTGCAGGATGTCCAAGGCCCCGCCAAGCCACCCGGCTGACGGGGCCTAGGTCCTTACGGAGGGCGGGGGGACTCGTTGCGAAGCAGAGCGAGGCTGCGTCAGCAGCCGCAGCTCCACCCCCAAGGGCTTGCGCCCGGCGGTTTTCAAGTTCGCTCCTGGGCCTTGCGTCTGGCTGCGTCCAGCTGCATCTGGCTGCTAGACAGGGGCCTACGGTCAGGCAGTTCTGCGTTGAGCTGCGCCTGGTTGCGTCTGGCTGTGGGCGTTTATGCCCAAGATATGTCCAAGTGGTGCGGTCACCCCTCGGCTAGCACCGTCGTGATGATCGTCGTGAGTTCGGGCACGTCGGGCACTCTGCCCTCGAGCACGATCTTGCCATCAATGCCGAGCGCGGGCGTTCGCATCACACCGGCATCGGTGATCTCCCCGAGCTCTTCTACCTTGGCCACGTCGGCAGGCTGGCCGAGCTTGGCCAGCGCCTCACGCGTCCGCTGCTCGAGGCGTTTGCAGTTCGCGCACCCTGGACCGTACACGCGCACATCCATACCCAATCACCTCCATCCTAAGACAGTGAGGCACTGACTCGTGTCACGACGCGAACGCGCCGTACAAGAGTCCCGTGACGGTCGCCATCACTACCGTCAGCCCCACAAACGCCAACGTCTTCTTGGTCCCCATCACGCTGCGAATCACGAGCATGTTCGGCAGTGAGAGCGCCGGGCCCGCGAGGAGCAGGGCGAGGGCCGGGCCTTGGCCCATGCCGTTGCCGAGCAACCCTTCGAGGATCGGCACCTCGGTGAGCGTCGCGAAGTACATGAAGGCCCCGGCAAAGGATGCAAAGAAGTTCGCGAGGAGCGAGTTCCCCCCGACTGCCGCGGCCACCCAGCCCGACGGAATGACGCCTTCCTGGCCGGGCCGTCCCAGCAGGAGTCCGGCAACGAGCACACCCAACAACAAGAGCGGTAGGATCTGCTTAGCGAACGTCCACGAGGATTCGAACCACTCGCGCGGCTCTCCCTCCTGGCTCGTGGCCACGACCGAGAGGCCGATCGCACCGGCCGTGAACGGGACCGCAGGATGGGCCGGAAACCCTGCGCCGACGCCAGCCACCGCCACACCGGGCACCGCCAGCCGCCGCCAGGAGACGCCGTACCACAGCGCGAGCACCGCCGCGAGCAGGAGCGCCGACAGCCCCGTGAGCCACCACTTGGCCCGGAAGACGGCGTACCAGAGCCCCTCGGGTGCCGCGGGGGCGCCCCAATTGGCGAACACCAGGATCGCCACCATGGACCCGAAGAACAGGGCGGTCTGCCACAACGGGCGGACCGCGGGCTCCTGCGGTGCCTCGGCCTGGGCGGCGGCCTTCACCAGCTCTTCCCGTCGGAACAACAGGTGCATGGCTAGGCCCACGAAGATGCTGAACACGACCGCGCCGACCGCGCGCGCCACACCCAATTCGATGCCCAGCACGCGGGCGGTGAGAATCACGGCGAGGACGTTGATCGCGGGGCCGGAGTAAAGGAACGCAGCAGCCGGTCCGAGTCCGGCCCCGCGCCTGTAAATCCCGGCAAAGAGCGGCAGCACCGTGCAGGAGCACACCGCGAGGACGCTGCCGGAGACGGACGCAACGCCGTACGCCAGCGCCTTGTTGGCCCCCGCTCCCAGGTACTTCATAACGGTGCTCTGGCTGACGAAGACCCCGATCGCGCCCGCGATGAAGAAGGCGGGCACCAGGCAGAGCAGCACGTGCTCGCGGGCGTACCACCGGGTAAGCAACAGCGACTCGGCGACCGCTCCGGGGAGCGGGAGCACGCCCTGCAGTGTCTCGACCGGCAGGTAATAGCACAAGAGGAACCCGCCGACCAGCAGCAACGCCCACTTCCACTCGCGCTTCCAGAACCCCACGTCCACCCCCAGTCGGCCCGCCGCACCCGGCAGGCCTTGCACGACTCTCCAGGCTACAATACTATAATTCGTGAAAGGCCGAAATGACAACACTCGACGCCAGCACCCAGCTGTACAAGGCGCTCGCGCACCCGGCGCGCCTGAGAATCCTCGCCATGCTGCGCGGCGGTGACCTGTGTGCCTGTCAGATCACCGCGGCCTTGGGACTCGCGCCTTCCACGATATCGTCGCACGTCGCCGAGCTGCGGCGGGCGGGCCTCGTGACAGAGCGTAAGGACGGTCGCTTCGTGCACTTCGACCTCGCCAAGGATCCAGGGGCGCGGTCCACCCTGCGGCAGGTGTGGCGTCAGATCGAGTCCGACACTCAGGTGGAGGAGGACGCCGACGCGCTCGCCAAGCTGCGAAAGATCCCCCTCGAGCAGCTTTGCCGGGGCGGGTGAGAGAGCAGTACTGAAGAACAATGGGTACAGGAATGACCTCCAACGCCATGACATCGGGTCTCGTCTACCCGCTTGTTCTCCTCACTGTTCGGGATTCCTCCTTCCTCCTTCGTCTTCAGGGGATAGCCAGTTCGTTCAAGCGCACTGAGTTCTTCCACACCACATTGATCCCAAAGCGAATGGTCTACAAGCGATAGGAAGAGAATCATGATTATCAGGTCAGTTGGTTTCATCGGTGCGGGACGAGTTACTCGCATCCTGCTTGGCGGTTTCAATGCTGCTGGTGTCAGACTGCCTGAGATCGTCGTGAGTGATGCCAATCCTGAGGTCCTGGACCGGTTGTCCGTCCAGTTCCCCAACGTCGTTGCCGCAGGCGCAGAAAGCACCAAACCGGCTGCCCAGGATCTCGTCATTCTCGCGCTTCATCCGCCGGTCATGGCTGCGATATTGGCGGAGATCAAGTCCACGTTACAGCCTGAAGCAGTAGTGGTCTCCCTCGCGCCCAAGATCACGCTGGCCCGATTGAGCGAGTTGCTGGGTGGTGTCGCTCGCGTCGTTCGAATGATTCCCAATGCGCCTTCGATCATTGGGCTGGGCTACAACCCGGTTGCCTATGGCGAAGAGATGCCTGCGGAAGACCGTGCAGCTGTGAGTCAATTCTTCGAACCGGTGGGCGAATGTCCGGACGTAGCAGAGTCCAAGCTCGAAGGATTCGCTTTGTTGACGGGAATGGGCCCCACGTACTTCTGGCACCAGTTGCAGGCCCTGAGGGAGCTTGCGGCAGAGTTCGGTCTCGACGAGAACGATGCCGTGCCAGCGTTGAAAAGCATGGTGTGTGGGTCGGCGCGGACACTCCTCGAATCGGGACTCCCGCCCGATGAGGTCATGGACCTCATCCCAGTGAAACCACTGGCGGATGAGGAAGCCCCGATCCGACAGGCCTATCGGGATCGCCTGACTGCGTTGTACGCGAAGATCAGGCCTTGAGGCAGTCTACTACCAGTTAGGCAGCCTAGAAAGCACGAGGATGGGATGAGATTGCTTGTTTTTGGTTCAACCGGTGGCACAGGACGAGAGCTGCTGATTCAGGCTCTCGACCAGGACCATAGCGTCACGGCATATGCCCGTGACCCGGCCAAGATCGAGGACATACAGCATTCGCGCTTAACCGTTGTTCGTGGCGATGTGCTAGATGCGGCTACTGTAAAGAGCGCTGTAGCAGGACACGAAGGTATACTCGTGACCATTGGCACGGGCCCTATACGCACAACTCTGCGAGAGGAGGGAACACGAAATATCGTTGAGGCTATGCAGAGCACTGGCGTGAAACGTCTAATCTGTCAATCTTCGCTTGGCGTGGGAGATAGTCGAACCAACCTACCGTTTTTTACCAAGTACATCATTGTGGGCATATTCCTTCGACATGCTTTCGCAGATCACGAACTTCAGGAGGCTGTCGTAAGAAAGAGCTTGTTGGATTGGACAATTGTTCGCCCCCCTCACTTGAAGGACGGCCCGCGAACGGGAGTTTATCGGCACGGGTTTTCCAGAACGGATAAGCGAATCAGAAGTTGGATATCACGTGCCGATGTGGCCGACTTCATGTTAAAGCAACTTGTTGACGACACGTACCTTCATCAGGCACCTGGTGTGTCATATTAGATTAGGTGTGGTGCTGCCTAACACGCGCATAGCAGAGCGAGGCTGCGTCAGCAGCCGCAGCTCCACCCCCAAGGGCACGTTACGGAGGGCCGGGGATTCGAACCCCGATGCGGTTGCCCGCGGCGGTTTTCAAGTTCCCTCTCGCCTTTTGCGTCTGGTTGCGTCAGCTGCTCTAGTTGCTAGACAACCACCCACAGTCAGGCGGTTCTGCGTCCGGTTGCGCCTGGTTGCGGGTGTTTATGCCCAGGATATGTCCAGGCGTCGGATTCAAGGCGCTGTCTGGACCCTCTGATTCGAGAGCCATACCTTAGACCAGTCCCAGCCCAGGTCACTCCATGACTGACCTGCTGGACCGCCTCAAGACGGCCCTCGCCGACCGCTACGCCATCGAGCGGGAGATCGGTAGCGGTGGGATGGCGACGGTCTACCTCGCCGGGGACCTCAAGCTTCACCGCAAGGTCGCCTTGAAGGTCCTACGACCAGAACTGGCCGCGGCACTCGGCCCCGAGCGGTTCCTCCGCGAGATCGAGATCGCCGCCAAGCTTCATCACCCTCATATCCTCGCGCTCCACGACTCGGGCGAGGCCGATGGTTTTCTCTACTACGTCATGCCGTACGTCGAGGGCGAATCCCTCCGCGATCGCCTGAACCGGGAGAAACAACTTCCCGTCGAGGACGCCGTGCAGATCGCAAGGGAAGTGGCGGACGCCCTCGGGTCTGCTCACCGGCACGATGTGATCCACCGGGACATCAAGCCGGAGAACATCCTGCTGGAAGAGGGCCACGCGGTGGTGGCGGACTTTGGGATTGCGCGAGCCGTTCACGCGGCCGGTGGGGAGCGGCTCACCGAGACCGGGATGGCCGTGGGCACACCGGCCTATATGAGTCCGGAAGGAACTCGACGGCCGGAGTGATCTCTACAGCCTCGGTTGCGTGTTGTACGAGATGTTGGGGAGCGAGCCGCCGTTTACCGGCGCCACCGTCGAGAGCGTGGTGCACCAGCACATCGCGGTGGAGCCCCGACCGGTGACGGAGCTCCGACCAGCGGTGCCCGCGGAGGTGGTGGCAGCGTTGTCGCGAGTGCTGTCGAAAGCTCCGGCGGATCGGTTCAGCCCCGCGGCGCAGTTTGCTGAGGCGTTGACCCCGGCCCACACGGTGCCACGTCCTGTTGAAGTGCCGCCAAGGGAGAAGTCACGACGAAACCTGATTGCCTACGCCGCCGTTGCTATCCTCGCAATCCTTGGGGCCTACACTGTCATCTCTCGCACTCTCGGCCCGCCTGAATCAGCCGAGGCGGCCGCGCTGCCCAGGCTCGCCGTATTGCCGTTCGACAATCTCGGCAGCTCCGAGGACGAATACTTCGCAGATGGAATTACTGAGGAGATTACCAGCCGGATCGCGGAGATCAGCGGGCTCCACGTCATTTCGCGTACCAGCGCAATCCAGTACAAGCACCACGAGAAGACGCTGCGAGAGATCGGTCAAGACCTGAACGTTGAATACGTGGTGGAGGGCACGATACGGACCGACCGAGCACCGGATGGCTCGGGTCAGGTACGGGTGACGCCCCAGCTCGTACGGGTCTCCGACGACGCACATCTGTGGACGGATCGCTACACGGCGGACCTGGTGCCTGGCGAGATCTTTCGCGTTCAAGCAGACATTGCCGAGAATGTCGCTCAGGCGCTGGACGTCACGCTACTCGGTACTGAACGTCAGCAGCTGGCGGCAATGCCGACCGACAACCTCGAGGCGTACCAGTACTATCTGCTGGGGAGCGCGCACGACCTTCGGCATGCGGTTGAGGAAGACGCCCAGCTAGCCGTGCAGATGTATGAACGCGCCGTCGAGCTGGATTCTGACTTCGGCCTGGCGTACGCCGCACTTTCCCGCGCACGGATCTGGCTACACTGGGTCTACGGCGAGTATGTGGAACTCGCGAAAGGAAAGGATGCTGCAGACCGGGCGCTTCAACTCCAAGCCGACCTGCCCGAAGCGCATAGTGCCATGGGGGACTACCTCTACTACGGCCACCGGGACTACGAGAAAGCCCTGGAAGAGTACACCATCGCGCGCACACAGCGGCCGAACGACGCGGATGTTATCGAGTCCATCGGGTACATTCGCAGGCGACAGGGTGAGTGGGAAGAGGCGGCAGCCAACCTCAAGGCCGCTGTAGACCTTGACCCGCGACATCAAAACATCGTCAAGGGTCTCGGAGAGACCTATCTCATAATGCGACGGTACCGAGAGGCGGAGCGCTATTTGAGCGTCGCGGTCTCGTTAGCTCCCGACCTTCCGGAGGCACATCAGCACAAAGCTTTGCTCTATCTGCTCTGGCAGGGTAGCAAGGAGAAAGCGCTGGGCGTGCTCCATCAAGCGCCCGAAGGGACTGTCGAGTACGACCTTGCGTGGAGCGCACCTCCGAGGATACTCGGCAGGGTCTTCGCCGCCGAATACCATGATGAGCTGAGGTTGCCTCGCCGCACCGACGCTGAGGGTGTGTTGTTCTTCCAGGCAGCCGTCGCGTCCCAAACAGGCCGACCTGACGTCGGACGTGCTCATTACGAGCAGGCATACTCGGCTCTCGAGGCACGGACCGCGACGACGGGGGACACGGCACATGTGGCGCACCCAGCGCGTGGGCGCCTCGGCATCGCTGCGGCTGGCACGGGTCGGATGGAAGAAGCCATTCAGTTGGGCCAACAGGCCGTAGACGTGCTGCCGGTATCAAAGGACGCGGTCCAGGGTCCTGACGAGGTGGCCACGCTGGCCGACATCTACATCATGGTCGGTGAGTACGATCGTGCCATAGACCGGATCGAATACCTGTTGTCGATCTCGTCGCTGATGTCCCGTCCCTTGCTCGAAGTCGATCCGCTCTATGACCCGCTGCGCGACAATCCACGGTTCCAGCAGCTGCTGGCGCGCGAGAACTAGCGATCGCGGCACTCGTGTCACGGTCTCGGCTGACGGGGCCTAAGTCCTTACGGAGGGCGGGGGACTCGAACCCCCAAGGGCTTGCGCCCGGCGGTTTTCAAGTTCCCTCTAGAGTTCTGCGTCTGGCTGCGTCCAGCTGCATCTAGCTGCTCAGACAACGACTTAGGGTCGGTAGGTTCTGCGTTGAGCTGCGTCTGGTTGCATCTGGCTGCGGCCGTTTATGCCCAAGTTATGCCCAACAGCGCCGCCCAGCGCGGCGACTACCTCCGCAGCTTGAAGTCCGTCCCGTACGCCGCATTTATGCGATCGTAGATCTTCTGATCCACCTCGAACGCCTCCACGAGCTTGCGGGACGCGATCTCGTCGGACACGAAGACCATCTGTGACTGGTCAATGTCGGGGCTGGGGTACGCCTTGGGCGGCGGCCAAACGTCCGGGTTGAAATGCACCTCACGCACGCGGATCTCGTCCTTCGTCACGTTCCACACCATGTAGTCGTTCGCCATGCTGAGCGGTCCGTCATATGTACTGCGGATCCCCAGTCCTATGCGCTCGCGGGTGTCGAAGTCGTTGAAGAAGTGATAGGCGACGGCCATGCGCGGCTCGACCATGCTCATGACCTTGCCGAAGGACTCCGGGGAGGTGTGGATTCCAACGCCGATCTCCAGTGCGAGCCCCGGGGGGAACTTGAACTTCTGGATGTAGTCCTCAACCGCCATCATCGCCTCGTGCACCACCAGATCGGCGTCCTGCGCATACTCCACAAACCACTGGTTGGGGTAGGTGTCGCCACCGAACACGAAGCTCAGCCCATTCCACTCTAGGCGGTAGCTCACAGAACCGTCGATGCCGTGGATCGCTGGCCACGACCTGATGGTGACGCCGTTCTCCTGGTACACGACCTGGTTCTCGCCCTTGTAGTCGAATTCGTGGATCTCGAGCTCGCCACCCGTTGCGGGCAACCGCCCGGCGCGATTCGTGATGTCCCAGTTGAGCGCCTGCTGCCAATGGGTGAGTGCGTACTCGGTACCGAGGTTCTCTGCCGCCCCACTCGGACCCCATACCCGCAGGGGGACCGATCGCCCCGCGACCCAGCCGCCGATATAGTAGGCGGCGAAATCGCCGAAGTGGTCGGTGTGCAGGTGGCTGATGAAGATCTTGTCGAGGAAATCGTAGGGAATCTCCAGGCTGCCGATGCGCACGTGGGAGCCGGTGCCAGAGTCGAAGATGTACTTGTCGCCGTTCCCCAACTCGACCAGGAAACAGGCGGCAGCCTGCGACTCGCGCGCCGTGGGCATCCCAGTGCCGCAGGAGATGACGCGCATCTCGTCCGGCGCCAACTCCTCACTGTTCGGGAAGTAGGCGTCCCGCTCCCGCGCGGCAGTGGAGCTCACCAGTTGCTGTTGTTGCTGAGCCAGCGCGGTCCGCACCAGAGCCGGACCGTCGCCGCTGCGCCCGTCCTCCCAGCCCCACACGTATGATCCGATCGCCACCGCCGCGATGGCCCACGGGATGACCAGCGCGCGTACCACACGCCTTGCCTTCATG